>NZ_JBICXM010000003.1:0-230943 GCF_043200235.1 Streptomyces sp. NPDC048441
GTGTTTCTTTTGTACTGTGTTTCTGTGTTTCGTTCTTGCGTTTCCGACTCTATCAGACTCTTTCGTGTCCGATTTCCTCGGTGCCTTTCCGGTTCTCGCTCCGGCCTTTCGGCTTTCGCGTTTCCCTTTCCGGCGAGTCCGACTCTACCAGATCCTTTCGGGCCTGATTCCCAGTCAGCGGGGCTTGTCTTCCCGGCTGTTGGGCCGTTCCGACGTCTCAAACTCTAGCGGTTCTTCCCGGCTACTCATAATCGAGTCCTGGAATTGAATTCGGACATGCCGAAATCGTTCCCGGTGGGATGTCGTGCAGGGTTTGTTTGCCGCTTCTCAGCGGCGGGAGGTGCTGTCGCAGAACCGTTACGGCTCCGTGGCAACCCGAAGAACCTTACGGATCGGCTTGGTGACTGTCAAACGCCCGAGGTCGAGCGCTTCAGCCGCTCTCAGTCCAGGTCGGTGAGGCGTCCGCCCGCGTCCGGCTGGGCGTGCTCCACCCTGCGTAGGAGGCGAGTCAGTACCTCTCCGAGGGCGCCGCGCTCCTCCTGGGAGAGGTCCTGGAGGAGGTCCTCCTCGAACACCGTCGCGAGGCGCATCGCCTCGAGCCACTTCTCGCGGCCCTCCGCGGTGAGCTCGACGATCACTCGTACACGGTTGGTCTCGTCGCGGTCCCGCGTCACCAGGCCCTCCGCCACCATGCGGTCGATGCGGTGGGTCATGGCCGCCGGCGTGAGGCCGAGGCCTTTGGCGAGCTCGCCGGGGCCCATTTGGTACGGGGCGCCGGAGAGGACGAGGGCCTTGAGGACCTCCCACTCGGCGTTGCTGATGCCGAGGGTCGCGGTCTGCCGCCCGTAGGCGACGCTCATGCGCCGGTTGAGGCGGCCGAGGGCCGAGACGATCTCCTCGACCTGCGGGTCGAGGTCCTGGAACTCCCGCTGGTAGGCGGCGATCTGCTCTTCGAGAGTCGGCTCAGTGGGGCCGGGAGTGTCACCCATGGCCCGCAGTATGGCACGGCCTCGCTTGGCGTTGAAGTCCTTCTGTGTGTATTGTTTAGCTTCTAACTTTAGCTTCGAAGTCTTCACATCTAACTCCTAAGGCAGGTGAAAGTGACCAGGGCGATGGGCGCAGCGATGCGTCGTATTCAGGTCGGCAGCGCGCTCAGCGCGTTCGGCGTCGGGTTCACGGTTCCGTTCCTCTACGTCTACGTGGCGCAGGTGCGGGATCTGGGAGCCGGTGCGGCGGGCATCGTGCTCGCGGCCTTTGCCATGGCCGCGCTGATCGTCCTGCCCGTCACCGGGCGCGTCATCGACCGCCGCGGCCCGCTCCCCGTACTCATGGGAGCCGCGCTGACCGCCTCGGTGGGTGCCCTCGCCCTGGGCTTCGCGAACAGTGAGCCGACGGCGATCGTCTCGGCGGCCCTTCTCGGTGCCGGTACCGCGGTGATGCAGCCGGCGCTCGCGACCATGATCGTCTGGTGTTCTACGCCCACCACGCGTACGCGCGCCTTCGCGATGCAGTTCTTTCTGCAGAACCTGGGGCTCGGTATCGGTGGGCTCATCGGCGGGCAGATCGTCGACGAGCACGACCCGAGCAGCTTCACGACGCTGTTCTCCATCGAGGCCGTGATGTTCCTGGTGCTCGCCGCGATCGTCGTCTCCGTGCGCCTTCCGCACGCGCCGTCCATCCAGGGCGCCGTGCCCAAGGACGGGTCCGCGCCGCAGAGTGGTCTGCGGGCGATCCTTCGGCACAAGGCGATGGTCCAGCTGTGCGTGCTCGGCTTCGTGCTGTTCTTCGCCTGCTACGGCCAGTTCGAGTCGGGTCTCTCCGCGTACGGCGTGGAGGCGGCCGGGATCTCGCCGTCGACCCTGGGCATCGCGCTCGCCGCCAATACGGCCGTGATCGTCATCGCGCAGTTCGCCGTCCTGAAGTTCGTCGAGCGGCGCAAGCGGTCGCGCGTGATCGCTGCCGTCGGTCTGATCTGGGCCGTCGCGTGGATCGCGGCCGGTTACGCGGGGCTCGGGCACGGCAGCCAGGCCATGGCCACCGCCGCGTTCATCTCCACGTACGCGCTCTTCGGGCTCGGTGAGGCGATGCTGTCGCCGACCGTCGCCCCGCTGGTCGCCGATCTGGCTCCGGCCGGGATGGTCGGTCAGTACAACTCGGCCTTCGCCCTGGTGAAGCAGCTGGCGCTCGCGGTCGGTCCTGCGGTCGGCGGTCCGATGGGGGCCGCGCTGCACGGGCCGTACATCGTGACGTTCCTGCTGTTCTCGCTCGGCATCACGGTGCTCGCGGTACGACTGGGGCGGCAGCTCACTCCGCTGCAGAATCAGCCGTACGTGGCCAAGAGCCGGGTGGTCGCACAGGGCGCCCCCGAGCCCGTACCGGCCAACTCCTAGGGCGTTACCGGGCCACTACCCGCGCGGCAGGGCGAATTCGCACCAGACCGCCTTGCCGCCGCCCGGCGTGCGTCGTGAGCCCCAGTTCGAGGCGATCGTGGCGATGATCGCGATGCCACGGCCCGCCTCGTCCGCGGGGTCGGCGCGGCGGCGTCTGGGCAGGTGGTCGTCGCCGTCCGTGACCTCGATGATCAGTCGGCGGTCCGTGCGGCGCAGGCGGAGCCTCATCGGTGGGGTGCCGTGCTGGAGGGAGTTGGCGACCAGTTCGCTGGCCGCGAGGACTCCCAGGTCGTGCAGTTCGGGCGGGAAGCGCCAGCTGGCGAGGACGCCGGTGGCGAAGGCACGCGCGCGTGGCGCCGCTTCCACGCCGCCGAGCAGCTCCAGGGCGGCGTTCCGGAACAGCTCGGCGTCCAGGCCGGTGCGTGCCGGGTGCTGGAGGACGAGGACCGCCACGTCGTCGTCGTGGTCGGCCGTCACTCCCAGGGCGCGGATCAGGCGGTCGCACACCACCTGGGGTGTGCCGGTGGCGCCCGCGAGGGCGCGCTCCAGGGAGGCGACGCCTTCGTCGATGTCCTCGCTGCGCCGCTCGACCAGGCCGTCCGTGTAGAGGACCGCGGTCGAGCCGGGGCCCAGCGGGACCGACCCCGAGGTGTGCAGCCAGCCGCCGGTGCCGAGCGGCGGGCCCGTGGGCTCCTCCGCGCGGTGGATCGTTCCGCCCTCGTCGCGTACGAGGATGGGCAGGTGCCCGGCGGAGGCGTAGACGAGGCTGCCTTCGTTCGGGTCGTGCACCGCGTAGACCATCGTCGCGATCTGGCTGGCGTCGATCTCGGCGGCGAGGCCGTCGAGGAGTTGCAGGACCTCGTGCGGGGGCAGGTCCAGGCGGGCGTAGGCGCGCACGGCCGTGCGGAGCTGGCCCATGACGGCCGCCGCGCGGACACCGCGGCCCATGACGTCGCCGATGACCAGGGCGGTGCGGCCGCCGCCGAGGGTGATCACGTCGTACCAGTCGCCGCCGACCGCTGCCTCCGTGCCGCCCGGTTGATACGTGGCGGCGATGCGCAGGTCGTCGGGCTGCTCCAACTCCTGGGGAAGGAGCGAGCGTTGCAGCGTGACGGCCGTCTCGCGCTGGGTGCGCTCGCTGGCCCGCAGCCTCTCGGCGGCCTCCGCGTGGTCGGTGACGTCGGCCGCGAAGACGAGGACGCCGTCGTCCTTGAGCCCTGCCTCGGAGCCGCTCACGGGGAGCGTCACGGGGGTACAGGTGAACGTGTACGAGCGGCCGCTCGGGGTCTTGCGGGACTTGACCGTGCGCGGCTTGGAGCTGCGCAGGACCTGGTCCAGGAGGGGCAGCAGGCCGAGCTCGTCCAGCTCGGGCAGTGCCTCGCGGGCCGGTTCGCCCACGGGGCGGTCGCCGAAGGCGGTGGCGTACGCGTCGTTGACGTACGCGATGCGGTGCTCGGGGCCGTGCACCAGGGCGACGAGGGCCGGGACGCGGTCGAGCACCTCACGGGTCGGCAGTTGGTCGACGCCGGCGGCGACGGGGGTGAGGGTCGTGCCCTCCTTGCCGCCCTCGGCGCGGGCCGCGGGGACGGAGCTTTCGGGTCGCTGTGGCGGGGAGATCCCCAGGTCGGTGCGCGCCGCGGCGCGGCGCTGCGTTCCGGGGAGCCGGGCGCTCCAGCGCGTGAAGTTCACTGCGGTAGGCCTCGTGATGTCGCTTCTGGATCGGGCGGGGGTTTCCGGCGGTCCTGGCCCGCCCATGGTCACACGAACAGTCTGGCCGACCGGACTGACATCCGTCAGACGCCGGTGTCTCGCGGGGAGTTCCGGCCTCCGGTCAGGAGGACTCCTTCGGGCCTCTGCCCCCGGCAGCGAGTTCGAACTCCGCACGCGGGTGCTCGAGCGACCCCAGGGAGACGATCTCGCGTTTGAACAGGCCGGACAGGGTCCATTCGGCGAGCACCCGGGCCTTGCGGTTGAGGGTGGGTACCCGGCTCAGGTGGTAGACGCGGTGCATGAACCAGGCAGGGTAGCCCTTCAGCTTCCGTCCGTAGACATGTGCGACGCCTTTGTGGAGGCCCAGGGACGCCACGGAGCCCACGTACTTGTGCGTGTACTCCTTGAGGGGCTGTTCGCGCAGGGACGCGGCGATGTTGTCGCCGAGTGTCCTGGCCTGGCGTACGGCGTGCTGGGCGTTGGGGGCGCACTCCTTGCCGGGGTCGTCCGCGGTGACATCGGGGACGGCTGCCGCGTCTCCCGCGCCCCACGCGTGCGCGTGCCCGTCGACGGTCAGCTGGGCGGTGCAGTTCAGGCGGCCGCGTTCGTTCAGCGGCAGGTCGGTCGCGGCGAGCACCGGGTGCGGTTTGACGCCGGCGGTCCACACGACCGTGCGAGTGGGGAAGCGCGAGCCGTCGTTCAGGACGGCGACCCGGTCCTCGCACGAGTCGATGCGGGTCTCCAGGCGTACGTCGATATTGCGGCGCCGCAGCTCACTGACGGTGTACTTGCCCATCTCCTCGCCGACCTCGGGGAGGATCCGCCCGGAGGCCTCGACGAGGATCCACTTCATGTCGTCGGCCTTGACGTTGTGGTAGTACCGCGAGGCGTAGCGGGCCATGTCCTCCAGCTCGCCGAGTGCCTCGACTCCCGCGTATCCACCGCCTACGAAGACGAAGGTGAGGGCGGCGTCGCGGACGGCCGGGTCGCGCGTCGACGAGGCGATGTCCATCTGCTCGATGACGTGGTTGCGCAGGCCGATGGCCTCTTCGACGGTCTTGAAGCCGACGCCGTGCTCGGCGAGGCCGGGGACCGGCAGGGTGCGCGAGACGGAGCCGGGGGCGAGGACCAGTTCGTCGTACGTGATGTCGACGGGGCCCGCGCCCTCGTCCTCGGTGGCGAGCGTGGTGAAGGACGCCGTGCGCTTCGCGTGGTCGACCGCCTTGACCTCACCGATGACGATCCGGCATCTGTCCAGGACACGGCGGAGCGGGACCACCACGTGCCGCGGCGAGATCGAGCCTGCCGCGGCTTCGGGCAGGAACGGCTGGTAGGTCATATACGGGTCGGGCGTCACCACCACGATCTCCGCTTCGCCCCGCTTCAGCTCCGGCTTGAGCTTCCGCTGGAGGCGCAGCGCGGTGTACATGCCGACGTAGCCGCCGCCCACAACGAGAATGCGCACAGGTTCCTTCACCACCCCATGACGCACCCAGCTCTGGAGTTTGTCCACAGCCTCGACAATTTGTGTGACCGGTCGGGGCGTGCGACGCGCCGAAGGGGCCTTGGCGGCGCGCATGAAAGGTGTGCAGGTCAGCGGGGCAAAGAGGGGGGAAGTCAGGGGGTGCAATCGGGTCGGAACCGGCGCGTACTCCGATCGGGGGGCGGTCCGTGCGGAACCCGCCCCTTCTGAATTGACTCTGGCTCAACTATGTTCGTGTGCTGTCGGGGTGTCGGGGGATGCGCTCGTCGGGTCCAGCTACGGGGCTCGGGAATCGGGCTTGCTCCTCACACTCCGGTAGTCAATGGCGGGGAGTGTCTCCGGGGGGAGACGTCATTACCGGGGGAACGCGTATGCATATTCAGGAATCTCACTGGACTTCGACTTCGGCGTCGGCATCAGCCCTCGCCACCAGCGGGAACGGACGCGACATGGGGGACGGACCGCGTTCGACGCCGCTGCGTGTGGACGCACAGCGCAATCTCGAGCATGTCCTTCGCGCGGCGCGCGAGGTCTTCGGCGAGCTGGGGTACGGCGCGCCGATGGAGGACGTGGCACGGCGCGCACGGGTCGGCGTGGGCACGGTCTACCGGCGCTTCCCGAGCAAGGACGTGCTGGTCCGGCGCATAGCCGAGGAGGAGACATCCCGGCTGACCGACCAGGCGCGTTCGGCGCTCGGTCAGGAGGACGAGCCGTGGTCGGCGCTCTCGCGCTTCCTGCGGACGTCCGTCGCGTCGGGCGCGGGGCGGCTCCTGCCGCCGCAGGTGCTCCGGGTGAGCGTCGCCGACGAAGTCGCCGGTGCGCGGGAGGACGACGCGCGGGTGCCGCAGCAGCGGCAGGCGGCTCTGTCCGGCCCTGACCTGCGGCTCGTCGAACAGCGCTCGGCTCCTGCCGAGGAGTCGGTGGCGGACGACCCGGGCGCGGTCGAGCTCCTCGACGTCGTCGGGCGCCTCGTGGACCGGGCACGCGCGGCGGGCGAGCTGCGGGCGGACGTGACCGTGGCGGACGTGCTCCTCGTGATAGCCACGGCGGCGCCCGCGCTGCCGGACGCGGCGCAGCAGGCGGCTGCTTCCTCACGGCTGCTGGACATCCTGCTCGAGGGACTGCGCTCGCGCCCTACGGTGTGACGCGGCACCGGGGAAGCTCAACTGCCGTTAAACACACGGCGGTTGAGTCTTCCCCGAATGAGTGAACGGTAGTGCTCGAATCCGGGAAATCACCTCGGACGGGTGGTTGACCGTCATCGCCGTACGCCGGAGCACGACCGTATGACACTCTTTGCGGTGGCCGGGTCTGAGTCTGCAAGCGGGGGCTTCCGCGATGAGTGGTGACGGGCGGGACGAGTCGTCCCCCGCCTTGGGCGAGGAAGCCGCTGGGCTGCCCTCTCGACAGGTGCCGAGTCAGGGCGGGCCCGGAGGCAGCGGGCCCGCGGGCAGCGGCCTCGGCGGTGCGGATCCCGTCGGCGCGGACCCCAGCGTTCCACCGCAGCGGGAAGGTGTCCGGGGCGAGGCGGCCGCGTCCGCCGCTCCACCGGCCGAGGTCACGGCACCCACGCCCTCGGACGCCCCGCCGTCCGACAGTGACTTGATCGCCCGGATGCGGGCGGGCGACGACACCGCGTACGAGGAGCTGTACCGAAGGCACGCCGAAGCGGTGCGCCGGTACGCCCGCACGTGCTGCCGGGACGCGCACACCGCCGACGACCTCACGGCCGAGGTCTTCGCGCGGATGCTGCAGGCGGTCCGGGGCGGCAGCGGGCCCGAGCACGCGGTGCGCGCCTATCTGCTCACCACGGTGCGCCGCGTCGCCGCCGGGTGGACGAAGTCGGCGAAGCGGGAGCAACTGGTCGAGGACTTCGCGGTGTTCGCGGCACAGTCCGCGCGCAGCTCCGAGGTCTCGAACGACGACACGCTCGACCTGGGCGCGGACGTGCGCGCGATGCACGAGGCCGAGCAGACCATGGCCATGCAGGCGTTCCGGAGCCTTCCGGAACGCTGGCAGGCCGTGCTGTGGCACACGGAGGTCGAGGACGAGTCCCCGAGCGACGTCGCCACGCTCTTCGGCCTCGACGCCAACGGCACCCGCGTGCTCGCCAAGCGGGCCCGCGAGGGGCTCAAGGAGGCGTATCTCCAGGCCCACGTGAGCACATCGCTCGCCCAGAACGAGGAATGCGCTCGCTACGCCGACCGCCTCGGCGCCTACGCCCGCGGCAGCCTGCGCACGCGGGCCGAGCGCGGCCTGCGCGCCCACCTTGCGGAGTGCGCCAAGTGCCGCCTGGCCGCGGGCCAGATCAAGGAAGTCGCGAGCGGGATTCCCGGCGTCGTGCCGATCGCGGTCATCGGTTGGTTCGGTGCCGCGGGGTACGCGAAAGTGGCCGCGCTCGTCGGCGGTGGCGCCGCGGGTGCGGCGGGCGCAGGCGCCGCGGGTGCGGCAGCGGCGAGCGGCGGTTCGTCCGGTGGCGCCGCGGGCGGTGCGGCCGCCTCCGAGGGGCTCGGTGCGCCCGCGAAGGGCGGTATCGCGGCGGCTGTGGTCGTCGCGGCGGCAGCCGTGGCGATCGCCCTCACCGCGGGCGGCGGCGACAAGCCCAAGGATTTGCCGAACGCCGAGAAGCCCCCGGCGGTGCAGCCCGTCGAGCCGAGCAAACCGCCGCCCCCCAAGCCGAAGCCCAAGCCCCCGCCGCCGGCCCCCGAGCCGAAGCCGACGCCTCCCCCGAAGCCGAAGCCCAAGCCGACCCCGACGCCCACCCCTAAGCCGAAGCCGCCGGCCCCCGAGCCGAAGCCGACGCCCAAGCCCACGCCCTCCAAGCCGAAGCCCAAGCCGCCGCCTCCGCCGCCGCCCGCCCCGGTGGTCTACCAGTGGAGCGAGCTGGAGTACGGCGTCGTCGGTGACGGCACCAAGCCCGAGATGCGGCTCGGCGAGAGCAGCTGGGTCTGGCAGCGGAACGGCTTGTCCATCGGCGGCCGGCAGTACGGCCATGGTGTGACGGTCCACGGGCAGTCATCGGTCACCATCGATCTGAACCGGACGTGCTCTTCGTACGAAGCGGTCGTCGGTGTCGACGACATGACGATGGGCCTCGGCAAGGTGCGCTTCTCCGTCTTCGGGGACGGTGCGCGCCTGTGGCAGTCGCCGCTGATAAATGGCGGGGATCCGGCGGTGCCAATGCAGGTGAACCTGACCGGGCGCAAGACGATCCGCCTGGTCGTCGAGCCGCACTCGCCGTTCGACTCGGCCGCGCTCGCGGACTGGGCGCAGTCGCGGTTCCGCTGTACGTAAGCGCTGTACGGGAGCGCTGTACGGGAGCGCTGTACGTAAGCGCTGTACGGGAGCTGCGGGTCGTTACAGCTCGGTCCAGTCGAGCTCGTTTCAGCTCGTTTCAGCTCAGCTCAGCTCAGCGAGTGCCTCTTCGGCGGTGAGTTCGCTGCCCGCCGCGCGCTCGGCCTCGTACCGGCGCGGGCCGATGGCGGCGAGCGCCGCGCTCTCGATCCGCTCGGCGTCGACAAGTTCCGGCATGGGGCGCGGATGGGGAGTCCGCAGCCGGGTGCCGCAAGCGAGCAGGCGGGCCGCGCGCGGATGGTCGTCGAGCAGGCTCACCAGGGCGGCCCCACCGTCCACGAGGCCCGCGACGATCATCTCCGCGCAGTCCTTCTCCAGGGCTTCGCGCAGGCCTTCGGCGAGGATCGGCAGCGCCTGCTCAGGCCCGGACTCCGCGGCCACGATCTTGGCCTCCAGGCCTTCAAGCGCGGCGTTGAACTGCGGTGGCGGCGTGCCGCGCGAGGCATCCTCACGGCACGCGTCGCACAGGGCGCGGGCCTTGACGACGTCGCCGTCGTCCAGCGCCATCAGCGACTGCAACAGCCGCAGGAAGGCGCGGGAATCCGCCACCCCATAGCGGTCGGATTCGACCTCCGCCTCCTGGAGGGTCTTCGCCGCCACCGCACGGTCGCCCTTGCGGTAGGCGATCTCGGCGAGCCGGACGATCAGGAAGGGCGTCTCCGCGTAGGCACCGACCTCTTCGGCGAGCCGCAGCGCGTCCTCGAACGCGATGCGTGCCTCTTCGTGGCGGCTGCGCGCCATCGCGGCCTCGCCCGCGGCGCTGGACACCTGGGCGCGCATCCAGCGGTCGCCCGCACGTGCGCTCAGGACGCGCAGCTCGGCGATGTCCTCGTCGACCCCGCTCAGGTTGCCCGGAGCGTCGACCGCCACGTGCGTACGGAACATCAGGCTGACGCCCAGCTCCCAATCCCCACCGAACCTGCGGCAGTTGTCGACCACCGCGTCCAGGGCGGGCCTGGCCATCATGAAGCCGTCGAGGAAGAAGACGGCGATCGGCCAGATGATCCCGGGAAACCTGGCCGCCGCAGGCACCGGCCGCGCGAAGATGTCCCGCAACCGCCCGATGTACGCGCGATCGATGTCCCCGGACAGCATCTCCGTCGGCCTGGACTCCGCCACCAGGAAGAGGTGCAGGAGGCGCAGGCTCATCCAGGGCCAGTAGAGCGGGTCGCCGTCCGAACCGTCGAGGATGCCGCCGGGGGTGCCATCCGGCCCCTCGGGCCCCTCCGGCTCCTCGGGCCCCATCGGCTCCTCGGGCCCCATCGGTGGTGCGAGGCGCAGGATGCGGACGATCCACTCCGTGCTCTCCCTGCGGTAGTTCCGCAGCCACCAGAACCAGCCCATGCCCAGGGCGAGGGCCAGGGCGTCCTCCTCCGCGGGGGACTCGATCGTGCGCTGCAGCGCCGCGCGGATGTTGTCGAGATCGGTCTCAAGGCGCTGGATCCACGGGAGTTGCTCCCCCGAGCGGAGCAACGGCTCGGCCTGTTCGACCAGGGCGCGGACGTACGCGGTGTGGCGGCGGCCCGCGGCGGCGCGGAGGTCCGGCGTCTCGGCGGCCCGCTCGGACGCGTACTCGTGGATGGTCTCCAACATGCGGTAGCGCATGTCGCCCCTGGCCGTGGGCTCGGCGATGAGCAGGGACTTGTCCACCAGGGCGCCGATGAGGTCGGCGGCGGGCCCGGTGCAGACGGCCTCCGCCGCCGCGAGATCCCAGCCGCCCGCGAAGACGGACACCTCGCGCAGCACGGTCCGCTCGGCCTCGTCGAGCAGCTCCCAGGACCAGTCGACGACGGCGCGCAGGGTCTGCTGGCGGGGCAGCACCGTGCGGCTGCCGCTGGTGAGGAGGCGGAAGCGGTCGTCGAGGCGGTCGGCGATCTGGCGCGGGGTGAGCAGGCGCAGACGGGCGGCGGCCAGCTCGATGGCGAGCGGGAGGCCGTCGAGGCGGCGGCAGATCTCGGCGACGGCCTCGGGGTCACGGGTGGCGTCGAAGTCGGGACGCACCGCCGCGGCGCGCTCGGTGAAGAGGCGGTGCGCAGGATCGGGCGGGAGCGGCTCCACGGGTCGGACGAACTCACCGGGCACGCCCAGGGGTTCGCGGCTGGTGGCGACGACGGTGAGGTCGGGGCAGTGCGTGAGGAGGGTCTGGGCGAGGTCGGCGGCGGCGCCGATGACATGTTCGCAGTTGTCAAGGAGCAGTAGCAGGCTGCGCGGGGCGCAGTACTCGATGAGCAGGGCGACCGGGTCGTCCTGCGGCACCGTCAACTCGCTGGTCATCAGCACGGTCTCGCGCAGACCGAGCGCGCTGACGACAGCGCCGGGGACCGCCTCGGGATGGTCGAGCGGTGCGAGCTCGGCCAGCCATGCCTTCGGATGCCCGGTGGCGGCTTCCTCGGCGAGGCGGGTCTTGCCGGAGCCGCCGGGTCCGGTGAGGGTGACCAGGCGTGCCCGTCGTATGTCTGAACGGATGGCGGCGAGTTCCGGTTCCCGGCCGACGAAGGAGGTCAGGCGGGGGCGGAGGTTCCCTGTTCTGTCGGGCCTGTCGTGTCTGTCGGGGCGCTCTGCCCGTTCCGGTGGCCCGACGGTGGGCGCCGCGGCCTCTCTTGGGCTCAGCAACTCCGCGTGCAGGGCGCGGAGTTCCGGGCCCGGGTCCGCGCCGAGCGTCTCGGCCAGCGTGCGGCGCGCCTTCTCGTACGCGGCGAGGGCGTCCGCACCCCGGCCCGCGTCGCGCAGGGCGCGGATCAGGAGGGCGTGCAGCGCCTCGTCGTACGGCTGGGCGTCAGTGAGTTCCCTCAGCTCCGGTACGACGTCGGATGCGCGGCCCAGGTGCAGGTCGGCCTCGATCCGCGCGCGGATGGCCTCCGAGCGCAGGGCTTCGGGCCGGGTCGCCGCGCTGCGGTCGGGGAGATCGGCGAGGGCGGGGCCGCGCCACAGGGCGAGTGCTTCGCGCAGGGTGCGGGCGGCTGACGCCGGGTCGTCGCGGTCGAGGGCCGCTTTCCCCTCGCGTACAAGGTGTTCGAAGCGGTGCAGGTCGATGTCTTCGGGGATGGCGGTGAGGCGGTAGCCGCCGGGTTCCGATGCGATGGCGTTCTTGCCGAGGGAGCGACGGAGGCGGCCGATGAGGGCTTGGAGGGCGGCGGGGGCGTCGGTGGGGGCGGCCTCGTCCGGTGCCCATACCTCGGCGATGAGGGTTTCCGCGGAGACCGTGCGGTGGGGGGTGAGCGCGAGGGTGGCCAGGACGGCGCGGAGGCGTCGTCCCCCTACGGGCAGGGGTGCCCCTTGTTCGTCGTACGCCTCTGTGGTGCCCAGGATCCTGTACCGCACGGGGTCATTCTCGCCGGTGGGGTGGGTTGGGGCGCGGGGTTTCCTCTCCCAGGCCTGTCCCTTCCGGGACCTGCCCGGACTTTCCGGCTCCGACGAAGGCCGGGTATCCAGCTACCGCCCCGCCCCCAGCGCCCCCCGCTGCGGCACAACGCTCCCCGTGGGCACCGCCCGCTGCCGGGCCGGCGTCCCCGTCCAGCACGTCCCCCTGCGGGACAGCAACCGGCGGAGCCACAGCTCCGTGGAGACCAGGTCCGCCAGGCCGTCCAGCGGCAGTGGCTCTCCCTCTGCCGCCGAGCGCAGTGCCTTGCGGACCACGCGGGCCTCCACCAGGCCCGCCTGCGCGAGCAAGGGTGTGTCGAAGAGGGCGATCAAGTCGTCCACGGCCACCCGCAGGCCCGTGCGCGAGGCCGCGGCGGACGACGCGTGGGACGGAGCCCCCCAGCCGGGTGGCAGCTCGGCCACTCCGGCGCCTTCCAGGACCGTACGCAGGATGGCGGCGCGAGCCCCTGGCTGGACGCGCAGGGCGACGGGGAGCGCGCGGCAGGCCCGGACCACCTGGTTGTCCAGGAAGGGCGCGTGCAGGCGCTGGAAGCGGACCTCGGCGGCCTGCTCCAGGACGCGCAGGTCCGCCGCGTGCCGGGCGAGGGCCGCACGGGCCCGGAACTCACCGGGTCGCTGGCCGGGTCCGGCGCCGGGGCGCCCTGTCGTGTCCTGGAGGCGAACCGATACTTCAGCGAGGGCCTCGCCTGTCAGCCATCTCGCCGCGGGCCCGGGTCTGGCCCACGCGAGGGCGGCGAGCGATGCCCCCACGGCCCCGCCCGGTTCGTCGAAGCGGCGTTGCAGGAGGCGCTCGGCGAGCGAGTCGACGCCCGCGCGGTAGGACATCCGGGAGAGCTTGCGCGCGGCGCCGTACACGCGCGCGGGGACCATCACGGACCCGGCGGAACCGTCCGCCTTCGCCAACGCCGCGACGGGGCGCACCAGATGGCGGCGTCTGCGGTCCATCAGGAGGTCGGCGAGGCGTGCCGGATGCGCGTCGAGCACCTGCCGGGCGCCGTACCCCGTGAAGTGGTCCGCGCTGCCCGACGCGAGCCGCGTGCGGTGGCGTTGGGCGGTGACGAGGGACGCGCTCGGCTCATCCGTGAGAGGGCCGTCCAAGTCGGCGTACGGGAGAGCCTCTTCGCCCGCGGCGACCACTACGTGGTGCAGGCGGGGATTGGCCGCGATGGCGCCCGCCCGTTCGAGCTCGGCCTCGCGGCCGTTGACCGCGAGGTCGTTGAAGGTGACGGCGAGGAGCCGCTCCCCCGCGCCCGTGCCGTGGCCGAGGACCGTGCCCGGCATCCCCGGGAGGCCCGCCGCGAGCAGCGCGAGGGTGCCGGACGCGGGCCCTCCGGAGAGGTCGGCACCGATGCCGGGCACCGGCATTCCGCGCGCCGCACGCCGCTCGGCGGGCCCCATGCCGGGCACGGGCCCCGGGTCGATGTCCGCCCCGGGGACGTGCCGCGGGGCGCCTAGGCGGGTGCGTACCGCCTCTACGAGGGCGTCACGGACGCCGTCCACCGCGCTGGTCTCGTCGGTCGAAGCGGCGGCGACCGCGAGGGACGCCACGTGTTCGTACCCGGCGATCTCCCGTGCGCCCGCGCGCAGGATCAGGGCGTGCCCCGGTGGCACGCGCCGCACGCCCTGGTAGGGCGTCGAGTCCTGGAGCGCCTCCGGCACGTCGGGCGCCGCGAGCAGCGCCGCGAGGTGGCCGATGTCCAGGTGGGCCTCGATGAGGTCGGCGAGCGGCAGCGCGGCCGTCGCGAAGGCCGTGCCGTCCGCCCAGGGGGTGTAGAAGACGGGGCGCGCGCCCGCCAGGTCCCCGGCGACCATGACGCGGCGCCCGACCTGGACGACCGCGGTGTAGCTCCCGGACCACGCGGTCAGGTGCCGCAGGGCGCCGCCGCGTGCCGCGAACAGACCGACCCTGAGCTCCTCGTCGCTCGCCCCGCAGGTGCCGAGGACCGCGATGCGCGTCTGCGCGTCGGCCTGCACCGTGCGCACCTCGTCGGCACGCCAGTCACCCACCGCCCACAGCGGATCCGGGTCACCCCAGAGCAGTTGGGACCCCACGGGGTGAACGGTCTCGCCGTTCTCACCGGTGGCCCCGGCCGAGCCCACCATCGAAGGCTTCGCGGCAGTGCTGCTCCACCCCACCAACCACCGCATCGTTGCCTCCACAGGCTGTGGACAACCAGTGCATCGAAGAACTGGGGTCCCATGCTGCCACGAAGGAGGCGCGCAGGAAGGGCTACGGGGGTGCTCGCACTCCCTTTAATGTGGGCCGGGGGAGCGGTACTTGAAGGGCGCAACCATGCCCTTCCCCTTGTGCCGAGGCGAATTGGCCCGGCTTCCGAGGAGTCGTTTTTCGGCCAAATCAGCGGGGGAAGCTCGCGCGACGGAACCTCACATGGCAACACACAGTCCGGGAGGCGGCGTTCGCCCCCCGGACCGGCTCCGCCACCCGCGGGGATGAAGGTGGCGGTGTCCCCCAGCCCGCTGACTCCAGCGCAGCGGGCCGACCCACGCACCATCTATGGAAGCGCTCCCCTTATGGCCGGTGAAGAGCGCACACGTAGGCGCACGGCCACACACCCGGAGCACACCCCGGCACCTGCGCGCTTCCCTACCGGCAACAATCTCGCCATCCGGAACTGCGCCTCTTAACGCTTGGGATTCGGCGAACTACGCTGTGTGTGCTGATGTTTTCGCGGAGGCATATTCCTGGGGGCTCGGCCAAATGCTCTTGCGGTCGAAGTTCCCAGCCACGGCGGTCGTAGTCGCGGACGCCGCTGCCCCTGAGAGAACGCAGCACGAATGCCGCGCGGTCAAGCCACCGCACGGCAGCCGTCTGTGGTCGAGGGGTGGCGCATGTCCAGGGAGCAACGCGGGCCGAACGAAAAACTCGGCACCGTTCTCGCCCTCGCGGGAATCAGCAATGCGGGGCTCGCGCGCCGGGTCAACGACCTCGGCGCTCAACGCGGGCTGACGCTTCGGTACGACAAGACATCGGTGGCCCGGTGGGTGTCCAAGGGCATGGTGCCGCAGGGCGCCGCCCCGCACCTCATCGCCGCGGCCATCGGGCAGAAGCTCGGCCGCCCCGTTCCGCTGCACGAGATCGGGCTCGCGGACGCCGATCCGGCGCCTGAGGTGGGCCTCGCCTTCCCGCGCGACGTGGGCGCCGCGGTGAAGTCGGCGACCGAGCTCTACCGCCTCGATCTGGCGGGCAGGCGTGCGGGCAGCGGCGGCATCTGGCAGTCCCTCGCGGGCTCCTTCGCCGTGAGCGCGTACGCGACGCCGGCCTCGCGCTGGCTGATAACCCCGGCCGACAGCTCGGTCGCCCGTGACGTTCCCCTGGATGTGCCCCGCGAAGTGGGCCATGCCGATGAGAGCACGAACAGCGCGCAGCCGATGAAGGTCGGCCACAGCGACGTACTGAAGCTGCGGGAGGCCGCCGAGGACGCCCGGCGCTGGGACTCCAAGTACGGGGGTGGGGACTGGCGTTCGTCGATGGTCCCGGAGTGCCTGCGGGTCGAGGCCGCACCCCTGCTGCTCGGTTCGTACTCGGACGAGGTGGGCCGCTCGCTCTTCGGGGCGTCGGCCGAACTGACGCGCCTGGCCGGGTGGATGGCCTTCGACACGGGCCAGCAGGAGGCCGCGCAGCGCTACTACATCCAGGCCCTGCGCCTGGCCCGCGCGGCGGCGGACGTCCCCCTCGGGGGGTACGTCCTCGCCTCCATGTCCCTCCAGGCGACCTACCGCGGTTTCGGCGACGAGGGCGTCGACCTGGCGCAGGCGGCCCTGGAGCGCAACCGCGGTCTGGCCACCGCACGCACGATGAGCTTCTTCTGCCTCGTCGAGGCACGCGCACACGCGCGCGCCAGTGACGCGCAGGCGGCGGGTGCGGCGCTGCGGGCGGCCGAGGGGTGGCTCGAGCGTGCACGGGACGGTGACAACGACCCGTCGTGGCTCGGCTTCTACGGATACGACCGCTTCGCGGCGGACGCCGCCGAGTGCTACCGGGACCTGAAGGCTCCCCGCCAGGTGCGGCGCTTCACCGAGCAGGCGCTGTCCCGTCCCACGGAGGAGTTCGTGCGCTCGCACGGCTTACGGCTCGTGGTGTCGGCCGTCGCCGAGCTGGAGTCGGGGAACCTGGACGCGGCCTGCGAGCAGGGCACCCGCGCCCTTGAGGTCGCCGGGCGCATCTCGTCCGCGCGGACGACGGAGTACGTGAAGGATCTGCTGCACCGCCTCGAGCCGTACGGCGACGAGCCACGGGTGGTGGAGCTGCGGGAGAGGGCGCGGCCCCTGCTGGTCGCCCCCGCGTAGTCCGACGGGATTCCGTGCGGCGCCCCGCGTAGTCCAGCGGGGCTCCGTGCGGCGCCGGAACGGCAGCTCTGTGCGGCGCCGGAACGGCAACAGCAATTCCGCCCCCTGTAACCCTGCGGCCCTCGCCGGGTTTGAGGGCGTTGTCAGTGGCGCAGTGCACTATCGGGGTGGGAGGTGATGCGGGATGGTCCGGACTCTGGCGTACGACTGTGATGTGCTGGTGATCGGCGGCGGGATCGTCGGTCTGTCGACGGCGTATGCCCTCACGCGTTCCGCGCCGGGGACTCGGGTCACCGTCCTGGAGAAGGAGCCGGGCCCCGCCCGGCACCAGACGGGACGCAACAGCGGGGTGATCCACAGCGGGATCTATTACCGCCCCGATTCCCTGAAAGCTCGGTACGCGGTGCGGGGCGGCGCCGAAATGATCAAGTTCTGCGCGGAGTACGGCATCGCGCACGAAGTCACCGGCAAGCTGATCGTCGCCACCGAGCGGGACGAGCTGCCGCGCCTGCACGCCCTCGTCCAGCGCGGCCGGGAGAACGGCATTCCGGTGCGGGAGCTCGGCCCCGCCCAGATCACCGAGTACGAACCCGAGGTGCGGGGCCTCGCCGCCATCCAGGTCGGGACCACCGGGATCTGTGATTACGGGGCGGTGGCGGAGCAGCTCGCGGACGCCTCCGGGGCCGATGTGCGGTACGGCGCGGAGGTCGTCCGCATCGACCGGCGCCCGGCGCTCGGGGTGGCCGTCCGCACGGCCGACGGTTCGGTGGTGCGGGGGAAGGTCCTCGTCAACTGTGCGGGATTGCAGTGCGACCAGGTGGCGATGCTCGCCGGGGACGACCCCGGGATGCGGATCGTGCCCTTCCGTGGGGAGTACTTCGACCTGGCGCGGCCCGAGATGGTGCGGGGCCTGGTGTATCCGGTGCCGGATCCGGCGTTCCCCTTCCTGGGGGTGCATCTGACGCGGGGCATCGGGGGCGGGGTCCACGTCGGACCCAACGCGGTGCCCGCGCTGGCCCGCGAGGGGTACGGGTGGGGCGTGGTGCGGCCTCGCGAGCTCGCGGGGACGCTGGGGTGGCCGGGGGCCTGGCGGATGGCCGGGCGGCACTGGCGGTACGGGGCGGGTGAGCTTCGCCGGTCCTTCTCCAAGGGGGCGTTCACGTCGGCGGTCCGGAGGCTGCTGCCTGCGGTGAGCTCGGATGATCTTGTGCCGGTGGCCGCGGGGGTGCGGGCGCAGGCCGTCCTGCGGGACGGGTCGCTGGTCGATGACTTCCTGATACGGGAGGGGGTGCGGGCTGTGCATGTGCTGAATGCGCCTTCGCCTGCGGCTACGGCTTCGCTGCCTATTGGGAGGGCGGTGGCTCGGCGGGTGCTTGCGCTGCTGTAGGGGCGGGCCCTGCGGGGCTTCCCCCGATCCCGACCCTTCCCAACCCTTCCCAACCCTTCCCGCCCCTTCCCGAGACTGGGGCTCCGCCTCAGCGGAGATAAAATCGCCGCACTGTGTCTGAGTCCTCCCCCACCCCCAGCAGCCCCCGCCCCCCTCGCCCGAAGGGCGAACCCCGGTTCCCCGACGGGCCCGCGCCCGACCCCGCCGGGTCCCACTTCGAGCGGCGGATCCGGAGTTTCCAGCCCCGCAGGAGCCGCGTCACCGCAGGTCAAGCGGATGCGCTCCAGAGGCTGTGGCCCAAGTGGGGGCTCGACATCGACGGGCAGCGCACCCTCGACCTCGCCGAACTGTTCGGCACCGAGAACCCCGTCGTGCTCGAAATCGGGTTCGGCATGGGCGAAGCCACCGCGCAGATGGCCGCCGACGACCCGGAGACGGGAATCCTCGCCGTCGACGTGCACACCCCCGGCCAGGGGAATCTCCTCGGCCTGGCCGAGCGGAACTCACTCACCAACATCCGCGTCGCGAACGGCGACGCCGTCATCCTGCTCCGCGAAATGCTCCCGGCCGCCTCGCTCGACGGGCTCCGGGTCTACTTCCCGGACCCCTGGCCCAAGGCCCGCCACCACAAGCGCCGCATCATCCAGCCCGACTTCCTCGACCTCGCCGCCCCCCGCCTCAAGCCCGGCGCCGTACTGCACTGCGCGACCGACTGGGAGCCGTACGCCGAGCAGATGCTCGAGGTGCTCACCGCGCACCCCGCCTTCGAGAACACCCAGGCCGACGGCGGCTACGCGCCCCGTCCCTCCTTCCGTCCCCTCACCCGGTTCGAAGGCCAGGGGCTCGACAAGGGGCATGTGGTGCATGACCTGCTGTTCCGCCGGCTGTCCTGTCGTCCGCTCCCCGATACATCCGGCCATGGGGCCTGAGACACCGTCGCGGCCCACCCCCGTCCCTCGTTAGGGTCAACGGGTGGCCACCCGTTCTCCTCACCCGCACCCGATGCCCCCCGCAGGGCCCCCCGGGCTGCGGCACCCGCGCTGGTGGCAGCGGCGTGCGCTACGCGTCGCGGCCCTGGTCACGCTGCTCGCCCTGTCGGGCCTCGTGATCCTCGCCCTGGTCAGGGAACAGACCGGCACCGAGGGCTTCCTGGTCGGGCTCGGCCTCGCGACGCTGCCCGTGCCGCTTCTGGTGGCCGCCTTCCGCTGGCTGCAACGGGTCCAGCCGGGCCCCTGGCGGAATCTGCTCTTCTCCTTCGCCTGGGGCGCCTGCGCCGCGGCCCTCATAGCGATCGTCGCGAACAGCTTCGCGACCCGCTGGATAGCCACCGCCACCGCCGACCCCACCGGCGCCGACAACCTCGGCGCGACCGTCATAGCGCCGATCGTCGAGGAGAGCGCCAAGGCCGCGGCCGTCCTGCTCGTCTTCCTCTTCCGCAGACGCGAGTTCACCGGCATCGTCGACGGCGTGGTGATCGCGGGAGTGACCGCCACCGGCTTCGCGTTCACCGAGAACATCCTCTATCTCGGCAGCGCCTTCGGCACCGACCAGCTGAACGGCGGGACGGGGCTCGCGTCCGTGACGGCGGCGACCTTCTTCGTACGCGTCGTGATGTCGCCCTTCGCCCACCCGCTCTTCACCGTGCTCACCGGCATCGGCTTCGGCATCGCCGCGCTCAGCACCGACCGTCAGCACGTGCGCCGCGTCCTGCTCCCGCTCGGCGGGCTGCTCCTCGCGATGGGCCTGCACGCCCTGTGGAACGGCTCGGCGAACCTCGGAGAGTACGGCTTCTTCGTCGTGTACGCGCTCTTCATGCTGCCCGCGTTCGGCCTGCTCACCTGGCTGGTGATCTGGACGAGGCAGCGCAGCCTGCGCATCGTGCGGGCCGAGCTGCCCGCTTACGCCCTCGCCGGCTGGCTCACCGCGCCCGAGCCGTTCGCGCTCGGCACGATGCGGGCCCGCACGCTGGCCCGCGACTACGCCTCGTACACAGCGGGAAAGGCGGCGGCGCGCACGGTCGCGGAGTACGAGACGTACGCGACGGCACTCGCGCTCCTGCGCCACCGGGGGCGCCGCGGCCGGGCGGGCACCGACTTCGTCGTACGGGAGCGGGAGTTGCTGCACGCGCTGTGGGAGCGGCGCGACGCGGCACGGCCCGCCCTCGCCTACGCGGCGCGCGCGACGGCACCGGTGCTGGTGCCGATGCCGCCGCCGTACGGGTATCAGCAGCCGTACGCGCGGCTGTATCAGCAGCAGTACCAACAGCCCTATCCGCAGCCGCAGTACCAGCAGCAGTACCAGCAGCACCCCTACGGATATCCGTACGCCAAGCCCGCGATGCCCTACCCCGCCTACAACCCCTACAGGGGCTAGGGCCCTAGGCGGAAGCCGCCGTGAGCGCCGACACCTCGGCGTCCGTCAGCTCCAGCTCCCCCACCGCGAGCAGCGCGGGCAGCTGCTCGACCGTACGGGCCGATGCGAGCGGCGCCGCCACCGTCGGCTGCGCCGCGAGCCATGCGAGGGCCACGGTCGCGAGCTCGGCGTCCCGGTTCTTGGCGACCTCGTCCAGGGCGGCGAGGACCCGCAGGCCCCGCTGTGTCTCCAGGTGCTTGCCCGCGCCTGCGGCCCGCGCGCTCTCGACCTGCGCACCCGGGCGGTACTTGCCGGTCAGGAAACCGGATGCGAGCGCGTAGTACGGGACGGCGGCCAGGCCGGAGCGGGATGCGACCTGCTCCAGCGAACCCTCGTACGTGTCACGCGATACGAGGTTGTAGTGCGGCTGGAGCGCCGAATAACGCGCGAGGCCCTCGCGGTCGGAGAAGTCGAGGAACTCCTGGAGCCGCTCGGCGGTCACGTTGGACGCGGCGATGGCGCGCACCTTGCCGGACGTCACCAGTTCGTCGAGGGCGCCGATGATCTCCTCGACGGGGACGGTCGGGTCGTCGTAGTGCGTGTAGAAGAGGTCGATGTAGTCGGTGCGCAGGCGGCGCAGCGACTCCTCGGCACCGGACTTGATGGTGCCGGCGGACAGGCCCTTGTATTCGGGGTGGGCGCCGACCTTCGTGGCGAGCACGACGTCGGAACGGTTGCCGCGCGCGGTGAGCCAGTCGCCAATGACGGTCTCGGACTCGCCACCCTTGTTGCCGGGCACCCAGGCCGAGTAGACATCGGCGGTGTCGATGAAGTTGCCGCCCGCGGCGGTGTAGGCGTCGAGCACGGCGAAGGACTGGGCCTCGTCGGCCGTCCAGCCGAAGACGTTGCCGCCGAGTGCGAGCGGGAAGACCTCGAGGTCGGACGAGCCAAGCTTGCGAAGAGAAGTCATATGGGAGGCAACGTACTTACGGAGCGCAGCATTCCGTACACGCATCCCTGGGATCCATAGGAGCAGGAGCCCCGGACATGCCGAACCGGCAGCCCTGACGTCGGGGGGTTGTCGCCAGGACCGCCGGGGTACGGGGTTACGTCAGACCGTCCTGCCCTTGTCGCGCAGCCACGCCGCCGGGTCGACCCCGGTGGAGGCGCCGCCCGGGTGGACCTCCAGGTGGAGGTGCGCCCCGGTCACGTTGCCGGTCGCGCCTACGCGGCCGATGACGTCGCCGGTGGAGACCTTCTGGCCGACGCTGACGCTCATCGAGGACTGGTGGCAGAACCACAGCTCGGTGCCGTCGTCGAGTTCCATGACCGTGCGGTAGCCGTACGCCCCCGCCCAGCCGGCCTCCTTGATGGTGCCGGAGTGGATCGCCTTGATGGGCGTACCCGTGGGGGCCGCGAAGTCCAGGCCTGTGTGGTAGCCGGAGGACCACATCGAGCCGGGCTGACCGAAGGTGCCGGTGACGGTGTACGAGGCCACGGGCAGGATGTAGCTCTTCGCGAGCTTGGCGAGGCGCTCCGCCTCTGCCTTCCTCTTGGCCTCCGCCTCGGCCTTCTTCTTCGCGGCGGCCTTCTCCGCGGCGATCTTCTTCTCGGCCGCGGTCTGCTTGGCGGCGGCCTGTGCGGCAGCCTCCTTGACGGCGGCTTCTTCGCTCGCCTGCTGGACCGCGTCGTCCGCCTGGTCCTGCTGGTTCTCGGCCTGCTCCATGATGCGGGCCCGCAGTGCCTCGCCCGCGTCTGTGGTGCCCTGCTCGGCGTCCGATGTGCTGACGCCGGCGGCGGAGAGGGGCGCGGCGGCGGTCTGCACGCCGTTGTCGGCGGAACCGGAGTCGTCGGAGTCGTCGGATATCAAAGACCCCACGCCCGGCAGCGACTTGGCCTCCGGGAGCGAGTCCGTGACGGCCGAGAGGTCCGGCATCTCGATGGAGACCGGGGGCTTGCCGCCCTGCGCGGTGGCGATGCCGCCCGCGCCGACTGCGGCGATGACGCCTACGCCGAGAACAGTGGAGCTGCGGGCGAGCCCGCCACCGCCCCGCTTGTGGACGCGGTGCCTGCCGCGGACGGGACGGATGGAGTCCTCGGTGGGATTCCATTCCTCCCAGGAAGATGTTTCGTCGTACCCACCGAAATCGTCGTCATTCGGTACGTACACGCCTTGGGGGGCAGGGCGGTTGGACGCCACTGGGGCGCACTCCTTTCCTTCCTTCTCGCCTACCGGGTTAGCTGACGGGTTCGGAGCAGGAAGGTCTCCTACGAACAGCCGGCACGGATGCACAGCTGCCCGATTCACCCCATGTAGGTGGTTCCCCGGCTCCCTTGCGGGATTAGGCGCGTGCGCGCGGAGCCGACTCGAGTGACGGCTGGGACGACCGCGCTGCGTTATCGAACGTTAATAGACAGCAGGGCCGGAATCCAAGCTGTTCCGGCTGATCGTTAACGCCTTTGGCCTGCACTTAACGGGACACGGGGGGCTGGAACGGGGCGAGTTGACCCCAGATCTTCACACACCGGAGCTTCACATTTCCTGGACAGTGCGTCAGTTGCCGGACGGAGGGGTGTCCTTCAGTCACGTCCAGTGACATCAGGCGGAACGCGACGCGGTGAGGTGCCCGTCGCCGACGGCCGCCGCACCGCGAGCAGCGCCATGTCGTCCGTCGTCCCGCCCCCGGTGTGCAGCCACACTTCCTCGGTGAGCGTGGCGAGGAGGGTGTCCGGGCCGTTGGGTCCCGGGAAGATGCGGCCGCCGAGCCGGGCGGCCGGGTCGTAGAACTCGCCCCGGTGATCACGCGCCTCGGAGAGCCCGTCGGTGAAGAGCAGCAGCATCGCCCCCGGCGGGAACTCCGTCTCGTCCGCACGGTCCGGCCAGGTGCCGAGTTCGCCCATCCCGAGCGGCAGCGCGGGCTCGGTGGCGGACAGGACGCACAGCCGCCCGTCGCCGCGCAGGAGCAGCGGCCCCGGGTGCCCGCGATTGATGAGGCGTACGAGACCGCCACTGTGCGGGATCTCCGCGAGGACGGCGGTGGTGAACCCTTCGAAGGCGTCGAGACCGTCCCTGCGCGTGCCCTCACGCGCGAGCGCCCGCTCCAGGCGCTGCGCCACCGCCTCCAGGGTGGCCTCCTGCTCCGCGGCCTCCCGGAACGCCCCGATGACGACGGCGACGGCCGCCACCGCGCTCATGCCCTTGCCGCGTACGTCGCCGACGATGACGCGTACGCCGTGCGAGGTGTCCTGCACGGCGTACAGATCACCCCCGATGAACGCGTCGGCCTCCGCGGCCTCGTAGCGCGCCGCGACGTCGAGCCCGCCGATCCGGGGGTCCGGCTGCGGCAGTACGGCGCGTTGGGCGGCCTCGGCGATGGAGCGTGCGGAGGCGAGCTGTTCGTCGCTGCGGGATACGACGCGGTTGATGAGGACGGCGAGCACGGCCACGGTCGCCACCGTGATCAGTTCGGTGACGGCTTCGACATCGGTCGTGGTGCTGGTCCTGAAGTGCAGGCCGAGCACAGCGGCGCAGGAGCCGACGCCGGTGAGGGCGGTGCTGATCAGCGAGTAGAAGGGGGCGGCGACCAGCGGGGCGGCGGTGAAGAAGGGCGCGGCGGTGAACGCGGCCGGGGTCACGAGGTCGTAGACGATCCCGACGACGAGGAGCAGCAGAGGAAGGGTCCGCACGAACGCCCGCTCATGCCTGACGTCGGAATCCGTGCGGGGCACCTTGCGCAGGCCCCTGCCGCTTCCTCCTCGCTGCCCCACCGGTCTTCTCCTGCCGCGTTCCGCGGCCAGGACCAGATCCATGACCACGCCTCGTCCAGGGTTCCCGGCGCGGGGGCGCGGGGCGACCGGTGTGGGCCGATCGGGTTGAACCGCGCCCCGAAGCGGCGCTCACGCGGAAAACACCGAAGGCCCGGATCCATTACTGGATCCGGGCCTTCGGCCTTTAGTAGCGGGGACAGGATTTGAACCTGCGACCTCTGGGTTATGAGCCCAGCGAGCTACCGAGCTGCTCCACCCCGCGCCGTTGAATGCAACTCTACGCCATCAGAGGGAGTGAAGCGAACCAGCTCAAGGCTCAGGTGTTCTCGGCGTGCGTCAGCGTCTCCCAGGCCACGAACAGATCGTCCGTCCCCTCGGGCCGCCGCTCCTCCGTGTATTTCGCCGTCTCCGGCAGATCCAGCTTCAGCCGGTCCCGCAGGTGGTTGAGGCCGACCTCGGTGTCGGGCCCCATGTCGCGCTGCACCTTGCCGCCGCACAGCCAGCCCGGCGCCCGCGCGCCCAGCTGGTACTTGGAGTGGAACTCGAAAGCGGCCCGCAGCCGGTCCTTGACCTCGCCGTACAGATCGACGCCCTGGTGCCAGGCGGTCTCGGCGATGTGCGCGGTGGCGGCGAGGGAGTAGCTGGCGTGCTTGAAGTTACGGCAGGACTCCTGGGAGAGGCCGTCGGCGAAGGTCTTCTGCCCGAACCAGTACTTCTGGAGCTCCGCCGCGGTGTTGATGCCGCTGCCCTTCGGCGAGACCGGCAGCGGCCCGTCCGACTTCAGGTAGAAGTAGGCGGGCACCCGGGTCCTGAAGTGCGTCACCGCCTTCTCGAAGTCCTCGTGGTCGTCGAGGAAGACCGCCATGCCCATGGTCGCGTCGGCCATCACCAGGTCCCAGTTGCCGTTGAAGTCGGCTGACCCGTTGAGGACTTGGGGCAGATAGGCGGTACGCAGCATCCGCTCGAAACGCAGCAGCTCGCCGTCACTCCAGCCGTCGTAGGTATAGCGCACGGCTTCGGCCGCACGCGCCCACGAGGAGGCGGCCCAGGCCGTCTGGAGGCCCGCGTTGGCCTCCGTGTGCTTGGTGATCACGCCCGACCAGGCGTCCATGATCTGCACGGCCTTCTTGGCGTGCGCACGGTCGCCGGTGATGTTCCAGAGCAGAGCCTGGGTGTACGCGGCGATGGCGTCCTCGCGCTCTTCGACGCAGCCGTGGCCCGGACGGGTGTCGGGCGGGCACTCGACGACGGCGTACGGCTTGGCCTGGTAGTCCAGGGCCGCGTACTTACTGCCCCGCATCTGCTCGAACGCCTTCAGCCAAGGCTGTTCACGAGCCGCGACATGTGCGCGCACCCGCGCCAGCTGCCCCTTGCTGACGAGCACTCCGGGATGCTCGAAGGCCTGACCGGTGGGCCGCGCCCGCTCGGTCGCCCCCTCTGCCGAGCCGCTCCCGGACCCGCCGCAGGCCGCACAGACGCCGACGAGGAGGGGCCCGAGCATCATCACGAGAGCCCGTCGTACGAAACGTACGGAGCGGACGGAACCCATGCTGCACCTCCGGATCGACCACCTGGCAGGCCCAGCGTCGCTCGCGGACCGCGAGGGCGCAGGCGAGGCGGGTCCGTTCGGGCGACCGGCAGACCGGGGGAACGCCACAGGCCCAGGTCAGAAGCTGCCTGACCTGGGCCTGAGTGGTAGACCGTGTGGGACTCGAACCCACAACCAATGGATTAAAAGTCCACTGCTCTGCCAATTGAGCTAACGGTCCTCGTGCCGAGGCACCCCCCGAGCATAGCGGGAGAGGCCCGGCAGTCCGATCGGGTATTGCCTCCTTGGCCCGTCGCGCGTTCCGCGACGGGCCGCTGGCGGGCCTCGGGCGACCGTCGGCGACCGCGGGGCCGGTCAGGGATCGGCCGGGTCGGGTGCCCCGCGCCGGGCCGCGTCGCGGGCCGCCGTGCGCTCGTGGTCCGGGTTGAGGAACCAGTGCCTGGCCGATACCAGCCACCAGGTCGCGGCGAAGCCGAGGACGGCGAGTACCGCGATCGGGGCGTAGTTGAAGGTCTCCCAGGTGACCGGCGAGACCTGCGGCAGCATGAACAGGACCGTGATCACGCCGACCCAGGCCACCGCGACGATGCCGATCGGGCGTGACCAGCGGCCCAAGTGCCAGGGCCCGCGCTCGAATTGCTCGCCCTTGCGCAGCCGGAGCAGGGTCGGGATGACGTACGCGATGTAGAGGCCGATGACGGCGATCGATGTCACCGCCGCGTACGCGGTGACGTTGATCAGGTAGGGCAGGCCGAGGACGAGCGCGCCGAGGGCCGCGAGCCAGACCGCGGCTACGGGTGTGCGCGTACGCGGGTTGACCGAGTGCCAGATGTGCGAGAACGGCAGTGCTCCGTCCCGCGAGAAGGCGTAGATCATGCGGGAGTTGGCGGTCACGGACGCCATGCCGCAGAAGAGCTGCGCGCCGATGACGACAAGCAGGAGCAGCTTGCCCGTGGTCGCGCCGAGTGCGTCCAGGAGGATCTGGGCGGGCGGTGCCCCCGTCGCCGACTCGCGGGCGCCGTCGTACGACTGGATGGCGAAGGTGAAGCCCAGAAGCAGCACGAAGCCCGCTATCCAGGATGTCCAGATGGAGCGGACGATGCCCTTGGGCCCGGCCGTCGACGCGTCGTGCGTCTCCTCCGTCATGTGTGCGGAGGCGTCGTAGCCGGTGAAGGTGTACTGGGCCATCAGCAGGCCGATGAGGGCCACGTAGAGCCCGCTGCCCCAGCCCGTGTTGTTCACGAACTCGGTGAAGACGAAGGACGCCGACTGGTGCGAGTCCGGCGAGAAGGCAAGGGCGCCGACGATGACGGCGACCCCGATGACGTGCCACCAGACGCTCACGCTGTTGAGCAGGCCGACGATGCGCACGCCGAAGGTGTTGAGCAGGCCGTGCAGTACGAGGATCGCGGCGAAGAGGAGGATCGTGCGCTCCTCGGTGACGGCGAAGTCGAACTGCAGGTTCAGGTACGCGCCCAGGAACGACGCCGCGCCGAAGTCGATCCCCGCGGTGACCGCGACCTGGCCGAGCACGTTGAACCAGCCCGTGAACCACGCCCAGGCCGCCGCCGTACGGGGCGGCGCGAGGCGGTGTGCCCAGAAGTAGAGCCCGGCGGACGTCGGGTAGGCGGAGCAGATCTCGGCCATCGCGAGGCCGACGAAGAGCGTCATCAGGCCGACGCCGATCCAGCCCCAGGTGATCAGGGCGGGGCCGCCGGTGTTCATGCCGAACAGGTACATGGTGAGGCAGCCGGACAGGACCGAGATGATCGTGAAGGAGACCGCGTAGTTCGAGAACGCGGACATGCGGCGGGCCAGGACCTGGGTGTAGCCGAGCTGGGCGAGGCGCTCCTCGTCGGAGCCGGTCGTGGGCACGGGTGGTGGTTTCATGCACGAGCGTTGCCCACGGCAGGGACATGACACACGTCACGTTTGGCATACGGCAGCGGGCCCGCCCCCGAAGGGACGGGCCCGCTGCCGTAGTTCAGTTACTCAGAGGCGCTCAGCCGTTGCGCTTCCAGCGCGGCTTGTCGTCACGGCGGCCGAAGGAGCCGGTGCCCGTGCCGGAGCGGTCGCGGTTGAACGCCGGGCGGTCGTGGCCGCCGGAGCGGGCACCACCCGAGGGACGGTCGTCACGACGGTCGCGGTTGAACGGACGGTCGCTGCCACGGTGGCCGCCCGAGGGACGGTCGTCACGGCGGAAGCCGGAGCCGCTGCTCTGGCCACCCTCACGGCGGTCGCCGCCGCGGAAGCCACCACGGTCGCCGCCCGAGGGACGGTCGTTGCGGTCGCGGTTGAAGCCGCCGCCCTGACCACCCTCACGGCGGTCGCCGCCGCGGAAGCCACCACGGTCGCCGCCCGACGGACGGTCGTCACGACGGAAGCCGGAGCCACCACGGTCGTTGCGGTCACGGTTGAAGCCGCCACCCTGACCACCCTCACGGCGGTCGCCGCCGCGGAAGCCGGAGCCACCGCCACGGTTGTCGTCACGACGCTCGAAGGAACGGCCACCACGGTCGTTGCCACGGTCGCGGTTGAAGCCGCCACCCTGGCCACCCTCGCGACGGTCGCCGCCGCGGAAGCCGGAGCCACCGCCACGGTTGTCGTCACGACGCTCGAAGGAACGGCCACCACGGTCGTCACGACGCTCACGCTCGTAGTTGCCGCGGTCGTCGCGCTGCGGACGGCGCTCCTCGCGGGCAGCCTCGGGCTGCGCCGGGACGGAGGCAGCGGCCTCGACGACGGCCTCGGCGGCAGCGGCGGCCTCGGCCACCGCCGTCTCCGGGTCGTCGCCACGCTCACGGGCGGCACGCGCGGTGAGGCGCGCGGCCTCCTCGCGCAGCTCCGTGGCGCGACGCGTGGCGCGCTCCAGCTCCTTGGTGAGGTCCTTGACCTCACGCTCGGCCTGGGTCGCCGCGTTGCCTGCGGAGTCGGCCTGCACCTCGGTCATCGAACGGGCGCCGGTGATCTCGGCGACCTCCGGCTCGAAGGTGCCGCCGCCGTTGATGATGTGACGCGAGGCGTCGACGCCCGCGTCCTCCATCAGGCGGAAGATCTGGCGGCGCTGGTGCGGCAGCGAGAGGGACACGACCGTGCCGGAGCGGCCCGCGCGAGCGGTACGGCCCGAACGGTGCAGGTAGTCCTTGTGGTCACCGGCCGGGTCCACGTTCAGGACCAGGTCGATGCCGTCGACGTGAATGCCTCGGGCGGCGACGTCGGTCGCGACGAGCGCGTTGACGTAGCCCTTCTTGAAGTCCTCGAGGACGCGGGTGCGGGCACCCTGCGTCATGCCACCGTGCAGCGCGTCGGCCTTCACGCCGGACTCGCAGAGCTGCTCGGCGATGCGGTCGGCGCCCAGCTGGGTGCGGACGAAGATGATCGTGCGGCCCTTGCGTGC
This sequence comes from Streptomyces sp. NPDC048441, assembly GCF_043200235.1. Taxonomy (NCBI): domain Bacteria; kingdom Bacillati; phylum Actinomycetota; class Actinomycetes; order Kitasatosporales; family Streptomycetaceae; genus Streptomyces; species Streptomyces sp. NPDC048441. Next base: position 29,080 of record NZ_JBICXM010000003.1, read on the forward strand.
GGCGATGGCGGCCGTGACGGGCGCCTTGTCGCGGGGCTTCACGATGAGGATGTGGTGCGTCATGGTCGTGACGGCGCCCTGGGCGGCGTCGACCTCGTGCGTGACCGGGTTGGTCAGGTAGCGCTTGACCAGCGTGGAGATCTCGTTCTCCATCGTGGCGGAGAAGAGCATCCGCTGGCCGCCGGACGGGACCTGGTCGAGCAGCTCCGTGACCTCGGGCAGGAAGCCCAGGTCGGACATCTGGTCGGCCTCGTCGAGCACCGCGATCTGGGTGTTCTCGAGCGAGCAGGCGCCACGGCTGATGATGTCGCGCAGTCGGCCCGGGGTGGCGACGAGGATGTCGACGCCGCGCTCGAGCGCGTAGATCTGGTTGCCCATCGACGTACCGCCGCAGACGACCTTCATCTTCAGGCCGAGCACGTCGCCGTACGGCTGAAGCGCGTCCGCGACCTGCATCGCGAGCTCACGCGTCGGGGTCAGGATGACGCCGCGGGGCTTCTTCTTCTCGGTGCGGCCCTCGGACGCCAGCGTCGTGAGCATCGGCAGACCGAAGGAGAGAGTCTTGCCGGAGCCGGTGCGGCCGCGGCCGAGGATGTCCTTGCCGGCCAGGGCGTCCGGGATGGTCGCGGCCTGGATCGGGAAGGGCGCGGTCACGCCGTTCTGGGCGAGCTTGCGGACGATGGCCTCGGGCAGACCGAGGTCACCGAAGGTGGGGCCGGTCGGAGCGGCCTCTTCGGCCTCTTCGACCTCGACCTCGGCGTCAGCCTCGGTCTTGGCCTCATCGGCCTCGGCGACGACCTGCTCGGCGGCCTCCACGACGTCGGCGGCCTCGACGATCTCGACGCTTTCGACGATCTCTGCGGTCTCGACAACGGCCTCGGCCGCCTCGACCGTCAGCTCGTCGGTCGTCTCGTTCTCGGGCAGGACGGCGTGGTCAGAATGAGAAATGGACATGCGAAATGCGAAACCTTCCGGAGTCTCGGCACGCGCCCGTCAACTCCGTGATTTCGCAATGGACCGCCTCTATGCGGTCAGCCACGGCTGGGGAGAGTACGCGCCACGCGGCGCTCTTCTTTTTCGGCGCCGGGCAAATGGGATCAAACGATCTACCACCATACGCACCCAACCCCCCAGAAGGCAAACCACACTGTCCGGGGCACCTTGGATTCCACCCCTCACAGCTTGGCTCACCTGCGAGGAAGCGGGTTTCGGACAGGGCTGAAGCGCCGGCTCGACCCTCGCCCAGCCACTACCTCGCCCCCCGCCCAGCCACGACTAGGCAGGCCCCGCCTCCGGTGAGGGCTCCCGCGACCCGAGCTCCTTCGACCGCTCCCCCAGCTGTGCGTCCTGCTGCGGGGGCTCGTGCGCCGAGGACGAGGGCTCCGGCGTGGGCTCCGGCGGAGTCGGCGTGGGGGTCGGCTTCGGAGGGTCGGGGGTCGGCGTGGGGCGCGGCGGGTCCGGCTTGTCCCGCGTGGGCGAAGGGCGCCCGTCCTTGGTCGGCGGGGCGGGGTCGTCGCCGCCGCGTGATGCGGACGCCGAGGCCTGGTCGGCATCGCCCCCGGCCGCACCGGAACCACCCTTGCCCTTGCCTTTACCGCTCTTGCCCTTCTTGCCGTGCTTGCCGCCCTTCGCGTCGCCGCGATCGGCAGCACCGCCGCCCGAGCCGGCACCCGGCGTGACGTTCCCGCCGTCCGGGGCGGCCGCCGCGCTGTGCCCGCCGGAGGACCGGGCGGGGCCCGGTTCACCGCCCCCGTCGTCGCCGATGCTCATGCAGCCCGCGGTCGCCATGACGGCGACGGCTGCCGCGGCCCATCGGACAGGAACGTACAACTGGCGCACGGCCGAGCACCTCCGAGGCGCTGAGAAGCGGGGACGTCCTACCCAACTCCCTTGCCCCGCAAGAGGACACGGACCGCGGCACCGGACCGTCAGCCGTATCCCAGGGCGTGCAGGCGCTCGTCGTCGATCCCGAAGTGGTGTGCGACCTCGTGCACGACGGTGATCTCGGTCTCCGTGACCACATCCGCCCGCGACTCGCACATACGCAGAGTCGGCCCCCGGTAGATGGTGATCCGGTCGGGCAGCACCCCCGCGTACCACTCACCCCTGTCGGTCAGTGGAGTCCCCTCGTAGAGCCCGAGCAGCTCCGGATCCTCGGCGGCCGGTTCGTCCTCCACGAACACCGCCACGTTGTCCATCAACCGCGTCAACTCGGGGGGAATCCGGTCGAGCGCCTCGGCGACCAGTTCCTCGAACTCTTCCCGCGTCATCTCCAGCACACCCCCATTGTCGGCCACCGCCCGCATAGCAACCCGGCCCCATGGGCATACGGCCCCAATGGCCCGGCTTCGCGACTTTCGTGTGCCCGCCGCTCTCGTACGCCACTACCGATCCCGACACCCGCATCCGGTCGGCGAACTCATCAGCCCTCCGCATCCGTACGGACGTGCCGCGGGCCTGGTAGCGGTGGTCCTCCTGGGCGCCTGGCTGGGCCTGCTGATCATCGGCAGCGTGCACGCGCCGGTGGGGCCGATGGACACGCGCATGACGCTGCGCCCGTCGCTCACCGGCGGCACGAAGATCGACGTCTCCCCGCTGGGAGCCCTGGAACTGCGCTCGCACACCGCACCCATCCGCCTGGACGTGAACGTGGACCGCCTGGACCCGGTCCGCTCCCAGGCCCTGGTCGACCACCCCGAGCGGATCGCCGGCCTCCAGGACGAGGTGGCCAGGGACGTCGAGCACGGCACGCTCGACCTGGCCGTACGCTCCTGCGCGGCGGTCGTCGCGGGCGCCACGGCACTGGGCCTCGCGGTCTACCGCCGCCCGCGCAGAGCCCTGGCGGCGGGCGGCCTGGCCTTGGCGCTGCTAGCGGCATCAGGCGCGGCGGCGTACGCGACGTGGAACCCGAAATCGGTCCTGGAACCGAAGTTCTCGGGCCTGCTCAGCAGCGCCCCGTCGGTCGTCGGCAACGCTCGCAGCATCGTGAGCGAATTCGACGTCTACCAGCGGGAGTTGGCGCGCCTGGTCACCAACGTGACGAAGCTCTACGACGTGACATCGACGCTCCCCGCGTACCAGCCGGACCCGTCCACCATCCGTGTCCTGCACGTCTCGGACATCCACCTGAACCCGGCGAGCTGGAAGATCATCTCTTCTCTCGTCGAGCAGTACGACATCAACGTCATCGTCGATTCCGGCGACACGATGGATCACGGCAGCGCGGCGGAGAACGGCTTCCTGGACCCGATCGAGGACCTGGACGCCCCCTACATCTGGGTCCGGGGCAACCACGACTCGGCGACCACTCAGCGGTATCTCCAGCGCATGAAGAACGTCCACGTCCTGGACGACGGCAAGGCGGTGTCGGTCGCGGGCCTGCGGTTCGCCGGGACGGGCGATCCGCAGTACACCCCGGACCGCGCGGTGGCGGCGGAGGGCAAGCCTGCCGAAGAGATGGCGGGCATCCGCCTCGCCTCCGCGCTGCGCGACCAGCAGGCGGCAGGCACTCCGGTCGACATCGCCATCGCGCACAACCCCGATGCCGCGCGCGAGACGGACGGCGAGGTGCCGCTCGCCCTTGCGGGCCATGTCCACCACCAGGAGATGGAGGTCATGGACCTCGGGACGCGGCTTCGCATCGAGGGCTCGACGGGCGGCAGCGGGCTGCGTGCGGTGGAGGGGAAGTATCCGGACCCGGTCGAGGCATCGGTCCTCTACCTGGACCGGGACACGCGGCGCCTCCAGGCGTGGGACGAGATCAAACTGGGCGGCTTGGGCCTGACGAAGGCCGAGGTCAGCCGCCATCTCCCGAAGGAGAACCAGCCCGGGGCGACCCCGTCGCCGCCCCCTCCTGACCGCTCTCCGGGCACCGGCCCCCCGACCCCCCGATAACCGTTTTGGCGATAGCTCCCCGCATCCCATATGCTTCTCACGTCCCCGACGCGCCGCAAGGCGCCCAGGTGGGCCCTTAGCCCTCATCGTCTAGTGGCCCAGGACGCCGCCCTTTCAAGGCGGTAGCACGGGTTCGAATCCCGTTGGGGGCACGCAACACCTTGTGCGAGACTTGTGCTCGCACAAAGCTTGGTCCTGTGGAGCAGTTTGGAGTGCTCGCCACCCTGTCAAGGTGGAGGCCGCGGGTTCAAATCCCGTCAGGACCGCTTGCGATTCCACGCGGATCGCGTGGCTGGGTAGCTCAGTTGGTACGAGCGATCGCCTGAAAAGCGATAGGTCGCCGGTTCGATCCCGGCCCCAGCCACCACTTCCCGAAGCCCCGCCCCTCCCGGCGGGGCTTTCGGCATTCCCCTGAGCTACGCCGGCCCCGGCGCAGCCCCCGCATGTGCCGCAGGCCTCTCCCGTCCCCCCGGATGCCGGTGGCGCCAGACCCAGAAGACCGCCGAGGCCAGCACCGCCCACCCCGCGAGCACCAGGAACGGGAACGCGTGCTGATGCCCGCCGAAGTACACCGCCGTGTGCTGCGCGTTCACCGACGCCCCCGGCGGCAGCCACCGCCCGATGTGGCCGAGGACCGACGGAAGCAGCGGCCACGAAACCGCCCCGCCCGACGACGGGTTGCCGAGCAGCACCATCAGGCCCCACGTGGGAATCATCGCCCAGCGCCCGAACAACGTGTTGAACATCGTGAACACCATGCCCGACGTGAACATCGTCAGCGCGAGGATCAGCCACGACTCCACGAACGGCAGATCCACCGCCCCCAGCCACCAGTCCACCACCGCCGCGATCACGAACCCGCCGAGCAGCGCGTAGAGAACCGTGAAGGCGATCCGCTCCGCCGGGTTGAGACCCCGAGCGTGCACGCTCAGCTGGATCGCCCCGACGAAGCCGATGATGACGGCGGCAAGCGAGATGTAGAAGATGGCGAGCCCCCGCGGATCCCCCTCCTGGAGCGGCTTGATGTCCTTCACCGTCACCGGAACCCCCACCTCCGCCCCCACCTTCGGCGCGGCCTCGGCAAGCACCTGCGCGACCGATGCCCCGGAGGCACCCGAGACGTCGAAGAGGACCCTGTCCCCCGGAGCCACCGCGAGGATCGCGAAGACCTTCTGTTCCTCCACCCCGTCCCGCGCCGCGGCCACACTGTCGTACGCGTGCACCTCCAGCGAGGCGTTCAGCGCCTTCTCCATGCCGTCGAGGAACTCCTTGCCCCGCGGAGCGTCCTGCGCGCCGACCACCGCCATGGGGACGCGGTGCGGGGTCGGGTCCGCCATGGAGTACGTGTACGAGCCCGCGAAGAGCCCCGCCGCGGCGGCCAGGATGAACACCAGCACGGTCGCGGGCAGGAACGGCGACTCCTTGAACGACGCCCACCGCTCACCCCGTGCAGGGGTCCTGCCATGGGCGCCGTGCTGGTGCTCAGCAGGCTCGGGCCGCTCAGGCTGCTGCTGCTCAGGGTGGGACATAGAAACACGCTAAACCACCCAAAGCGGACCCACCCTCGCTCAGCCTCGCCTGCCCTCACTCACCCTCGCTCGGCCTCCACCACCGCACGCCCCCTCCGACGCCAAGCCCGCACCCCGAACCCCACGCCCACCAGCGCCACAACCCCCACCAACAGCACCGAATCCGGCACCGCCCTGCCCACTCCGCCAGCCCACTGCTCCACAGCGAACGAGTCGTCCACATCCAGCAGACCAGGCAGCGCAGTAGTCCCGTCATACGCGAGGAAGACCGCACCGAGGGCTACAAAGAAGAGCCCCGACAGGAGCGAGGTCGTATGCAGCTCGAAGCGGCCGACCCGGAAGGAACGCCCCCGCAGCCACCTCCGCCGCCCGAGATCGAACCGCTCCCACAGCAGAGCGAGCACGAACAGCGGCACCGCCATCCCCAAGGCGTAGACAGCGAGCAACAGCCCTCCATAAACCGGGCTCCCGCTCACCGCCGCCACCGTGAGGACGGAGCCCAGGATCGGCCCCGCGCAGAATCCGGCGAGGCCGTACACCGCCCCAAGGGCGTACACGGAGACGGCCGTCGTCGGCCGGATACGGCCCGAGAGCTCGGCCATCTTCCGCGAGGCGAACCCCATCCCCACGACCTGCAGCACCCCGAGCGCGATGATCAGCCACCCGGCGACAAGCACCAACTGATCCCGGTGCCCGAAGAAGAACCGCCCCGCCACCGACCCGGCGGCGCCCAGCGGCACGAGCGTCGTCGCGAGACCGGCGTAGAAGATCCCCGTACGAGCGAGGAGCCGCGAGGCCGAGTCGATCGAGTACGCGAAGAAGGCGGGCAGCAACAGCGCACTGCACGGGCTCAGCAGGGCGAGAAGCCCCCCGAGGAACGCCGCGAAGTACCCGACATCGGCGGTCACTTCTTCCCGCCCTTGCCCGAAGCTCCCTTGCCCGAAGCTCCCTTGCCCCCGGCAGCCGCAGCCGCCTGCTCGATCGCCTGGTCGAACACCTCGTCCGGCTGCGCTCCCGAAATGGGCCGCCCGTTGACCAGGAAGGACGGAGTGGACGTCGCCCCCAGGCCGTACGCCTCATCCTGGTCCTTCTTCACCGCCGACTTGGCGGCAGCACTCCCCGCGTCGTCCGAGAAGCGGCCGATGTCCTTGACCCCGGCCTCCTTCGCGAGTTCCTTGAGCCGGTCGCCGCCGAACCCCTTCTCCTTGGAGCCCTCCGCGTACGCTGCCGCGTGGAACTGCCAGAAGCGCCCTTGCTCACCGGCCGCCCACGCGCCACGCGCCGCCGAATCGGAGTCCGCGCCGAAGATGGGGAAGTTGCGCCATTCGATGCGCAGGGTGCCGTCGTCAACGTACTTCTTCACCAGGCCCGGCTCGGTGTCGCGGGCGAACTTCCCGCAGTAGCCGCACTTGAAGTCGGCGTACTCGATCAGTACGACCGGCGCGTCCGCGCGCCCCTGGGCGAGCGGGTCCTCGGCGTCGCGCCGGGCGAGCTCGGCAAGCTCCGGGTAGACGCCGGCCTGCGGATCGGCGGAGACGTCCGCGGCGGGCTCCTCCTTGGCGGTGAGCGACGAGGGCTCGTCGGGCCGGGTGGCGCTGTATGAAGCGGCGCCGAGCAACAGCGCGGCAAGGGCCACCCCGGCCCCGATAGCGATGTTCTTCTTGCTGGACTTGCTGGTCTTACTGGACTTGCTGGACTTGCTGGGCCTGTCGGACTTCTTGGGCATAGCTGTGCGTTTCTCCTGTTGCGTACGTCGATCAAGGGACCCCTGGCAAAGACAGGGGTCTCCTAGACGCGCAGAACGGAGAGTTCCATCGGGGAGGGCGGCGCGAGCGCGGGTGGCGCGCGGCCCGGCGCGACGGCGAGCACGGCCTGGTCGGCGCCCCAGGAGCGGGTCTCCGTATGGGCCTCGTACAGAGCAGGGAGCAGTTCGTGTGCCGAACTCGGACGCGGCGGTGCCACCGGACGGCCCCCGCTGTCCTGCTGCCCACCCTTGCCACAGCCGGGCACGCTGTCGAACTCGTGAACGAAGGCTGTCGTCGCGGCTCGCGGCTGCTGCGCCGAAGCGGTGGACGCGACGGCGGCGGGCCCGCACAACACCCCGAGCACGACAAGCAGCACCCCGAAGAGGGGGCACCACGACAGACGCGCACGGGACGACATGCCCGGAATCGTACGTGCCAAGGCGCCCCGCCAGAGAAATCGGTTCGCCACCTCCGAGCGGCGGGTGAGATCCTGGACGCCGTATGTCTACGCAGCCTGCCCTCACCCTCGACACCCTCGCCCCCCGCCTGTCCGAGCTCTCGCTGCGCGACGAGCACCGGATCGGCCGCCGGCTCGAGGGTGCGCGCCGGATACGCAAACCCGAGGCCCGAGCCGTCGCACTCGCCGAGATCGCGGCGGACCTCGACAGGGCCGCGGCGCGGATGGCCGAGCGGGGCAGCCGCCTGCCCAAGATCACGTACCCGCCTGAGCTGCCGGTCAGCCAGAAGAAGGACGACATCGCCGCGGCGATCCGCGACCACCAGGTCGTGATCGTGGCGGGCGAGACGGGCTCCGGCAAGACCACGCAGATCCCCAAGATCTGCATGGAGCTCGGCCGTGGAGTCCGCGGCATGATCGGGCACACGCAGCCCCGCCGCATCGCCGCCCGCACGGTCGCGGAGCGCGTCGCCGACGAGCTGAACACCCCGCTCGGCGAGGCCGTCGGCTGGAAGGTCCGCTTCACGGACCAGGTGGGCCCTGACACGTACGTGAAGCTGATGACGGACGGCATCCTGCTGGCCGAGGTCCAGACGGACCGCGAGCTGCGCGCGTACGACACGATCATCATCGACGAAGCCCATGAGCGGTCGCTCAACATCGACTTCTTGCTCGGCTATCTCGCCCAGCTGCTGCCCAGGCGCCCGGACCTGAAGGTCGTCATCACCTCGGCGACCATCGACCCGGAGCGGTTCTCGCGGCACTTCGGGGACGCGCCGATCGTCGAGGTCAGCGGCCGTACGTATCCGGTCGAGGTCCGATATCGCCCGCTCCTCGAAGAGGATGCCGACGACAGCGACCGCGATCAGATCACCGCGATCACCGACGCCGTCGAGGAGCTCCAGGGCGAGGGCAAGGGCGACATCCTCGTCTTCCTCTCCGGAGAGCGCGAGATCCGGGACACGGCGGACGCGCTGAACAAGAAGAACTATCGGTTCACGGAAGTCCTGCCCCTCTACGCCCGCCTCTCGCACGCCGAGCAGCACCGCGTCTTCCAGCAGCACACAGGCCGACGCATCGTCCTCGCCACGAACGTCGCCGAGACCTCCCTCACCGTCCCGGGCATCAAGTACGTCATCGACCCCGGCACGGCCCGCATCTCGCGCTACAGCCACCGTACGAAGGTGCAGCGGCTTCCCATCGAGGCGATCAGCCAGGCCAGCGCCAACCAGCGCAAGGGCCGCTGCGGCCGTACGTCGGACGGCATCTGCATCCGCCTGTACAGCGAGGACGACTTCGTCGCGCGCCCCGAGTTCACGGACCCGGAAATCCTCCGGACGAACCTCGCATCGGTCATCCTCCAGATGACGGCGGCCGGGCTCGGCGACATCGAGAAGTTCCCCTTCATCGACCCGCCGGACCACCGCAACATCCGCGACGGCGTCCAGCTCCTCCAGGAACTGGGCGCGTTGGACCCGACGCAGAAGGACCCGAAGAAGCGCCTCACCCAGGAGGGCCGCAAGCTGGCCCAGCTGCCGGTGGACCCGCGCCTGGCCCGGATGGTCCTGGAGGCCGACAAGAACGGCTGCGTACGCGAGGTCATGGTGATCGCCGCCGCGCTCTCCATCCAGGACCCGCGCGAGCGCCCCGCCGAGAAGCAGACGCAGGCCGACCAGCAGCACGCGCGCTTCAAGGACGAGACCTCCGACTTCCTGGCCTATCTCAACCTCTGGCGGTACGTCCGCGAGCAGCAGAAGGAGCGCGGCTCGTCCTCGTTCCGCCGGATGTGCAAGTCGGAGTACCTGAACTTCCTGCGAATCCGTGAGTGGCAGGACATCTACACGCAGCTGCGTACGGTCGCCAAGCAGATGGACATCCATCTGAACGAGGACGACGCCCCTGAGCAGCGGGTCCATGTCTCGCTCCTCGCCGGGCTCCTCTCCCACATCGGGATGAAGGACGTGAAGGAGGGCGCGAAGAACGAATATCTGGGCGCCCGTTCCGCCAAGTTCGCCGTCTTCCCCGGTTCGGCGCTCTTCAAGAAGCCCCCGCGCTTCATCATGTCGGCCGAGCTCGTCGAGACCTCGCGTCTCTGGGCCCGCGTCAACGCGAGGATCGAGCCCGAGTGGGTCGAGCCGCTCGCCCAGCATCTGCTCAAGCGCACTTACAGCGAGCCGCACTGGGAGAAGGATGCGGCGGCCGTGATGGCGTACGAGAAGGTCACGCTGTACGGCGTCCCGCTCATCGCCCAGCGCAAGGTGAACTACGGCCGCATCGACGCCGAGGTCTCCCGCGACCTGTTCATCCGCAACGCGCTCGTCGAAGGCGACTGGCGCACGCACCACAAGTTCTTCGCCGCCAACCGCAAGCTCCTCACCGAGGTGGAGGAGCTGGAGCATCGCGCACGGCGCCGCGACATCCTCGTCGACGACGAGACGCTCTTCGACTTCTACGACCAGCGGGTGCCCGAGGACATCGTCTCCGGGGCGCACTTCGACTCCTGGTGGAAGAAGAAGCAGCGGGAGGAGCCCGAGCTGCTCGACTTCGAGCGCTCGATGCTCATCAACGAACGTGCCGGGGACGTCTCGAAGGACGACTATCCCGATACGTGGCGCCAGGGGCCGCTCAAGTTCCAGGTGACGTACCAGTTCGAGCCGGGCGCGGACGCGGACGGCGTCACGGTCCACATCCCGCTGCAGGTCCTGAACCAGGTCACGGCGGACGGCTTCGACTGGCAGATCCCCGGCCTGCGCGAGGAGGTCGTGATCGAGCTGATCCGCTCCCTGCCGAAGCCGATCCGCCGGCACTACGTCCCCGCCCCCAACTACGCGAAGGCGTTCCTGGAGCGGGCGGTGCCTCTTCAGGAGCCGCTGCACGTGACGCTCGCGCGGGAGCTCCAGCGGATGGTCGGCGTCCCCGTCTCACCGGACGACTTCGACCTCACCCGCGTACCGGACCACCTGAAGATCACCTTCCGGATCACCGACGAGCGCCGCAGGAAGCTCTCCGAGGACAAGGATCTGGAGGCGCTGAAGCTCCAGCTCCGCCCGAAGGCCCGCAAGGCGCTCTCGCAGGCGGCGGCCGCCACCGCGGAGAAGACGGGCGGCTCGGCGATCGAGCGGACGGGCCTCACGGACTGGTCCATCGGCTCCCTCAGCCGCGTCTTCGAGACCCGGCGCGCGGGCCAGCCGGTGAAGGCGTACCCAGCGCTCGTGGACGACGGGGACACCGTCTCCGTACGCCTCTTCGACACCGAGGCCGAGCAGCAGCAGGCCATGTGGAAGGGGACGCGCCGCCTCGTCCTGCGCAACATCCCGGTGAATCCGGCCAAGTTCGCGTCGGACAAGCTGACCAACGCGCAGAAGATCGCCCTGTCCGCGAACCCGCACGGTTCCATCCAGGCGCTCTTCGCCGACTGCGCGATGGCCGCGGCCGACAAGCTCATCGCCGACTTCGGCGGTCCCGCCTGGGACGAGGAGTCGTACCGCAAGCTGTACGAGAAGGTGCGCGCCGAGATCGTCGACACCACGGTCCGCACGGTCGGCCAGGTCCAGCAGGTCCTGGCCGCCTGGCAGGCCTGCGAGCGCCGCCTGAAGTCGACGAAGAGCCCGACGCTCCTGGCCAACCTGACGGACGTACGGGCGCAGTTGGACGCCCTCGTCGGCCCCGGCTTCGTCACGGCCACGGGGATCCGCCGCCTCGGGGACCTGATGCGCTACATGGTGGCCGCCGACCGCCGGCTCCAGCAGATGCCGACGAACGTCCAGCGGGACACGGCGCGCATGGAGAAGGTCCACGACATGCGGGACGAGTACGCCTGGCTCCTGGAGCAGCTTCCGCAGGGGCGCCCCGTCCCCCAGGAGGTGCTCGACATCCGCTGGATGCTGGAGGAGCTCCGGGTCAGCTACTTCGCGCACGCGCTCGGCACGGCGTACCCCGTCTCGGACAAGCGGATCGTGAAGGCGATCGACGCGGTGGCGCCGTAACGACCCCCTCACACAGAGCGAGTTCGACCGGCGCCCTCGGCCTGCTGTAGAGTCTCGTTTCGCAGCGCAACGCAGCAACAAGCGCCGCAAAGCAAGGTCCTGTGGAGCAGTTTGGAGTGCTCGCCACCCTGTCAAGGTGGAGGCCGCGGGTTCAAATCCCGTCAGGACCGCAGTGGAGTGAGGGGCCGCATCCGGCAAGGATGCGGCCCCTACTCGTATGCCCACACGCACACCCCGTCAAGGTGGAGGCCTCGCCCGCGGCGCAGCCGCACTCGGCGAACGAGTGCGGCCCTTCTTGCGTACGCCGGCGGGCCGTACCCCTTACGGGCGCGGCCCGTTGTCGTTCCCGCCATCTTGACTGCGTCACATTCCGCCGGTACCCAGACATCAGGGAAGCGGGCGGGACCGCTCCCCACCGGGAGGCGGCACATGACGGCTTCGGCGGAATCTGTACGGCACGAGACGCGCGCCCTGCTGCGCGCCCACCTCTCCGCGGCGACGGGCTACCGCCACCTGACCCGGCACTGCCCGATCTGCCACCGGCTCGAGCGGCTCGCCCTGGAGGCCTCTCCTGCCGCCCAGGGAGCCCGCGAGGGCAGCCGTGAGGGCGACTGCGCGACGAGCGAGGACGAAAGTCCCCCTGACGCGTGACCAACGCCGCCCCGCGACCCTCCTCTGTGGTGGGAGGCTGAGAGGGAAGGACGTCGTGCGCACGGAACCAACTCCCCCGCAGGGGACGGGTTCCGCTCGGGTTCCGCACGGATTCCCCTCTAGCTCAGAGGCATCACCGGCAACAAGGCTCACGACGTGTGACGGGTGTCACCGGACCAGTTCTGAAAACCCCGGAACTTACCCCCGTCTTACAACAGGTCAATTTAATATGTGCAATTGCACCATCCCGCACAGCGTCCGCCGGGGCCGCACAAGGGTGATCCCGAGGCCCCGCCACGGCGCCGCCCCAGCACCCCTCAGAGACCAACAAGCCCGCCCACAGGGGCGCTCACCAGCACCTCCAGGGCGCACAAAAAAGATCGCGCTGGACCCGGCGGAGTCCAACGCGATCGAAACGACGCACCCATGAGGCTCAGGCGTGGGGCCCGTTGGGGCGGGACCCTCGTCGCGTGTAGCTGAAGATCGGACGGTGCGGCCGGGTTGGGGGACCCGACAACGGTCGTACTTTTCGTCCGAGTACTGCGGTTATGCGGTAATTCAGGCCTCGCTGCGCTGCTGCGGGATACCCGCGAGCAGTGCGCGGACCTCAGCCTCGCGGTAACGGCGATGCCCGCCGAGCGTGCGAATCGACGTGAGCTTGCCAGCCTTGGCCCAGCGCGTCACCGTCTTGGGGTCGACGCGGAACATCGTGGCAACCTCAGCCGGGGTCAGCAGCGGCTCGGCATCAGGGGTGCGAGCGGTCATGAGCGGCCTCCTCGGAGAACCGAACCTTCTCGGTTCATTCCTCTAAATTCTGCACCTTGACCCGCGTTGCCCGAAATGGCGGACGCGAGTCGAGTCGGTTATAGGACGAACGGCTTGTCTTCGGCACTACAACTACACCATCCGTCCAGCCACGTCGGCCAAACCGATGGAATTGCCCTCCCAGGTGTCTATCAGCGACGGAAGCCGATGGACCATGCCATAGCGGACAGTCACGCCACAGTGACGATCAGTCACAGAGCGATCAGGAGTCAACAGACTTCTCATAGCGTGCAATACCGAGCATTCCGGCCGTACATGGACGGAAGGAGCCCTCCCCGGACTCCTTGTCCTATTTTGGCACGAGGAAGGGTGATGGGCGCAAGGGCGCGGTAAGTGCGGTCCGTCACGCTTGAGACAAAAGCCCGGATCAGGACCTACGTCCCGTGTAGGCGGCACGTAGGGGTGACCTACGCACGGCCCCGCTGACGTCAGTTCGAGAACTGACGGTCCCGGACCGCCCTCCATCGCTCCATGAGCCTCGCATACGCCTCGCCGGCCCCGTCTCCGTCGCCGCCCCGCAGCGCCTCGATTCCCTCCGCCACGTCCGCCGCCGAGTGGTCCTCGTCGAGCTGCTCGTCGGACAGGGCGTGTACGAGCCCGCCGTAGTCGAGCTCGACCAGGGAGCGCGGATGGAACTCCTCCAGCCACCGCCCCACGTCCAGGAGCCCATCGACGAGCGGCCCGTCGTCGATCGCGTCCCGCAGCGTCCTGAGGCCACGGGCCACCCGGCGCCGCGCCTGCACCATCGGCGTCCGGTAGCGCAGGACGGGCGCGCAGACCGCCGCCGCATCGCCCTCCTCGCCCTCCTGGCCCCCTGCGCCCTCTTCGCCCCCCGCCTCGTAACCCTTCTCGTACTGCCGCTCCTCGTCCGCGACGAGCACGAACCAGTTCAGCGGCACCTCCCACGTCGACGTACGGATCCAGGGACGCGCGTCCGGATTGCGGACGAGCCAGCGTTCGTAGTCCGCGGTCGTCTGGCGGCGCACCACCGGCGGCAGGACCGCGTCGAGCACCGGTGTCGGCAGCTGCCCCGGCAGCTCCCCCAGGGCCTGCCAGCCGCGCAGCCGGGTGCGCCACGGGCAGACGCACACCACCCCGTCGGCCTCCACCACGAACGCGTCGCTGCTCTCGTGCACCGGCACCGGGATGGGCGGCGTGGGCAGCAAGTCGGCCAGGGAGCGCCGGAGTTCGTCCTGGTACGAGGGGCGGTCGGGGCGGCGGGCGTAGCGAGCCCAGTGGCCGCGCTCGGGCTCCGGGAAGGCAGCCAGCGGTTCATACACACGCAAGTAGGACGCGTACGGGACGATCAACGAAGACACCTTGGGCACGGCTGCTCCCTCCCCCGGGTACCGGCTGGAAAACACTGCAAATCGTGCCATGGCCGAACTCCGCCGTACTCCTGACCGCACCGGGAGAGGGTGATCCTCGGCACTGCGCGGCCACCGGGTTCTCCCAGGCTCTAGTCTCAAGCCCATCGGGCCCCGCCACCCGCACGGGCGCCCGCCCAACCGCCGCTACTTGACCGGGAGTCACCACAGTGACCGAAGCAGACAACGGCGTCCTGCACACCCTGTTCCACTCGGACCAGGGGGGACATGAGCAAGTAGTGCTCTGCCAGGACCGTGCCAGCGGCCTCAAGGCCGTCATCGCCATCCACTCCACCGCCCTGGGCCCGGCCCTCGGCGGCACCCGCTTCTACCCCTACGCGTCAGAGGAAGCCGCCGTCGCCGACGCGCTGAACCTCGCGCGCGGGATGTCGTACAAGAACGCCATGGCCGGCCTCGACCACGGCGGCGGCAAGGCCGTGATCATCGGGGACCCCGAGCAGATCAAGAGCGAGGAGCTGCTCCTCGCCTACGGGCGCTTCGTGGCCTCGCTCGGCGGTCGCTACGTGACGGCGTGCGATGTCGGTACGTACGTCGCCGACATGGACGTCGTCGCACGTGAGTGCCGCTGGACGACAGGACGCTCCCCCGAGAACGGCGGCGCGGGCGACTCCTCCGTGCTCACCGCCTTCGGTGTCTTCCAGGGCATGAGGGCCTCGGCTCAGCACCTGTGGGGCGACCCGTCACTGCGCGGCCGCAAGGTCGGCGTCGCGGGCGTCGGCAAGGTCGGCCACCACCTCGTGGAGCACCTCCTTCAGGACGGCGCCGAGGTCGTGATCACCGACGTACGCGAGGACTCCGTACGCCGCATCACCGACAAGCACCCGTCCGTGACCGCCGTCGCCGACACCGAGGCGCTGATCCGCGTCGAGGGCCTCGACGTCTACGCCCCGTGCGCGCTCGGCGGCGCCCTGAACGACGACTCCGTGCCGGTGCTCACCGCCAAGGTGGTCTGCGGCGCCGCCAACAACCAGCTCGAGCACCCCGGCGTGGAGAAGGACCTCGCGGACCGCGGCATCCTCTACGCGCCCGACTACGTGGTGAACGCGGGCGGCGTGATCCAGGTCGCCGACGAGCTGCACGGCTTCGACTTCGACCGGTGCAAGACCAAGGCGTCCAAGATCTTCGACACCACTCTTGCCATATTCGCTCGCGCAAAGGAAGACGGCATTCCGCCGGCCGCCGCGGCCGACAGGATCGCCGAGCAGCGGATGGCGGAGGCCCGCCGCCGCTGACCCCTGACGTGCCGCGAAGAGGGCCCCGCCGACGCCCGTGAGAGACAAGACTCACCCCCGTCGGCGGGTCGCCCGGCAAGAAGAGGTTAAAATCGCAGTTGACCAGCGAGGACAGGGCTCCTCGCCGGTTCTGCGCCTAGGCGCGTCCTGCGGGCGACGTACCGTATGGCCGCAGGAGCAGGTACCGTGGAAGCCCTACGGACCGGCCTCTCCACGGAGAGTCCGTTCCTGATCATGAACGCGTGTCAAGACTCTGGGGTCACCAAGCCCCATATCCGAGGGGGTCGAGCCATGGGGCGCGGCCGGGCAAAGGCCAAGCAGACGAAGGTCGCCCGCCAGCTGAAGTACAGCAGCGGCGGGACTGACCTCTCGCGTCTGGCCAATGAGCTGGGCGCTTCGACTTCGCAACAGCCGCCGAACAGCGAGCCGTTCGAAGACGACGACGAGGAAGAAGACGACCCGTACGCCCAGTACGCGGATCGCTATAACGACGACGATGACGAGGACTCTTCCGATGAGTCCGGTTCTTCGCCGCAGCGCCGCGGCGCTTGACCTCGTTGCATTCGCAGCACTTGCAGTATTCGCAGTTCTCGTAGCAACTGCACTTCACCCGGTCCGGGGTGGTCATCACGCCGGACCGGGTTTTGTGCTGCTCTCGTAAGCGGCTCATCGGCCTACTTGGAGGCGTATTTAATTTGAATACGTACCGATCAGCGCCGCGCCGTCCGCGTGGTCGCCGCGCTCCGTGATCTCACCGGCGATCCAGGCCTCCACGCCACGGTCCGCGAGGGTCGCGAGGGCCGCGTCGGCGGACTCCTCGGGGACGATCGCCATCATGCCGACGCCCATGTTCAGCGTCTTCTCCAGCTCCAGGCGCTCGACCTGACCGGCCTTGCCGACGACGTCGAAGACCGCGCCGGGCGTCCACGTCGCGCGGTCGACGATCGCGTGCAGACCGTCCGGGATGACCCGGCCCAGGTTCGCCGCGAGGCCGCCGCCCGTGATGTGGCTGAAGGCGTGGACGTCCGTGGTGCGGGTGAGCGCCAGGCAGTCCAGGGAGTAGATCTTGGTGGGCTCCAGGAGCTCCTCGCCGAGCGTGCGGCCGAACTCCTCGACCCGGCGGTCCAGGGACCAGCCCGCGCGATCGAAGACCACGTGCCGGACGAGCGAGTACCCGTTCGAGTGAAGACCCGAGGACGCCATGGCGATGACCGCGTCACCCTTACGGATGCGATCGGGGCCGAGCACACGGTCGGCCTCGACCGCGCCCGTGCCGGCGCCCGCGACATCGAAGTCGTCCGGGCCGAGCAGGCCCGGGTGTTCGGCCGTCTCGCCGCCGATGAGGGCGCAGCCCGCGAGCACACAGCCCTCGGCGATGCCCTTCACGATGGCGGCGACACGCTCGGGGTGGACCTTGCCGACACAGATGTAGTCGGTCATGAAGAGCGGCTCGGCGCCGCACACCACGATGTCGTCCATGACCATCGCCACGAGGTCGTGGCCGATGGTGTCGTACACGCCGAGCTGGCGGGCGAGGTCGACCTTCGTGCCGACGCCGTCGGTGGCGGAGGCGAGCAGCGGGCGCTCGAAGCGCTTGAGGGCGGAGGCGTCGAAGAGTCCGGCGAAGCCGCCGATGCCGCCGAGGACCTCGGGGCGCTTCGTCTTCTTCACCCACTCCTTCATCAGCTCGACGGCGCGGTCGCCCGCTTCGATGTCTACGCCTGCGGCTGCGTAGCTGGCACCAGTGGTCTCAGGCATGGTGATTGAGAGCTTTCGTGTCGTTACTACGGGTGGCTTACGGGCGACGGATCGCGTCGGCCGCAGCGGTGGACGCCGGACCGGCGGCCAGCTCCGTCTCCAGGAGCTGCTTGCCGAGCAGCTCGGGGTCGGGAAGGTCCATCGGGTACACGCCGTCGAAGCAGGCGCGGCACAGGTTCGGCTTGTCGATGGTCGTGGCCTCGATCATGCCGTCGATGGAGATGTACGAGAGCGAGTCGGCGCCCATGGACTTGGCGATCTCGTCGATCGTCATGCCGTTGGCGATGAGCTCGGCGCGGGTCGCGAAGTCGATGCCGAAGAAGCAGGGCCACTTCACGGGGGGAGAGGAGATCCGGATGTGGATCTCGGCGGCTCCGGCCTCGCGGAGCATCTTGACCAGGGCGCGCTGGGTGTTGCCGCGCACGATCGAGTCGTCGACGACGACAAGACGCTTGCCCTTGATGACTTCCTTGAGCGGATTCAGCTTCAGACGGATGCCCAGCTGGCGGATCGTCTGCGAGGGCTGGATGAAGGTCCGGCCGACGTAGGCGTTCTTGACGAGGCCGACGCCGAAGGGGATGCCGGAGGCTTCCGCGTAACCGACCGCGGCGGGTGTCCCGGACTCCGGCGTCGCTATGACGAGATCGGCTTCGGCGGGAGCTTCCTCGGCGAGTTTCCGGCCCATCTCGACGCGCGAGAGGTAGACGTTCCGGCCCGCGATGTCCGTGTCGGGGCGCGCCAGATAGACGTACTCGAAGACACAACCCTTGGGCTTCGCTTCCGCGAATCGGGACGTTCGCAGTCCGTTCTCGTCGATCGCGATGAACTCGCCGGGCTCGACCTCGCGGACGAAGCTCGCACCGCAGATGTCGAGCGCGGCGGACTCCGACGCGACGACCCAGCCACGCTCCAGACGGCCGAGGACCAGCGGGCGGATTCCCTGCGGGTCGCGGGCCGCGTACAGCGTGTGCTCGTTCATGAAGACGAGGGAGAAGGCGCCCTGCACGTCCGGGAGGACCTTGCCGGCGGCTTCTTCGATGGTCAGCGGCTTGCCGTCGTCGTCCACCTGGCCCGCGAGGAGAGCCGTCACCAGATCGGTGTCGTTGGTCGCCGCGACCTGGGTCGCGCGGCCGTTCTCCTGGGGCAGCTCGGCGACCATCTCGGCGAGCTGGGCCGTATTGACGAGGTTGCCGTTGTGCCCGAGCGCGATGGAGCCGTGCGCGGTGGCACGGAACGTCGGCTGGGCGTTCTCCCAGACGGAGGCCCCGGTGGTCGAGTAGCGGGCGTGACCGACCGCGATATGACCCCGGAGCGAGCTGAGAGAGGTTTCGTCGAAGACCTGGGAAACGAGCCCCATGTCCTTGAAGACAAGGATCTGGGAGCCGTTGCTGACCGCGATTCCCGCGGATTCCTGGCCTCGATGCTGGAGGGCGTACAGCCCGAAGTAAGTGAGCTTGGCGACCTCTTCACCCGGAGCCCAGACACCGAAGACGCCACAAGCGTCCTGGGGGCCTTTCTCACCGGGGAGCAGATCATGATTGAGTCGACCGTCACCACGTGGCACGGCACCGAGTGTAGGCGAGATCGACCACTGGTCCGAATTGGGGATACGGGCCCCGCACGGAGCGTAATCATGCTGCCGTTGCGTACGGGGAGTGCTACGCCCTTGTGAACAGGTGAGCGGAAGCGTTGACGGGGGCGGGTGGGCCCGTGAAACTCCTGGTCCATGCCCCAGCAGCCCCTCGGTGACCCGACGGTCACCCTTGTGGAGCGCCGCCACGTAGACCTGGTCCGTGTCGCGAGCGCGCTCTGTCGCTGCCCTGCCTGAGCTCACCCTCCGTCTCACTTCTTCACGACTCCGGGTACGTGGCGCTGCCGCGCCGTGCCCCGTTCAGGAGCGCAGCCATGTCCTCGACGTCTTCGCACCACCAGTCCGCCCACCAGTCCGCTCTGTCCCGTCGCGCCTTCGGGGGCGCCGTGGGAGCCGGTGCCGCCGCCGCGGTGGGTCTGCCCGCCACGGCGGAGGCCCGGGAGCAGCCCTTCCGTGCGGCTCCGCGCCGCGGCGCCAAGCGGCCCAACATCCTCTTCATCCTCGGCGACGACCTCGGCTGGGCCGATCTCTCCTCCTACGGGTCTCCGCACATCAAGACCCCGAACCTGGACCGCCTCGCACGCCAGGGCGTGCGCTTCACCGACGCCTACTCCGGGTCCGCGACCTGCTCACCGACCCGATTCAGCCTCTACACGGGGCGCTTTCCGGGGCGTACGAAGGGCGGGCTCGCGGAGCCGATAGCGGACAAGTCGGCCGGGCTCGAACCGACACATCCCACGCTCGCCTCGCTGCTGCGGGACACCGGGTACGCGACCGCGCTCATCGGCAAGTGGCACTGCGGCTACCTGCCGGAGTACTCGCCGACGAAGTCGGGCTGGGACGAGTTCTTCGGGAACTTCGGCGGGGCCCTGGAGTACTACTCGAAGCTGGGACTCGGCGGTGAGTACGACCTCTATGA
Organism: Streptomyces sp. NPDC048441; assembly: GCF_043200235.1. Taxonomy (NCBI): domain Bacteria; kingdom Bacillati; phylum Actinomycetota; class Actinomycetes; order Kitasatosporales; family Streptomycetaceae; genus Streptomyces; species Streptomyces sp. NPDC048441. The sequence continues at coordinate 49,055 of NZ_JBICXM010000003.1, forward strand.
GGGGGATGTGCGGGAGGGTGACGCCGAGTACAAGGACCTGCGCTACTACACGCGCATCCTGACCGAGCGGGCGAGCGAGTACGTCCAGCGGGACCACGGCGACCAGCCCTGGCTGCTCAATCTGAACTTCACCACCCCGCACTGGCCGTGGATCGCGGACGGGGACACGGAGGAGAGCGCCGAGATCGTACGGAGGATCAAGGCGGGCGAGAAGGGTGCGCTCTGGCACCAGGACGGCGGCTCCGTCGAGAAGTACACGGAGCTGGTCCAGGATCTCGACCGGTCGGTCGGTGAGGTCCTGAAGGCCCTGAAGAAGTCCGGGCAGGAGAAGGACACCCTGGTCTTCTTCGCCTCCGACAACGGCGGCGAGCGCTTCTCGTACAACTGGCCCCTCTCGGGCAACAAGGCCTCGCTCCAGGAGGGCGGCATCCGGGTGCCGACCATCGTGCGGTGGCCCGCGCGACTCGACGGCGGACAGGTCAGCCACGAGCCCGTGTTCACCCCGGACTGGACTGCGACGCTGCTCGAGATCGGCGGGGCACGGCCGGATCCCGCGTACAAGCTGGACGGGACCAGCCTCGCGCCCTATCTCCTGAAGGGCGAGGAGCTTGCCGAGCGGGAGCTGTTCTGGCGGGTGCGCGGGGAGCGGGCGCTGCGGCGCGGGGAGTGGAAGTACTACCGGGGCAAGGGCGGCGGCGACCAGCTCTTCAACCTCGCGGCGGATCAGCGGGAGCAGGCCGACCGGGCGCCGGACGAGCCGAAGCTCCTTGCCGAGCTGAAGGCGGCCTGGGAGAAGACGGACAAGGGACTGCTGCCGTACCCCGCTGCCTGAGCGAGCGTTCTGGCTTTCCGGCTTTCTGGCTATCTGGCTTTCGGCTTTCTGCCTGAACTGAGCCTTAAGCGCGCCCTAAGAAGCCTTCCCGGGGGTTCGCGCGGGCCGATGTGATCGCTAACGTGCCTCGCGCGCGCCCAAGTTGATCTACAGGTCCGCGCGAACCCCCCACTCGGAAGGTCCCCCATGAAGCCGTCCCCGCGCCTCTGCCTCATACCGGCAGCCGTGGCCGCCGCCCTGACCGCTGCCGCCGCCGCTCCCGCGCCCGCCGCCGACGAGCCGGAGCGGCGCGTCCAGGTGGCCATGGTGAACTTCACGGACAGCCGGATCCCGGACGCGGGCAAGCTGGAAACCGCCCTGAAGGACAACTACTTCGGCGGCAGCGGCTCCCTCACCTCGTACTACAACGAAGTCACCGGCGGCGCGACCACCTTCAAGGCCGCCGGGGGCGACGGGGTCACCGGGCCCGTGGACATCGACCTCGCGGCCACCGGCTGCGACACCGGCAAGATCAACGACCTGACGCGCAAGGCCCTCGCCGCGAAGGGCGTACCCGAGGACAGCTACGACCACCTGTCGCTCGTCTTCCCCTCGGAGAAGGCCGGCTGCGACTGGCTCGCGCTCGGTACCGTCGGCGGCGGCACCACCTGGATGCCCATCGGCGCCGACGGCAAGATGTCGATGACGGCCCTGGTCCACGAGTTCGGCCACAACTTCGGCTACAGCCACCACATGCGGCTTCGCTGCCCCGAGGGCGACCTCGGCGCGGGCTGTAAGGAGGACGGCACCAGCCACAAGACCCCGATGGGCGGCGGCGGTTGGGAGGCCGGCCTCACCTCGCCCGAGCTGCTTCACAACAAGTGGCTGACGGAGAGTGAAGTCGCGAAGGTCGGCAAGTCGGCGACCTACACGCTGCGTCCGCTGTACGGAAAGGGCAGCGGGGTCCGTGCGCTCGACATTCCGCTGGGCGACGACCGTCTCGTCGTAGAGCTGCGGCACAAGTCAGGCACCCTCGACGGCGAACTCCAGGGTGTGCACGCCTACCGGGTGCCGGACGCGGACTACGCGAAGTCGGCGCTCGTCGACCCGACGCCTGACGCCGACGAGTCCACCGGCGGCGAAGCCCCGGCCGACGCGGACGCCCTCAAGACAGGGGCGACGCTGACGGACAAGGCACGGAAGGTCGAGGTCAAGGTCGTGAAGGCGGGGACGGAATCGGCGACCGTGGCGGTGAGCCTGAACGGGGTGGCGGCCCCGGCGGAGGCCGCGCCCGCCAAGTCCGCGGAGCCCTCCGACGCGGAAGCCGAGGAAGCCGGGGAAGCCGCGGAAACACCCAACGACGCCCGCCCCGAGGGCGGTTCCACCGAGCTCGCCGAGACCGGCGGCGACCCCGACACCACGCTCGCGTACTCCGTCGGCGGTGGCCTGCTGCTCGCGTTCGGCGGCGCGTTCCTGCTGAAGTCCCGTACCAGGGCTACTTCTTCTGGTCGGCGTTCGCGCTGACGACCGTGCCGTCGTCTGCGGTGAGCGAGAGCCCGTGCTGGGACACCTTGTAGCTCACCGTGCCGTCGAAGAGCTCGAGGAGCTTCTTCTCGGTCTCCCCAGCGGCTCCCTGGCACATCATCCGGGTGCTCCGGGGAGCGCCCAGGGTGATCTTTTCGCCCTTCACCTCGGCCTTGGCCGAGACGTTGTTGCAGCCGAGGTTCCCGTGGACGGTGCCGTCCTTGCCGAAGGTCAGATGGGCCTTGCCCGCCACTTCCTTCGGCAGGGACGTCGAGGCCTTGCCGTCACCGATGGCGTTCACGGTCCACTTGGTGCCCGTCAGCGGGGCGTCCGGCTCCGATGCCTCCGACGGCTCCGATGTGAGGGCCACGCGGTCTCCCTTGTCGGTGGTGAGTGTCAGCCTGTCACCGTCGACCGCGGCCTTCAGACCGCCGTTGTCGAGAGCGCGCTTGAGGCTCTCCTCGAAGTCCAGCTTGTCGCAACCCCTCTTGGTGGAGATGGAGTTGGCGAAGTCGACGGTGTCTCCGTCCATCGACACGTCCGCGGAGAAGCCGTTGCAGCCGTAGTTGCCCTCGGCCTTGCCCTTGTCGTCGAACTTCACGTGGGCGTCGGCAGGGGCCTGCTGCTTCTTGCCGTTCACCGTGACGCTCTCGACGTTCCAGTGGACGCCGGTGAGACGCGGCCCGGACCCGACGGACCCGCTGCCTGAGCCGCCGGTCTCGGTGCCGCACGCGGTGAGCAGCCCTGCGGCGGCCAGGGCCATGACGGTCGGGGTCAGTCGCTGCTTCTGCATGTCGGTGTGACGGGACAAGTGGGTGATCTGGTTCCCCTGGCTCCCCCTAGCTCATCACCGGGAGCAGCTCCGCCAGATCCGCCCGCTCCCCGCTCGCGCTGACCTTCGCCGCGTCGAGGGCCGTCTTCCAGTCCGTACGCCCGGTCGCGAGACGGATCCACGTGAGCGGGTCCGTCTCGACGACGTTCGGCGGGGTGCCGCGGGTATGCCGAGGCCCTTCCACGCACTGGACCACGGCGAACGGCGGGATCCGCACCTCGACGGCGCCTCCAGGGGCCTTCACCGCGAGGGCGTCCGCGAGAAGCCGGGTGCAGGCGGCGAGGGCTTGACGGTCGTACGGGACGGTATCCGGGCCCGGCAGTGCCTCGTTCAAGTCGTCGGTGTGGACGATGAGTTCGACGGTACGGGTGACCATGAAATCGTCCAGGGTCATCGCACCGAACCGGGTGGCAAGGAGACGGCCCTCCGTGCTGTCGGGCAGCGCGTCCTCGAAGCCGGCGAGCGTGCGCGCGTACAGCTCGTCGAGGTCCTGGCCCGCGAAGGCCCGCGACGCCTCGTCGATCTGCGCGGCGGCCGAAGCGGTCGCGAACGGCCAGTCGAGCAGGGCCACTTCGCGTGCCGCGGGCTCCGGCACGGCGAGGAATCGGGTGACGGATCCGAGCCCCATGGTGAGGTGCGCGGCCAGCTCGCGGACCGTCCAGCCGCCGAGCCGGGTCGGCAGGGCGAGCTGCTCGGGGTCCAGGGCGAGGACCGCTTCTCGTACGTTCGCGAACTGGGCGAGGACGGAGGTGCGGATCTTGGCGGAGTCGTACGAACGCGTGCGCTTCTTGGCCGGTGGCATGGGCCGAGCCTAATTCGTGCCGGGGTATCCCTGGAGACCCTTTTCCACCTGGTCGAAGACGCGCTCGGTGGCCGCCACGCAGCCCTTGACGATCTCGTCGAGCGGGTCGCCGTCGAGCGTGCGCTGGTGGTTCTCCATGATGAGCGCGTTGCGGGCGCCGATCAGCTGTGCGGCGGCGACCCGCGCGAGGAGCACGTCGCCCGTCTCTTCGGCGAGGGCGTCGGCGAGGAGCCGGACGCTGGACATGTGGAAGCTCACCATGCGGTGCGCCAGCGTCGGCGTCTCGCTGACGAGGTGGCGCACCTTCATCGCGCGCGGGTCACCGCTGAGGCCGATCGAGGGGTCGCGGGCGGCGATCTGCGCCAGGAACACCTCGCGCATCGCGGCGACGGCGGACTCTCCCGGCTTCCGCTCACGCACCGCGCGGGCGGGATCGCCGACGTGCTCCTCCATGGGACTGACGATCACGCCTTCCTTCGTACCGAAGTAGTTGAAGACGGTCATCTTCGACACCTCGGCCGCCTCGGCGATCTCCGCGACGGAGACGTGGTCGAAGCCGCGCTCGGAACAGAGGTCGACCGCCGCCTGCCAGATCCGCGACGCGGTCTGCCTCTTCTTGCGCGCGCGCAGCCCCTGCTCCTCTGTCATGCAGGTCACGGTACCGGGACGACTTCTCCCTCCACCGTGAACGTCTCGCCGTTGGCGGGCACCCCGACCCCACGCCAGCGGAACGGCACACCCCGCGCGGTGTCCAGGTCGGGGCCGTCCATCAGCTGGAAGTGCACATGGGGTTCGGTGGAGTTGCCGGAGTTGCCGCAGCGGGCCATGACCTGTCCGGCCAGGACCTCGTCCCCCGCGCGGACCGCGAGAGAGCCCTGCTGGACATGGGCGTACATGGCGTACGTCCCCGCACCGAGGTCGAGCACGATGTGGTTGCCGACGACGCGGCGGGTGCCGCCGATGGTCCGGCCGACGCCCTCGATCAGCCAGAAGTACAGGACGCCGACGAGGGAACTGCGGCTGAGGTGATCGCGCTGGGTGTCCTCGGCGTGTACGACGGTGGCGTCGGCCACCGCGTGCAGCGGCGCCCCGAAGGCGGGGTAGGCCTGGCCGGGGCGGGCGACGGGCCAGAACCAGACGGGGGCGGGGCGGGCCCCCTTCTCCGGCTCGGCGGTGATGTCGATGGCGTAGGTCTGCCCGAAGCCGTGGGTGCCGTGGCTCGGCACCTTGGTGGCGGGGCTGTTGAGGGCGGACCAGCGGCCGGTGACCGGGGCATCGACCTCGACCGGCGCCGGGGGCGACTTCTCGATCCCGCGGCGGACGGAGCGGGAGTTCACCAGGCTGATGGCGATCGCACCGAGCGCGGGCAGCCAGCTCAGCAAGTAGTTGTACGGCAGGTCCACGAAGAACCTGACGACCATCTGGGCAAAGAAGATCAGCCACAGCAGGTGCTGGACCAGTGCGGCGAACTTGCGTCGGCGTACGGACATGACTTCCCCCTCGTACAGAAACCTCTACAGAAGCGCATACAGAAGCGCATACAGAAACGCGTACAGAAAGCGGTCAGGTCACGGGGCGCGAGGCCGTGAGCACCACCAGCAGCGGCACCACCCGCCCGGCAGGAACCTCGTATCGGCCGCGCTCCGTGGTGTGCAGCCAGCCCGCGCCGGTCAGTTGACGCAGGTGGTGGTAGATCTGGCCGGTCGTGCCCGCGCCCTCGAGCGCGGCGAGCTCGGCGGCGGTGCGCAGGCCGCCGAGGATCTCCCGCAGCAGCCGCAGCCGTACGGGATTGCCGAGCGCGGCGAAGGACTCGGCAGCGTCGGACCAGTCGCCCTCGAACACCGTCTCGGTGAGCAGGCCGTACTGCCACTCGTACCGATGTCCCGTCGGCACGCGCACCGCTCCGGTGAACAGGACGGCGCCGTCCGCGTCATCGGTCACCGGGTGCCGGGCCTTCAGCGCGTCGAGCGCCCAGAAGTCGCCCTCTCCCACGGCGGGCGCGGCCGGGCCCGCGCTCTCCAGCTCCGCCATGCGCCGTTCGAGCTCGGCGACGCGTTGTTCCAGATCCATGCATCGAGATTACGTAATTACGTAACTTCAATCAAGTGGCCACGACAAAGCCCCCGCCAGGACCAACAGGTCCGGACGGGGGCTTCGGCAGAAGAACCTCAGGCGAAGAGCCCCGGAAGTGTCGCCTCGTGCGCCTCGCGCACCTCGGCCAGCGTCAGCGTGAACTCACCCTGGAGCTCCACCGCGTCACCGTCGACCACACCGATCCGCGTCGCGGGAAGGCCCCGCGCCCCGCACATGTCGGTGAAGCGCAGCTCCTCGCTCCTCGGCACGGAGACCACCGCGCGGCCCGCCGACTCACTGAACAGGAGGGTGAACGCGTCAAGGCCGTCCGGGACGACCAGGCGCGCGCCCTTCCCGCCACGGAGGCAGGACTCGGCGACGGCCTGCGCGAGGCCACCGTCGGAGAGGTCGTGCGCCGCGTCGATCATGCCGTCGCGCGAACCCGAGATGAGGATCTCGGCGAGCAGCCGCTCACGCTCCAGGTCGACCTTCGGGGGAAGCCCGCCGAGGTGGTCGTGGACGACCTGCGACCAGGCCGAACCGCCGAACTCCTCGGTGGTGTCACCGAGGAGGTAGAGCAGCTGGCCCTCTTCGGCGAAGGCCATCGGCGTGCGGCGCGCGACGTCGTCGATCACACCCAGGACGGAGACGACCGGCGTCGGGTGGATCGCCGCCTCGCCGGTCTGGTTGTAGAGGGAGACATTGCCGCCGGTCACCGGGGTGCCCAGGATTTGGCAGGCGTCGGCGAGGCCACGGGTGGTCTCGGCGAACTGCCACATGACGTCCGTGTCCTCGGGCGAACCGAAGTTCAGGCAGTCCGATACGGCGAGCGGCCGTGCGCCGGTCGCGGCGACGTTGCGGTACGCCTCCGAGAGGGCGAGCTGCGCGCCGGCATACGGGTCGAGCTTCGAATAGCGGCCGTTGCCGTCGTTGGCGAGGGCGACACCGAGGCCGGTCTCCTCGTCGATGCGGACCATGCCGGAGTCCTCGGGCTGCGCGAGCACCGTGTTGCCCTGCACGAAACGGTCGTACTGATCCGTCACCCACGCCTTGGAGGCCTGGTTCGGCGACGCGATGACCGCGAGCACCTGATCACGAAGCTCCTGCGAAGTCGCCGGGCGGGCCAGCTTGTTCGCGTCGTCGGCCTGGAGGGCGTCCTGCCACTTCGGCCGCGCGTAGGGGCGCTCGTAGACCGGGCCGTCGTGGGCGACGGTGCGCGGGTCCAGGTCGACGATCTTCTCGCCGTGCCAGAAGATCTCAAGCCGGTCGCCGTCCGTCACTTCACCGACGACGGTCGCGATGACGTCCCACTTCTCGCAGATCGCGAGGAAGCGCTCGACCTTCTCGGGCTCGACGACCGCGCACATCCGTTCCTGCGACTCACTCATGAGGATTTCCTCGGGAGTGAGCGTGGAGTCACGAAGCGGTACGTCGTCAAGATCGACGCGCATCCCGCCGGAGCCGTTCGACGCCAGCTCGGAGGTCGCGCAGGAGAGTCCGGCCGCGCCCAGGTCCTGGATGCCGACGACCAGCTTCTCGGCGAAGGCCTCCAGGGTGCACTCGATGAGGAGCTTCTCCTGGAAGGGGTCGCCGACCTGGACGGCCGGACGCTTCGACGGCTTCGTGTCGTCGAAGGTCTCCGAGGCCAGGATCGAGGCGCCGCCGATGCCGTCGCCGCCGGTGCGGGCCCCGTAGAGGATGACCTTGTTGCCGGGGCCCGAAGCCTTCGCGAGGTGGATGTCCTCGTGCCGCATGACGCCGATGGAACCGGCGTTGACCAGCGGGTTGCCCTGGTAGCAGGCGTCGAAGACGAGCTCGCCGCCGATGTTCGGCAGGCCGAGGCAGTTTCCGTAGCCGCCGATGCCCGCGACGACTCCGGGGAGCACACGCTTCGTGTCGGGGTGGTCGGCGGCGCCCATCCGCAGCGGGTCGACGACCGCGACCGGGCGCGCGCCCATCGCGATGATGTCGCGGACGATGCCGCCGACACCGGTCGCCGCGCCCTGGTAGGGCTCGACGTACGAGGGGTGGTTGTGCGACTCGACCTTGAAGGTCACGGCATAGCCCTGACCGACGTCCACCACACCGGCGTTCTCGCCGATGCCGACGAGCATCGCGTCGTTGGCGGGGGCCTTCTCGCCGAACTGGCGCAGGTGGACCTTGCTGCTCTTGTACGAGCAGTGCTCGGACCACATGACGGAGTACATGGCGAGCTCGGCGCCGGTGGGACGGCGGCCCAGGATCTCGCGTACGCGGGCGTACTCGTCTTCCTTCAGGCCCAGTTCGGCCCAGGGCAGCTTGACCTCGGGGGTCTCGGCGGCGTGCTTGACGGTGTCCAGAGTCATGCGTTGACCAGCTTCTTCAGGATCGAGGTGAAGAATCCCAGACCGTCGGTGCGGCCGGTCCCGACCAGCGGCTCCACGGCGTGCTCGGGGTGCGGCATCAGACCGACGACGTTGCCCGCCTCGTTCGTGATGCCGGCGATGTCACGGAGCGAGCCGTTGGGGTTGCCGTCCAGATACCGGAAGGCCACCCGCCCTTCGGCCTCCAGCATGTCCAGGGTCCGCTCGTCGGCGGTGTACTGACCGTCGATGTTCTTGAGCGGAATCCGGATCTCCTGGCCCGCCGTGTAGTCGGTGGTCCAGGCGGTCGCGGCGTTCTCCACCCGCAGCTTCTGCTCGCGGCAGATGAAGTGCAGGTGGTTGTTGCGCAGCATCGCGCCCGGCAGCAGGTGCGACTCGGTCAGCACCTGGAAGCCGTTGCAGATACCGAGAACCGGCATCCCGGCCTTCGCCTGCCCGATGACCGACTCCATGACGGGCGAAAACCGTGAAATGGCCCCGGCCCGCAGATAGTCGCCGTACGAGAATCCGCCGGGCAGCACCACGGCGTCGACCTGCTTCAGGTCCTTGTCCCGGTGCCAGAGCGGCACGGCTTCGGCACCGGCGACGCGGACCGCGCGCTGGGTGTCGCGGTCGTCGAGCGTTCCGGGGAAAGTGACGACTCCGATTCGAGCGGTCACTTCTCTTCCTCCACCTTTACGAAGAAGTCTTCGATCACGGTGTTGGCGAGGAAGGTTTCCGCCATCTCGTGGATACGGGCGAGGGCTGCGTCATCGACGGGCCCGTCCACCTCGAGTTCGAAGCGCTTTCCCTGACGTACGTCGGCGATCCCCTTGAATCCGAGGCGCGGCAGTGCACGCTGCACCGCCTGGCCCTGGGGGTCGAGGATCTCCGGCTTGAGCATGACGTCGACTACGACGCGTGCCACTGGCACTCCCGGTGTGTGGTGCTGGCTGAGCGGTCCCTTCAGACTACCCGCACAAAAATTCTACTCGCGTAGATTCGTAGAAACCTACGTGAGCGCGGTCACGTTTCCACCCCTGCCTACGTATCGAACAGGGCACCTTCGCGAAAAATCCAGGAAAAGATCACGCATCGCCATTGCCCTCGGACACGCGGGCGGATTTAGTCGGGCTTCACAATGCAATGCCGGGCACTGTACAAATGAAATGGCATTAGCCGATACTTTGCCCAAAACAGCCGGACAGTCGGCATCACCGCACGTCAACTGCGGTTGAGCCGCACGAAGGGACCGATATTCGTGGCGCAGCGTGTCGTAGTCACTCTCTTTGACGACATCGACGGCGGGGAAGCGGCAGAGACGATCGCCTTCGGTCTTGACGGCAAGTCGTACGAGATCGACCTCAATCAAACCAATGCCAAGAAACTGCGCAAGGCACTCGCCCCGTTCCTCGACGCCGCCCGCAAGCAGTCGAAGTCCGGCAAGGTCTTCCGGCACACGGCGGTGGCCGCGGACCCGGCGGCCGTGCGCGCCTGGGCCCGCTCGCACCAGATGGACGTGCCGCCCCGCGGCCGTATCCCGAAGAAGGTCTACGAGGCCTTCGAGGCGGCCAACTGACTCCGGCCCCGATGCCGCCTCGGCGACCGACTTGACCTGCACCCCCGACGGTCGGCTAGAGTTTGGAACACGCCGAGGGGCAAGGTCGAAAGGCCCGAACCTCACGGAGTCTTGCGGGTGTAGTTCAGTAGTAGAACATCCCCCTTCCAGGGGGAAGGCGCAGTGTGCAATTCCTGTCACCCGCTCCGCATCGCTTACCAGCCACTCTTCGGAGTGCGGTAGGCTGGTGCCCGCGCCGATCAGTGAGAGCTGGTCGGAGGCAATGCGAACGTAGCTCAGTTGGTAGAGCGCAACCTTGCCAAGGTTGAGGTCGCGAGTTCGAACCTCGTCGTTCGCTCCATTGAAGAAGGCCCCGGTCATCACGACCGGGGCTTTTTTCGTGCGCCCAAGGTTCGTGCGCCCAGGGTTCGTGCGCCCAGAGACCGGGGGAACCGGGCCTCCTGACATTTGTCATGCGAGCCGGTGACAGCGCGCACTGCTCCGGCGCCGACGCCCGGGGGACGCTCTTCCTATGACTGACCAAGTGATCGACGTGACCGATCTTCGGCGCGTGTACGGGGGAGGCTTCGAGGCGGTCCGGGGAGTTTCGTTCTCCGTCGGACGGGGTGAGCTGTTCGCGCTGCTCGGGACCAATGGCGCGGGCAAGACCTCCACCGTCGAACTCCTCGAAGGGCTCGCCGCACCCGCCGGGGGGCAGGTGCGGGTGCTCGGGCACGATCCGTACACCGAGCGCGGCGCCGTGCGGCACCGGATCGGCGTGATGTTGCAGGAGGGCGGCTTCCCCTCCGAGCTGACGGTCGCGGAGACCGTCCAGATGTGGGCGGCGTGCACCAGCGGGGCGCGGCCGGCCGCCGAAGCCCTGGAGCTCGTGGGGCTCGGCAAGCGGTCCGGCGTCCGCGTGAAGATGCTGTCCGGCGGTGAGAAGCGGCGGCTCGACCTGGCTACGGCGCTCATCGGACGGCCCGAGGTGCTCTTCCTCGACGAGCCGACGACCGGACTCGACGCCGAAGGGCGCCGCGAGACCTGGGAGTTGGTGCGGGCGCTGCGCGACAACGGCACGACCGTACTGCTCACCACGCACTACCTCGAAGAGGCCGAGAACCTCGCCGACCGGCTCGCGATCCTGCACGAAGGGCGGATCGCGGCCGAGGGCCGGGTGGCCGACGTGGTCGCCGAGCAGCCCTCGCACGTCTCCTTCGAACTGCCCACCGGGTACTTCGTCGGGGACCTGCCGCCGCTCGGCGAGCTCGGGGTGAGCGACCACGAGGTGGTCGGCAGCCGGGTCCGGCTGCGTACGCACGAGTTGCAGAGGGCGGCCACGGGGCTGCTGCTGTGGGCGCGGGACGCGAACGTCGAGCTCGGGAGGCTCGATGTGCGGGCCGCGTCGCTGGAGGAGGCGTTCCTGCGGATCGCGCGGGAGGCCGAGCGTGCCTCGGGTGCCTCCTCGGGTGCCGTCTCGGATGCCGTCTCGGATGCCGCCCGTGTCGCAGCGAAGGAGACGGTGGCATGAGTACGGCGACGATGACGAAAGCCGTAGTGACCACGACTCCCGCGGGGCGGATGCGGGCGCTGGCGCGGGCCGAGCTGACGCTGCTCGGGCGTAGCAAGGGCACGCTGTTCGCGGCGCTCTTCGTGCCGCTCGTGATGCCGTTCAGCCTGCGCCAGGTCGCGGACAGCATGGATCTGAAGGGCAACGGGCTCTCGATCGGGGCCGTCGTGGTGCCCGGGGCCATCGGCATCTCCCTGCTCTTCGCCGTCTACTCGGCGCTCACCACCGTCTTCGCCGCCCGCCGCGAGGAACTGGTGCTCAAGCGGCTGCGCACCGGCGAGCTGCGGGACCCGGAGATCCTTGCCGGGGCCGCGCTGCCGTCCGCCGCCATCGGTCTGACGCAGTGCGTCGTCCTCGCGGTCTGCTGTGCCGCGCTGCTCGACGCGGGGGCGCCGGGCGCGCCTCATCTCGCCGTACTCGGTGTGCTGTTGGGCCTGGTGATGTTCACCGGCCTCGCCGCGGTCACCGCCAGTGTCAGCAAGTCCGTGGAGTCCGCGCAGGTCATGGCCATGCCTCTGACGTTCGCGTCGATGTTCGGCTCGGGACTGTTCATCCCCTTCGAGGTCATGCCCGACAAGCTGGCCTCGGTCTGCGAGCTGCTGCCCCTGAGCCCGGTGATCACGCTGGTGCGCGGCGGCTGGACCGGGGAGCTCTCCGGGACCGAGACCCTGGGCGCCCTCGCCGTCGCGGTCGCCTGGACCGCGCTCTCGGTGTTTGCTGTACGACGGTGGTTCCGCTGGGAACCGCGACGCTAGAGGAGGGGTCAGGCGTGGTCAGGCGAATTCGCGGGCTGCAACGCGGCTGGCATGAGCGGAGCAAGATCGAGAAGGTCGAGTTCCAGAGCGTGGTCATGTGGCACGCCATGCCCTGGCTCTTCTTCGTCAGCTGGGGCTCGGTGCCGCTGATCGCGAACCTGCGGCACGAGCCCCTTCCGCTGATCCTCGGCTGCGCACTGATCGGCGTGGCCGCCTTGCAGTGCGTCCACGTCAACCGCACACTGCGCCGCTCCCTCGACCACTTCCTGAAGCGAGCGGACCCACCGCGCCGCGACCTCGCCGTTTCGCTCGCGCTCATGGTCATGACGCTGGGTCTCGTGCTCGCCATCCAGGCCGTGGGCGGGGTCAAGGAGGAGATGCTCACCCTCACCACGATGTTCACGGTGATGCCCTACGGTCAGTCGCTGGCCTTCTCCGTACCGGTCCGCACCTTCCTGATCCGGTTCGCCGTGATCGACGCCGCGTTCGTGGCCGGGTTCGCCGCGGTCGGCATCCACGACGGACGGCTCATCGGTACGGCCCTGGTGATCGTCTTGGGCGCACTCCTCTCCCTGCTGACCACGCGCTGCGGCGCCTGGACCCTCTCCGTGATGTGGGAGGCCGACCGCGCCCGCGAGGTGGAGGCACGGCTCGCGGTGGCCGAGGAGCGGCTGCGGTTCGGCCGTGACCTGCATGACGTGATGGGCCGCAATCTCGCCGTCATCGCCCTGAAGAGCGAGCTGGCGGTGCAGCTGGCCCGGCGCGGGCGGCCCGAGGCGGTCGACCAGATGGTCGAGGTGCAGCGGATCGCGCGGGAGTCGCAGCGGGAGGTCCGGGAGGTCGTACGCGGATATCGCGAGGTCGATCTGAGGGTCGAGCTGGCCGGTGCGCAGGGCGTCCTGGAGGCGGCGGGGATCGCCTGCCGGGTCACCGGCGTCCCGGCCTCCGAACTGCCGGTCCCTGTGCAGTCGGTTCTGGGGTGGGTCGTCCGGGAGGCGGCCACGAATGTGCTGCGGCACGGGGACGCGGATCGCTGCGACATCGCCCTGGCCGTCACTGAGGAACGTACGACATTGACTGTCGAGAACGACGGGGCGCCCGATGCCCCGCCGGAGAGCAAGGGGTCCGGGCTCGCCGGGCTTCGGGAGCGTCTTGCCGCGGTGGGCGGGACGTTGGACTTCGCTTCCGGCGGTGGGAAGTTCCGGCTGAGCGCGGAGGTTCCGCTGCGCATCGCCGTGCCGGACGCCGGTGCTGGTGCCGGTGCTGGTGCCGGTGCTGGTGCTGGTGCCGATACCGACGCCGTTTCCGGCGACGATGCCGCCCCGCGATCGGACCGGACGGAAGTGGCCCTGTGAGTGTTCGCGTACTGCTCGCCGATGACGAACACCTCATCCGCGGCGCTCTCGCCGCGCTCCTCGCGCTCGAGGACGATCTCGTCGTGGTCGCCGAGGCGGCATCGGGGCCCGAGGCGCTCGCCATGGCGCGGGCCCATCAGCCCGATGTGGCCGTGCTCGACCTGGAGATGCCGGGCGCCGACGGTGTGAGTGTCGCCACATCGCTGCGGGACGAACTGCCGCACTGCCGCACCATGATCGTGACGAGCCATGGCAGACCGGGGCATCTCAAACGGGCGCTCGCGGTGGGGGTGCGGGGCTTCATGCCGAAGACCGTGAGCGCGCAGCGCCTCGCCGAGATCATCCGCACCGTTCACGCTGGTAACCGCTATGTGGACCCGGAGTTGGCCGCCGACGCGATCTCCGCCGGGGACTCGCCGCTGACCGCCCGCGAGGCCGAGGTGCTCGAACTGGCCGCCGACGGCGCGCCCGTCGCGGAGATCGCCGAGCGGGCCGCGCTGTCCCAGGGGACCGTCCGCAACTACCTCTCGTCGGCCGTCACGAAGACCGGGGCGGAGAACCGTCATGCCGCGGTGCGTCTCGCACGCGAGCGGGGTTGGGTATAGTTGGCTTCGCGCTTCGGCGCAGCGCGGACGTAGCTCAGTTGGTAGAGCGCAACCTTGCCAAGGTTGAGGTCGCCAGTTCGAACCTGGTCGTCCGCTCCATAGAAAGAACCCCCGGTGCCTCTCGGCGCCGGGGGTTTCTTCATGTCTGCCGCCACTGGGGCTGCGGGCTGCGGGCTGCGGGCTGCGGGCTGCGGGCTGCGGGCTGCTACCAGACCATGCCCGTCAGACGCTCGTACGCCTCGATGTACTTGGCGCGGGTGGCGTCCACCACGTCCTTGGGGAGCGGCGGCGGGGGCTGCTCGCTCTTGCGGTCCCAGCCGGAGGCCTCCGAAGTCAGCCAGTCGCGGACGAACTGCTTGTCGAACGACGGCTGGGCGCGGCCCGGCTGCCATGAGTCCGCGGGCCAGAAGCGGGACGAGTCCGGGGTCAGGACCTCGTCCGCGATGATCAGCTGCTCGCCGTCGAAGCCGAACTCGAACTTCGTGTCGGCGAGGATGACGCCCCGGTCGCGGGCGATGTCGCGGGCCCTGCCATAGACCGCGAGGGTCGACTGGCGGAGCTGGGCCGCCGTCTCGGCGCCCACCTGGCGCGCCACTTCCTCGTAGCTCACGTTCTCGTCGTGCTCGCCGACCTCCGCCTTGGTGGCGGGCGTGAAGATCGGCGCGGGCAGCTCCGAGCCGTCGCTCAGGCCGTCGGGCAGCGCGAGGCCGCAGACGGTGCGCGAGGCGTTGTACTCGACCAGGCCGGAGCCCGTGAGATAGCCGCGGGCCACGCACTCGACCGGGACCATCGCCAGGGACTTGCAGACCGTGGTGCGGCCCGCCCAGTCGGCGGGGGCGCCGGGCGGCAGGTCGGTGGAGATGACGTGGTTCGGGATGAGGTCGGCGAGCTGGTCGAACCACCACAGGGAGAGCTGCGTGAGGACCCTGCCCTTGTCAGGGATCTCCGTGGGCAGCACCCAGTCGTAGGCGGACATACGGTCGCTCGCGACCATCACGAGGTCGCCCGCCTCGTTCCGGTACAGGTCGCGCACCTTGCCGGTGTGCACGTGCACCAGGCCCGGGACCTCGATCGGCTCGGGCTTTTCTACGAATCCGGACACGGTTCCTCCCCGTGGTTCTGACTGAGTGCTGTTGATTCTCCCGCATGGGGAGACAGCTTTTGGCCAGGGGCCGGCCCGGGTGTCTCGAGAGGGGCGGGGCCGGGATGAGGGCCGGGACGGGGGCCGGGATGGGGGCCTCAGTCCCGCTTGCAGATGCCGTCCAGGAGGTTGGCGGTGGCGCGCTGGACGCGGGTGTCCACATGGCCTGGGCGGTCGAGCGCGGGGGACCAGGCGAAGGTGCCGGACGCGAAGACCAGGGCGCCGGACGGGGCTGTGTAGAGCGACGACTCCTGGTGGCGGGTGGCGCCCTCGCTGTCCTCGTACGGAGAGTGCGCCAGGAGGATGCGGCCCTGGTGCTCCGGGAGCGTGGTGCGCGGGAAATAGCGGTCGGCCTCGCCCGCGACCAGGCCCTCGATCTCGTCCCCTTCGTGCGCGCCGGTCGCCTCCCACAGCCAGTGGTCGGCGTTGCGTACGACGAGGGGGGCGGGCTCCGGGACCCGGCCCGCGTACTGAATGCCGAGGAGCTGCTGCTCCGCCTTGTCCTGTTCCCGCCAGAGGGCCGGCCTGCCGGGGCCGTGGCGTTTGCGGCAGGTCAGCAGGCGGTCCTCGACACCGGACGGGGAAGGGCCCAACTCCACCTGCCAGTACATGGTGTTGGCGGAGAGGAAGACGAGGGAGGTGCCGTGGTCGCGGGCCTGCTCCGTGGTGCGCCGCATGTTCGTCGACCAGTACTCGTCGTGGCCCGGGAAGACCAGGCCTCGGTAGCGGGTCGGATCGATGCGTCCGGCGTGCAGGTCGCGGGTGTCCGCGTACGCGAGGTCGTAGCCGTAACGCTCGGCCCAGCGGATGAAGTCGTAGGCGTGGCCCACATGGAGGGGCAGGCCCGCGCCCGCGTAGGGGCGGTCGAAGGAGACCGTGTGGGCAGCCTCGCTCTCGCCGAGGAGCCGGCCCTTCTCGTCCCAGGCGTGGTAGAGGCTGGCGCCCGTGCGGCCGTCCTCGGGGTAGAGGTTGTACGCCTGCCAGGTGATGTCGGGCAGCAGGAGAAGCAGGTCGGCCCGGTGGTTGTCGCGGACCGTGAACGGGACGTGCGAGCGGTAGCCGCCGACGGTGGTGAGGACCGCCACATACGCCCCGACGCTCCAGTAACTCGGGATCTGCAACCGCCAGGAGAGCCACCAGTGGTGGCAGGAGACCGTGCGGTCGGCGGTGAGCGGGGGCGGCTGGACGATGCCGGAGAGCCGGGGGCTCGTGGTGATGTGGCTCGCGCCGTCTCCGCCGTAGTGCCCGATGCGGTAGATGTCGACGTTGAACTGCTGGGGCGGATCCACCGTCACGTGGAAGTCGATCGCCTCGCCGGGGGCTGCGGCGCCGGTCGAGGCGAAACCCTTGATCTGGCCGTGCACGTCGTCGGCGGTACGCGGGCCGTTCCTCCGGGTGCGGGTGCGGGGCGCGGGGATGTTCTGCGCGCCGGGGGCCGGGGCGTGGTCGACGTACCAGGGCACTACCTGGCCCGTGTCGTCGAAGTAGTGCTCGGCGCCTCGGAGCCAGGGCAGTGGGCCCTGCCCGAAGGGGTCGGTCACGGCGTGCGCCAGCGCGCCCGATTCCCATCTGCGGATCTGCTCCGACCCCATGTGTGTACCCCTCCCTCACTCCCCCTGGCTGCGGTGTCGCCGTCTCCTCCGCCCCGTGTGCGCCCGGTCAGGTGCGTCATACGTCCGGTTCAGGTGCGTCCGGTCGAGCGACCGGCCCCAGCACATCACATTACGCACGCACTCCGTCACCGTTCGTCGCTAATTGACGGGAACGGAACGGGGCCCTCCGGGGGCGGGGTGTGGGGGCGGTGGAGGGCGTGGGGCCCGGCAGGGCTTCAGCTCGACTCGGGCTCGGCTCGGGCTCGGCTCGGGCTCGGCTCAGACCAGCCGTACGGGCTTCTCCGGGCGGACGCCCAGGCGGGCCAGCCAGCCCTTGAGGGGTATGGGGTCGCCGTCCTCGACGAGGCTCAGGACATGCGGCGTGAGGTCCGCCGCGCGCTCGCCGTCGACCAGGAGGGAGGGGCCGTCGAGCCAGTCGAGGCCGGGGGCGGCGCCTGCCGTGTCCACGGCGGCGCAGCAGACGAGGGCCGTGACGTGGTCGGCGAGCAACTCCCGCCCCGTGCGTGGCGGTTGGAGGGGGAACAAGGGCAACATGCCGTCGTCCCAGAGCGCGTCGTCCGGGCCCTGCCCCGTCGGGGCGGGGCGGGGCGGCGCCGCGGCTTCCTCGCGGGCCAGCTCGGCGGTGAGGCCTGCGGCCAGGAGCCCGCCGGGGCCGTCGGTGGACTCTTCGGGGTCTAGGGGGTCTAGGGGGCCTACGGGGTCTGGGAGGCCTTCGGGCTCTACGAAGTCCTCGGGCTCTACGTTGTCGAAGTCGACGGAAAGTGGGCTGTCACTGCCGCTTTCGCTGCCGCTGCCCCTCTGATCGCCCTCCGCCGTGAGGTGGTCCAGTACGCGGCCCAGCGTCGGACCCTTGGAGCCGGGGGGCACAGGCTCGGCATCGGGGCTGATGTCCAAGGAGTCGAGAACCCGGTGCAGGCGGGCGGCGTCCATGCGCCACTTACGGTCGACGACCTCGTCCGGATACTCCTGCCAGGCCACCGGCGCCCAGTCGGGACCCGTCTCGGCGGGGCCGCCGTGGAAGAGGCGGGCGGCGAGCAGCGAAGCCGCCTCGTCCGCGGAACCCGGCTCCTCCAGGAGATCGCAGGCGGGGCGCTCCCCCAGGCGGGACGTGAAGCCCTCGGCCAGGCGGTCCCTGCGGGAGAGCTCCGTGAGGGCGGCGACCACGCCCGCGTCGAGCCGTGACGGCCAGCGGCCCATCCGCCAGGCGGGCAGCGCGACCTTGGTCAGGAGCCGGTCCCACCCGGCATACGCCAGGCCCACCTGCTCCTGAGCGACGATCCGGACTCCATAGTCCACGGCCTGTGCGCGCTCGGCGGCGGCTGCCGCCACTCCGCGCTCCATCTCGCCCGCGTGCCCACGGCAGCTGCGCAGGAGCAGCCGCGTCACCCAGCCGGCGCCGCCGAGAACGATGCGCGCGAGCGGCCCTCGCCCCGGAGCGGACGTGACCGCGACCGCCGCGTCGAGCCCGCGGATGAAGCGCCGGGCCGCGGCTATGTCCGGGTGCGCCGAAGGTCCCGTGCCTGCCACGACCGGGGCGAGGACCGCGCGCAGCTCGCCGACCCGCATCCACCAGAGGAACGGGGAGCCGATGACGAGCACCGGAGCCACGGGGGGCTGGCGGCGGGGGGCGGGGCGGCTGTCCCGTACGCCATTGCCCTCCACAGGCGCCGGGGCCGAGGCCTCCGCGGGCGGGCCGTGCGCCGGATGTGTGCGGTCCTCGAGCCAGCTGTCGCAGTCCGGGGTGAGCGCTATCGCCGACGGGGCGGGCACGTCGAGGCGGTCGGCGAGGTCCCGCACCATTCGATACAGATCGGGGGCCGAGCGCTCGGCGATCGGGACGGTGGGGCTGAGGGCGGGCCTGGCCCGCGCGACGACGAGCGCGATGCCCCCGGCGGCGAGCAGCACGAGGGCGGCGACGGCCGTCACGACGACGCTCACGACGTCCCAACTCCCGTCGGCGATATGGCCCGTGGCGCCGCCCGCGAGCAGCACGACGGCGACGGCCGCTGGCAGCAGTGCGACGGCCAGTGCCCTGCTGCGAACGCGCAACACGGCGAGCGCCTGGGAACGCGCGGACTGCGCACCCACCTCCACACCCGTACCTGACACGACCGATGTCACCCCCTGCTGCCTGCTCCGCCTACTGCCCAGCCGACGGCCGGGACGGAGAGCGGACGGCAGCCGCCGATGGATTTGCTCACTCCCCCACTGTGGCACCCGCCACTGACATCGCAATGCCGGTGGTCTGTTTGGCTCTGGGTGCCCGAACCGCTTTCGCCGCACCCTAGTTGGGGTGCGGGGCATCGTCAGCCGGATGGGCCAGCGGTCACTCGAATGAATGGCCTTGGGCAAAGGTGGATGACGGTCAGGCCCCGGATCCAGTGTCAGATCCGGGGCCTGAGAGTCGTTCGTGAATGGCGCGCAGGTGACGCGCGGGCGACCTTGGTTACGCCTCCGCCGCCTCCGCCGCCGCCTTCGCCGCGATGTCCGTGCGGTGCTGGGAGCCGTCGAGGCGGATGCGGGACAGCGCCGCGTACGCGCGCTCTCGCGCCTCGGTCAGGTCTGTGCCGGTCGCCGTCACGGAGAGCACACGGCCGCCCGCGCTGACCACGGCGTCGCCGTCGTGCTTCGTCCCCGCGTGCAGGACGTACGCGTCGGGGGCATCCTGTGCCGCCACATCGCCGAGTCCTTCGATGGGGTCGCCGGTGCGCGGCGTCTCCGGATAGTTGTGCGAGGCGATGACCACGGTCACTGCGGCCTCGTCGCTCCAGCGCAGCGGGGGGAGGTCGATGAGGGTGCCGTTCGCGGCGGCGAGGAGGACCCCGGCGAGCGGGGTCTTCAGGCGGGCGAGGACGACCTGCGTCTCGGGGTCGCCGAAGCGGGCGTTGAACTCGATGACGCGTACGCCACGGCTTGTGATGGCGAGGCCCGCGTAGAGCAGCCCCGAGAACGGGGTGCCGCGGCGGCGCAGCTCGTCGACGGTGGGCTGGAGCACGCTCGCCATGACCTCGTCGACCAGCTTCGGGTCGGCCCAGGGGAGGGGCGAGTAGGCACCCATGCCCCCCGTGTTCGGCCCTTCGTCCCCGTCAAGGGCGCGCTTGAAGTCCTGGGCGGGCTGGAGCGGGACGACGGTGACGCCGTCCGTGATGGCGAAGAGGGAGACCTCGGGGCCGTCGAGGAACTCCTCGATGACGACGCGGTCGCAGGCGAGGGCGTGGGCGCGGGCGGCCTCGACGTCATCGGTCACGACGACGCCCTTGCCGGCCGCGAGGCCGTCGTCCTTGACGACGTACGGCGCACCGAAGGCGTCGAGCGCCGTGTCGATCTCCTCGGCGGTCGTACAGACGTAGGAGCGCGCGGTGGGGACCTGGGCGCCGGCCATCACGTCCTTGGCGAAGGCCTTGGAACCCTCCAGCTGCGCGGCCTCCTCGGAGGGCCCGAAGCAGGGGATGCCCGCGTCGCGTACGGCGTCGGCGACTCCGGCGACCAGGGGCGCCTCAGGGCCCACGATCACAAGACCGGCGCCGAGCCGGGTGGCAAGGGCGGCCACAGCGCCGCCGTCGAGGGCGTCGACCGGGTACAGCTCGGCCACGTCCGCGATGCCGGCGTTGCCGGGAGCGCAGTACAGGGCGGAGACGACGGGGTCGAGGGACAGAGAGCGGCACAGGGCGTGTTCGCGGGCACCACTGCCGATGACGAGGACCTTCACAGTCGCCAGCCTAGCGGGGGCCGCACCTTGCCTTTGTACGGGAGCCCCAGGTGGGGCGGCTCCAGGGGTTGTACGTTCCTCCAGAACCGGCCTCGAGAGGCGGGGCGCGCGGGGGGTGCGGTGCGGTGGGGGCCGGGTCATTGCCTGCGGGCCGCCGTCACCGGGCCCAACCGCTGCGCGGTGAACTTTGCCTGCGGGCCGTCGCCACCCTGTCCCGCCGCTGCGCGACGGATCTCTCCGCCCACCCGCCCGATTGCCCGGCAGTGCAAGGGGATCGGGCGGGAGAGACCTACCGCGGGGCGGGGTGATCTGGCGGGCGGGCGGGTTGATCCGCCGCGCAGCGGCGGGACAGGAGCCGCCGGGCGCCCCCGCCAGGCCCCTCACGGCTCGTTCGTGTACTCCTCGACGATCGTGGCGCCCAGTTCGCGGACGATCAGGTCGTGGCCGGACAGGGCCGACTCGACCAGGTCGGGGTCGTCGTCCGCCGCGGTGTCGTCCTCCGGGGAGACATGGTCCCGGGGGCGGCGCTCCGGGGCCGGAGCGGGAGTCGGGGTCGGTGCGGGGGCCTGGGCCGGGGCCGGGGTCGCGGCGGGCGGCGGGGACGGCTGCTGCGGGGCCGGGCGTGCGGGCGGCGCGCCACCGCCTCCGAAGTTGCCCGCCGCGGGCGGCGGTGCCGAGCCCCCCGAGGGGTCGACGATCGCCTCGACCTTCCACTGCACCCCGAACTGCTCGGACAGCGCCTGCCGCAGCACGTCCTCGCTGCCGCTGCTCGCGAAGTTGTCCCGCGCCCCCGCGTTGACGAAGCCGATCTGCAGTGTCGTCCCGTCGAAGCCCGCCACCTGGGCGTTCTGGCTCAGCAGGATCCAGGTGAAGCGGCGGCGGCCCTTCACCGCGTCGAGGATGTTCGGCCACAGAGAACGCGGGTCGGGCCCGCCTCCGGAGGCGGCAGCCGGGGCTGGGGCGGCCGAGGGGGCGGGTGCCGCCGGAGCGGGCTGCGAAGGCTGCGAGGGCTGCTGCGGCGCCGGGGTGCCGCCGCCCGCGGAGGCTGCCGTGGGCCAGCCGCCCGGACGGGGAGCTTCCGGTGCGGGGGGAGCAGCCGGAGCCGCCTGAGTCGCCTGAGTCGCCTGAGTCGCGGACGCCGCGGACGCCGCGGACGCCGCGGGCTCAGCCTGTGCCGGTCCGCTTCCCGCTCCCGGTGCCGAAGCCGTCGGCCAACCCCCAGGGCGACGCTCACCGGACGGCGCCGCCGCCTCAGGAGCAGCAGCCGGTGACGCCGGAGGCGACTGCGGGGCCGGAGCCGGAGCCGCCTCCCCCCGCGCAGCGGCCCGCGCCGCCGCGGCCCCGCCCCCCGGCGGAACCGGCGAAACCTGCGGCTCAGCGGGACCCGGCGGCATGGCGCCGCCCTGCTGCTGCACCCCCGCATGAGCCTCGGGCCCGGGAACGTACCCCATGGCGGGACCAGGCCCCCCGCCCTGTCCCCCACCCTGCGGCCCCGCCATGAAGTGGCCGCCACGCTCAAGGCGGTCAAGGCGGGCCATGAGCGAGCGCTCGTCGTCGTACGCCGCCGGAAGCAGCACGCGCGCGCAGATCAGCTCGAGCTGCAGACGGGGCGACGTCGCCCCCCGCATCTCCGTGAGCCCCTCGTTGACGAGGTCGGCGGCGCGGCTCAGCTCGGCGCCTCCGAAGACACCGGCCTGCGCCTGCATCCGCTCGACGACGTCGGACGGGGCGTCGATGAGCCCCTTCTCCGCCGCGTCCGGAACCGCCGCGAGGATCACCAGGTCCCGCAGCCGCTCCAGAAGGTCGGCGACAAAACGACGCGGGTCGTTGCCGCCCTCGATGACGCTGTCGACGACTTCGAAGGCGGCTGCCCCGTCCCCCGAGGCGAAGGCCTCCACCACGGAGTCGAGCAACGACCCGTCCGTATACCCGAGGAGGGACGTCGCCATCGCATACGTGACGCCGTCCTCCTTCGCGCTGGCGAGGAGCTGGTCCATGACGGACATCGAGTCACGCACGGACCCGGCCCCGGCCCGCACCACCAGCGGGAAGACGCCTTCCTCGACGGCCATCTGCTCACGGCCGCACACCTCGGCCAGATACTCCCGGAGCGTCCCGGGCGGCACGAGCCGGAAGGGATAGTGGTGCGTACGCGACCGGATCGTCCCGATGACCTTCTCGGGCTCCGTCGTCGCGAAGATGAACTTGAGGTGCTCCGGCGGCTCCTCGACGACCTTCAGGAGGGCGTTGAAGCCGGCCGACGTGACCATGTGGGCCTCGTCGATGATGTAGATCTTGTAGCGGCTGCTCGCCGGGCCGAAGAAGGCCTTCTCGCGCAGGTCACGGGCGTCGTCCACGCCTCCGTGCGAAGCGGCGTCGATCTCGATGACGTCGATCGAACCCGGTCCGTTCCTCGCCAGGTCGACGCAGGACTGGCACTCGCCGCAGGGCGTCGGAGTAGGACCTTGCTCACAGTTGAGGCAGCGGGCCAGGATGCGCGCGCTCGTCGTCTTGCCGCAGCCGCGCGGGCCACTGAACAGGTAGGCATGGTTGACCCGGTTGTTGCGCAGCGCTTGCTGCAGCGGGTCGGTTACATGCTCCTGCCCGATGACCTCGGCGAAAGACTCCGGGCGATAACGGCGGTACAACGCGAGAGACGACACGCATACGAGGTTATAGGCGCCCACTGACAACCTGGCCCCCCGGGAACGCAAAGCGCCCCCCACGCACCCGCCAGAGCCAACCTACCCTTGCTGCCTTCCGGCCCTGGGGGAGTTCAGTCAGATAGCGCCACGTGAGGGGCTGGACCCCACCCTAGCCGATCCCCGGGGCCGGAAGCGACGCCGGTACCGACCGGAGAACGACCTGCGAACGATCTCGGGAACGACCTGGGGAACGATCTCGGACCCGACAGCGGATCGTGTTCGCGAGCACTCCCCAACGTCTTGTATTGTTTGCGGCGGAGGATTCGCCTAGTGGCCTAGGGCGCACGCTTGGAAAGCGTGTTGGGGGCAACTCCTCAGGGGTTCGAATCCCCTATCCTCCGCCAGTGCCTCACCGGGCACGATGTCGAAGGGCCCCACCGTTCGCGGTGGGGCCCTTCTTCGTTCGTGCTCTCAGTCGTGGTCTCGGCAGCCCTGACCTCACGCTTCTCTGGCCGGACGGCTGCCCCTGTCCGCGTCGACGGATCGTAAACAGGGAACAGGGAACACCGAACTACTCGATCGCCGGCTCCTACCAGTACCGGGACCGGAATCACGTATAGGGCTCGCCCGGCGGACAGGGGTGTAGAACGGATTATGTGATCAGGCGTTTCGGCCGACTACAGGGCGTGTCGGTTCGGTCGCTGCTTCCCAAACGCCCCAGAAGTGTCGCCGGGCAGGTCTTCATCCTCCAGGTGGCAGTCGTCGTCCTGCTCGTCGTCGGCGCGATCCTGGCGCTCGCGCTGCAGACCCGGCGCGATCTCGACAACGAGGCCAGGAACCGCTCGGTCGCGGTCGCGGAGTCGTTCGCCCATTCACCGGGGCTCATCGCGGCCATGAATTCACCCGATCCCTCCAAGGTGCTCCAGCCGATCACCGAGGAGACCCGCAGGGCGGCGCGCGTGGACTTCATCGTGGTGATGGACACCGAGGGCATCCGCTATACGCATCCGCTGCCGGAGCGGATCGGGAAGCGTTTCGTGGGCACCATCGAACCGTCCCTGGCGGGCAAGGTCCTCGTCGAGAACGTGCAGGGGCCCCTGGGCCGCGAGGTGCAGGCGGTGGTGCCGGTGACCGCACCGGGCGGCAGGGTGGTGGGCCTGGTCTCGGCCGGTCTCAAGGTCCGCAATGTGAGCAGCGAGACCAACCACCAGCTGATCGTCATCCTGGGCACGGGCGCGGTGGGCCTCGCGGTGGCCACCGGCGGCACCGCGCTGGCCACCAGCCGCCTGAGGCGCCAGACCCACGGGCTCGGCCCGGCGGAGATGACCCGCATGTACGAACACCACGACGCGGTCCTGCATGCCGTGCGGGAAGGCGTCGTCATCGTCGCGGGCGACGGGACGGTGCTGCTCGCCAACGACGAGGCCCGGCGGCTGCTGGGACTGGCCCCCGACTCCGAGGGCCGCCCGGCCGCGGAGCTGGAAGGAATCGATCCCGCCACAGCCGAGCTGCTGGCGTCCGGCCGGGAGGCCACCGACGAGGTCCATGCGACGGGGGACCGGCTGCTGGTGGTGAACCAGCGGCCCACCGACGGCCCCGGGGGCCCGATGGGGACTGTCGCGACCATCCGCGACTCCACGGAGCTGCGGGCGCTCACGGGCCGGGCCGAGGTGGCGCGGGAACGGCTGCGGCTGCTGTACGACGCGGGGGTCGGCATCGGTACCACGCTCGACGTCAGACGCACGGCCGAGGAACTGGCCGAGGTCGCGGTGCCCGCCTTCGCCGACTTCGTGACCGTCGACCTGCCCGACTCGGTGCTTGGCGGGGAGGAGCCCAACCCCACGAGCCCGGAGATGCGCCGGACCGCCGTCAGCGGTATCCGCGACGACCACCCGCTGTACGAGTGCGGCCGGCTGATCGAGTTCCTTCCGTCGACCCCGCAGGCCCGCGGGTTCGGCAGCGGGCACGCCGAGCTGGTGCCGGACCTGTCGCGGGCGCCGGGCTGGCAGGCGCAGGACCCGGAGCGTACGGAAGAGATCATCGGCTACGGCATCCACTCGCTCATCACCGTCCCCCTCCAGGCCCGCGGTGCCGTGCTGGGGGTGGCCAACTTCTGGCGCTCGGAGAAACCCGGGCCCTTCGACGAGGACGACCTCTCCCTGGCCGAGGAACTGGTCGCCCGCGCCGCGGTGTCCGTGGACAACGCCCGCCGCTACACCCGCGAGCACGCCCTGGCCGTGACGCTCCAGCGCAGCCTGCTGCCGCGGGCACTGCCCCGGCACAGCGCCGTCGAGGTGGCACACCGCTACCTGCCCGCGCAGTCCGGGGTGGGCGGCGACTGGTTCGACGTGATCCCGCTGCCGGGCAGCCGCGTGGCCCTGGTCGTCGGCGACGTCGTCGGCCACGGCCTGCACGCGGCGGCGACGATGGGGCGCCTGCGCACCGCGGTGCACAACTTCTCCACGCTGGACCAGCCGCCCGACGAACTCCTCAGCCACCTCGACGACCTGGTGAGTCGTATCGACCAGGACGAGGCGGGTGCCGCAGGCGGGCTTGAGGGCTCGGCGATGACCGGGGCCACCTGCTTGTACGCGGTCTACGACCCGGTCACCCGCCGCTGCTGCTTCGCCCGCGCCGGGCATCTCCCGCCCGCCGTGGTCCGCCCCGACGGGAGCGTCGAGTTCCCCGACATCCCGGCCGGACCGCCGCTCGGGCTCGGCATCATGCCGTTCGAGACCATGGAACTGGACATCGAGGAGGGCAGCCGGCTCGTCTTCTACACCGACGGGCTGATCGAGGACCGCACCCGGGACATCGACGTCAGCATGGAACTGCTGCGCCAGGCGCTCTCCCGTACCGACCGCACACCGGAGCAGACCTGCCAGGACGTGCTCGGCGCGCTGCTACCCGCCCGCGCGAAGGACGACGTGGCGCTGCTGGTCGCCCGTACCCAGGCCCTGGGACCCGACCGGGTCGCGGAATGGGACGTGCCGCCCGCCCCCAGCGCCGTCGCCGGGATGCGGGCCGCGGCTGCCGCGAAGCTCAGGGAATGGGGTCTTGCGGATCTGGAGTTCGGTACGGAACTGATCCTGAGCGAGCTGCTCACCAACGCGATCCGCTACGGCTCCCCGCCGATCAAGGTACGGCTGCTGCACGACCAGGGCCTGACCTGCGAAGTGACCGACGGCAGCAGCACATCGCCCCATCTGCGGTACGCGGCCACGACGGACGAAGGAGGCCGCGGGCTGTTCCTGGTCGCCCGGACCTCCGAGCGCTGGGGCACTCGCTACACCGCCGAAGGAAAGATCATCTGGGCGGAGCAGCTCCTGACCGGCGAAGGGGCCACGCCACCGGACCTGGACGGCGAAGCGCTGCTCGACCTCTTCCCCGACGACGAACTCCTCTGACGTCCCCGCCTGACGCCACCGCCGGGGCCCTGCGCCCGGTGCCGCCGGGGCGCCCCGCCCGGGCCGGGCATCAAGGTGCTGGGCATGGACACCCGCCCGGCACCGAAAGACGCCGCCGAACCCGTGCGCGAGGCCAGGGCTGCCTTTGCCTCCGCCGACCCGTAGCGCTGCGCTCGGAGCCGGCGTCAGCACCCCGGAGCAGGACGCGGTATCGGCGGCCGCATGCACCCTGATGACGGCCTGTCGGTTGGCCCGCTCACCCAACGCGCCGCAGTGCTGCCGGGCCACACCCGCCGAGCCCCGTCCGCTGTGCTCTCCATCGCGTTCTTCGCGTGGTCTCAGTTCTGGTCTCGTTCAGCTGCGTACGGCACTGTTCAGGAGCCACGGCCACCCCGCTTGCACCACAGGTCAGAACGTCCCCGCACGCCGCCGACCCCCAAGACGAAGACTCGGAAAGCGTGTTGGGGGCAACCCCTCACGAGTTCGAATCTCGTATCCTCCGCCAGTGCCTCACCGGGCACTAAGTTGATGGGCCCCACCGTTCGCGGTGGGGCCCTTCGACGTTCTCCGTCTCAATTCTCGTCCCAGTTGGGTTCTGGGGCTGCCGCTGACCCGCTCCTGAAGAGCTCACTGCGCGGGCGCGATGTTCTGGTTGGCGTGGAAGAGGTTGGCCGGGTCGTACGCGTCCTTGATGCGTGCGAGCCGGGCGTAGTGGTCGCGATAAGTGGCCTTCACGCGGTTGTCGCCCTCGCCCTCGCCGATGAAGTTCACGTAGGCGCCGCCCATGGAGTGCGGGTGCAGCTCTTTCCAGTAGTCGACGCACCACTGTCTGATCGTCGCGGCGTTCGCCGGGTCCGGGTCGACGCCGCCGATGATGCCCGACCAGACCGCGTCGCGGTATCCCCACGCCGTGTCCTCCTGGTCGACCCGGGCGGCGGCCCCGTCCACGGGATAGAGGTGCATCGTCGACAAGTCGGTGGGGAGGTTCTCGGCATACTTGGCGTGCACGTCGATGGCGTCGTCGGTGATCCGGTCGAAGAAGTCGCCGCGCCAGTACCACTGGAGGCCGGTGGGGATCAGCTCGTCGAACATGCTCTGTAGCGCCGGGTAGGGCATCGGTGCGGTGAAGTGGAAGGCCGGCGGGCCCGGTTCGTTCACCGCGGCCAGGGCCTTGTCGGCGTCGTCCGGGTCGCCCGTCCAGCACCACACGACACCACACATCTTCTGGCCGTGTATCTCCTCCGGGAACGGCGGGCCCGGCGGGACGGTGAGTGCGGCGAAGAAGCCGTTCAGGTCCTCGGGCGCCTGCGGAAGGAACTCGCGGTACCAGCGCAGCACGTCGCGGGTCAGGTCGATCGGCCACACGGTGGCCCCGGCGACCACGTCGCCCACCGGGTGCAGCCGGAAGCGGAACGAGGTGACGATGCCGAAGTTCCCGCCGCCTCCCCGCAGGGCCCAGAACAGGTCCGGGTGCTGGGACTCGCTCGCGACGACGAAGCTGCCGTCGGCGAGCACGACGTCCGCCGCGACGAGGTTGTCGATCGTCAGGCCGTACTTGCGGGTGAGGTGGCCGTGGCCGCCACCGAGGGTGAGGCCCCCGACGCCCGTCGTCGACATGATTCCGGCGGGGGTGGCCAGGCCGAAGGCGTGGGCCGCGTGGTCCAGGTCGCCGAGCTGGCTGCCGCCGCCGACCCGGGCCGTCCTCGCCACGGGGTCGACTCGTGCCCAGCGCATGGGCGACAGATCGATGGTGACGCCGCCGTCGACCTCGCAGAGCCCGGCGCCGCTGTGGCCGCCGCCCCGGACGGCGAGTTCCAGACCCCGGTCGCGGACGAAGTCGACGGCGGCCATAACGTCCCCCGCGTCCGAGCACCGCACGATAGCGGCCGGGCGCCTGTCGATCATGGCGTTGTAGATCTTGCGGGCGGGGTCGTACTCGCTGTCCTGCGGGCCGATGACCGGACCGCGGAGCGCGGTTCTCATGTCTTCGAGGGTGGTGCCGTCCATGACGGAACTCCTTACCGAGACGCGTACCGCTTCTCCCACCCGGCCTTTGCCCTGTCGGGCCGTCGGTGAGCGGTTGTGCGCCGGCGTCCTGGCACCCCCCAGCAGCCGCAAGGCTGACCTCTCCAGGATCCCGCCGGTCGACCGGCCCCGCAATTCGCCGACGCCGCCGACCCCCGGCTGACAGCCGCCCCGCCTCCCTGTCAGCCCCTGTCAGCCCGCGGGCCGCCCCCTGTCAGCGGGCCCCGGCATCGTCTTGTTCATCGAGAACGACGAGGGCCTGAACGACGAGGGCCTGAACAGGGCCACTGGCCACGGAGGAGAACACGATGTCGTACGCCATCAAGGCCGAGGGTCTGGTCAAGAAGTACGGGGACTTCGTCGCGCTGGACGGTGTCGACCTGGAGGTGCCCGCCGGGAAGGTGATCGGGGTGCTCGGGCCGAACGGCGCCGGGAAGACCACCACCGTGCGGATTCTGTCGACGCTCCTTCGTCCCGACGCGGGGCACGCCACCGTCGGGGGGCATGACGTGGTCAGGGATCAGGTGCGGGTCCGCGGTCTCATCGGGCTCACGGGGCAGTACGCCTCCGTGGACGAGGAACTGTCCGGCGCCGAGAATCTCGTACTCCTCGGGCGGCTGCTCGATCTTTCGCGGCGGGACGCCAAGGCGCGCGCCGTCGAACTGCTCGAGCAGTTCGAGCTGACCGAGGCCGCCCAGCGGCCGATCAGCACCTTCTCCGGCGGGATGCGGCGCCGCCTCGACCTGGCCGCGAGCCTGGTCGGACGGCCGCAGGTTCTCTACTTGGACGAGCCGACCACCGGGCTCGACCCCCATGCCCGCAAGGAGGTCTGGGCGGTCGTGCGGCGGCTCGTCGCCGATGGGGCCACCGTGCTGCTCACCACGCAGTATCTGGAGGAGGCCGATCAACTGGCCGATTCCATCACCGTGTTCGACCGTGGCCGCGTGGTCGCCGAGGGGCGTCCCGACGAGCTCAAGCGGCGGGTCGGCGGCCAGACGCTCCAGGTGCGGCCGACCGCGGCCCGGGATCTGGATGCCGTGGGCAGCATTCTCGCCGAGCTCACCGGAGCGGTCCCTCAGCGGGATGCGGACAACGGGGTGCTTACCGTGCCGGTTGAGGACCCGATGCTGATTTCCGCCTTGGTCAGGCGGCTTGATGGGGCCGGGATCACCGCGGACGAGCTGGGGCTGCGCCTGCCCAGCCTGGATGAGGTCTTTCTGGCGCTCACCGGAAAGACCGCCTGAGCTGTCCGCCGGAAATGCGGCGAGAGACCTGCGGGCCGGCGGGGGCTGGTCGCGCCCACGCGGCGGAGCCGCATGTGTCACAGCCCCGCGCCCCTTACGGGGCACAGTGCCCCCGCCCACGCCCCTGACTCCCCAACTCCCCCCGTACCACGACCGAAGGGACCCGATCATGAGCACCGCCATCACCCCCGCCAAAGCCGCCCGGCACAGCCTCGCTCTCGCTGGGCGTGGTGTTACCAAGTTCATCAAGTCGCCCGCACGCCTTGTCGATGTCGTGCTTACGCCCATCGTGTTCCTGCTGATGTTCGTCTACCTCTTCGGTGGCGCCATCGCAGGCGGTGGCACCCACGCCTACCTGCAGATGATCACGCCCGGCATCATGGTGATGACCGTCTTCCAGGCCAGCATCGGCATCGGCGTCTCGCTCAACGCCGACTCGAGCACCGGGATCTTCGACCGGTTCCGCAGTATGCCGATCGCCCGTTCCGCTCCCCTGATCGGAGCCGTGCTCGCCGACGTTGTCCGGTACGTGGTCTGCCTCGGTACGCTCGTGATCCTCGCCCTGGTCATGGGCTACCGGACGGACACCAACCCGCTCGCCGCGCTGGCCGCCGTCGGCGTGCTCATCGCCTTCGCCGTCAGCTTCTCCTGGATGTCCGTCTACATCGGCATGTTGGTCAAGACCCCCGGTTCGGTGCAGGGCCTGATGACGGTCCTGGTGCTTCCGCTCACCTTCGCCAGCAACGTCTTCGTCCCGGACCGCACCATGCCGGGCTGGCTCCAGGTCTGGTCGGACATCAACCCCGTGAGCCTGATGGCCGACACCATGCGCGGTCTGCTCAACGGCGGCGAGGTCGCGGGGCCGCTCCTCGGCAGCCTGGCCTGGATGGTCGGTGTGGTCGCCGTCTTCGCCCCGCTCGCGATGCGGGCCTATCGCAAGCGTGCCGCCTGAGCGTCACGTGGCACGACCAGTCACACACCACGCCCCATCACCACGCCCCATCACCACGCCACCGGCTGACCCGCCTCCTCGGTCAGCCGGTTCAGCGCGTCCGCCCTCGGGAGCCCGGCACCCCTGCCGTACGCCTCCCGGTAGCCCTTCTCGCCCAGCAGCCCCGCCAACTCCTCCACCAGCTCCCGCAACTGCGGATCCCCGTCGTCGAACACACCCCGGATGACCTGGCTCGTCCCCAGTACGGTGGCCGCCCCCGCCGCGTCGCCCTCCAACAGGAGCAGCCGGGCCAGGAGTTCGGCGGCCTGCGCGATGTCGGCCACCTCCCCACGGGCGAACGCGCCGCCCACCGCCCTCGGCAGCAGCTCACGGGCCCCGGCCGCATCGCCCCGGGCCAGCAGGTTCGCCGTCCTGGCGCCCGCGATCAGGTCGCGGGCCATGGCCTCGGGCAGGGTGAGGCGGCCGGCGAGGGTGTCCAGGCGGTCGAGGGTCAGGCCCGCCTCGTCCAGGTCGCCCGACCTGCGGTGCAGATCCGCGAGGCTGAACAGCATCTCGGCCTCCATCCGCCGGTAGCCCCGCTCCTCGGCCTGCCGCCGCGCCGCTTGGATGTCCCGCAGGGCGCCCTCCCGGTCGCCGCCCCGCAGCCGCTCCGCCGCGAGCCTGGCCCGGCTGTTGAAGATGTCGTCCTCGACGCCGAGTTCGGTACTGACGCTCACCGCCCTCTCGTACGCGGCGATCGCATCCCCGTGCTCACCGCGCAGGGAGTGGTCCCTGCCGACGGCGAGCAGCACGAGCCCCAGGCCCCAGCGGTCGCCCACCGCATCGAAGCCGCGCAGGGCCTCGCGGCGGGAATCGGCGCCCGCGGGCTGCTCGCCCCGCCCGGTGAGCACGAAGTCCCGCGCCCAGTGCGCGCTCGCCCGCACCCACGGGTCCGGCCGCTCCGACGCCCGCCGGAGCCAGCGCTCCCCGAGGTCGGCGTTGTCCGTGAGGAACGCGATGAGCGGGATCCACAGCGGAAGGGCCGGGTGGAACCCGTCGGCGCCGGTCCGGTCACAGTCCTCGATCAGCGTGCGTACGGGCACGTCGCCGGAGCCCGAAGACTCCGGAGTGCCCGGAGCGCCCGCCATCAGCCGCACCACGCGGAACGCGGCCCGCGCCTGACCCGGCAGGGCGTCGTCAAAGGTGAGGACCTCCGCGAGGAACGTCTCGAACTGGGTGCTCATCCCCCTGATCCCCCAGTACCAGAACAGCGCGCCCACGAACCGCGACGCGAGGACCGCGTCCCCGGCCTCGACCGCCGCCCGCAGCGCGGAGACCAGGTTGTCGTGCTCGGCGTCGAAGAGCGCGATCGAGCGGAGCTGGTCGCCGGTGCGCAGCGCGGGCTCGTACTCCTCGGCAAGGGCGAGGAAGTACGCGGTGAAGCGGGCCGCGACCGGAGCGCCGTCACCGGATTCGGCGAGCCGTGCGGCGGCGTAGGCGCGTACGGTCTCGGACATCCGGTAACGCGGCTCCTCGTAGCCGGACTCGGCCACGTCCACCAGGGACTTCTCCACCAGCGAGCCCAGCACGTACAGCACGTCGTCCGTAGGCAGTGAAGCGTCCGGGCAGACCGCCTCCAGGGCGGCGACCCTCGCCCCGCCGGGAAACATCGACAGCCTGCGGGCGAGTATCCGCTCGGGCTCGTCGAGAAGGTCCCAGCTCCACTCGACAAGGGCGAGCAGGGTGCGTTGGCGCGGCAGCGCCGTCCTGCTCCCCGAGGTGAGGAGGCGGAACCGGTCGTCGAGGCGGCGCGCGATCTGGCCGACGCTCATCGAGCGCAGCTTGGCCGCGGCAAGCTCCAGAGCGAGCGGCAGGCCGTCGAGGCGTCGGCAGATCTCCACCACGGCGTCCACGGTGGAGGCGTCGAGCACGAAGCCCGGCCTGACGCCGGAGGCCCGGTCGGTGAACAGACGCACCGCGGCCGAATCGGCGGCCTCCGCGAGCTCCGGGGTGCCGGCGGGCACACCGAGCGGACCGAGGTGACAGAGTGCCTCGCCGGTGATGGCGAGGGGTTCCCTGCTGGTGACCAGGATCTTCAAGTGCGGGAGTTTCTCGAGGAGTTCGTACGTGAAATCCGCAGCCGCCTCGACCAGGTGCTCACAGTTGTCCAGTACGAGGACGGCGTCGCCGACATCGAGCACCTCGGTCACGCGGTCGCCCGGCACGCCACCGTTGGCGACAGCGCTGAGCGCCGCGTGCACCGCGTCCGTCAGCTGGTCCGGGGTGCCCACGCCCGCCAGCGGCACGAACCACACCCGGCCGCGCTCGTACGCCCGGTGCCGGGTCACGGCTTCGAGCGCGAGCCTCGTCTTGCCCGCGCCGCCGGGCCCGACGAGCGTGACCAGGCGGGACGCGTCCATGAGCCCTGCTATCTGCTCCAGTTCGCGCTCCCGCCCGACGAAGCTGGTCAGACGTGCCGGGAGGCGGACCGGGGCGGGCACGGGCTCCGGGCGGCCCGCCACGGGCCGCTCCAACTCGCCGCGGAGCAGGGCAAGATGGACGTCCTTCAGTTCGGCCGACGGGTCTACGCCGAGTTCGTCGTCGAGCCTGCCCCGCATCTCCTCGTACACCGCGAGGGCATCGGACTGACGGCCCGCGGCGGACAGCGCGCGCATCCGCAGGGCGGCGACGCGCTCGCTCAACGGCCGCTCCAGGCCCGCCGATTCGAGGTCCGCGAGGACATCTGCGTACCGCCCGATGCGCAGTTCCGCGTCGAAACGGTCCTCCGCCGCGGCGTCCCGTATGTCGTCGAAGCGGGTGGCGCAGGCGCGGGCGAAGGGGGCGTCGAGCACGTCGGCGAGCGCCGCGCCACGCCACAGCGCGAGTGCCGCGCCGAGCGTCGACGCGGCCTCTTCGGCGCGACCCGCGGCCAGTTCGCGCCTGCCCTGCCCGGCGAGATCCTCGAAGCGGAACGCGTCCACGTCACCGGCGCCCACCGGGAGCCGGTAGCCGCCCGCCACCGATTCCACCGTGCCGGTCGCCGCCCCGCGCAGGGCCTTGCGCAGCCGGGACACGAGCGCCTGCAAGGCGTTGGCCGCGTCCGCCGGGGGGTGCTCGCCCCACAGCCCGTCGACGAGCGTGTCGACGGAGACCGGACGCCCCCCTTCGAGCGCGAGCCTGGCAAGCAACATGCGAAGCCGTACGCCACCCATGTCGACCGGCGTCGCGTCATCGGCGGTGGCCCGGACGGGCCCGAGCAGAAAGACCTTCACTGGCAGACCTTCACTGGCTGACCTTCCCTGGCTGACCTTCACAACAGGTTCCTTGTCGCTGCTAGATGAAGAAGCTGTCGTGCTTGACCAGGAACTCGCCGAACTCCTTGCCGCCCTTCTGGGCCATCTCCGCCACCTGCTCGAAGTACTCCTCGCGCGGGGCGCCCGGCGAGAAGAGCATGATCATGGAGGCGGGGTCGTCACTGTCGTTCTTGAAGGCGTGCAGGCCGCCGACGGGGACGTAGAGGAAGTCGCCGGGGCCCCCGGTGATCCAGCGCTCGCCGTCGTAGAGCTGGACCTGGCCGGACAGGACGAAGAAGGACTCCGAGATCGACTTGTGGAAATGAGTGGTCGGGCCGGGGGCCTTCGGGCCCATGTCCACCTTGTAGAGGCCGAATTCGCCGCCGGTGGAGGCGTGCGTCGCGAGGTAGTGGGTGCGGTTGCCGCCGGGGCGGACCAGTTCCGGCTCCGTGTCGGCAGGCCTGAACACCGCGTTGACTTCGCCCTCATCACCGAGATAGCGCGGCTCCGGGTAGGACATGTTCGCTCCTTCGTTCGTGACGCTGCCAGTTGTCGTCCACCGGGGTTGACTTTATCCACCGCGGCCTCTGCCACCCTGTTAGTAATACGAAAGGGAGCAGGCGTGAAGTTAAGCTGAGCTACATGCTTGATATGCGGCGTATGCAGGTCCTGCGGGCAGTGGTCACCAGCGGCTCCGTGACCGCGGCGGCACGGAACCTCGGGTACACGCCCTCCGCGGTCAGCCAGCAGATGGCGGCCCTGGAGAAGGAGGCGGGCATCGCCCTCCTGGAGCGCACAGGACGCGGGGTACGGCCGACGGATGCCGGGCGGCTGCTCACCGAGTACGCGGTCACGATCGGCCGGCACATCGCCGAGGCGGAGACCGCGCTCGCCGAGCTGCGGGCCGGGCGGACGGGGCGGGTCTCCATGCGGTACTTCACTACGGCGGGCGCGGCCCTCGTCGCTCCCGCGCTCGCCTCGCTGCGGCGCGCGTACCCCGCCCTTCAGGTGGAGTTGAAGCTGTCCGACCCCGACGACCCGATGCCGGCGGTGCGGGACCGGCAGGCCGACCTCGCCCTGGTGGTCAGGCCGCCTGGCCAACTGGGCGTGGACGGCGTCCGGTTCGAGCATCTCCTCGACGACCGCTACCACGCGGTGCTGCCCGAGGGGCACCCCCTTGCCGCCGAGGAGGTGCTCGACATGGCCGACCTCGCGGATGAGCCGTGGGTCGCGAGCGAGTCCCCGGGGCCCTGCCTCGACCCCATCCTCGATGCGTGCGGGGCGGCCGGTTTCAGCCCGGACTTCGTGGTGGAGAGCGGGGACTACGCCACGGCTCAGGGCTTCGTCGCCGCGGGCCTCGGCGTCAGCCTGGTCCCCGAACTCGGCCTCGGCGTCCCGCACTCCGGGGTGGTCGTCCGCGAGGTCCACCACCCGGTGCCGATCCGGTCCATCTACGCGGCGGTACGGGGTCCGGCCCCGTACCGCCCGGCAGTACGCGGCCTTCTCGACGCGTTGGCTCAAGCCGCGGCCGGGGGTGGCGGTGCGGGCGGTGCCACCTCGGCCGCCCCGCGCTAAGGTCAGGAATCAGACAGAGCCTGCATGACATGGGGGAGGCGGCCGCCGATGGCGCCGGACGAGGCTGTGATCGGCTGTACCGGTGAACTAGTCACCGGTACGCGCGGATCCGCGGGGCCGGGTGAGGTCCTGGTGCGGATCCGAGGGGGATCCGAGACGTTTCTGGCCTGGTCCGACGAGCCGCTCCCGCACGGAGCGGCCGTGCTCGTGATCGAGTCGCGGGGCAGCCGTCAGGTCGATGTCATCAAGTGGGCGGACCCGTTGGAGGCGTTGACCGGTGATGGTACCGGCAGCGCCGGTTGAGGAGTCGATCGATGTTCGGTTACCGCGTTCCCGCCCCCGATGAGGCGATGCTGATCTCCGGAGGCAGGCGAGGCCTCGGGGGCGCCCCGTTCCGGGTGGTGACAGGGCACGGCAAGTTCGTGCTGCCCGTCTTCCGCAAGACCCGTTTCCTTACGCTGTCCATGTGCGAGGCGGAGGTCGCCGAGACCTGCGTGACCCGGCAGGGCATCGCCCTGACCGTGCGCGCCGTCATCGCCTTCAAGGTCGGCAACGACACGGAGAGCATCGTCAACGCGGGCCAGCGCTTCCTGTCCGACCAGGACCAGATGTCGCTCCTGACGGGCCGGATCTTCTCCGGCCATCTGCGTTCCATCATCGGCTCGATGACGGTCGAGGAGATCGTCACCGAACGGCAGAAGCTCGCCACGGAGGTCCTTGACACCTCCAAGGCCGAGATGGCGAAGATCGGCCTGCACGTGGACTCGCTGCAGATCCAGTCGATCGACGACGGCGAGACCGGCTACATCGAGGCGATGTCCGCCCCGCACAAGGCCGCCATCCAGCGCCAGGCCCAGATCGCCCAGGCACAGGCCACCCAGGCCTCGTCCGAGGCGGAGCAGGAGGCCGCCCGCAACCAGGCCGAGTACGCGCGACAGACCGCCATCGTGCAGGCGCAGTACTCCGCCGAGGTCGAGCGCGCCCAGGCCAAGGCCGCCCAGGCGGGCCCCCTCGCCGAGGCGCACGCCCAGCAGGAGGTGCTCGACGCGCGGACCGAACTGGCCGAGCGCGCCGCCCAGTTGCGCCAGCAGCAGCTGGTCGCGGAGGTCGTGAAGCCCGCCGAGGCCGATGCCGAGCGCATCAGGGTGCTCGCCGTCGCCGAGGCCGAGCGGATGAAGATCCAGGCGGAGGCGGCGGCGTCGTACGACCGTGTCGCGCTCGACCGGATGCTGATCGACCAGCTGCCGCTGATCGTGAAGGAGGCGGCTTCGGGCCTCTCCGGCGCGAACGTGAACGTGCTGAACGGCGCGGACGGGCTCGGCGAGATCGCGGCCGGGCTCGTCGGGCAGGGCCTGACGATCCTGGACTCGGTACGGAACAACCTCGGTACGCCCGCGGCCCAGGGGCAGGGCGATCGCGAGACGCCCGACATCAGGCAGCTCCTTGGCGGGCCTGCCGGGCAGCGGGGCAAGGGGGACGGCGGCAGCAAGAGCAGCGACGGTCCGGTCGAGATCGAGTAACCAGGACCTGGCTTCGCACGGCGGCGGCATTCACATACGTACTGCTACGTACTGCTACGTACTGCTACGTACTGCTACGTACCGCCGTGCGAAGGCATCCCCGGCAGGAGATGATCGACTCCATGGACGTCACCCTGCACCTGGCACAGGAGCCGGAAGCCGATGAGCTCCTCGGCCGCAGCCCGCTGGCCGCGCTCGTCGGGATGCTGCTCGATCAGCAGGTCCCGATGGAATGGGCGTTCGCGGGCCCGCATACGATCGCGCGGCGGTTGAACGCGGACGATCTCGACGCGCAGGAGATCGCTGCGTACGACCCCGATGAGTTCGCGGCGCTGCTCTCCGCCAAACCGGCGGTGCATCGCTATCCGGGGTCGATGGCGAAGCGGATCCAGCAGCTGTGCGCGTACCTCGTGGAGCATTACGAGGGTGACCCCACCGCCCTGTGGGAGGGGCCCGCCTCCGGCAAGGAGGTCCTGGAGCGCCTCAACGACCTCCCCGGCTTCGGCAAGCAGAAGTCCCAGATCTTCCTGGCCCTGCTGGGCAAACAGCTGGGCGTGCGGCCCACGGGGTGGCGCGAGGCCGCGGGGGCTTACGGCGCCCCCGACGCGTACCGCTCCGCGGCGGACATCACGGGGCCGGAATCCCTCCAGCGGGTCCGCACCCACAAGCAGCAGCTGAAGGCCGCGGCGAAGGCCTCCGGCGGGTAGCCCGCGGCCGGCCTCACCGCCCCGTTCCCGGGCCCGGCATCCTCCTCACCGAACAAGCCTTTCCCACCCTCCCCCAAGCTCTAAAGGAGCAGGGGGGACCCCCATCCAAGCTCTAAAGGAGCAGGGGGGACCCCCATCCCGATTGCCCCGCAGTGGGCGGGTGATCCCGTTACGGACGGCGGGTGCGGGCGATGGAGAGATGTTCGCCGCCGCAAGGTGGGAGATGGCCCCAGCCGCCGGACCGCTCCGGGGCCGAAGCACCCACGCGGCCACCGGCCGACAGCGAGGACGGACATACCCCGGCGCCGCCCCGCCCCCACAACAGACCGAAGGCGCACCAGCCCCGCAAGGCCCCCTCCCTCGTCAGCCCCACGCCCCGTCCGTAGCCCATGAGGGCGGATCTGGGCGTCGGGGAACACCAACGGGGTTCAGGCGGGGGACATGAATCCTCGTGAGCCGCGTCGCGTCGCCCCGCCCCTCGTGGCTCAGAGCTGCCTTCGTCCTGCTGGCCCTCCTCGGTACCGTCCTCGCCCCCTCCGTCTCCGCCGAAGCCGCCCCCGCCCCCGCCCCACCCGCGGCCGTCTCGGCCGTCTCCACCGAACTCACCGGCGAGGCCCATCAGGACACCGCCGACAGCGCCCTCCGCGTACCCACGAGACGTCCCGCTCCCCTCACCGCCCGAGCCGCGGGCCACCGGGACCCGGAGCCCCGGCACCCCGAGCACCGCCCGCACCTCGGCCTCCCCGCCCCACGCTCCGTCGTCCTCCGCTGCTGACAGTCCCCGCCCCGGACTGACCACCACCCCGCCAAGCAGCAGCGACCCGAGGACAGACACCCATGCCCATCGACCCGTACGCGGCCCTGCACGCCCTCCTCCGCGCCGAAGCCGTACGCAACGCGCCAAGCCCCGACCCGGCACCGGCCCCCACCCCGGCTCCGGCCGAGACGGACGACCAGGAGAAGAACGAACACTGACCCCATCGGCGCAGACGCCGGCCTCAGCGTCTGCGCCGAGCCGTCCCGAACACCGACCGGGTGATCTCCCGCCCGATCTGCGACCCCAACGACCGTGCGAGGGACTTGAACATCCCGCTCCCCGCCACCTGCTCCACCACGGACTCCGGCTTCTTCGCCCGCCGCTCCGGCGGGTCCGTGGCGGGCTCCGGGGCGGCAGCTGCCGCCTCCGCTTCCGCCTTCGCCTGACGTGCGGTCAACTTCTCGTACGCCGACTCCCGGTCCACCGCCTCCGCATACCGCCCGTACAGCGTCGACCCCTTCACCGCCTGCTCGAGCGCCCCCGCCTCGACAGGCCCCATCAACGACACCGGCGCCCGCAGCCGCGTCACGGCGACCGGCGTGGGCGCGCCCTTCTCGCTCAGTACGGTGATCACGGCCTCGCCCGTGCCGAGCGAAGTCAGGCTCCGCCGGAATCCTCGCCTCCGCTCGTCACCCCCATGACGGGCGGAGACCCGTTAGAGGGGTTCGCGCTCCCCGTCGTGGACGACATCGGCTGGCTCTCGCTCACTTCGGCCCCTGTTCCAGGCTCACGTGTTCCCGGTTTGCCCCGAAATCCGGTGTCATTTCCCAGCGTCGCACTCCGTCGCCATGGCTGCGCCCGGGGAGCCTTGCCCGGTAGGCTTTCCGTGTGATCTTCAAGCGCATCGGAAACGGCCGGCCGTACCCCGACCACGGCCGGGAAAGCACCCGGCAGTGGGCGGACGTCGCGCCGCGCCCGGTCCGCCTCGATCAGCTCGTGACGACCAAGGGCCAGCTGGACCTAGAGACGCTCCTCGCGGAGGACTCGACGTTCTACGGCGACCTTTTCGCGCACGTGGTGAAGTGGCAGGGCGACCTCTACCTGGAAGACGGGCTGCACCGCGCGGTCCGCGCCGCGCTCCAGCAGCGCCAGGTGCTGCACGCCCGCGTACTCGAACTGGGCTGACCCGCGGACGGCAGCCGTACCGCCGGGCCCTCGCGCCCGCTTTGGCCCTTTCGGGTTGCAATGAACCCAAGTCAATGATCATTTAGTAGGCATCACGGCGTCGCCGCACTACGCTGCGCCCATGAGCATGCTCACTCCCCCTGGCATGGGCGGCAAGTACCGCATCACGGGTAGCAAATATCCGCGTATGCGCCGAACCCGTGGCCGCCGCAGGATCGTGCTCGCGGTGATCGCGTCCGTCGCCGCGGTCGGCCTGATCGGCTGGGGAACACTGCAGCTCATCGACGTCTTCACGGGTGGCGGCGACAAGGCCACCGCGGCGAGCTCGCGCGGCGACTGCGCGGCCGGGCCCGGACCATCGGCCAAGCCGCCCGCCCCGAAGGCACTGCCCAAGCCGGGCCAGATCAAGGTCAACGTCTTCAACGCCACGCCCCGCGGCGGACTCGCCAAGGACGTCGCGGCCGAGCTCAAGAAGCGCGGCTTCGCCATCGGCAAGGTGGACAACGCGCCGAAGACGTACGACAAGAAGGTGAAGGGCACCGGGATACTGCTCGGCGCCAAGTCCGCCACGGACACCGCGCTGCCGGTGCTCGGCACGCAGCTCGCGGGCACCGAGAACCGGACGGACGCCCGCAAGGGCGGCGAGGTGGACCTGATTCTGGGCGCGAAGTTCAAGGATCTGGCAAAGAAAAAGGACGCCGACAGCGCTCTGGCGGTACTCGCCAAACCCAAGCCGACGCCCTCGCCGTCCAACGACCAGAAGGACTGCTGAGCGCTACTCGGCGGTCCCGTACATCCGGTCCCCCGCGTCGCCGAGCCCCGGCACGATGTAGCCGTTCTCGTTGAGCCGCTCGTCCACCGAAGCCGTCACGACCGTCACCGGCGTGCCCGCGAGCTCGCGC
Organism: Streptomyces sp. NPDC048441; assembly: GCF_043200235.1. Taxonomy (NCBI): domain Bacteria; kingdom Bacillati; phylum Actinomycetota; class Actinomycetes; order Kitasatosporales; family Streptomycetaceae; genus Streptomyces; species Streptomyces sp. NPDC048441. The sequence goes on from NZ_JBICXM010000003.1 coordinate 89,936, forward strand.
TCCATGACCTCGACGCCCTCGGGCGCCGCGAGCAGCACCACGGCGGTGACGTCGTCCGCGCCGCGCTTGATCAGCTCCTGGATGGCCGCGACGAGCGTGCCGCCGGTGGCCAGCATCGGGTCGAGGACGTACACCTGGCGCCCGGAGAGGTCCTCCGGCATCCGCGTCGCGTACGTCGAAGCCTGCAAGGTCTCCTCGTCGCGGATCATCCCGAGGAAGCCCACCTCGGCGGTCGGCAGGAGACGGACCATGCCGTCCAACATGCCAAGACCGGCGCGCAGGATCGGCACGACCAGGGGGCGCGGGTAGGACAGCTTGACGCCGGTCGTCGGGGTGACCGGCGTCTCGATGTCGACCTGCTCGGTGCGCACGTCCCTGGTGGCCTCGTACGCGAGCAGGGTGACCAGCTCGTCGGCGAGGCGCCGGAAGGTCGGGGAGTCGGTGCGCTTGTCGCGCAGCGTGGTGAGTTTGTGCGCCACCAGCGGGTGGTCGACTACATGAATCCGCATGGCATCAACAGTATCCGCGCCGAGGGCCCCCGAACTCGCTCGCGCTGGCATCAAACCCGCCGGACGGGGGAAAGTGGACGTACGGACGGACTGGGGTGGTGTGGCCTATGCCGGACGAAGAGCCGGAGCACGACCGCGAGACAGAAGCCGAGCGCAGGCGTCGCCGCGCCCAGTTCCTGCACGAACGGGCGGAAGCCATCGAGCTCCGCGACCGCGTGAAGCCGCGCCGCGCCCGAGCGGCACGGATGCGTCAGCAGATGCGTATGCGCACGTTCCGCTGGTAGCGACCACCTCTCACGCGGGCCTCGGGAGCCCGTCAGGAAAACGCGACGCGGACACAGCGGGCGGAAGACCTCTCCTTGAGCCGTTGTTTCTGCCACGATTCCGAGTGGGCGGGGCTTGGAGCAGCACTCCCCCGCTCCCCGAACTCGCCGGGGGGACACCCAAACCGTCAACCGGCACTGTCTATGACCAGTGGGAGAGTCACGGTGTACTTCGCCGCACTGCTCGCGCGCACCGAAGACGGGTGGGAAGCGAGCGACACGGAGCTCGACGATGTGGAGACCCTGTCGGATCTGACCGACCTGGCCCGCGAGGCCACGGCCGGCAGCGCTGAGGACGACACCGTCCTCGTCTTCATCGAACAGGAGGGCGCCTGGTTCGGCGTCGTCCGTGTGGACGGTGAGGAGGACCCTCGTATCTACGTCTCGGACGCGGCCGCGGCCGCCCGAAGCTCGTACGGCGAGATCCTGCTCACCGACGAGATGCTCGGCCGTGAGCCGGGCACCGACGACCCGGGCGTCGACCTGGACGCCCTCGACCTGGACGGCACGGAGGACGGCGAACCCACCGACTCCGACGCCGCCCCCGATTCCGCCGCCGCCGATGACGACACAGGAGGCGACGCGGACGACGCGGTGCCTGCCGGGCCGCTCGGCGACTCGGAGCTCCTGAGCGACCTCGGCGTGCCCGAGAAGGAGCTGCTCGGCCTCGAGCCCGGCGACGCGCTCAGCGACATCGCCGAGATCCTCGGGGCGGCGGAGGTGCTCGAGACCGTCCGCTAAGCCTGTCCGCCAGGCCTGTCCGCTAGGTTCCCCGTGTGAACGACGGGAAAGACCAGGCCGACCCCATCAACCAGACACCCGACTCCGCACCCGACCCTGTACCCGACCCCCTGCGCGACCGCTGGCGAGCAGCCATGCGGCTTGCCCTGGCCGAGGCCGAACTGGCCGTCCAGGGCGGCGATGTGCCCGTCGGCGCCGTCGTACTGTCCCCGGACGGTACGACGGTGCTCGCGGCGGGCCACAACGAACGCGAGGCGACCGGCGACCCCACGGCGCACGCGGAGGTCCTCGCCGTCCGCCGGGCGGCGGCGGCGCTCGGGGAGTGGCGTCTCACCGGCTGCACGCTGGTCGTGACCCTGGAGCCGTGCACGATGTGCGCGGGCGCTCTCGTCCAGTCCCGCGTCGACCGTGTCGTCTACGGAGCGCGTGACGAGAAGGCCGGCGCCGCGGGCTCGCTCTGGGACGTCGTACGCGATCGAAGGCTCAACCACCGCCCCGAGGTCATCGAGGGCGTCCTCTCGGAGGAGGCCGCCGAACAGCTCACCCGCTTCTTCCGGGACGGCCGACGCGGGCACTGAGCAACTGACTGAGCAGCTGTCGGCCAAACGGATTTCGGACCACAGGGCACCTTGGGCTAGAGTTCCTCTCGGTAGCGTGTCCGAGCGGCCGAAGGAGCTCGCCTCGAAAGCGAGTGTGGGGAGACTCACCGTGGGTTCAAATCCCACCGCTACCGCTTTTAACACCCCTCTGAACTGCGGAAACGTGGTCAGAGGGGTGTTTTGCGTGCGGCACGTACCGCACGCCCGTCGCCCAGTCGTCAGCGACACAGATCACTGCCTGCGCGGGTGTGCCGCCGCCGAGGCGGGCTGTACTCTCGTACGAGCTCAATAAGTTACCGCTTAGTAACGACCGGGTGAGGGCCTGCCCGGAGATTCACATCTACGTCCATCAGCCCCACCGGGACCGGTTCGAGGAGCCCCCATGCAACTCGCCGCGATCGTCGTTTCGCTGACACTCAGCGCGGTCGGCATTGCATTGTTCGTGCGCGCCTTTGTGCACTTCTTCCGCTTCTTCCGGCTGGGTGCACCATTGCCGGAGAACGCGAATCGTCTGGACAATCCATGGCAGCGGAGTGTGACGCTGGTCAAGGAGTTCCTGGGCCATACGCGGATGATGCAGTGGGGACTGGTGGGCTTTGCCCACTGGTTCGTCGCGCTGGGTTTCTACACGCTGATCCTGACGATCCTGAACGCGTATGGGCAGTTGTTCCAGCCGGACTGGAAGCTGCCGGTCGTCGGCGGCTGGCTGCCGTACGAGATGTATATCGAGTTCATCGGTACCGGCACCACGGTCGGCATCGTGATCATGTTCGTGATCCGGCAGCTGAGCCTGCCGACCCGGCCGGGACGCAAGTCCCGCTTCGCGGGATCGAACCGGGCCCACGCCTACTTCGTCGACATCGTCATCTTCCTCATCGGTCTCTCGGTGATGACGCTGCGCGGCCTGGAAGGCGTGCTGCACCACGCGAACTACGGCCCGGACAACTACGTCTCCTACGGCCTGACCCTCCTCTTCGAGGGCGTCAGCCACGCCAATGTGGAGACCCTGGTCTACTTCTTCGCCATGCTCAAGCTGAGCGCGTCCTTCATCTGGATGATCACGGTCAGCCTGAACCTCGACATGAGCATCGCCTGGCACCGAATACTCGGCTTCCCCAACATCTGGTTCAAGCGGGAATCCTCCGGCCGCACCGCCCTGGGTGGGCTGCTGCCGATGACGTCCGGTGGCAAGGAGATCAACTTCGAGGACCCGGGTGAGGACGATGTCTTCGGTGTCTCCCAGGTCGAGCAGTTCTCCTGGAAGGGGCTCCTGGACTTCAGTACGTGTACCGAGTGCGGCCGCTGCCAGTCGCAGTGCCCCGCCTGGAACACCGGCAAGCCGCTCTCCCCCAAGCTCCTGATCATGTCGCTGCGCGACCACGCCCACGCCAAGGCCCCCTACCTCCTGGCCGGCGGCGGCAAAGACCTGGAAGGCAACGAAAAGGCGACAGCGGAACAGCTCAAGGACGTGCCCGCCACCGCCCTCGCGGAAGCCGAGCGGCCCCTCATCGGCACCGCCCAGGACAACGGCGTCATCGACCCCGACGTCCTGTGGTCCTGCACCAGCTGCGGCGCCTGCGTCGAACAATGCCCCGTCGACATCGAGCACATCGACCACATCGTCGACATGCGCCGCTACCAGGTCATGATCGAGAGCGCCTTCCCCTCCGAAGCCGGCACCATGCTCAAGAACCTGGAGAAGAAGGGCAACCCCTGGGGCCTCGCCAAAAAACAGCGCCTGGAATGGCTCAAGGAACTCGACTTCGAAGTCCCGGTCGTCGGCAAGGACATCGAAGACCTCACCGACGTCGACTACCTCTACTGGGTCGGCTGCGCAGGCTCCCTCGAAGACCGCGCGAAGAAAACCACCAAAGCCTTCGCCGAACTCCTCAACATGGCGGGCGTCACGTTCGCCATCATGGGCGGCGACGAGAAATGCACCGGCGACTCCGCCCGCCGCCTGGGCAACGAGCCACTGTTCCAGCAGCTCGGCCAGGAAAACGTCGCCATGCTCAACATGGCCTACGGCGAGGACGACGAAGACCCCGCGACCAAGAAGCCGAAGTCCGCGAAGAAAATCGTCGCCACCTGCCCCCACTGCCTCAACACCCTCGGCAACGAATACCCGCAGCTCGGCGGCGACTACGAAGTCATCCACCACACCCAGCTGCTCCAGCACCTCATCGACGAGGGCAAACTCACCCCCGTCACCCCCGTCGAGGGCCTCATCACCTACCACGACCCCTGCTACCTGGGCCGCCACAACAAGATCTACACACCGCCGCGCGAGATCATGTCCGCCGTCCCCGGCCTGCGCCAGCAGGAAATGCACCGCCACAAGGAACGCGGCTTCTGCTGCGGCGCCGGCGGCGCCAGAATGTGGATGGAAGAACGGATCGGCAAGCGCATCAACACCGAGCGGGTCGACGAGGCACTCAGCCTCAACCCCGACATCGTCTCCACCGCCTGCCCCTTCTGCCTCGTCATGCTCACCGACTCCGTCAACGGCAAGAAAAACGACGGCGCCGCCAAGGAATCCCTCACCGTCGTGGACGTCGCACAACTCCTGCTCGACTCCGTGAAAACCCCAGCCGACCCCACCGGCGAAACCGAAACCGCAGACGAACCAGAACCCGAGCCGGCCAAGTAACGTCGGGCGCCCCGTTCCAAGAGGCAGGGCCGGAACCGCAACTCGCGGTTCCGGCCCTGCCTTTGTGTCTCGTCATAAGTGGCGGCACCCCGCCTGTGCTTACGCGTCGAAGTCCAGCCGTAGGTGGTCCGACGCCGGAAGGGCCTGGCACGGCAACGTATAACCGGCGTCCTGTTCCTCCCGGGTGAGCGCGTAGCGCCGGGCGAGTACGACCTTGCCGTCGACCACCCGCGCCCGGCACGAGCCGCACAGACCGTCGCGGCACGAGTACGGGGTCTCCGGCCGGTACCGCAGTACCGCCGCGAGGAGCGAGGGGTCCTGTGGGGTCATCTCGGCCTCGGTGCTGCGGCCGTGCAGCCTGGCCGTGATCCGGGCCCCGCCGCCGTGGCCCACAGCCGTGTCCTGGCGGGCCGTCCGGTCCGCTGCGTCCGGGTCCGCCGTGAACAGTTCCCTGCGTACGCGGGACGGAACGGCACCCAGCTCCCGCAGCACCTCGTCCACCGATTCCACCAGGCCCCACGGACCGCAGAGGTAGAAGTGCGTGCGGGCATCGCCCGGTTCGGCGCCGAGCCCGGTCAGCAGGAACGGCAGCTTCGTGGCGTCGATCCGGCCGGACAGTACCTCCGACTCGCGCTCCTCCCCGGACAGTACGTGCAGGACGAAGAACCGGTCGGTGTGGCAGTCCTTGAGGTCTGCCACCTCCTCGGCGAGGAGGGTCGAGCGCGCCGTGCGGTTGGCGTAGACGAGCGAGACCTTGCACTGCGGGTCGTCGCGCAGTGCGGCGGCCGCCATGCTCAGCAGTGGGGTGATCCCGCTGCCGCCGCCGATCAGTACGTGGTGCGCGCCGGGCCGGTCCACGAGGGTGAAACTGCCCTTCGGCGGGCCGGCTTCGAGGATGTCGCCCACGGCGAGCCGCGTGACGGCGTACTCACCGAAGCCGCCCGGTCCCAGCTGTTTGACGACGATGCGCAGCGTCGCCGGCGGCGCGGAGCCGGGCGGCCCGCAGATCGAATAGCTGCGCCGGATCTCCTCGCCCGCACCCACGCCGCCAAGATGGTGACGTACGGCGATGTGCTGGCCGGGACGGTGGGTGAAGGTGGCGGCAAGACCGTCGGGGACCCCGAGGGTGACGGCCACGGCGGTTTCGGTGAGCCGGTCCACCCGGTGCACCGGCAACGCGTGGAAACCGGGCCCGGCCGTGACCGGCTCCGGCGGCCGGTGCCGGTCGGGGCTCTGCATTCGCTCCATGAGGGTACGGACAGCTCCGTCTCGTGGTGTCATATCGCCTTCATGTGGCCGAAGTTCTCCCGGCAGGAGAGGCACACCAGCACGGACTGACAGCGCGTCGCCCCGAAGGGGCTCTGCGGCCGGGTGGCCGTCGAGCCGCAGTGCGGGCAGGCCACGCCGGTGCCGAGCCGCAGTTCAAGCGGCGCGGTTCGGCTGCCCGGTGGTGAGATGCCGTTCTCGGCGAGCTTGCGCCGACCGTCGGTCGTGATCCAGTCGGTGGTCCAGACAGGTGCGAGAACAGTCCGCACCCGCCCGTCCGGATGCCCGCAGCGGGCGAGTTCGGACCGGATCTCCGCCACGATGGTGTCCATGGCGGGGCAGCCGGTGTAGGTGGGCGTGACGGTGACCTCCAGGGTCCCGTCAGGGCCCGTCGTCACCTGACGCATCACCCCCAGCTCCCCGAGGGTGATCAACGGCAGCTCCGGGTCCGGCACCGCACCGACTCGCTCCCGTACCTGCTCGGGAGTCAGCCGCTCGCGTACTGCCGTCACCAGGTGCCTCCGGGGTGCTGCCGGTGCACCGCCTGGAGTTCGGCCACCAGCGGCCCGAACCCCTCGGTATGCAGGCCGTCCCGGCCACCGCGGGCGTGCCAGGTGGGCTTGGGCAGGGTCAGCCCGGCCCGGGTGAGAACGCCGCCGACGGCCGCATCCCACTTTGCCCGCAGCCCCGCCGGGTCGACGGCGACACCTTCCGCCGCGAGCCGTGCGGTCACCGCGTCCGTCGCGAACAGCTCGGCGGTGTACGGCCAGACCTGTTCCAGGCCCGCCTGCATCCGGCGGTGGCTCTCCTCGGTTCCGGTGCCGAGCCGGACCGTCCACTGCTCGGCGTGCGTGCAGTGGTAGGCGGACTCCTGGAAGGCCTTTTCGGCGAACGCGGCGAGTGCCGAGTCCGCTGAATCGGTGAGCGCAGTGTAGAGCAGCCTGGTGTGGTGCGTGAGGCAGAGCTGACGCGCGAGGGTGAGCGCATAGTCCCCGTTGGGGATCTCCGCGAGCAGCACATTGCGGAACTGCCGCTCGGTACGCGTGAACGCGAGGGTGTCCTCGTCACCGTGTCCGGTCAGCTCGGCGGAGTACGCGAGCAGGGTGCGGGCGTGGCCGAGGAGGTCCAGCGCGATGTTCGACAGCGCCAGGTCCTCCTCGATGGAGGGCGCCCTGGTCACCCAGGCGGAGATCCGCTGGCAGAGGATCAGAGCGTCGTCGCCCAGGGCGAGCGCGTACTGCGCGGTGTCGCTCTCCAGCACGGCGGTGTCCGGCAGCGCGGTCAGGGTGTCAGTGGCCATGGTCACTTCCACCCGCCGGGGCCGCGTACTGCTCGGAGAGCCGGTACGGCTTGCCCGTGCCGTTGCTGAACAGCGGTTCCTTCTCGTCCGGCGCGGTGGCCCGGATGTCCGAGGAGCGGACCACCCAGATCGACGACGGTTCCCCGCGCCGCGTGTACAGATCGCGCGCGTTGGCCATCGCCAGGTCGGCGTCGGAGCCGAGTACCGAGCCGACGTGCTGGTGCCCCAGGCCGCGGCGGGTTCTGACGAAGACCTCCCACGGCGTCTCGGCCCTCGTGGTCGTGTACGTACTCATTACGGTGTCCCCCTGCTCTGGTCGGTGGCCGGTGCGGTCCCCCGAGCCCCCTCGGGTGTGTCCCCCTGCGCTGTCTGTTCCGCTTCGCGCCGGGCGGCCGCGACGGCTGCCTCCCGTACCCAGGCGCCGTCCTCGTGCGCGGCGACCCGGTGTACCAGGCGCTGCCGCGCGCACTGGGAGTCGTCCGAGAGCACCTCGCGGTACTGGTCCCAGCTGACGGGCGTGAAGTCGTAGTGCCCGCGTTCGGGGTTCCAGCCGATGGCCGGGTCGGGCAGGCTCAGGCCCAGCTCCTCGGCCTGCGGCACGCAGATGTCGACGAACCGCTGGCGCAGCTCGTCGTTGGGGTGCCGCTTGATGCCCCAGGCGATGGCCCGCTTGGTGTGCGCCGCCCCGAAGGCGGCGGCGCGGTCCTTGCTCGCCGGGGTGTCTGGCGGGCCGAACATCAGCGCCACGGCAGGCAGCCACCAGCGGTTCACCGCGTCCTGTGCCATGTGCCGCTGCTCGGGCGTGCCCTTGCACAGCGCGCGCAGGGAATCGAAGCCCTGGCGTACGTGAAAGGTCTCCTCCTGGCAGATGCGCAGCATGGCGCGGGCGTACGGACCGTAGGACGTGCGGCACAGCGGCACCTGGTTGATGACGGCGGCGCCGTCCGTCAGCCAGGCGATGGCCCCGGTGTCCGCCCAGGTGAGCGCCGGGTGGTTGAACGTGCCCGCGTAGCGCTGGCTGCCGCTGTGCAGGGCATCGAGCAGCTCGCCGCGGCTGACGCCGAGGGTCTGCGCCGCCGCGTAGAGGTAGAGCCCGTGCCCCGCCTCGTCCTGCACCTTCGCAAGGAGTACGGCCTTGCGGCGCAGCGAGGGGGCGCGGGCGATCCAGGCGCCCTCCGGCTGCATACCGATGATCTCCGAGTGGGCGTGCTGGCCGATCTGCCGTACGAGCATGCGCCGGTAGCCGTCCGGCATCCAGTCGTGCGGCTCGACCCGTTCGTCGTTGCGGAGCAGCTCCTCGAAGCGCTCCTCCAGGCGCTCGGCAAGCGCGGTGTCAGCGGTCAAGTCAGGCCTCCCGTCCAGTGGAGACGGACTCGCGTCCGGCGCCCGCGGCCGCGGGCACGGCCGATTCGTCCCGCTCCTGGAGTCCGCTCAGAAAGCGCTCGTGGAACCGGCGCAGCGGACCGGGCGCCCACCAGTTGGCCCTGCCGAACAGCGCCATCAGGGACGGCACCAGGAGCGCGCGTACGAGGGTGGCGTCGATGATGACCGAGACGGCCGTGCCGAAGCCGAGCTGCTTGATGAAGACCAGCCGGGACAGCACCAGCGCGCCCATCGGGATACAGAAGAGCACCGCGGCCAGCGTGACCGTGCGGCCGACCTTCTCCAGGCCGCCGGCGATGGCCTCGCGGTCCGGCAGCCCGTGGTCCACGCCTTCCTTGATGCGGGAGAACAAGAAGACCGTGTAGTCGGTGGACATCGCCAGGGCCACCGCCAGCAGGATGATGAGCATCGTCGGCTGGAGCGCGCCCTGGCTTGTGAAGTCGAAGAGACCCGCCAGGTTGCCGTCCTGGAAGACGAAGATGAGCAGGCCGAGGGTGCTGGCGAGGGTGAGCAGGTTGGTGATGACCGCCTTCAGGGGGAGCACCACCGAGCCGGTCATCGCGAAGAGGATGAGCAGCGTGGTGAGCGACATCAGGGCGATACTCAGCGGCAGATGGTCGCCGAGGCTGCTCATCATCGCGTCATAGAGCGCGGTGTTGCCGGTGGTCACCGTCGGGTACGGGGCATCCACGCCCTGGACCGCATCCAGGGTGTCCTGGGCCTGAAGCGACAACGGGGCGTCCTTGAGGGCCAGTTGGGTCTCCCACATGCCGTCACCGATCGGGCGGGGTGACGTCACGGCGGCGACGCCGTCGAGCCCTTCGAGCCGCTCACGGTAGGCGGCGAGCTCGGCACCCGCATCCTTCGGTGCCTCGGAGACGAGGTGGACCGGCGACTGGAGCGAGCCGGGGTAGTCCTTCTCCAGCGTCGTGTACACCCGGCCCGCGTCGGAGTCCGCGGGCATCGAGGCGGAGTCGATGCCGGTGAACTTGGTGCCGAAGGCGGGCAGTGCGAGGACCACGAGCACCGCGCTCGCGGCCACCGCGGCGCTCACCGGGCGGCGCATCACGCCGTGCGAGAAGCGGTACCAGCGGCCGCCGGACTCGTTGCCCGCGCCGCGCTCCTGGGTGTGCTGCCAGCGCTTGGGCGCCCACTTGTTGATGCGCCCGCCCAGCACGGCGAGCAGCGCCGGCAGCCCGAGCAGCGCGAAGATCAGCGCACCGAGGGCGGTGGCGATACCGGCGATGCCCATCGTGTAGAGGAACCGCTGCGGGAAGACGAGCAGCGAGGCCAGCGCCACGGCGACGGTCAGGCCGCTGAACAGGACGGTGCGGCCGGCGGTGCGCATGGTCCGGCCCACGGCCTCGAGGGTGTCGTGGCCGGCCCGCAGCTCCTCACGGAAGCGGGAGATGATCAGCAGGCTGAAGTCGATGGACAGGCCGATGCCGAGCGCCATCACCAGGTTGAGGGAGAAGATCGAGAGGTCGAGCACGGTCATCACCGCGCCGAGCACGCCCAGCGCCACGGCGATGGAGACGAGGGCGCCGCCCAGCGGGATCAGCGCCGCGATCAAGCCGCGGAAGATGAAGAGCAGCAGGATCAGCAGGATCGGGAAGGCCAGCGTCTCGGCCTTGCCGAGGTCCTCGCTGGAGATCGCGCTGGCCTCGACGTTCGAGGCGGTCGGGCCGCCGAGGGTGACGCTGTCGCGCAGCTGCTTGTCCGCTTCGAGGGTGTCCTGGGTCTCGGTGACGGCCTTGGTGACGGCGTCGCCCGGCGTGAACCCCTTGACGGAGGCGACGAAGTAGGTGCTCCGGCCGTCCTTTCGTACCATCGCGGGGTTCTTGGCCGAGACGAAGTCCGCGACGTCCGTGACCTCCGGCCGCCCCTTGATCAGGTCGACCGCGTCCCGCAACTGCTTCGGCCGCTCGGCGGACTTGGGGTCGAGGGGCTTGTCCAGCTCGACGAGGACGACATAGCCCTGTTCGAGGTTGGCGCCGGTGGCCTTCTCCACGTCTTCGAGGACCTGGACGGCGGCCGACTCCGAGTCGTCGTAGTCGTCCACGCCCATGGTCATGGACGCCATCTGGGATCCGCCGCCCGCCAGACAGACGAGCGCGAGAAGTCCGACCGTCCAGAGCAGACGCCGCGGCCCCCTCTCCAGCAGGTTCAACAGTCTTTTGAACACTTCGCAAACTCCCTTTCGCGGGGGGCGTGACAGGGCTGAGGGCGTGACACCCCCGTGGGTGAAGGAGGTCGCGGACCGGCCGCGCAATCCACGGCAGGGCTATGGGGTACGCCACACCGTTCTTTCCGGTGGGCGAGGGATTGCCGGACGGTGCACCGAACTCTTCTGTTGTGCGTGCCGCTTCGGCGCGCAGTCCCCGTGCCGAGCCCCGCTGGGCGCTCGCGGCCATCGTCTGCCCCTCCCGCCAGGAAGGACCGCGCCACCATGACCTCTGACGTCCGCGCACGCGCTGCCACGCCGCCCCCCGAGGGGGACAACGGTGTGGACCCCGCGTTGCGGCCCTGGCTGTCGGCGCTGCGCGAGCTGGTGCCGATGCCGGACCGGTTCCGGGAGCTGCGGGTGGGCCGGGACGAGGCGCGTGCACTGCTCGGCTGTAAGGACGAACTCCTCGACCGGCTCGCGGCGGGCGGCCTCGCCCACCAGGGATCCGGCGCCGGACTCCGCTTCGACTACCACGACTTGGCGAACACGGCCCTCTACTCCGGCGCCACCACCAGCGTCCCGCTGGCCGGTCAGCGGATGATGCTCCGGTTCGCCTCGGGCACCCCCGACACCTGGACCCCACCGCGCCACTGGACGCTGGACTGGCGACTGCGCTGCCGCGACCCCCAGTGCCCCGGCGGCACCTGGCGGATCGCGCTGCCCACGCCTGAGGTGTTCGGCGGCAGCGTCGACGCGCTGGAGTGCGAGCAGCCCGCTGTGCTCGAGGACGGCGAACTCGTCGTGCAGAACGCCGCGTCGCTGCGTCTGACCGGCCGGGTCACCACCTCGGGGCGGCGCGCCCCGCTGCTCTCGGCCACCGCCCGGCGCCACTTCGACGCGCTGGTGGGCGAGTTGCGTGACGGCCCCTACCGCTTCCAGTGGATGCATCCGCGGCTGCGCACCGACCCGGTCGAGACCGAACGGCTCGGGATCATGGACTGCACGGTCTGTTCCCTGGAACTCCAGCGCAGGGCGGAGGCGGACGGGCTCACCGCCCGGACCCGCCGCGGCCGCTACCTGGGGGTGCTCGACGCCGAGCACGCCTGGTGCGAAGTCCTTGACGAGGACGGCGTGTTCAAGCCCGTCGACCCGGTCTTCGCGGTCCTCGCCGAGCGGCACCGGCCGCCCCACGAGGAGTTCTCGGAATTCTGCGCCGGCTCCGTCCCGAGCCGGTTTCTGCCCTGGTCCGTACCGGCCGGTGGTGCGCTGGCCGTGCACGACTGCCCGGTCGGCGACGGGGCCTGGGACAACACCTTCAGTGGCACCACAGCGAAAGGCAACGCATGAGCACCGTACGGGAGATGCTCGTCGAACTCACCGGCATGACGGAGTTCGGCGGCGAGATCACAGACGACGCCAACCTCAGTGCGAGCGGCGTCGACTCGGGTGACCTGGTCCGCCTGGTGCTGCTCATCGAGGAGCGCACCGGCGTGGAGGTCACCGCGGAAGACATGGACGACCTGTCCTCCATCTCCGACTACGAGCGCATGATCGCCGCGCGCCGTACGGCAGAGGGAGCCGCCTGATGTGGCTCAGCCAGGTCCTGCACCGCAACCAGCAGCGCTCCGGAGAGCGTACGGCGCTGATCGACGCCGAACGCTCAGTGACCTGGACCGAGTTGGAAGGGAGTACGACCAGGCTCGCGCGCGGTCTCGCGGCGCTCGGCGTCTCCAGAGGTGACCGGGTCGCCGTCCTTTCCCTGGACCGCATCGAGGTCATCGAGTCGTACTTCGCGCTGGCCAAGCTCGGCGCGCTGTTCGTGCCGCTGAACCACAGCCTCACGGCGACCGAGGTGACCGGCATGGTGCGGCGCACCGGGGTCAGCGTGATCCTCGGTGAGGCCGCGCTGCTGGAGCGCCACCCCGAACTTCCGGTGCGCCTGCGCCTCGCGTTGGACGGCCCGGAGTATGCGGAGCTGACCGCCCCACAAGGCAAGGGCACCGGCGCCCCGGAGAACACGGAGAACGCGGAGAACGCGGAGAACGCGGAGAACGCGGAGAACGCGGAGAACGCGGAGAACGCGGAGAACGCGGAGAACGCGGAGAACGCGGATGCCTTCCGGCTCCCGGACGTGGCCGACAGCGACCTCGCCGCGATCCTGCACACCTCAGCCACCACCGGGCAGGCCAAGGGCGTCACCGTCGACTACGACTCGTTCCGCGGCATCTCACTCGGCTGGCTCGCCGCGGCGGCGCCGGCCGACGACATGGTGCTGGTCAACTGCTGCCCGCTCTACCACGGCAGCATCACGGTCACCCTCGCCTACCTGGCGGCGGGCGCCACCGTCGTGGTGCTGCCGGGCTTCACGCCACAGCGGGCGCTCGCGGCGATGGAGCAGCACCGTGCCACGCACGTCTGGCTCGTTCCGCAGATGCTCGGCTTCCTGTTGCAGAGCAAGGGCATGGCCGGCACCGACCTCGGCTCCCTGCGCGAGGTGCTGTACGGGGCGGCGCCGATGCCCGCCGAGCTGCACGCCGAGGCCGCCGAGCGGCTCGGCTGCGGCTTCCGGCAGGTGTACGGCATGACCGAGGTGGGCGGCCCGTTCGCCACCCTCGGTCCGGACGACCACCTCGCCGTCGGCACCGACGCGCCGCTGCCCGCGGGACGGGTCATCCCTGGCATGTCGGTACGGGTTCTCGACGAGGCGGGTCAGGAACTGCCGTGCGGCGCCGTCGGCGAGATCACCGTGCGCGGCCCCGGGCTGATGCGCGGTTACTGGAACAACCCGGCCGCCACCGAGGAGATCACCGTCGACGGTTGGATCCGCACCGGTGACCTCGGCCGCCTCGACGAGACGGGACTCATCCAACTCGTCGACCGGCGCAAGGACATGATCCTGCGCGCCGGGCAGAACGTGTACCCCGCCGAGATCGAACGCGCGCTGCTCACGCACCCGCTGGTGCGTGACGCGGCCGTGGTCGGTGTCCCGGACGCGGACTACGGCGAGGTGCCGAAGGCATACGTCGTCGCCGGCCCCGCCGAGGCGGACGACGCCACGGCCGACGGCGCACCGACCGCCACCCGGGCTGAGCTGATGGCCCACCTCGCCGAGCGCCTCGCGCCGTACAAACGCCCCCGGTATCTGGAGTTCATCGACCAAGTGCCCCGTAGCCCCGCCGGAAAGATCCTCAAAAAAACGCTGCGCGCCTGAGCCGGAAGGAACTGCCATGACCAGCGCACGGACGCTCGACCTGCGCTATACCGCGGAGCGCACGCTTCGCGTCTCGGATGACACCGAGCTCTACTACGAGATCCAGGGAGACGAGGGCCCGCACCTCACCCTGGTGAACAACTTCTTCATCATCGCCCCGATGTGGCGCAACTTCACCGCCGAACTGGCCAAGCGGAACCGGGTCCTCACCTACGACCTGCGAAACCAGGGCGCCTCCTCGGTCTCCCCGGACATGACCTGGGACGACCACGTCGAGGACCTGCGGGCGCTGCTCGACGGCCTCGGTATCGAACGCACCCACCTGCTCGGCACCTCCGCCTCCGGCTTCATCTGCCGGGACTTCGCCGCCCGTTACCCGGAGCGCGTGGACGGACTGATCCTCACCGGCCCGTCCTGCACGCCCTCGGACGGCATCCGGCGGCGGGCCACCGAGCGAGCCTGTATCAACTCCCTCGCGCTGGGCGGCACCGAGGGCCTCTGGGACCACCTGTACTCGGTCGTCTTCAGCGAGGCGGCGATGCGCGAGATGGGGACCACCGGCTATCTCGGACTGCGGTCGGCGTTCACCGCCATCCACCCGCCGGACCCGATGCTCACCAACCTCAAGTGCGCCACCCAGGTGACCGACGGGCCGGAGCTCCTTGCCGCCATCAAGCAGCCGACGCTGCTGCTGCTCGGCGACAAGGACGACATGTGGAACGAGGGACTCGGCGCCGAGGCCGGCCGGCTCATCGAGAACTCCGAGGTCGAGTGGATGCACGACGTCGGCCACCTCCCGTACATGGAGGACGGCGACGGCTTCCAGGCCCGGGTCCAGCGCTTCCTCGACTCGCTCCTGGCCCGCGAGGCGGCCGTGGCCCCGCAGACCGGTGGCGACCAGGCCTCGGCCTCGGCCTCGGTCGACGGTCCCGCCGCCGAGGACACGGCCGGGAGCGGCGCCGCCGCACCAGCCGCCGACTTCGAAGGCGACGACGCGCTGCTCGCCGCGCTTTGCACGCTGCTGCGCGAGGTCGTCGCCGACCGGGCCGACCTGCCCGCGACGGGTCTCGCCGAGACCCCGCTGAACAGCATCGGCCTGGAGTCCTGGGCGTTCACCCTGCTCCTCGGCCGGATCGAGGAGGAGCTGTCCGTCGAGTGGGACATGGACGTCCCGCCGGAGGTCTTCGAAAGCCTCGGCTCCATCGCGGCCCACCTGCGCGCCCACCACAACCCCACCCCGCCCCACACCTCCCAGGAGTCCGCACAGTGACCGCGACCACCTCTCCCGCCGTACACGTCATCACCGGGGCTACCGGCTTCGTCGGCGGCGCCTTCGCGCTGGAACTGCTCCAGCAGACCGCCGACCGTCTGGTGTGCCTCGTCCGCG
Source organism: Streptomyces sp. NPDC048441 (assembly GCF_043200235.1). NCBI lineage: Bacteria > Bacillati > Actinomycetota > Actinomycetes > Kitasatosporales > Streptomycetaceae > Streptomyces > Streptomyces sp. NPDC048441. The sequence continues at coordinate 105,472 of NZ_JBICXM010000003.1, forward strand.
GCGAGAACGACGAGGCCGCGACCCGCCGCCTGCACGACGCCCTTGGCCATGCGGCCGAGATGTACGGCGTCCCGGGTCTGCTGCCCTCGATCCTGGAGCGCACCAAGGCCGTCGCCGGGGACATTACGGACGAGGCGCTGCCCGAGTCCGCCGACCGGTTCCTGACCGCCGCGGAAGGCGAAGCGCCCGGCACGTTCTGGCACGTCGCCGCCTCCCTCAAGTACGAGGACCGGCACGCCGACGAGATCAACCTGATGAACGTGACCGGCACGCGCAATGTGCTGGCGCTCGCCAAGGCCCTCGGCAAGCCGGTGTTCAACCACGTCAGCACCGCCTACGTGGCGGGCAAGCGCACCGGGTTGATGCGCGAGGAGTTCCCCGGCAACACCGACTCGGCGAACAACGTCTACGAGGCCACCAAGACCATCGGCGAGCAGGAGGTCGCGGGCTCCGGTCTGCCGTGGCGAGTGCTGCGCCCGTCGATCGTCATCGGGCATTCCGGCACCGGCGCCGCCACCAGCTTCACCGGCATGTACGGCTTCGTCTCGTCCGCGCTGCGCTTCCGCAGGGCCGTGGAGAAGGAGTTCGGCAACCTGCTCCAGCACCGCCAGGTGCCGATCATCGCCGACCCGGACATCGAGTGCGACCTCGTCCCCGTCGACCTGGTGGCCAGGAATGCCGTCACCATCGGCCGTGCGGGAGCGCTGAGCACCGTCTACCACCTCAACAACGGCGGTTCGCCGACGGTCGGCGAGGTCATCGAGGAGGTCTTCGCACTCACCGGACTGCGCAAGCCCCGTTTCGTCTCCAACCGGGGGCTGCTCACCGCGATCGACCTGAAGCTCGACGAGGGCATCCAGTTCTATGCCTCGTACATGATCAACGGGAAGCGCTTCGACCAGACGAACACCGAGTCCGTCTGCGGCGAGGGCGCCCAGCGCTTCGATGTGGACCGTGCGGAGGCCCGCCGCTTCGTGCAGTGGTATCTGGACCGCATCCAGTCCGACGGCCGCAGCTCGGCTCCGGCCCGTGCCGCCTTCGCTTTCTCGCGCGCGCCCCAGCTGGCCACCACCACCGGCGGCTGATCAGCGCCGTCCGGTGCCCGCACGCCGCCGTACGCCGACCACTCGCATCCGAGACGCCGCACCGTCTCCAGTCCCCTCCAGGAGAGGAGACCGCACATGTACCTGCCCGACGATCTGCCGAAGCCCGGGAAGCTGTTCACGCTGGGTCTGATCACCCAGCAGGCCGCGAAGAAGCACCCCGACTCGCTGTTCTACCTGGACCGGCCCTTCGACCTCGCGCCCGGTCTCGGCCTGCGGCCGACCTACGCACAGGTCGCCGGGCTCGTCGAGGAGACAGCCGCCCGGCTGTACGCCGAGGGTGTGCGCCCCGGCGACACCGTGGCCGTCTTCAAGAGCCACAACGCCGACATTCTCTTCCTCGCCTGCGCCATCGGCCGGGTCGGTGCGGTCCCCGCCATGCTCGCGCCCTTCCTGGAGTGGCCGACCGTGGTGACGATGATGAGCCGGCTCAAGCCGGACCACTTCCTCACCGACCCGGCCACCCAGGCGCGCGCCGGGGAGCACTTCGAGGCGCTGCGCGAGCACGCCCCGTCCGTCCTGCTCACACACGGCGAGCCGGCCGGGGTGCCCTCGCTGGCCGCCACCGTGCCGGGCGAGGCCCCGCCGTACCCGGACATCCCGCACGACTCACCCGCTCTGATCACGCACACCTCCGGCACCACCGGGGTGCCCAAGCTGGTCGCCGCCGCGCGACGCGGCACGCAGTTGCCCATCAACACCCAGGCGCAGATGGCGAAGCTGCTGCGGTACCGCGAGACGTTCGCCATGTGCATCTCGTTCGTGCACGCACGCACCTACGCGGCGCTGGCCACCGCCCTCCAGCTCGGCATCGACATCGCGCCGCTCGCGGACGCGGACGTGGACAGCGTGCGCAAGGTGCTCTCCGAGTGCCGTCCGGGCTGTGTGGAGGCCCACCCCAACATGTACCTGCACTGGGAGGAGTTGGCCGGCATCCCGGACGGCCCTTTCGAGCGGGTACGCATCTTCATGAGCACCTTCGACGCCATCCACCCGCGCAGCATCCGCACCCTGCTCGGGGCGAGCAAGCGGCGCTCCCCGCTGTTCATCCAGTCCTACGGGCAGACCGAGACCGGCCCGGTCACCATGCGGATCTACACCCGCCGCAACATCCGCAAGGCGGACGGCCGTTGTGTCGGCTTCGTCTTTCCCGGCATGACCAAGGCCCGGATCCGGCCCCGCCCGCAGGACGAGGCGACCCGCAACGGCTATATCCAGGCCAAGTCCTCCGGTGTCGCCCTCACGTACGTCGGCCAGCAGGAGCTGTACGACGAGCGGTGCGAGGACGGCTGGTGGAACCTCCAGGACATCGGTTACAAGACCCGCTGGGGCTGTGTGCACCTGCTCGACCGGGAGTTCGACCAGACGGACGGCCTGGAGAGTCTGCTGGCCGCCGAGGACTCCCTCATCGAGGCGCTCCCGGAGCTGACCGAGGCCGTCTTCATCCAGGTCGGCGACACCATACGGCCCGTGGTGAGCACCCGCCGGGACCTGCCGCTTGACCGCGCCTCCTGGCAGGCCGCCGTCGCGCACCTGCCCGCGCTGCCGGAGCCCGTGCACCTGGCCTGGGAGCACATGCCGCACACCGCCACCTGGAAGGTGAAGCGGAACGTACTCGCCGCCGGCCTGACGGACGGTTCGATTCCGGCCCTGGACGGGGTGCTGAGCTGACATGACCACCCATCCCCTGCCCGTTCCGCTCCCCCGGGAGTGGACCACTGGCGCCGGGGTGCGCGTGGAGCGCGCCCGTACCGCCGTCGACGGCGAGTCCGCCATGCGGGAGCTGGAGAGCGCACTGGACACCCACAGGGGTGCCGTCCTCCGCTCCGACTACGAATCCCCCGGCCGCTACCGGCGGCACGCCGTCGGCTACACAGACCCGCCCGTCGAGATCGTGCTGCGCGGGCTGCGCACGGTAGAGGTCCGTGCGCTCAACGCGCGCGGCGAGGTGCTGCTCCCGGTGCTGCGTCAGGCGGCACAGCGGGCCCTGCGCGAAGTCCGCGAACTCACTCCCCCCGACGGGTCCACGGGGGGTCAGGGGTTCACCGGCCTGGTGCGCACCACGCTCGGCCAGGACATGTTCAGCGAGGAGGACCGGTCGCGACGGCCGGGCGCCTTCGACTTCGTCCGCGCCGTACGCGACGCGCTGTCCGGCCCCCCGGGGGACTTCCTCGGCCTTTACGGCGCCTTCGGCTATGACCTCGTGCTCGCCTTCGACCCGGTGCCGCTGCGGCAGCCAGGGCGCTCGGATCACGACCGCGATCTGGTGCTGCACCTGCCGGACGAAGTGACCGTCACCGACCCGGTGGCGGGCACCGCCTGGCGGCACACGTACGAGTTCACGGCCCGGGGCCGGAGCACGCACGGCCTGCCGAGGACCACACCCGCGCAGCCGTTCCGTGCCGGGAGCCCCACGGACGGCTCCTTCGGCGACCACGCCCCGGGCGAATACGCCGCGCTGGTGAGCGCCGTACGTGAACGGTTCCGCGCGGGCGACCTGTTCGAGGTGGTGGCCAGCCGTACCTTCGACCGGCCCCTGCCCTGCCCTCCCTCGGAACTGTTCCGGGAACTGCGCACCCGCAACCCCTCGCCGTATCAGATGCTGATGAACCTCGGCGAGGGCGAGCACCTGGTGGGCACCTCGCCGGAGATGTTCGTCCGGGTGCACGCGCGGCACACGGCCGACGGCACCGGCTGGCGCGTGGAGTCGGCGCCCGTCAGCGGCACCGCGGCCCGCGGCCGCGATGCCCTGGAGGACGCCGAACAGGTCAAGGTCCTGCTTGCCTCCGAGAAGGAGGAAGCGGAGCTGACCATGTGCACCGACGTGGACCGCAACGACAAGTCCCGGGTGTGCGAGCCCGGCACCGTCCGCATCATCGGGCGCCGCCAGCTGGAGATGTACTCGACGCTGATCCACACCGTCGACCACGTCGAGGGTGTGCTGCGGCCGGAACGTGACGCGCTGGACGCCTTCCTCAGCCACATGTGGGCGGTGACGGTCACCGGCGCACCCAAGCACGCGGCCGTCGCCTTCCTGGAGGAGCACGAGCGCTCCCCACGCCGCTGGTACGGCGGCGCCGTCGGACGCATCGGCTTCGACGGCACCCTGGACACCGGCCTCACCCTGCGCACGGTGCAACTGCGCGACGGCCGTGCCCGGGTACGTACCGGGGCGACACTGCTCTACGACTCGGTGCCCGAGGCCGAGGAGCAGGAGACCGAGCTGAAGGCGAAGGCACTCCTCGACGTGCTCGCCACCCTGTCCGGCGCCGGGGCGTCCCGCGTCTCCATGACGGACAGGGAGCCCCGCACGGCGGCCGCCGCGGCGGACGTGGACGCCTCCGCGTACCGCCCACGGGTGCTGCTCGTGGACCACCAGGACTCCTTCGTGCACACGCTGGCCGGCTACCTCCGGCAGGCGGGCGCCCGCGTCTCGACGTACCGCAGCGGTTTCGACAAGTCCCTTCTGGCGGAAGTCGATCCCGACCTGCTGGTCCTCTCGCCAGGACCTGGCCGCCCCCAGGACCACGACACGGCAGGCACCCTGCGCATCGCCGAGGACCACGGCATCCCGGTGTTCGGCGTCTGCCTCGGTATGCAGGCCATCGTGGAGTACCTGGGCGGGCATCTCGCCGTGCTCGACCACCCCTTCCACGGCAAGCCGTCGTCGGTCTCGGTGGTGGACGGCGGCGGGGAGCTGCTGCACGGTCTGCCACCACGGTTCACCGCCGGCCGCTACCACTCCCTGTACGCCGATACCGAGGCCCTGCCGCCCGGTCTGCGGCTCACCGCCCGCTGCCCGGACGGGGTGGCCATGGCCGTCGAGCACGAGACCCGGCCGCTGGCGGGCGTGCAGTTCCACCCCGAGTCCCTGATGACGCAGTTCGACGACCACGGACAGCTGCTGATCGGCAATGTCCTTGCGCGACTCGCACGGCGGCCGCAGCCCGCCGGCAGCGTGCCCCTTGTGTGATGGAGAGAGGTTTCACGACCATGACCGACACCGTTGCCCCGGTCCGGCGGACCTGGCTGGCCCCGAGCGAACTGCACCCCGACGACCGCCGCGAGTTCGGCGCGATGCTGCGCTACTGCCTGGACGGCACCGACGAGGGGCGGATCCAGCTGGAGTCCGTGCCCAGGATCGAGTTCGGCGCCGCTGACGACGCGAACGCCGACCGTGTCGAGCGGCTCCTCGGCGAGGCGTTCAAGCGGTTCGCAGGCGCTCCGCAGCGAGCCGACCGTACCCGCCTCGACCGCTGGGACGTTGTCGCCGAACCCGCGGCGCCCGCCTCGTCCGGTCCGCTCGGTGACGCCCCCGCCGACGGCCGCATCGGTCCGGGCCTGTTCGTCAGCGGCCCCCGGAACGCGCTGCTGATCCGCGCTCTGGAGCGGCTGCTGGGGCAGACCGCCGCACGGCTCGGCGCCGCCGAGTACACGGTGCCCGCGCTGCTGCCCTGGACCACGCTGGAGAAGGCCGGCTACACCGGCAACTTCCCGCAGCACATCACCGCCGCCGGCGTCGTCCGCCCCGACCTGGACGCGCTCGACCGCTTCGGCACCGCCACCGATCTGACGGGCCGCGCGGCCGAGTTGGAGTTCACCCCGGTCGCACTCGCGCCCGCCGTGTGCATGGGGCTCTTCGAGCGCTTCCAAGGCGCGCGCCTCGACGAGCCGCTGACGATCACGGCCACCGGTCAGTGCAGCCGCTACGAGGGCAAGGCCACCGCCGACACCTCACCGACCCGCCGCTGGTCGTTCAGTATGCGCGAGATCGTGTACGTCGGCGACCGGCCCGGTGCCCGCGCCTTCCACGCCCAGGTCCTCGATGAGCTCCTCTCGCTCGCCGAGAGCCTCGGCCTGCCGTGCAAGGTGCAGCCCGCATCGGACCCGTTCTTCACCAGCGCCCGTCCGCAAATGGCCCAGTACCAGGCGGCGATGGACGTCAAGTACGAGCTGGTGGGGCGGATGGCGCACGACGGTTCGGGCGTCGCGGTCTCCTCGCTCAACTACCACAACCAGCACTTCGGCAAGGGCTTCGACATCGCCTTCGCCGGGCAGCCGGGCTTCTCCGTCTGCTGGGCCTTCGGCCTCGAGCGCTGGGCGGAGTGGCTCAGCGGCTACCTCGGCGACGACCCGGCGGGGTGGCCGGCCCAACTGCGTGCGCAGTGCTGACCTCAGCCACCGAGGACGGGGCACCGAGGTGAGCGCGGTGACCCCGAAGCCGCGGCTCGACGACGGAGCGGGCGTGGTGCGGGCACTGCTCGCGCTGCGCCCCGTTGTGGAGGCCACGCTCCTCGGCTCAGGCGGCGGTCGGCTCACGCTGGGTCTGGCCACAGCGACGGAGCCGGCACTGCGCCCGGCCGGCCCGGCCGAGGACCGGCTGTGCGCGGGCCAGCTTCCTTCCAGGGCCCGGACGTTCCTCTCAGGGCGGGTCGCCCTGCGGCGGGCCCTGGCGCGGGCCGGACATCCCGGCGCCGCCGCGGAGATCCCGTACGAGGCGGACGGCGTCCGGCCCCGCCTGCCGCGCGGCAGCGTCGGCTCCCTCAGTCACTCCGGGGGAGTGGCCGTGTCACTGGCCGCTCCGGCCGCGCACTGCGCCGGGCTCGGCGTGGACCTGGAGCGCCACCCGCTGCCGCACGCCGCGGCCCGGGTGGTGCTCTCCGGTGAGGAACAGCTGTTCCTCACCGGAGAGTTCGGTGATTTCGGTGGGTCCGGCGAGTTGGGTGGGTCCGGCGAGTTGGGTGGCTCCGGAGCGGACGCGGCCTGCGAACGCCGTCTGCGGGAGCTGTTCTCCGCGAAGGAGTCCGCGTACAAGGCGCTGTACGGGCTGCTCCCGCCGCCACAGCGGCCCACGACTCTGCTCGGTATCGCCGTCCGCCCCGTGCCCGGGGGCTTCTCCGTCCGGGCGCGCAGGGCCCCGGAGCAGGTGCTGCACGTCCACGCCCGCTGGGCGGACGGCGCGGTCCTGACCTGGACCGCCGCCGGAGTCACAGCTGCCGACCGCCTTCCGGGCAGGACCGGTTGACGGGTCAGCGCCAGGCGTCCTGGAAGTTCCGCCGGGCACGGTGTACCCGGGAGCGAACCGTGCCGACCGGCAGGGAGAGCACGCGCGCCGTCTCCCGCTCGTCCAGGCCGTAGACCGCGCGCACCGTGAGGACGTCCCGCTGGTGGGAGGGCAGCCGCTCCAGTACATCGGCGATGACGACACGGAGCGAAGGGTCGGCGGGAGACGGCTGGTCGACCAGTTCGGCCGTCGCGGCCTGTCCCGCGCGCCGTGCGGTACGCGCGGCCTCCCGTACCGTCACGGCGCGCACCCAGCCGTAGAACGCCGCGGGCTCCCTGAGGGTCCGCAGCCCCCGGTACACAGCGAACAGCGAGTCCTGGACCGCCTCGGGCCTGTGTCCGGCGTCCACCGAGGTGCAGAGCCGCCGTACGAACGGCGTGATGTGGAGCAGCAGATCGTTCACCGCGCGTTGGCTCCCCGCCTGCGCGCTCAGGATCAGGGTGGCAATTGGCTGGGCCGTGGCTGTCTCGTTCATTCCTCCGCCTTGCCTACATGTCGCAATTACCAGTTGCATTCATGAGGGAGCGAAATCCATGACGGCAGCCGGAATTCCCGGCTCCACAACACTCAACCCCCGCACATTTGAAGGGTAGTGACGGAGATCCACGGCACAAGCGCTTGGTGCTGGCTTGCTTACGCCATGGCGAAACCTCGCCACCACACCATCTCAAGCCGCCCGCATGGGGCGTGACTTGACACACACATACCGCTCTCACCTGCGGTCGCGCCGTAGAGCTACTACCCTACTGGCTGGTAACGGCTGGACAGTTCCAAGTCATTTCACGGGGGGGACGTTCTGTGAGAAACCGCGAAACCGACATGCCTGCACAATTGTCCGAGGCCTCACGGCTCGCTGTCTATATGGAGCTAAAGGAGCGCGGAGCTTCCAACCCGGAAGACCTGACGGACAGTTTCGGATTGTCACGATCCGAGGCACGCGCGACGTGGGTTTCTCTGCGGCGCCTGGGCTTGGTGAGCTGGCCGGCCGAGGAAGGCGATCGCGTCGTTCCGGTGGATCCGGAATTCGCGCTGATGCGCATGCTCCGGCAGCAGCAGGAAATGGCGCAGCGCAGCCTGGAGGACTCCCTGCGGATGCACGAGGCGATGGAGTCATTGCTGGAGGTCTACCTCCCGGCGGCCGGCTCCGCCCAGTCGCACATCGAGGTCACCGCCGCCGGCTCCGTCGACGAGATGGTGCAGAGGCTGCACGACGTCACCGACTCGGCGCGATCCACCCTGCGCACCGCCTACGCGGAGAGCAGCCTTCCGCCCCGGCTGCGCCGCAGGCTCGGCCCACTCCGGCAGCAGATGTTCGACCGGGGTGTCCAGATCCGCTCCATCCGGCTCCGCCGCGACTCGGTGTCACCCGACACCTACGACCCCTTCAGCCGCCTCGCAGGGGCGGGCGTGGATCTGCGGCTCGCCTCGGTCATCCCGCTCAATATGGTGATCATCGACTCCGACTACGCGGTGCTGTCCTCGTCCGACAGCTGGTCATGCGGCTCCCAGCTCATGATCCGCGGGGCACCGCTGGTGAACGCGTTCTCCGCGGTGTTCGAGCACAACTGGCGCGAAGCGTCCCCGTTCACCCCGGAGGGCGTGCGCACCTCGTCCGACCTCTCGAACGAACAGCGCACGCTGGTGCAGTTGCTGGCCGACGGCATGAAGGACGAGGCCATCGCGCGCACCCTCGGGGTCTCGCCGCGCACCGCCAGCCGGCTGATCGCCGACCTGATGCAACGACTCGGCGTCACCAGCCGCTTCGCGGCGGGCGCCCGCGCCGCGCAGCACGGCTTGCTCGCCCCGTCCCCTATAGGCCCGTCCCCAATAGGCCCGTCCCCTATAAGGGGGACATCTTCATCAATCGGGATATCCTCATGCGCGGGCTGACCCCGCTCAAGGCCGGGACCGGATACCAAGTAATGCGACAACGAAGGCACTTCTTCATGACGACTCGTCATAAAGCGCTCTGCATCGTTGGTGCCGGGCCTCGCGGGCTCTCCGTACTGGAACGCCTGTGCGCCAACGAGCGGGCAGAGCCCGCACACGCCGCCTTGACCGTACATGTCGTGGACCCGTTCGAGCCCGGCGCCGGCGCGGTATGGCGCACCGACCAGTCCCGCCATCTACTGATGAACACCGTGGCGTCGCAGATCACCGTGCACACGGACGCCAGCTCACGAATCGCCGGGCCCATCGAGCCCGGCCCAAGCCTGGAGGAGTGGGCTCGCAGCCTCTCCATGGGAGGCGGGGCCGGCGGCTATGACGACCAGACACTCGCCGAGGCACGGGATCTGGGGCCGAATTCCTACCCCACCCGGGCCTTCTACGGGAGCTATCTGTCTGACATGTTCCAGCAAGTGGTGCGGCACGCGCCCGACCATGTCACCGTCAAGGTGCACCGCACACGGGCTGTCGCACTGACGGACCAGCACGACATGCCGGACGGCAGGCAGGCGGTTTGCCTGGACGACGACACCTGGCTGTGCGGCCTTGACGCCGTGGTGATGGCACAAGGCCACGTGCCCGTACGGCTCACCGCACGGGAGCAGCGGACCGCGAGTCTGGCCCGTGCCCACAGCCTCACGTACTTCGAACCCGCCAACCCGGCGGACCTCGACCTGAGTGTGGTCCGCCCCGGAGAAGCTGTACTGCTGCGAGGGCTTGGGCTGAATTTCTTCGACCACATGACGCTGTTGACGCAGGGGCGTGGTGGGACCTTCGAACGGGTCGACGGCCGACTTGTGTACCAGGCGTCGGGGCAGGAACCTCTCCTGTACGCGAGTTCGCGCCGCGGAATCCCCCACCACTCCCGTGGTGAGAACGAGAAGGGTGCCTCGGAGCGCTACTTCCCCCGGCTCCTCACCGCGCAGTTCATCGCCACTCTGCGTGCACGGGCCCAGCGAGGTGGACGTATCGGCCTGCGGGCCGAGTTGTGGCCGCTGATCGCCTGCGAGGTGGAGAGCGTCTACTACGGCACCTGGCTGGTCGCCCGGGGCCGGGAGGCCGAACGCGAGGACTTCGTGGACCGGTACCTGAAGTGCTCGGGATCCGTTGAACACGAGGCACTGCTCGATACCTACAGCGTCCCCCGCACCGACCGGTGGAACTGGAATCAGCTCTCCCACCCTTATGGCGACCGCGAGTTCGCCGACCGTGACGACTTCCGGAGCTGGCTGCTCGGCTACCTGCGCAACGATGTCCGGGAGGCACGGGCGGGCAACCTCAGCGGCCCGTTGAAGACGGCCCTCGACATACTGCGCGATCTGCGCAACGAGATCCGGCTGGCCGTCGACCACGCCGGCCTGGACGGCGAGTCCCACCGGGATGAACTCGATGGCTGGTACACCCCGCTGAACGCGTTCCTGTCCATCGGGCCGCCGGCCTCGCGCATCGAGGAGATGATCGCGCTGATCGAGGCCGGTGTCCTGGAACTGACGGGGCCCTCGACCGAGATCCGCATCGACACCACCTCGTCCCCGGCCTTCGTGGCGGGTTCCAGTGCCGTCCCTGGACAGCCGGTGCGTGCACAGGTGCTGATCGAGGCCCGGCTTCCCGAGCCTGACCTGCGCCGCACCGCCGATCCACTGCTGCAGCACCTGCTCAGTACCGGGCAGGCCGTGCACCACCGAGTCCCCTCCGCCCACGTTGCGGACCACGAGACCGGCGGCCTGTCTGTGACGGAACGCCCCTACCGGTTGCTCGATGCTCAAGGCCAGGCGCATCCGCGCCGGTTCGGCTATGGCATCCCCACCGAGGCCGTGCATTGGGTAACCGCCGCGGGCATCCGCCCCGGCGTGGACTCCGTGACACTGGCCGACTCGGACGCGATCGCACGGGCAGTCCTTTCGCTCGCGCCCTGCGCCTACTCATCGGCGGTCGTTGCCGGTTTCCAAGGAGCCCTCATATGAACGACCGTTCCGGAACACTGCCCGACTCCGGCTTGCTCTCACCGGTCCGCGCCGGTACACCCGTCGAAGAGGCAGTCTGCGATCACGCGTGGCTGCAAGCCATGCTCGACGCCGAAGCCGCCTTGGCCAGGACGCAGGCCCGGCTCGGTACCTTGCCGCAGGAGGCCGCTGAGGTCATCACCGCCCAGGCACGGGCGGAGCACTTCGATCTCAGGGCACTGGCCCTGGCCTCACGCGAGACGGCCAACCCCGTGGTCGGGCTGGTGCAGGCACTCACCCGGCAGGTCGCGTCCGTCGCCCCGGGCGCCGCCGAGTACGTGCACCGGGGCTCCACCAGCCAAGACATCTTCGATACCGCTGCCATGCTGGTCGCTGACCGGGCCTTACGGCTGATGCGCGTGGACCTCCGCCGGGTGATCCAGGCGCTCGCGGAGCTCGCGACACACCACCGTGACACCCCCATGGCAGGCCGCACCCTGGCACTGCACGCGGTGCCCATCACGTTCGGCCTCAAGGTGGCCGGCTGGCGGAAGCTGCTCCTGGACGCCGACCTGCGGCTGGCGCGCGTACTCGACGGGGGGCTGCCGGCATCCCTCGGCGGAGCGGCCGGAACCCTCGCCGGATATCTGGAGTACGCCCGGCTGGACAGCGAGGGCCCGTTCGAGCCGGACGACTATCTGGACCGTCTGACCGAGACTTTCGCCGACGAGACGGGTCTGGCCCACTCCGCCCTGCCCTGGCACGCGCTGCGTACCCCGATCGCCGATCTCGCATCGGGCTTGGCGTTCACCACCGGCGCGCTCGGCAAGCTCGCCGTCGATGTGCTGTCGATGACGCGCACCGAGGTCTCCGAGATCGCGGAGCCCGCGGTTGCCGGACGGGGCAGTTCCTCAGCGATGCCACACAAGCTCAACCCAGTGCTGTCGACACTGATCCGCAGCGCGGCTCTACAGGTGCCCGCGCTCGCCGCTGGTGTGACGCAGTGTCTGGTGTCGGACGACGAGCGCTCGGCCGGGGTCTGGCACGCGGAGTGGCAACTGCTGCGTGAGTGTCTGCGGCTGACCGGCGGCGCCACACACACCGTGGTGGAGCTCGTCGAAGGACTCGTGGTCCGGCCGGAGCGCATGGCGGCGAACTTGGAGCTGACCAAAAGCCAAGTCGTCTCGGAGCGCATCGCCGCGAACTTGGCTCCGCGGATCGGAAAGGCCCAGGCCAAGCAGGCGCTTACCCAGGCGTCGCAGACGGCCCAGGAGTCCGGGCGGCCGCTGAGCGAGATCCTCGCCGAGGCTCCGGAGCTACAGGGTCTCTTCACGGCCGACAAGCTGGCCGACCTGTGCGACCCTGCCCGCTATACCGGCGCCGCGGGTGCCCTGGTGGACCGGGCGGTGCGGCCGGCGCTCTGAGTACTGGGCGACGTTCATTCTGGGGAGAGCCCGGAGAGAGCCCGGGGAGCGCCTGGGGAGATCTTGGGGAGAGTAGGTCGGGGGAAGCGGCATCGGGGGGACAAGCCGCTTCCCCCGATGAGGACTGGAACCCTCAAGCCAGCGCCGTCCTACGGGGGAAGCGGACGGCGCATGACCCCGCAGTGGGGCCAGTCCCTTGCCCCGCTGCGGTTTCCTGCCAGATCCGCCGGGGCACATCACCAATCCTGCGCCCCGCGCCTCCCGGAACGGGCGGGCAAAGGACCTCTGCTGCCGGGCCGTTGGTCCCTAAAAGCCCTGTGAGGACAGGGCGGGTTAGACTCTCGCCCGTCACAGGGGTCAACAGGAGTCACAGGGCGCAGCAGGTAAGGGGAGGCCGGGAGCGTGGCGGTGCAGTGGAAAAAAATCGGGCTCTTCGCGCTCGTCGTCTTCATGCTCTACGTGATCATCACTGACCCTGCCAAGGCAGCGGACTACGTCCAGATAGGCTTCGAGGCGGTTTCGGACGCCGCTCGGAGCATCGGTGACTTCATGACGTGGGTCGCCAATGGAGGCAAGGACTGAGCGGCTCTCCGCCGCCTTCCTCACCCACGCCTTCGCCTTCGCCTTCCCAGGAGTGCGCATGATCCGCCATCTGGTCCTCTTCAAGCTCAACGACGGTGTGCTGCGCGACGAGCCGCGCGTCGTCGACGGCGTCAAGGCCTTCCGCGCGCTCGGCGAGCAGATCCCGGACCTCGCGTTCTGGGAGTGCGCCTGGAACATCACCGACCGGCCCATCGCGTACGACTTCGCCATCAACTCGGCGGTCGAGGACACCGATGCGCTGAAGCGGTACATCGAGCACCCGGCCCACCAGGCGGGCGTAGCACTGTGGCGGGAGTTCGCCACGTGGGTGATCGCGGACTACGAGTTCTGAGCCACCTGGCTCAGCGGCCCCTCCCCGATCGGCCCCTCACCGGAACGGTGAGGGGCTTTTCTGCGTCCCATGCCCCAACTTGCCCCTCAACACGTAGTTATCGGGTGCTTGCACACAGTGCACATGTCTTGTGATGCTATGACCGCTTTTGACGGATGAGTTGACCGACGTCGACTGATCTTGACTGAGCCTGACAGGGCTTGACTGAGCTTGACCGAGAAGGGGTGGCGTTGACCGTGCCGGCCAGTACTGCGCCCGAAGCGCCACCCGAAGCAGCACCAGTGACGCTGCGAGAGAGCACTTCCGAAGGCCCCGCCGCCCCTGGCACGCCCGGTGGCCTCAGCGCCCCCAGCGGCCCGCCCGCGCCGAGCACCCCGAGCAGCAGGGGCGCCGACACCCGGGCCCTGACGCAGGTGCTCTTCGGCCAGCTCAAGGAGCTCGAACCGGGCAGCCCTGAGCACGGCCGCGTGCGCGGTGCGCTCATCGAGGCCAATCTGCCGCTGGTGCGCTACGCGGCGGCCCGCTTCCGCAGCCGTAACGAGCCGATGGAGGACGTCGTCCAGGTCGGCACGATCGGTCTGATCAACTCCATCGACCGCTTCGACCCTGACCGCGGCGTGCAGTTTCCGACCTTCGCGATGCCCACCGTGGTCGGCGAGATCAAGCGGTACTTCCGCGACAACGTACGAACGGTCCACGTGCCGCGGCGCCTTCACGAGCTCTGGGTGCAGGTGACCGGGGCGACCGAGGACCTCACCACGGCGTTCGGGCGCTCGCCCACGACCGGGGAGATCGCCGAGCGGCTCAAGATCACCGAGGACGAGGTCCTGGCCTGCATCGAGGCCGGACGTTCGTACCACGCGACTTCATTGGAAGCGGCCCAGGAGGGCGACGGCCTGCCCGGCCTGCTCGACCGGCTCGGCTATGAGGACCCGGCACTCGACGGCGTCGAGCACCGCGATCTCGTCCGCCATCTTCTCGTCCAGCTGCCCGAGCGCGAACAACGCATCCTGCTTCTGCGCTACTACAGCAATCTGACGCAATCACAGATCAGCGCCGAATTGGGCGTTTCTCAGATGCATGTGTCAAGACTGCTGGCCAGAAGCTTTGCCCGGCTTCGATCCGCAAATCGTATCGAGGCGTAACCGTATCGAGTGGACTGCCCCGACGGCGGTTCCCGACGGCCTCGTTCGACTAAATGCCGCAGACCCCCCCTTTCCTGCATCGATGTCACTCTTCTTTGTCGACATGTAACTACAGCGTGTTGCCGACATGTGACATTCTGCTGGAACCGCGTTTGCCGCAGCCCCACGTCCGGTATTCAGGTGGAGGCTGCGTTCCTCCGACGGGAACGTCCGCCGTGACCGTCCGCGACCTCAAGGGGGTGGCATGTCCGCAGACCAGGGCAGCTCGAAGGTGCTCACGCTCACGAAGAGCGAGTCAGCGCCCGCCGCGCTTGTGAGCCCAGTAGTTACCGGGGCTTCCGGCGCCATCGACACACGCACCCTGTCCCGCTCCCTGTTCCTGCGGCTCGCCGCACTCGACCAGGACAGCCCGGAGCGTGTCTACGTAAGAGACACGCTGATCGAGCTCAACCTCCCGCTCGTCCGGTATGCGGCAGCGCGCTTCCGCAGCCGCAACGAACCGATGGAGGACATCGTCCAGGTCGGCACGATCGGCCTGATCAAGGCGATCGACCGCTTCGACTGCGAACGGGGCGTGGAATTCCCGACGTTCGCCATGCCGACGGTCGTCGGCGAGATCAAGCGCTTCTTCCGCGACACCAGTTGGTCGGTGCGCGTGCCGCGCCGCCTTCAGGAGCTGCGGCTCGCGCTGACGAAGACCAGTGACGAGCTCGCGCAGAAGCTCGACCGCTCGCCGACCGTGCCCGAACTCGCCAAGGCACTCGGGGTGTCCGAGGAGGACGTGGTCGACGGCCTGGCCGTCGGAAACGCGTACACGGCCTCGTCGCTCGACTCGCCCGCCATCGAGGACGACGGCGGCGAGGGCTCCCTCGCGGACCGCCTGGGCTACGAGGACAGCGCGCTCGAAGGCGTCGAGTACCGCGAATCCCTCAAGCCGCTGCTCGCCAAGCTGCCGCCGCGCGAGCGCCGCATCATCATGCTGCGCTTCTTCGCGAACATGACGCAGTCGCAGATCGGCGAGGAGGTGGGCATCTCGCAGATGCATGTGTCGCGGCTGCTCACGCGGACGCTTTCGCAGTTGCGGGAAGGATTGATCGCCGACTGAGCGCGGTGGTCAACGCGCCACGGAGTGGCCGGTGTTGCTGACGGGGTTCCTATGTGACGGACCGTCAGCCACACTGGCGCGATGCGACGCGGCGTACGGAATGTACTGGGTGCCTCCACGGCCGTCCTGTGCCTGGGCGGCCTGCTGGCCGCGTGTGGCGGCGGGAGCGGCGACGACGGCTATGTGGCGACCGGCGCGGCTGCGGAGAGGCCTCAGCAGGCGCCGGGCAAGGGCGTCGCCCCTACCGGGGATGTGGAGCTCGTACCGCTGGACGGGAGTGAGAAGCCGTCCAGCGGCAAGGGCAAGGGCGGCGGCTCCGAGTCGCCGGAGCCTGGCCGCCCCGGCAGTTCATCGGGCGCCTCGCCCGCCGAACCCTCCGGCGGCAAAGCCGGCTCCGCCGGCCCTCCGGATGCCTCTGCCGACTCCGGCCCCACGACGGGGGGCGGCGATCCCGGTCGTACGGAGGGAAGTTCGGGCAAGGGAAGTTCGGGCAGTGGTCCCGGCGGCACGCCCTCCGACCCCGGCGACAGCTCCAGCGCTCCGGCCGGCGGCCCCGCGAAACTCAGCGTCGGCGAGCCGCGGCGTAAGGCCGCGGATGACCGTTGGTGCGAGAGAGTGACCGTCACCTTTCACAACACCGGGGGGTCGCCGGTGCGCTCGGGCACGGTCACCTTCGGTACGCATGTCATCGGTGCGCTGGGGATCGACTGGGCGACGGTCGAAACCACCGAGAAGCTTCCCGCGCCTATTGGCGCGGGTGAGCGGGTCAAGAAGACCTGGCCTGTGTGTGTCGAGGCGTGGCGTGTGCCGCTCGGTATGCATGTGGAGACGCGGGACATCTCCGTCAAGTGGAAGTAGCCGGGTTCTGATCCGGGCCGTATGTGGCTGGGTTCTGATCCGCGGGCCGCATGTGGCCGGGTTCTGATCCGCGGGCCGTATGCGGCCGGGTTCTGATCCGCACGCCGTATGCGGCCGGGTTCTGATCCGCACGCCGTATGCGGCTGTGCGCGCAGTTCCCCGCGCCCCTGAAGGCGCCCCTAAGGGGCGCACCTCAGGGCGTCCGCTACTTCAGCGCCAGCCAAGCCACCCCCGCCACCACCACAATCGCGAGTACGACGCCGATGATCAGGCCGATCCGCGGGCCCGTCGGCGCCGCCGCCGGCTGCTGGGTTCGGGCCTGGGGGGACTCGTCGACGAAGGCGCGGAACATCTGCGTGCTGCCTGCGGGGTCGGGGTTGCCCTGGGGACCCTGGGGGTTGTGTGCCATAGCGCAGGACCCTAGCGAACCATCGGGGGTCCGCCCAACCCCCGCTGACCATGGACTTTACGAGGGCAGCCCCAGACCTTTACCGACTCTTTAGGGCGTTGGTCCAGTTTTAGTTTGCCTGCGGCAACCAACTGTCTCTATGGTTGCCCTAAGCAACAACATAGGAGGTGCCGTGGCCGCGCAGCGTCAGTACGAGGAGCTGGCCCGACAGCTCAGCGCCATCGGTGCCGTGAAGCGAGGCCTCGGAAGGGGCCTGCCGCCCGACTGCCCCGGCGGATCGGCCGCCGTACTCGTCCTGCTCGACCGGCACGGCGCGATGCGGATGAGCAGGCTCGCCGAGCTGCTCGCCGTCGACATGTCGGTGACCAGCAGGCACGTCGCCCACGTCGCGGAGAAGGAGTGGATCCGCCGGGATCCCGACCCCGCCGACAAGCGCTCCCGCATCCTGCGCCTCACGCCCCAGGGCATGGCCAAGCTCGAAGAGCTGAACGAACTGTCGATCAAGACGCTCACCCACTACTTGCATGACTGGTCCGACGACGAGGTCGTCCAGCTCAGCACGCTGCTCGCGCGACTGCGCGACAGCTTCGGGGACTGCCGCGCGGCTTCGGCCCGGCTCCCTTTCGAAGAGACCACCCGTACACCCGCGTAACGAAGAGGAAGCCCATGGCAACAACCACACCAGCCGGTGTGCGGGGCAGCCACGCCAAGCACGGAGCGGCGCACGAAGCCGGTACTCCGATGACGCACCGCCAGATCATGGAAGCCCTGTCCGGGCTGCTGCTCGGCATGTTCGTCGCGATCCTGTCGTCGACGATCGTCTCCAACGCCCTGCCCGAAATCATCGGCGACCTGGGCGGCGGCCAGTCCGCCTACACCTGGGTCGTCACCGCGTCGCTGCTCGCGATGACGGCGACCACGCCCCTGTGGGGCAAGCTGTCCGACCTCTTCAGTAAGAAGGCGCTCGTACAGATAGCCCTGGTCATCTATGTCCTGGGCTCTGTCGTCGCAGGCCTCTCGCAGAACGCCGGGATGCTGATCGCCTGCCGTGTTGTGCAGGGCATCGGCGTCGGCGGGCTTTCGGCGCTCGCCCAGATCGTCATGGCCGCGATGATCGCCCCGCGCGAGCGTGGCCGCTACTCCGGCTACCTGGGTGCGACCTTCGCCGTCGCCACCGTCGGCGGCCCGCTGCTCGGCGGTGTCATCACCGACACCTCGTGGCTCGGCTGGCGCTGGTGCTTCTACGTCGGTGTGCCCTTCGCGATCATCGCCCTGATCGTCCTGCAGAAGACCCTGAAGCTCCCCGTCGTGAAGCGGGACGTCAAGGTCGACTGGGGCGGCGCCTTCTTCATCTCGGCGGCCGTCTCCCTGCTCCTGGTCTGGGTGACCTTCGCGGGCGACAAGTACGACTGGATGTCCTGGCAGACCGGCGCGATGGTCGGCGGCTCGGTCGTACTCGGACTGCTCTTCCTGCTCGTCGAGTCCAAGGCGCGCGAGCCGATCATCCCGCTGCGGCTCTTCCGCAACCGCACGATCACCCTCGCCTCCATCGCCTCGCTCTTCGTGGGCGTCGGGATGTTCACCGGCACGGTGTTCTTCAGCCAGTACTTCCAGCTGGCGCGCGACAAGTCGCCGACGATGTCCGGCGTCATGACGATCCCGATGATCGCGGGTCTGTTCGTCTCGTCCACCGTCTCCGGCCAGATCATCACCAAGACCGGCAAGTGGAAGGCCTGGCTGGTCGCCGGCGGTGCGCTCCTGACCGCGGGGCTCGGCCTGCTCGGCACGATGCGGTACGACACCGAGTACTGGCACATCGCGATCTTCATGGTCCTGATGGGCCTCGGCATCGGCATGATGATGCAGAACCTGGTCCTCGCCACACAGAACCAGGTCGCTCCCGAGGACCTCGGTTCCGCGAGCTCCGTCGTCACCTTCTTCCGTTCCCTCGGTGGCGCCATGGGCGTTTCGGCGCTCGGCGCCGTGATGGCGACGCGCATCACCGGCTACGTGAAGGACGGCGTCGCCGACCTCGGCCCCAAGGCCGCGGGCATGGGTCACGGCGGTACGGGCGGTGGCGGCATCCCCGACCTGGACAAGCTCCCGGCCCCGTTCCGCACGATCATGGAGACCGCCTACGGGCACGGCATCGCCGATGTCTTCCTGATCGCCGCGCCGCTGGCCTTCATCGCCTTCCTGATCACGATCTTCATCAAGGAGGTCCCGTTGCGTACGTCCGGTGCGCTGGCTCAGGCCGCCGAGCCCTCCGAGGTTCCGGCCACCACCGTCGCCGATGAGCAGCCGGTGCTCGCCTCTGTCGGTGCGCACACCGAAGCGGGTCCTGACGGCACGCAGAAGCTCGCCGCTGTGGCCTCGTCGGCCGCCGGTGACGCCCCGCCGCAGGCCATCGGCGGCGGCACTCCGGTCCACGGCTTCGTCCGCGGCGCGGAGAGCGCTCCGGTCCCGCGGGCCGCTGTCACGCTGATCTCCCTCGGGGGACGGCAGCTGGGCCGTGCGGTCGCGCAGGGCGACGGGTCCTACGCCGTCGACGCCCCGGGCGCCGGGTCGTACGTACTGATCGCGTCGGCCGACGGTTTCCAGCCGCAGGCCTCCACGGTCGTCGTCTCCGACGAGGCACTCACGTACGACATCCTGCTGAGCGGCACGAGTGGCCTCAGCGGTGTGGTGCGGGCCTCCGACGGGAAGCTGCCCGTCACCGGCGCGATGGTCATCGTGACCGACGTGCGCGGCGATGTCCTCGCCACCGGGATCACCGGTGACCAGGGCGAGTTCACCTTCGCCGAGCTGGTGCCCGGACAGGTCACCATCGCGGTGAACGCCGCGGGTCACCGCCCGATGGCGCTGCCCGTCGAGGTCGGCGCGGTCGGCGTCACCCGGGTCGAGGTCGAGCTGAACGCCGGTTCGCAGGTGCTCGGCACCGTGCGGGCCAAGGGCGGGCCGCTGAACGACGCGCGGGTCACGCTGGTGGATGCGGCGGGCAACGTCGTCTCCACGGCGACCACCGGGTCGGACGGGGCGTACGCCTTCACCGACCTGGACAACGGCGAGTACACGGTCATCGCGACCGGCTACCCGCCGGTGGCGACGGGTCTGACCGTCGCCGGAGAAGGTGTCGGCGACCACGACATCGAACTCGCCCACCCCGGCGAGTAGGTGAGTAATTGACCCCGGCCCGTGCGCGCGCTCTGAGCGGATGCGTGCTTGCGGGCCGGTGTGGAAAGGGCCCCCGGGACGGCGGTGACGCACACGGCAGGGGACGGCCGTGTCACCGCCGCCGGGGGCCGCACTCTTTTTGAGCTCGGCAAGGAGAAAAACGGGATGGGACTCAGCGCTCGGATCCGGACGCGTGACGGGTGGGCGGTGTCGCACGCCGTCGTCACCCTGACGGACATGACAGGCGCGCAGGTGCTGCGCGCGGCGGCGGACGGGGAAGGTGCGGTACGCGACGCGACGGATCTTCCTCCCGGCCCCTACACCGTGATCGTCACCGCGGTCGGCTACGCGCCCGTGGCCTCGACCGCGCTCGTCACGGCGAGCGGCCGTGCGGAGGTGGGCAACATCGTCCTCGCCCGGCAGGGCGGTACGGAGCTGCCGCCGCCGGGGCCCTGGACCATCGACCCGGCGCACTCGACGGTGGGCGCGGTCGCCCAGCACCTGGGGATCACCAGCGTGCACGGCCGGTTCACCGACTTCGGCGGGCACGTGGAGATCGCCGGGGCCGACGGGGACATGGAGAAGTCTCGGGTCGAGGCGGTCATCAAGTCGGCCTCCATCGACACGGGGAACGGAATGCGGGACGGCCACCTGAAGTCTCCCGACTTCCTGGACGTGGAGCAGTACCCGGAGCTCGTGTACCGGTCGTCGGGCCTGACGCCCGCCGGTCCTGACCGCTGGACGGTCCACGGCGAGCTCCAGATGCACGGTGTCGTACGCCCGGTCGACCTGGACCTCAGCTACCTGGGTACGGGTGCGGATCCCTGGGGCGGCACTCGCGCGGCCTTCCGGGCCACGGTGGAGCTGCGGCGGGAGGACTTCGCCATGAACTACAACCAGGTGGTGCAGGCGGGGATCTCGGCGATCGGGACCACCTTGCGGGTCGAGTTGGACATCCAGGCCGTGCAGGGGGAGTCGTTGCCTCAGGGATAGTGGGTGGGAGGGCGCTGCCCGGACGTAGGGTGCCCGTATGGCACCTCACATCGCGACCAACACCGCCGTGTCCCTCGATGAGTTGCTGGACTTCGTCCGGCCCCGGCATCGCGCCATCCTGCTCACCGCCCGTGCGGACAGCACCCCACAGGGGTCGCCTCTGACCTGTGGGGTCGATGACTCCGGGCGGATCGTGGTGTCCACCTACCCCGAGCGGGCCAAGACGCGGAACGCGAAGCGGAATCCGCAGGTCAGCATCATTGTGCTGAGCGACGAGTGGAACGGGCCCTGGGTGCAGATCGACGGGGCGGCCGAGGTCGTCGACTCCCCGGAGTCCGTGGAGCCGCTCGTCGAGTACTTCCGGAACATCTCCGGTGAGCACCCGGACTGGGACGAGTACCGCGAGGCGATGCTGAAGCAGGGCAAGTCCATCATCCGGATCACTCCGGAGCGGTGGGGACCGGTGGCCACCGGGGGCTTCCCGGCGGCTAAACCGTAAGGACGTACGGGCTTAAGGGCGTACGGGCGGGCGTACGGCCTAGCGGCCCGGACGCAGCATTGCTTCGATGCCCGCCACCAGCAGGTCGAGCGCGACCGCGAAGTCCAGCTCCCACATCTCCTCGACCGTGCTCCCGCCCCGCGCCTCCATCATGTCGGAGGCGCTGTGCAAGGTCTCCTCCATGCCCGGATGGGCGTTGACGGCGCCCATGGCCTCCTTGAAGTACTCCCCGGGGGTCAGACCCGCCGCGGCGCACCGCGCGATGTAGTGGCCCTGCACGGTGCCGAATCCGTACACGAACTGGAAGACCGCGGCGATCGCGCCCGCCTGCTTCTCCGTCGGCAGGCCGGTCTCGCGCACCACCCCCTGTACGGTCAGCGCGAACTTGAGCCAGTTCGGGCCGATGTTGAGGTAGTTGCCGACCAGCGGTGACACCCAGGCGTGCCGGACCAGCAGCCCCCGGTACTCCTCGGCGAGTTCGCGAAGTGCCGCACGCCACCGCTCGGCTGTCACGGACTCCGGGTCCGGCAGCGTCATCTCGCCGGCGGCCGCGTCCAGGGCCAGTTCGAGGAGGTCGTCCTTGGTGTCGACGTACCAGTACACGGACATCGCCGTGACGTTCAGGTCCGCCGCCAGGCGTCGCATGGAGAACTTGGCGAGGCCCTCCTCGTCGAGGAGACGGACCGTGGCCTCGGTGATGCGGTCACGGTCCAGGCCCG
The DNA here is from genome assembly GCF_043200235.1 of Streptomyces sp. NPDC048441. Classification (NCBI taxonomy): domain Bacteria; kingdom Bacillati; phylum Actinomycetota; class Actinomycetes; order Kitasatosporales; family Streptomycetaceae; genus Streptomyces; species Streptomyces sp. NPDC048441. The sequence continues at coordinate 127,789 of NZ_JBICXM010000003.1, forward strand.
TCGGCTGATCACTCTTGCGGCCCGCGCCGTTCCGGGGGGCCTTGCCCTCCAGCCAGACGCTGGTACGCGCGAGGCGCTTCGCGCGGTCGGCTGCCTTCGCCATGGCGCACCTTCCTGGTCCTGAGCTCTTGTACCGGTGTTCCGAGGGCGGGCGACAGACCGGAATCAGCCAGTCCGCCGCCGCCCGGCATCGATGCTATGCGGACGGCGCCGCCGGGCCCGCCCCCGCAGAGTCTGCCCTCTCCGCCCTCTTCAGCAACGCGGCTGCCAGCAGGCCCCCGAGCAGCACGGCCCCCGCGCCCACCAGCTGACTGGTCTCCAGGCCGGATGAGAACGCGTCGGCGATCTTCGTTCGTTCGGCGTCCGACCCCGCCGCCGCGAGGGCCGCGGGCAGTGAGACCGCGGAGACGGTCACGAGCGAGGCGAAGCGTGAGTTCAGGACGGCGCCGAGCACGGCCACGCCGAGACCGTTGCCGAACTCCGCGAGCGTGCCGTTGACGCCCGCGCCCACGCCCGCCTTCTCCGGCGGGATCGCGCTCATGATCGCGTTGGCCATGGCGGGCATGGCGAGCGCGATGCCCGCGCCCATCACGATGAGGCCGGTCAGCATTCCGGCGTAGTTGTCGCCGCCGAGTACGGCGATCGCGGCGAGGCCCGCGGAGAGCAGGGTCATGCCGATGGCGATCGTGGCAGGGGTGCTCGTCTTCTTTAGAAGTCGTGCGCCCAGGCCTGTGAGGTTGAGTGCGACGACGGTTACCGCGAGCGGTGCCGTGCGAAGGCCTGCCTCCAACGGCTCATATCCCAGAACGAACTGGAGGTGCTGGGTGAGCAGGAACAGCGAGCCGCCCATGCCGAAGGCGACCAGGATGGCGCCCGCGACGGCCCCGATGAAACGCTGGTTGCGGAAGAAGTGCATGTCCAGCATCGGGTGCGGGATGCGCAGCTCCCAGAAGACGAAGCCGCCGAGTACGGCCACGCCCACCGCGGCGGCGACGAGCACCTGCGGCGATGTCCAGCCGTGTTCGGGCCCCGAGATGATCGCGTACACGACCGAGGCCATGCCGATGGTGGAGAGCAGCGCGCCGAGCAGGTCGGGGCGGTCGCCCTGGGGGTTCTTGGACTCCGGGACCAGCTTGATGACGGCTGCCAGCGCGATGAGCGCGACCGGGATGTTGATCAGGAAGATCGCGCCCCACCAGAAGTGGTTGAGCATGACCCCGCCCATCAGCGGGCCGAGCGCGAAACCGAGGGAGTTGACGGTCGACCAGAGGCCGATCGCCTTCATCCGTTCACTGTCGTCGAAGATCTGTACGACGACGGCAAGCGTGGTGGTGATCAGGAGCGCCCCGCCGACGCCCATCCCCGCGCGGGCGGCGATGAGCTGCGTCGATGACTGGGCCAGGCCCGCGACCAGCGAACCGATGCCGAAGAGGGCGAGGCCCGCGGCGAGCATCTTCTTACGGCCGTAGCGGTCGGACGCGCTGCCCGCGGTCAGCAGAAGGCCGGACTGGACGAGCGAGTAGGCGTTGATCATCCACTGGATGTCGGCCGTGGACGCGTCCAATTCCTTGGTGAGGGAGGGGATGGCGACGTTCAGGACGGTGTTGTCCAGGAGGACGGTGAGCTGAGCGAGGCAGATGACGCCGAGGATCAGCCAGCGCTGGGGGTGCCCCTGAGGGGCTGTGGGGGTCTCGGCGGTCGTCGTTGCCGTCATGCCCTCTCCTTCTTCTTCTCTACTTATACGGTGTACGGGGGGTTGGTGATGTACACCGTAAAGCATCTCCTGTACGGCGTACAAGAGATTTTCCGGGGGGCGTGAAAACAGCATCGGGGCCGACCGCTGGTCGCGGTCGGCCCCGATGCGTTCGAGCTGCGTCAGCTCTTGAGTCGTGTCAGCTCTTGAGTCGTGTCAGCTCTTGAGTCGTGTCAGCTCTTCGGCTGGGTCAGGCCTTCGGCTGCGTCAGGTCGTAGAAGGTCGCACTGCCCACCGTGACCTTCTTGTAGGTGTCCTCCACCCAGGAGGTGATCTTGGAGGAGGTGCCGCTGTCGCCGCCCATGCCGCCTCCCATACCGCCGCCCGAGATGAAGTAGTGGACCTTTCCGTCCTCGACGTACTGCTTGAACTGGGCGAGGGTCGGGGACGGGTCGCTTCCGTTGAAGCCGCCGATGGCCATCACCGGGTCGCCAGTGGCCAGTTGGTAGCTCGCGGCGTTCTGCGAGCCGATGGCAGCCGCCGACCAGGTGTAGTCCTCGGCATTCGCCTCCAGGAGCTTCTTCGCCTTGGCGCTGACCTGGGCGCCGTCGAGGAGGCCGCCCATGCCGCCGCCTCCGCCCATGCCGCCGCGCTCGGCCATGGCGGCGCCGCCGGGCATGGTGCGTTGCTGCTGCTTGCCCTGGGGGTTGGTGCCCTGCTGGCCAGGCGGCTGGCCCTGCTGGGCGGGCGGCTGGCCCTGCTGGCCGGGCGGCCGCATCCCGCCGCCCCCGCCCTTACCTCCCCCACCGGGACCGCCGCCACCAGGACCGCCCCCACCAGGACCGCCGCCCATCCGCCCCGCCGAAGCGGGACCCGCGGTCACGATCGACCCCGTGTGCGCGCTGTTCACCGTCGAGAGGGTGTACGCGACCGGCCCCGCCACGGACGCGGCGAAACTCAGTCCCACGGCCGCGAGGGCGAGTTGACGCCCGAGCCGGGCCGCGAGCAGCAGGCCGAGCGCGCCCACAAGGCCGACCACGAGCACCGCCCAGCGCAGCCACGGCAGGTAGTCCGAGGTCCGGCCGAGCAGGGTGTACCCCCACCACGCCGTGCCCGCGACGGTCACGCCGAGCAGCGCGCCCGCCCACCACTTGGCCCGCTCCTCCCACAGGACCGTGGCGCCCATGCCGATCAGAGCGGCGATGTAGGGGGCGAGGGCGATCGTGTAGTACTGGTGGAAGATCCCCGCCATGAAGCTGAAGACGGCCGCCGTCATCAGGAGCGAACTGCCCCACGCCACGAACGCCGAGCGCGTGGTGTCCGTCCTGCGGGCCTTCCAGGTCAGGATGATGCCGCCGACGAGCAGGATCAGCGCGGCGGGGATGAGCCAGGAGATCTGGCTGCCCACCTCGGAGTTGAACATCCGCCCGATGCCGGTCTCACCCCACTGACTGCCACCGCCGCCGCCACGGCCGCCACCGCCACCGCCGACGCTGCCTGCCTCTTCCCCGTTGATGCGGCCGAGGCCGTTGTAGCCGAAGGTCAGCTCGAGGAAGGAGTTGTTCTGCGAGCCGCCGATGTACGGGCGCGATGACGCGGGCCACAGTTCGACGATGGCCACCCACCAACCGCCGGCGGCGATCATCGCAAGCCCGGAGAGGGCGAGTTGACCGAACCGCTTGCGCAGCCGCACGGGTGCGCACACCGCGTAGAGGACCGCGAGCGGCGGCAGGATCAGGAACGCCTGCAGCGTCTTGGCCAGGAAGGCGATGCCGACCGCGACGCCCGCCCACACCAGCCACTTGGTGCGGCCGTGCTCCAGGGCGCGAAGCACGCAGTACACGGTGACGGTCATCAGGAAGGCGAGGATCGCGTCCGGGTTGTTGAACCGGAACATCAGCGCGGCTACGGGTGTGAGAGCGAGGACCGCTCCCGCGATGAACCCGGCCGCCGGGCTGAAGCGGCGGCGTACGGCCGCGTAGAGCACACCGACCGTCCCGACGCCCAGGAGAACCTGCGGGGCGAGCACCGCCCAGGAGTTGAGCCCGAAGAGGCGTACGGAGAGTGCCATCGGCCAGAGAGAGGCCGGGGGCTTGTCGACGGTGATCGCGTTGCCCGCGTCGAGCGAGCCGAAGAACATCGCCTTCCAGCTCTGGCTGCCTGCCTGGACGGCCGCGGAGTAGAAGGAGTTGGCGTAACCGGAGGCGCTGAGGTTCCAGAAGTAGAGGACCGCCGTCGCGAGCAGCAGCCCCAGGAAGGCGGGGCGCGCCCAGCGCGGATCGTCGGGGCGGCCGTGCCACAGCCGTGCGGGCAGGCGGCGCGGGCTCCGGTGGGCGTGTTCGTGTTCACCCGGCGTTGTGTGAAGTGGCGTTGCCACGTGGGGAGTTGTCGTCATCGGGCGTTCCTGGGGTCGCGTGTGTAGGTGAGCTCGTACGAGGACGGGGACGGGGACGAGGCGTCGGACGATGTCGCGTCGGACGATGTCGCGTCGGACGATGTCGCGTCGGAGTAGCGGCGCTCCGGGAACACCCACGCCCGCAGGAGCAGGAACCGCAGCACCGTCGCCGCGAGGTTGGCGGCTATCAGTACCGCCAGTTCCGTGCCGTGGGACGCGTCGATCGATGCCGCGTCGAGGGCGGCGAGCGAGCCGCTGGTCAGGGCCAGGCCGATGGCGAAGACGACGAGGCCCTGTGCCTGGTGGCGCATCGCGCGGTCGCGGCCCCGTACCCCGAAGGTCAGGCGGCGGTTCGCGGCGGTGTTGGCGACCGCCGACACGAGGAGGGCCAGTGCGTTGGCCACCTGGGAGCCCGAGAACGTACGGAAGCCGGAGTAGAGGAGGAGGTAGAAGAGCGTGGAGAGCGCGCCGACCACGCAGAAGCCGACCAGCTGGCGGGCCAGGCCACCCGGCACGCCGGTCAGCTGCCGGTCACGCGGGTCGTCCCCGAAGGGGCGCGCGAGGCGGTCGAGCGGGAGCGCGCCGACAGCGAGCGCCCTGCCCACCCGCCACACCCCCTTGAGATCATCCGTGGCCGTCCTGACCAAGTGGACGGTCGAGTCCGGGTCGTCGACCCAGTCGACCGGCACCTCGTGGATGCGGAGCCCCGCGCGCTCGGCGAGCACCAGCATCTCCGTGTCGAAGAACCACCCCGTGTCCTCGACCAGCGGCAGCAGCACCTTCGCCACATCGCCCCGGATCGCCTTGAAACCGCACTGGGCGTCGGAGAAGCGTGCGTGCAGCGAGCTGCGCAGGATGAGGTTGTAGCCGCGGGAGATGAACTCCCGCTTGGGGCCGCGCACCACACGCGAGCTGCGCGCGAGCCGGGAGCCGATCGCCAGGTCGGAGTGTCCGGAGATCAGCGGCGCCACCAGCGGGAGCAGCGCGTTGAGGTCGGTGGACAGGTCCACGTCCATGTAGGCGAGGACGGGGGCGTCCGAAGCGGACCACACGGCGCGCAGCGCACGGCCGCGCCCCTTCTGCTCAAGTCGCGTGTACCGGACCTCTTCGCTCGCCGTGGCGAGCCGCGCCGCGACCTCGGGGGTGCGGTCCGTGGACGCGTTGTCCGCGATGGTGATGCGGAAGGGGTAGGGGAAGGTGCGTACGAGATGGTCGTGCAGGCGCCGCACACACGGCCGGAGATCCTTCTCCTCGTTGTAGACGGGGATCACGATGTCCAGGACGGGTACGTCCCGCCACGCGGCCGGAAGGTGGGCCCGCGCCGGCAGAGGGACCGAGCAAGCGCCGCCCGGGGAAGAGTCCGCCGGGGAAGAGTCGGTTTGCATGACACCGACATTCGCCAAGTGGTCTGTCAGGCCTGTGTGGTGAGCCTGTGGCCGGGCTGTGAGTACGTGACCTCGGTGGACGCCGCGGGCAGCGTCACCGCGAACACCGTCCGTCCCGGCACGCTCTCCACGGTCACGCTCCCGCCGTGCGCCGTCACGATGGCCTGCACCAGGGCGAGGCCCAGGCCGGTGGAACCGGCGGTGCGGGAGCGTGAGGCGTCACCGCGGGCGAACCGTTCGAAGACGTGGGGGAGCAGGGCGGGCGGGATGCCGGGGCCGTCGTCCTGGACTTCCAGGCGTACGGCGCCGCCGTCCGCGTCCCGCAGCACGCGGGCAGTGACCTTCGTGCCCGGGGGTGTGTGCGTGCGGGCATTGGCCAGGAGGTTGACGACGACCTGGTGGAGGCGGGCCGCGTCGGCAAGGACGATCGCGGGCTCGTCCGGCAGTTCGAGGCTCCAGTGGTGTTCGAGCCCCGCCGCTCTGGCGTCGCTCACGGCGTCCACGACGAGGGGTGAGAGATCAGTGCTCTCGTACGTGAGCGGCAGTCTCGCACCGGCGGTTCCGGAGCGCCCGACATCCCGCCCCTCATCAAGCCGCGCGAGCAGCAGCAGATCCTCCACCAGCCCTGTCATCCGCTGCGCCTCGGATTCGATCCGGCCGAGCGCGTGCCGCGTATCGGGCCCTGTCGACTCCCGCCCCCGGCGCGTCAGTTCGGCGTATCCACGGATCGAGGCCAGCGGCGTACGCAGCTCATGACTGGCATCCGCCACGAACTGCCGTACCCGCGTCTCGCTCTCCTGACGCGCGTGCAGCGCGGAGTGCACATGGTCGAGCATCCGGTTGAGCGCGGCGCCCACCTGGCCGACCTCCGTGTTCGGCTCCGCGTCGGGCACGCGCTCGTAGAGCGTCACCTCGCCGCTGTGCAGGGGTAGTTCGGATACCCGGGTCGCGGTCGCCGCGACCCGGCGCAGTGGGCGCAGCGCGACGCCGACCATGGCCGCACCGGCGAGCGATGCCGCCACGAGGCCCGCGGCGGTGACGCTGACCTCGACGATGACCAGCGTATTGAGAGTGTTCTGCACCTTGGTCGTGGGAATCCCGATGAGGAAGTCGCCGTGGGGTCCTGTCGCGTACTGCACGCGGTACTCGCCGCGGTCGGGGATGTCGACGTTGTGCGCGTGCTCGTCACGCGGCACGGAGCCGAGCGCGGCAGCCTGCTCGGTGTCGAGCTGCTCGGTCCGCGGCTCGACGCTGCCGCTGCCGCTGTCCGGCTCATCACTGATCAGCGCCCGGCCGACCGAGCCGTCGTTCTCGACGACGGCCCCGATGGTGCCGAGCTCCTGGGGCCCCTTGGAGACGAACCGCAGCGGATCGCCCGAATCCTCGGGCAGCTTGCCGCCGCCGGCACCGCCGCCCGGCTGGGGCAGCGGCCCTGAAGCACGCATGGCGACCGCACCGAGCGAGCCGTCCAGCTGCTCGTACAGGTGCGAGCGCAGCGCGATGGTCGTCACCGTGCCGATCACCGCGCAGACGACGGCGATCAGCGCGACGGCCGAGACGACGAGCCGCGTCCGCAGCGAACGCGGCTGCCGCCGCCGTTTCATGAGACGGCTACGCCCTCGACCGCGGGCGCGGGCTTGATCAGGTACCCGGCACCGCGGCGCGTATGGATCATCGGCTCACGCCCCGCGTCGAGCTTCCTGCGCAGATACGAGATGTAGAGCTCGACGACGTTGGCCTGGCCCCCGAAGTCGTAGTTCCAGACGCGGTCGAGGATCTGCGCCTTGCTGAGCACGCGCCGCGGGTTGCGCATCAGATAGCGAAGCAGCTCGAACTCGGTGGCGGTGAGATGGATGGAGTCCCCGCCACGGGTCACCTCGTGGCTGTCCTCGTCGAGGGTGAGGTCGCCGACGGCGAGTACGGATTCGCTACGCCGGTCGGAGGCCCCCGCACGCCGGATGAGCCCGCGAAGGCGCGCGACGACTTCCTCCAGGCTGAAGGGCTTGGTGACGTAGTCGTCGCCCCCGGCGGTGAGCCCGGCGATCCGGTCCTCGACGGCGTCCTTGGCCGTCAGGAAGAGCACCGGCACATCGGGCAGCTCGCGCCGCAGCCGTCCGAGCACGGCGAGGCCGTCCATGTCGGGCAGCATCATGTCGAGCACCACGGCATCGGGCCGGAAAGCGCGGGCGGCCCGCACCGCACCGGCACCGTCACCCGCGCTGCGGATCTGCCAGCCCTCGTAGCGCAGGGCCATGGAGAGCAGCTCGGTCAGCGACACCTCGTCGTCGACGACGAGTACGCGAACGGGGCTCCCGTCCGTCCTGAGCAGTTCGGTACGCCCCTGGGGCGAGGTCGTAGTCATGGCACACAGCCTGCGCCGCGGCCCTGAGAGAGCTCTTGCCGGAACCTGTGAATTCCCTGAGAAACGGGGGCCTACGGCCCAGGCTCTGGGCTACGGCCCAGGCTCTTCGGGCCGATCGGCCACGAACGAGCCGAGGCCGACCTCAGCTCGGACGAGCCCTTCCGCCTTGAGGTGCGCCAGAGCCTTCTGCGCCGTCGAAGCCGCGATACCGAACTCGGCGGACAGCTCCACGACGGACGGCACCCTGGCGCCTACCGGGTAGGTGCGGTCGTCAATGCGGGACGCGATGGCTGCAGCCACCTGGCGCCAGACGGGGCGTGTTCGATCGAGTTCCGAACTCATGCGGTGGACGCTAAAACACTGCGGTAGACCGTGCGACCGGAGTAGAGTCCAATAAACCTCGGTAGACCACGGTAGACCGACACGCAGAGGGACCCCCGCGACGGAGGTCCCGGGTCGCCGACGCCATGGAATCCGTCCAGCTCGGCATGGGCGGCGAACTGCTCACGTACGCCCGAGACATGCTCGCCGACGCCTCCGAGAGTGAACTCCACTTCCTCGCACAGCGTTTGACCGAGGCGTTGCAGGACGCGTTGCGGGTCGCCGAGAGCCGAGGCCTCAGGTTGCGCTGAGCCGTCTGTGTTGCAGGAAAATCCCGGGCGGCGCGGCCTGCCGCCGGGATTTCCTTGCAATAGGGCCGCTCCCTACCCCCGCTCGAAGCCGTAGCTCCGCTCCACCTTGGCCACATGCACGACGTACTTCTCGTACCACTCGGCGCGCCCTCGCCTCTGCGCCGTGCGGTGCTCGGCGTCGCCGCGCCACTCCTTGATCGCGTCCTCGTCACGGAAGTACCCGACGGTGATGCCGAGCCCGCCGGGCGTCCGCGCGGAGTCCATCCCCAGGAAACCGGGCACGGAGGCGACGAGCTCGTCCATGCGGGCGCCGGTCTCGTCGTAGCCACTGCCATCACCATCGCCGTCGCGGTTTTCGACGTCGGCCATCAGAGAGGTGAACACGACGGCGTAGTAGGGCGGTTCGAAGACGGGCCGAAAGGGCGGGACAGGCGTCACGGGCTGATCACTCATGTCCCCAGATTCGGCCGCGCCCCACCCGCCTGTCCACCCTTCCCCGCCTTCATTGCCATACAGGCAGCCAGACTTGACCATCCGGTCAGCTCCACCTCGAACCCAGCGGCCCGCAGACCCGGACCCCGACCCTCGGCCCCCGGCTCCCGGCACCCAGCCCCCAGCCCCCCGCTCAGAAGAGCCCGCCCTGTACGACAGGCACCTCCCGTACAGGAACCGTCGTACGGTCCGCTCCCCGCGCCCCTTCGAGCCGCCACCCCCGCAGCAGTCGGCTGTCGAGGACGATCAGCCGCCCGCCGTCGTCGAGACAGAGATCGGGCCCGGCCACGGCGACGAGTTCCCCAAGAACCACCCCACCGTCGACAAGCTCGGTGACGGCGAACCCGCCCACGCCCGCCAACCGTTCAACCCCGAACACCTCACCGTGATCCCCGAGGGCGTGATCTTCCAGGTACATCCGCTCAAGCGACTCGGGCCACCCCGGAAGCGCGAGGGCAGCGCCATGCATCCGCTCCAGCTCACGCCGCCGTTCGTCCACCCCCGGCAGGCCGGCCCTGACGGCGCGCTTCCTGGCGTACGAGATCCGGTCCGGCACCCCGAGGGCGACCCGCAGCACCTCCTCGGCCCGCCGCGCCGCCATCAGGGGCCCGCGCCCCAGCCAGACGAAGGCCACGGCCCCCTGCTCAAGCAGCCGAGCCGAGCCGCGCTCCTCACGGGTGATCCCGACCTTCACCATCCCCACCCCGAACCACGCGAGGTAGACCCGGTAGGTGCGCGGATCGTCGGCGATGGTGTCGGCGGCCACCGAGTGCGCCCGGTCGAGCCTGGCGCACTCGGCACACCGGGCCTGCGTCCCCCGCCCCGGCACGCCAGCCGCGACCGGACAGGGATTCCCCCGGGCCCCCACGCACTCCCGCCGACCGAGGGCCCGGAAGCCCACCTGCCGCCCCACGACCAGCGGGCTGACGTCCCCCCGCTCCCAAACGAGCACGGGCCTCGCCGCGTCCGTCCAGCTCAACCCCGCACTACGCCACTCCATAGGGACAGTCTTACGCAGCCCCGCTCCGGGTCTCAGCAGCTCAGGTGCCGCCCGGGGGCGACATGCAACACCCGCACGAACTCCCGATAGAGCCCGACCCGGTGCTTCACCTGCTCGGGCCGCCCTCCGTCGCACTCGGGCCCGTTGAGACTGCGGATGGTCTCGCCGAACCCCTTCTTCCGCAGCATGGCCTCGTGCCCGGTGACGGTGCCCATCCCGGTCTGGGTGTTCCAGTACCAAAGGGCTGTCATCCAGGCCACCTTCGGATCGCGCTCCACCAGCCACGGATCATTGAGCAGGTCGATCCCCAGCGCGTCTCCGGCCGCCTTGTAGTTGAAGTTCCAGCTCAGCATGATCGCGCCGCGCCCGTAGTACGCGGCTTCCCCGGCCGGGCATCCATAGGGCTGGGTCTTGTCGCAGAAGACGGGGTACGTCGACTCGTCCTGAGCCACGACATAGAACAGGCCCCCGGTCTCATGACTGACGTTGGCCAGGAAGGCGGCGGCTTCCTGCCTCCGCACCGCCTTGCTCCCCGTCCGCGCGAACTCCGGATAGGCACGGGTGGCCTCGACGAGACCGTCGTACGTGAAGAAGGGGTCCCGCTCAGGGAACATCCGCTCGAACTGAGCCTCACTGACGACGAACTTCGCCTTGCCCGGCGCTTCGGCGGCGGTACCGGGCACCGCGACAGCGGTGGCCCCGCTCACGCCACAGAGCACCGCCAACGCGACCAGAACGCCCAGGACTTGCCCACTCAGTGTCCTTAACACTCTCGGCGTCCTCAACGCTGTCAGCGTCCTCAACGCTGTCGGCGTCCTCAACACTCTCAGCGTTCTCAGCGTTCTCCACACCGGGTCATCACTCTCCTCGGACGCCGCCATCCCCGAGGGGGGATTGGTCCGGACCATTGTGCCGAGCATGTCAACATCGCATCTCAATATCGCCCTCGTCCGGCGCACACCGGCGCGACTAGGATCCGAGTCATGCCCCTGACCATGAGCGACGTGGACCGGTTCGAGGCCTCCATCCCCCGCCTGGAGGCCATCGCCTACCGCCTGCTCGGCTCCGCGAGCGATGCCGAGGACGCCGTACAGGAGGCGTTCCTGCGCTGGCAGGCCGCCGACGTCGACCGCATCGAGGTCCCCGAGGCCTGGCTGACGAAGGTCCTCACCAACCTGTGCCTCAACCAGCTCACATCGGCCCGCGTCCGGCGCGAGACCTATGTGGGCCAATGGCTGCCCGAGCCGCTGCTCACCGGGGACACGATGCTCGGCCCCGCAGACACAGCCGAGCAGCGCGAGTCGGTCTCGTACGCGGTGCTCGCCCTCATGGAGCGTCTCGCCCCCAACGAGCGTGTGGTGTACGTGCTGCGCGAGGCCTTCGGCTACCCGCACCGGGAGATCGCGGAGATCCTCGACATCACCGAGGCCTCTTGCCAGCAGACCTTCCACCGTGCCAAGAAGCACATCGCGGACGGCAAGGCCCGTACCACCGAGATCGACGAAGCCGCCGCCCGGCGGATCGTCGAGGAGTTCCTCGAGGCCGCCACCAGCGGCAGGACCGAGCCGCTCGTGCGGCTGCTCGCCGGGGACGCCATCTCGATCGGCGACGGCGGCGGGAAGGTCCCGGCCCGCGCCAAGGCGTTCGAAGGCGCCCTCGCGGTCGCGACGTTCATCCGGGGCCTGTTCAAACCCGGCGAGTCCAAGCGCGCCATCGCCGGCGGCTCGCCCGAGGTCTACGCCACGTCAGTCAACGGCGACCCGGCCGTCGTGATGGTCCTCGACGGGAGGGTCATCGGCGTCATGTGCCTGGAGGTCACCGCCGACGGCATCGTCGCGCTCCGCAATCAGGTCAACCCCGACAAGCTCGAACGCGTAACGCGGCAGTGGGCGGCCACGGAGCACGGGAAGCCGTTGTTCAACGCGTTCTGACCCTTCACTCCGACCTTCACTCCGACCCTTCACTCTGACCCTCCCCTCCCACTGTGAGGTGCTTCACACCGCGCTCCTGTCAGGAAACGGCAGGCTGCCCGGTTCAAGTGGCGAACCCGCTGAAGAGCTGAGACAGGAGCCCAAAATGCACACGCAGCCGCAGCCGCAGGCACAGCACCGCATCATCGTCATCGGGGCCGGATACTCCGGAGCCGTCGCCGCCGGGCGCCTCGCCAAGCGGCTGCACCGCGAGGACGTAGCCGTCACCCTCGTCAACGCCGAGCCGGACTTCGTCGAGCGCGTCAGGATGCACCAGCTGGCGACCGGCCAGGCCCTGAAGCCCCGGCCGTTCAGCGAGATGTTCGCGGGCACGGGCGTAGAACTGAAGCTGGCGAAGGTCACGGGCGTGGACGTCGACAGCAAGACGGTCACAGTCACCGACACAAAGAGCACCGAGAAGCCGACGATCGAGGAACTGGAGTACGACACCCTCGTCTACGCCCTCGGCAGCGCCTGGAACAGCCACGACATCCCCGGCACCGCCGAGCACGCCGACGAGATCGCCAGCCGCCCCGGAGCGCTCCGGCTGCGCGAGCGCCTGGCCCGCCTGGACGCGGGAGAGACCGTGCTCGTCGTCGGCGGCGGCCTCACCGGCGTGGAGGCCGCGACCGAGATCGCCGAGGCCCGCCCGGACCTGGACGTCGCCCTCGCGGCCCGCGGCGATCTTGGCGACTGGCTCTCGCCCAAGGGCCGCGGGCACCTGCGGAAGGTCATCGAGAAGCTCGGCATCACAGCGCACGAGCAGACCGCCGTGACCACCGTCGAGGCGGACAGCGTCGACACCGCCGACGGCAGGTCGATCCCGGCCGCGGTCACCGTGTGGACCACCGGCTTCGCGGTCCACACGATCGCCCGGTCCACGACCCTCGAGGTCACCGACACGGGCCAGATCATGGTCGACAGGACCATGCGCTCGCTCTCGCACCCGGACGTGTACGCCATCGGCGACGCGGCCATGGCGATGGGCCCCGGCGACAAGCCGCTGCGCATGTCGTGCGCGACGGGCACCCCCATGGCATGGCAGGCCGCCGACGCCATCGCGGCACGCCTGACCGGCGGAAAGATCCCGAAGGCGCCCCTGCGCTACTTCAACCAGTGCATCTCGCTGGGCCGCAAGGAAGGCCTGATCCAGTACGTCACCGCCGACGACCGAGCCGTCCGGGCGGCCCTGACAGGACGATTCGCCGCCGTCTACAAGGAACTGGTCTGCAAGGGCGCGGCCTGGGGCGTCGAAAACCCGGTACTCGGCATCCCGACCCGACGCCGCCGCGTGGTGCGGGAGCAGACGCAGGCGGCGTCGGCCGTCAGGACATCGGTCTGACGGGGCCGGACATGGGGCCGCCGGAGCGGCCCCATGTCCATGTCCATGTCCATGTCCAGCCAGTCGGCCTGCCTGGAACAGGTCAGGTCGTTGGTGGGCAGCTTGCCGGTGGCCGGGTAACGGTTGACCTGATGGTCTGGTCGACGCAGGCATTCTCGTAAAGGCCGTAGATCGCGTGCCGGTTGGCGCCCTTGACGGTGATCAGCTTGGAGCTCGGCAGCAGGCCGTGCAGGGCGACAGCACCCTTGTGCGCGGTGCGCGGGTCCCGACCCGACCGTCCGTCTGCCGGTGAGAAGTGGACGGCACCGGACCGGCCACGCAAAAGCCGGAGGCCCTGACGATTTCCCGTCAGGGCCTCCGGCCAGCTGTGCACTCGGCAGGATTCGAACCTGCAACCTTCTGATCCGTAGGTTGGGGCGGGGACCTGGGAGAGGGCTCTACCGCCTGCCGCGACGGTCGCTGGCGGTAGTGGTCATCAGCCTGCGTGTGCCCTCGTTGCCGTCACGGTTGCCGTCAACATCGCGCCTTCGGAGCGCCGATACGACCGTGTCCACCACGCTACTCTCGGCGCATGGTCGAGGCTTTCGTCTCCGGTGACGGCCACCGCGCGTGCGGCATCTGTCCGTCCCGCCGCTTCCCGCTCGGTGAGTTCGACGTGGCTGAGCGCCCGTCTCGCGAGTGCCCCTTCAATCCCGAGGACGGCCATAGGTACACCCTACGTGGTGTGCCTGTCTGCGTTCACCCGGAGAAGGTGGGGCTACCGCCCGCGCCGTACAAGACGGACGGTGTGGCTCTGCTGGCGGACGTCGCGCTGCCCGATGACGTCGCCGAACTCGATGGGTACCTGCGTGAGCTGGTGCACAGCGCGGCACCTGGTGCGCTGGAGCTGCTGATCGACCTGGCGGACCGTGAGATCCGGCGGACCTTCCCAGAGGTAGACGCGACCTTGGCACTGCGCCGTGCGTTCAACTAGCCCCCTTTAGCTGGCCATGGGGAAGCCGGGGGCGAAACGGCGGCCACCATCAAGGATGCCGAGCGGCTCGTACTTGGCCGCAACGATGGCCTTGCGCCTGGCGGTCTCGTCCTTGGTGAGCCAGTAGCGCTCGTTCATCGGTCCCCACGCCGAGCGGTACACCTGGTGGGTGTAGTCGCCGTGGTCCCACTCGCCGATGGCTTCGCGGTCCGTGGCGTGCACGAACTTGATCCCGGTACGGGCCTGGATGCGGCAGAGCACGGTGAACTGAGCGGCGAGTGCGTGGACCATCTCGTCCACGGGGACAGATACGGGGATCTCGGCGGCCTCCTCGTTCTGGTGCGTCATCTCGTAGACGGCCGACTTGATCGCCATGACGCGCATGGCCTCGGGAAACAGAGGCTCGGTGTCCATCTCGACGTCGAACCCGTCCACCAGGGCGTACCCCATGAAGCACTGCCAGTCCTCGTCGTACTTCGCACAGGCCGTGCGCAAGCGGTCGAACTCGCGGTCAGCCTCGACGATCGCGAGGATCTCGCGGGCTCGACGCGCCACGACCTCGGGGGCGGGCCGTACTAGCGTTGCGGACACTGCTGCACTCTCCTTCGTTGGTTGGTGCATCGGTAGACCCGTCCGGCTGCCGACCGCCGTCACGCAACGGCAGTCGGACGGGAGTTCATGGGGTGGTCGGGCTTGTGGCAGTCACGCCGAGTACGAACCCGATCGATGCCGAGATGGCGATGATCAGGAGCGGTCCGGCGTAGCTGGTCACACGGGCGGCTAACCGGCTCACGGCTGCTCGCCCGAACTGCGGTCGTCGGCCTCACCGGCGTTGGTCCCGTGCACGTCGCTGGCGCCCTCTTGGGCCTGGGCGGTTCGGTGCTGGGGGCACTGGCACGGTGGGTATTTCATCGATCCAGGGGGCAGCTCGTAGGCGTCCAGGTTGTCGAGCTTCAACACGCCTTCGGTGCCCTGTTCCTCGGTCAATCGGGCAAGCTCTGCCCGCGCTTCGCTTCTCATGACTCAACCCCTCGGGGGACGTCTGCGGCGAGCGTTTCGCCGATCTTTCGTGTGCTCTACGCAACCGCGCGACCACGCACGGCGGTACCGTTGCAACAGCCTCGGGACTTGAAAGCCTTGAAAGCACGCAAGAGCGTGGGGAGTTGAGACTCATGGCGAAGCGCGAACCGAACGGAGCGCTCGGCCACCTGCTCGCCGAGAGCCGTTGGACGTACCGCCAGTTCGCACGGGCCGTGAACCGCATAGGTACGGAAACCGGCACCCCCTTGCGCTACGACGAGTCAGCCGTGAGCCACTGGCTTGGCGGCACCGTTCCGCGTGACGCTGTGCGGGGCTGCATCCTCGAAGCCTTCTCCCGTCGGCTGGGCCGCCCGGTCACGCATGCTGAAGCGGGTCTGCCCGTTCCCTCCGATCACTCGCCCGTGTCCACGGATACCGTGGAAGGGCTGATCGATCTGGGGAGGCAAGATATGGACCCGTCCCGCCGCAGAGTGCTCGGTGCGGGCCTGTTCTCGGTTGCCTTGACGGTCCCCGGCTGGCCGGACGTCATCGGACGTGCTGAGGCGGTGCAGTCCGGCCGCACGTCACGCATCGGCATGAACGAAGTAGACATGGTCATAGCGATGACCGAGCGGGTCTCAGAGCTGGACGACCAATTCGGCGGACGGCACGCCCGCCCCATGGCGGCCTCGTTCATGGTCAACACCGTTGCCTCGTACCTGCGCGCCGATGCGCCCGAGGATGTCCGGCAAGCGATGCAGTCCGCCGCGTCGGACCTGCTGTACCTGACGGGCTACATGGCCGTGGATGAAGGTCTCCATGGGCTCGCCCAGCGCTACTACGTCAAGGCCTTGGAGCTGGCTGGGGCGGCTGAGGATCACCTCACGTACTGCACGACCTTGCGCGGCATGAGCGTGCAGGCGGTCGACTTGCACCATGGGTCCAAGGCCATGGAGCTGGCGGACGCTGCTGCCGCAGCATCCCCGAAGGCTGGACCTCGGATGCGGGCCTTCCTCGCCGGTCAGCAAGCGCACACGGCGGCACAGACTGGCGACCGTGCGAGCGCGCTGCGGTACATCCGTGAGGCAGAGGCGGCCATGGACCGTGCGGAGTCTCGGGGGAAGGCGTTCGGCTCGTACGATCCGTCATCGCTCAACTACCACGTGAGCCAGGTGCGTTACGAGCTCAGTGACCGGGCTGGCGCCGTGGAAGCCATGCAACGGGCGGACGAGATGCGCCAGAGCGTCTACCGCCGCACACGGGTACACAGGCGCGGCCTCCTGGCAGAACGGCAACTAGAAGTCGGCTACTTGGAAGCGGCGTGCGCCACCTGGCACCAGGCGCTCGACGACTACCCCATGGTCCAATCCGGGCGTGCCGACGACCGCGTGAAAGCCATGTTCGGCCTCATCCGCCCGCATCTGAAGAACGCAGCGGCCCGTGATCTCTACGACCGCGCGCGGACGATCGCACCCCCGGCATTGGTCAGCTGACTTTCGTCTGCCGGGCCCGATGAATGGCGCGCTGACCCACGCGGCCGGCACTCACGGCTTTGGCCGGTGTCCTGCCCGGATTGGGGTCGGGCATGGTCAGGGGGCCGTACGCTTCCCGGCAACTCGGGCAGGCTTTGCACCTGCCCGGAATGTGAACGAGTGGCCCCCTGGCCTTGCCCGACGCGGGCCCCGATCCGGGGAGGTGGCTAAAGCCGTGAGGGCCTGCCACTCCCAGCCACAGGGGAGCGGCTGGACGCTGAGGCTCAGGTCCGCTGTTGCTTACAGGGCAAGGCAATCCGGCGTACGGGCGGCTCGCCGACCGGACGGGACCGGCCGAAGGCCGCACGCCCGGCCGAGGCGGCGAAGGGCCGCCCGGCGCGCCGAAGGCACGCCTTGACCTTGTAAAGAAACTCTGCGGAACCTACAGCCTCAGCACGGCCGCAGCGTCTCCCCCGGTGGCTCGGGTCGCGGCAAGCCACTCCGGCGCACTGGCTACCTCGAACCGGTCGGCGGGAGCCGCGATCGGGCTGACCGGCTGGCGGCCGGTGAGAAGTGGACGGCATCGGGTCTCGTGTTCACCACGCGCAACGGAACCCCGATCGAGCCCCGGAACCTCAACCGCGCCTTCGAGACCCTGAGCAACCGTGCGGCATCCGTCAGGTCCGCTTCCACGACCTTCGGCACACCTGCGCCTCGCTCCTGCACGAGCAGGGCGCCGACGCCCGGACGATCATGGAGATCCTCGGCACAGCTCCATCCGCGTGACGATGGACATCTACACCTTCGTACGGCTCGACACGCAGCGAGCGGCCTTCGGGCGGGTCGGTGACGCCCTGGCGGCGGGTGACGGCAATGGGCCGGACGACGATGACGGCCTGGCTGGATCACCTGTCGCGATCTAGGACGGTTGCCGTCAATCACTGCCGTCAAGGCAAAAGCCGGAGGCCCAGTCGATTACTCGACTGGGCCTCCGGCCAGCTGTGCACTCGGCAGGATTCGAACCTGCAACCTTCTGATCCGTAGTCAGATGCTCTATCCGTTAAGCTACGAGTGCTTGTTTCTTCTGTTGTGTTGCTCTTCCTCCCGGGTTTTTCTCCCCGGTCGGCGTTGCGAGAACAACATTACATGACCTGCGCCGTGAGGCGAAATCCGTTTCCCGCACCCCGTGTGAGCTGGGAAAACAGCCGCAAACACGCACCCGCGGGCACGCACTCACGGACACTCGCTCACGACCGAAGCCCCGGTCCAGTGGACCGGGGCTTCGGGATCACGCAGCGGAGGCGGAGGGATTTGAACCCTCGATGGGATGTAAGTCCCAAACCGCATTAGCAGTGCGGCGCCATAGACCGGACTAGGCGACGCCTCCAGCTTGCACACCTGCGCGAACGCGAGGGGTGCGTGCAGATGATGACACAGCCGAGCGGCGTGTCACCAATCGCGGCCTCCACGGTACTGGTCGGGCGGCCCGCAGAGCAAAGTGTCTTCCGCCGCCCGCAACGTCACGCCGTCAACAGCGTTAGACGCGGTAGAGCCCGTACGTGTTCGCGTACCCGGCATCCCGCACCCAGTGGAGCCCCGTCATGCTGCGCCGTCTCGTCCTCACCGCCGTCGCGTCCGTCGCCGCGCTGTCCGCCGCGCCCGTCGCCGCCCACGCCGACATGGGGCCACTGCACCTGTCGACTCCGCTGACCGAGTCGACCCCCGACCGGCTCACCGTGACGGTCGAGCATTCGGGGGGCGCGGGCGACGGGACGTACGAACTGCAATGTCACCCGGGGGGCGGCACCCACCCGCACGCGCAGGACGCGTGCGGGAAGCTCGACCAGGGCACGTGGGGCAAGGACACGTTCGCCCCCGTGCCGGCCGACTCGATGTGCACGATGCAGGACGGCGGTCCCGCCACCGCGCACATCACCGGGACCTGGAACGGGCGGCCCGTCGACGCGACGTACGACCGCAGCAACGGATGCGAGATCTCGCGGTGGGACGAGCTCGTACCGGTGCTGCCCGAGGTCGGCACCGCCTAGCCTCAACACCTCAGCCGGATCCGGCCGGCCGCGACCTCGTCGTGACCAGGCGGTACGGAAGCCACACATCTTCTGCGTGCGACCTCCCTCTCATCCGGCGTCGCGCCCGCAACCACTCCCCGTAGACTCCCTCCCGTGACACGCCACGGGCCACGGGGCAAGATGGCCTGAGCGAGTCGGCAAGCAGCAGTGATCAGGGAGGAAGCGTCGTCGTGAGCAGCAGGCCATCCCGAGGCGCTGCTCGCCTCGCAGCCATACTCGACGCGCTTCCGGACGCGTTGGTCCTCGTCAACGCGAACGGGACCGTCGTGAACGCGAACGCGATCGCGCTCGAGGCGTTCGAGACACCGGGCACCGCTCTTGTCGGGCGTGGACTCCTAGATCTGTTGCCGGAGTTCGACTCCCGGCTCATTCCCGGATCCATGCGCCGACCCGAGTCCATCGACGAGCGCGGGCGGACCAAGCCGACGCGGATGACCGCGCGGCGCACGGACGGCAGCGAGTTCCCCGTCGAGGTCACGAGCTCGCCCCTCGATGACATCCGGGACGCGTACGACAATTACGGCTACACCGGCGACGAGTTGCTCATGCTCGTCGTACGCGACCTTTCGGGCGCCGTGGACACCGAGGCCGAACTCGCCCGCTCCCAGCGGCAGACCGAGATGATCCTGCGGGCCGCCGCCGAGGGTGTTGTCGGGACCGACACGGAGGGGCGGGTCGTTCTCGTCAACCCGGCCGCCGCGCAGATACTGGGCTTCCGTGCCAGCGATCTGGGTGGGCAGGAGCTGCATCAGCTGGTGCTGCACTCCCGCGCCGACGGTGAGCCCTTCCCGTACGACGAGTCGCCGCTCGCCGACACCCTCCGCTCCGGGCGCAAGCACCGGGTGCGCGGGCAGGTCCTGTGGTCCAAGAGCGGTGACCGGGTCGCGGTCGACCTGACGACGGCTCCCGTGCGGGACGGGGACCAGCTCGTCGGCGCGGTCATGACGTTCACCGACCGGCGGCCCTACGACGCGCTCGCCGAAGAGCACGAGGCCGCCATCGCGCAGCACGCGGCGGAGATGCAGGCCGCGACCGAGCGGCGTACGGAAGAGCTGCGGGCCGCCACCGAGCAACATGCCGCCGAGCTCGCGGCAGCCGCCGAGCAGCGCACGGAGGAGATCGCCGCCGAGCAGGAGCGGTACGCGGCGCTCGGGGAGCGCGAGAAGGACCGGTACGAGGCGCTGGCCGAGCGGGAGACGGAGCGGTACGACGCCCTTGCCGCCCGGCATGAGCAGCTGGTCGCCGTGCTCGGTTCGTCGCTGCGTGGGCCTCTGGATGAACTGCGCCGCGAGCTTTCGGCCCTCGCCGCTGATGACGCCGGGCAGTTGTGGCCCGAGGCAAACCAGGTTCTTCATCATCTTTCGGCCGGGTATGCCCGCATCACCACCCTTGTCGACAATGTGCTGGGCTTCCAGTTGCTCGACTCCGGTGCGGATCAGCTGTCGTGCGTAAAGGTCATGCTCGATGCCGTAGTCGCGAGTGGGGTTGAGGGTGCCGTCGAGCTGATCGGGCCCGGCCGCGCGCAGTTCGCGGTGCACGCGCCGCCGATCGAGGTCGAGGTCGACCCGGGGCGGCTCGCCACAGCACTGGCCCATCTGGTCGCGGACGTGGCGGGGATCGACGCCACGGGGAACGCGCGTGCCGGAATCGCCCCCGTGATCCCGGCCGCCGGTGGGTACGTGGACTCCACTGTGGTCGTGGCCGCCGCGCAGCGCGGTGAGGTCGTACGCATCGAGGTGCGGGGGCCGTACACCGGAGGAGACCCGGTGCACGAGCCGATCGTGCGGGGCATCGTGCGGGCGCACGGCGGCGTGCTGCAAACGCATGAGGTGCCGGGGATGAGCGGCAATGCGTATGTTCTTGAGGTGCCTATCGGGGCGGGGGCTGGGGGCGGGGCGGTTTCGGTTTCCGCTGCGGCTGAGGCTGCAGCGGAGGATGCGGCTTCGGGCGTCTCTGGGGGGACGGGTGAGTCCTCCGGCTTCGGCTCCGGCTCCGACTCCGTGACTGACTCCGTGACTGACTCCGTGGCTGACTCTGTTGGTTCTTCGGTTGTCGTGCCTGAGCAGGCTTCGCCCACCACGGGTGGTGGGCGGCGTCGGGCTCGGCGGGCTTCCGGGCCTTCGGTCGACTCGTTCTTGGACAGTGCGGTTCCTGGGAGCGGGAGCGTCGGCTCTGGGGATGCCACTTCTGGGGGTTCTGCGGGCGGGGTCTCGCCCACCGGGACCGGGCGGCGTCGGGGGCGGCGTGCGGCTGAGGCTGAGGCCGCGGAGGCTGCTGCTGTTGGCGGGGCTGAGGTGCCAGTTGCTTCGGGGACGCCTGCTTCGGGGACGCCTGCTGGGGCTACTGGGGATGCTGGGGCTACTGGGGCTGTTCAGATTGCGCGGGCTGAGGGTTCGCAGACTTCTGGTGGGACGAGTGCGGGTACAGGTACTGGACGGCGGCGTGGTCGGCCCAGTGCTGCGGACGGCTCCGTAGGGTCCACGGGGTCCACCGGGGCCACCGGGGCCGTGAGCTCCATGGGCTCCGTGGTGACCGCCGCTGAGCACGCTGCCGGGTCGGCCGCGCTGGGACAGACCGTGCCGCCGCAGGGCGTGCCGGTTCCCGCGGGGGCGGTTGCTTCAGGGCGGCGTGCCCGGACGAACGACGAGCAGTTGGCGTTGCCGCCCGCCTTGCCTTCGGGTGGCGGCGGTGGGCAGGAGGCTGCTGCCTCCGGGGCCGGTAGCGCTGTTGCTGTCGCGGGCTCGGCTGCCTCGGCTGCCTCTGCCGGCGAGGCCTCGCCCCGGCCGACGGGGCGGCGCCGTCGTGCGCTGGCAGCCGCCAAGGAGCGGGCCGCTGCCGAGGAGGCACCCAGCGGGCGCGTCTTCGCGCTGCCGCCCGCGTCCGCGGACCAGGCGGACCAGGTGGAGCTGGCAGACCAGGACGACACGGGCCAGCACGAAGCGGCGCTGAGTCATCCGACCGACGATCACACGCCGCCGCAGCCTCATCCGGCGGAGGCGCCGACGGGGCGTCGGCGGTCCCGTCCGGCGGCGGGCGCATCGAGCTCCGCTTCAGGTTCCGCCTCAGGCTCCGAGGCAGGTGCACCTGCCTCGCCTGCCTCGCCTGCCGAGGGCCCGCCCGCCGGCGTTCCCTCGCCCTCGCAGGCCACTACGTACGGCGAAGGCACCCCCGCGCGGGGCGTCGCTCTCCCGCCCGAGCGCGGGACCCCGGCACGGGCCGCGCAGCCGCTGCCCGCCGAGGCCGCCCCCGGCGACCCCAACTCGACGCAGGGGCGCGCGATCAGCGTGCGTACGCTCGGGCAGGGCGTGCCGTTCGGCCAGCAGATCGCCGAGCAGCAGCAGCGCAAGCAGCGTCAGCTCGGGCTTCCGCAGAGCCAGGGGGAGCCCGCGTCACCGCAGCCGCCTCAAGCGGCGCAGAATCCCCGGATCCCGCAGCAGCCGCAGCCTCCGCTGCCCCCGCAAGCCCAGGCCCCGGCCCCGGCTCCATCTCCGACCCCCGCTCCGGGCACCCCGCGCCCCGCCGCCCCGCTACCGGAGCAGGCACCGGCGCAACCCCAGGCCCCTGGGCAGCCACAGCCCTCGCAGTCCCACACCCTCGGCGGCTCCGTCAGCGGCTCCGGGCGCCGCCGCAGGCTCTCCACTCCCCCCGAACCCACGGCCGAGGAGCGGCCCGAAGCCGCGGCCCGCCCGCATCCCCAGGCACAGCCACAGTCCCGTATCGGATCCTCCACGGAGGGCACGGGACGCGCGTACGCGATCGGCGCACCGGACGAGGACGCCGACGAGGGTCCGGAGCCGCTCGACGGCCCCGGGGGTGCCGTCGAGGTCGCCAACCGGCCCCAGCCGCAGCCCATGGACGACGAGCTGCCGCCCGAGCCGCTGGACAATCCGCGCCGCCTCCTCGTCTGGCCCGCGCCCGACGTCACCACGCAGCAGGCACTGAGCGACCGCGGCTACCGTCCCGTGATCGTGAACTCCCGCGAGGAGGTCGACGCCCAGATCGCGGCGTTCCCCGCGGCGCTGTTCGTGGACCCGCTGACCGGGCCGATCACGCGTACGGCTCTGCAGTCGTTGCGCACCGCCGCCGTCGCCGCCGAGGTCCCCGTGCTCGTCACGGCGGGACTCGGCCAGGCGACGCGCGAGGCGGCGTACGGCGCCGACCCCGCCGTACTCCTGAAGGCCCTCGCCCCCCGCGACAGCGAGCAGCACCCGCCGCGCGTCCTGCTCATCGAGGAGCACGAGGAGATCGCGCTCGCCCTGACCGCGACGCTCGAACGGCGTGGTATGCAGGTCGCGCGGGCCGCCAGCGACGCGGACGCGGTGACGCTCGCGGCGCAGATGCGGCCGAACCTGGTGGTGATGGACCTGATGCAGGTACGTCGCCGCAGGGCCGGAATCATCGACTGGCTGCGCGCGAACGGCCAGTTGAACCGCACCCCGCTCGTCGTCTACACCGCCGCCGTCGACCAGACGGAGCTGCCGCGGCTCGCGGCGGGGGAGACGGTGCTGTTCCTGGCGGAACGCTCGACGAGTGGCGAGGTGCAGGACCGCATCGTGGACCTGCTCGCGAAGATCGGTACGAACTGACCGGCTTCCTTAGGCCGTGATGCGGCGCAGCGCGGCCTTGATGGACGTGCGCAGCCGCTCCTTGTCGGCGTCCTCGTCGCCGACGAGGATCCGCCGCATCTGCGGCACGGCCGTGGACCAGGCCGCCAGTGCGACCACCATGAACATCAGGTGGGGGGCGGGGATTTCGTCGCTGATGACGCCTCGGGCCTGCGCATCTGCGAGTACGGCGACCTTGCGGTCGTAGTGGTCGACCCGCTCCCGCTCGTCCGGGAGTTCGTCCGTGCCGTACTCGATGCCCTCCCAGAAGAGCAGGCGCAGCAGCTCGGGCTGGGCGGCGTGGTAGTCCATCAGCCGGTCGATCCAGCCGTCCATGTCGTCGGCGTCGACGGGATTGCTGATCGCCATGTCGAGCATGCGCTTCTCGAGGACCTGCGTGAAGAGCTCGGCCTTGTTGCCGAAATAGGCGTAGATGAGCTGCTTGTTGGCTTTCGCCTCGCTCGCGATGCGGTCCATGCGGGCGCCCGCGATGCCGTACCGCGCGAACTCGGCCACCGCCGCCTCGAAGATCCGGGCCTTGGTGGCTTCGGGGTCTCTCACTGCCATGGGGACAGGGTAGCTAATCCATAGAGGTAACCAACTGGTTGGTTGCTTGACAGGGTGTGGGCGGCGAGTGCAGACTTTTTCCAACCAACTGGTTAGTTGGTTGGTTGGAACATTGGCTCAGTGCTGCACAAGGAGTTCGCCCTCTCATGCCGCCATCACCTCTCTCAAGCTCGACCTCAAGCTCAAGGTCGGCCTCAAGCTCGACCTCGAACTCAAGGTCGGCCTCAAGAACGGTAAGAACGGGAGGGACCCGGACGGCTGGCGAAGTGGCTTGCGAAGTGGCCGGAGACACCCGGTCCCAAGACACCCGGTCCCAAGACGCCCGGTCCCACCGCGCCATCCCGCCCGGCGTGCTCCTCGCCGTCGTGGCGATCTGCACCGCGGTGACCGCCGCCAACATCTACCTGGCGGCTCCCCTGCTCCCCCTCATGGCGCACGACTTCGGCACCCAGCCCTCCGACCTGGCCTGGCTCGCCTCGGTGTCCCTTCTCGGTTACGCCGCCGGGCTGCTGTTCTTCGCCCCGCTCGGGGACACGGCGAACCGCCGCCGCCTCGTCGGCATACTCTCGGTCGCCGCGACCCTGGCTCTGGGGGCGGCAGCGGTCTGCTCGGGCTCGGTCGCGCTCGCCTGCGCCCTGTTCGTCGCTTCGGCGGCAAGCGTCATACCGCAGCTTCTGGTGCCACTGGTCGCCGAGCGCGCACCTGCCCACCGTCGTGCCCGTCATGTGGCGGCCGTGATCGCCGGACTCTTCGCGGGAGTTGTCGCCGCACGGGTGCTCGGCGGGCTCGTGGGCCAGGCCCATGGCTGGCGCATCGTCTTCGTGGGCGCGGCCGTGCTGACACTGGTGCTCGGGCTGACCACGGCCGCGGTGCTGCCCGCCGAGAACCGGCCGCGCCACACCGGCTCTGCCCTGGCGGGCCTTGCCCGGCTGCCGCGGGTCCTGAAGGAGTCGCCGGAGCTGCGCCGCGCCTGCCTGCGCCAGGGAGGGATGTACGGCGCGTGGAGCGCGGTGTGGACCTCGCTCGCCCTGCTGCTCACCAGCGATACGTACGGCATGTCGACCGGGGCCGCGGGCCTCTTCGGGCTCCTCGGGCTCTCCGCGACCGCGGTCGGCCCGCTGGCCGGCGGGCTCGTCGACCGCTTCGGGGCGGCGCGCGTCACCGCGACCGCCTATGCGGGGGCGGCGGTCTGCCTGCCGCTGTTCTGGCTGGGCGGACAGCAGTTGTGGGCGCTGTGCGCGGCCGGGGTCCTGGTCCACGCCGCCCTCGTGGCGAGCCTTGTCGCCAACCAGACGCTGGCCCTGACCGCCACAAGACTGCCCGCCACCGCCAACACCGCCTATGTGGTGGCCGGTTTCGCGAGCGGCGCCGTGGCCTCGGCCCTGGCCGGGTCCGCCTTCACCCACTGGGGCTGGGGTGGGGTGTGCGCCATCGCGACGGTATGGCTGGCCCTGGGCTGGGCCACGACGATACGCCGCTCCGGCGGGGGAGCGGCGTAACGCCCGGGGCCAGGCTCCGGCCCCACGGAGCCGGTCGCGCTGGAAGTCCCGTCAGAGATTCCCGTCAGAGACTCCCGTCAGAGATTCCCGTCAGAGCTTGGTGACGTCCAGGTCGCCGTCCGCGTACTGCCGACGCAGTACCTTCTTGTCGAACTTGCCGACACTGGTCTTGGGCACGGCCGCCACGATGGCCCAGCGCTCGGGCAGCTGCCACTTGGCGATGGTGCCCGAGAGGAAGTCGCGCAGGGCGGCGTATTCGAGGCTCGCGCCTTCCTTCAACACGACCGTGGCGAGCGGGCGTTCGCCCCACTTGTCGTCGGGGACGGCGACGACCGCCGCCTCCGCGACATCCGGATGGGCCATGATCGCGTTCTCCAGCTCGACACTGGAGATCCACTCTCCGCCCGACTTGATGACGTCCTTCGCGCGGTCGGTGAGCGTCAGGAAACCATCGGAGGTGATCACACCTACGTCACCGGTCTTCAGCCAGCCGTCCGCGCTGAACTTGTCCTCGGGCTTGAGCACCTCGTTGCCCGCGCCTCCGTAGTACGCGCCCGCGATCCACGGTCCGCGCACCTCCAGCTCGCCCGCGGACTCGCCGTCCCACGGCAGGTGCTCGCCGGCGGGGCCGACCAGGCGGGCCTCGACTCCGGTCGGGAAACGGCCCTGGGTGAGGCGGTAGGCGAACTCTTCGTCCGTGCCGATGGACTTGGCGGGCGGGCGCGCGACCGTGCCGAGCGGTGAGGTCTCCGTCATGCCCCAGGCGTGACAGACCCGCATACCCAGCTTGTCGAAAGCCTCCATCAGCGAGGGCGGGCAGGCCGAGCCGCCGATGGTGACCTGGCCGAGGGAACTGACGTCACGCGGCTTCGCGGTGAGTTCGGCGAGCAGGCCCTGCCAGATGGTGGGGACGGCGGCCGCATGCGTCGGCCGCTCCGTCTCGATCATCTCGGCGAGCGGGGCGGGCTGCAGGAAGCGGTCCGGCATCAGCATGTTCACGCCCGCCATCAGCGTGGCGTGCGGCAGACCCCAGGCATTGACGTGGAACTGCGGGACGACGACGAGCGTGGTGTCCGCGTCCGTCAGGCCCATCGACTCGCTCATGTTGACCTGCATGGAGTGCAGGTAGATGGAGCGGTGGGAGTAGACGACGCCCTTGGGGTCGCCGGTGGTGCCGGAGGTGTAGCACATGGCGGCGGCCGTACGTTCGTCCAGCTCGGGCCAGTCGTAGGCCGTGGGCTTGGCGGCGATCAGGTCCTCGTACTCATGCACCTGCGGCTGGACTCCGGCCAGCGGCGAGCGGTCGCCCGGACCCGTGACCACCAGGTGCTCGACCGTCGGCAGCTGCGGCAGAAGGGGCGCGAGCAGCGGAATGAGGGAGCCGTTGACGATGATGACCCGGTCGGCCGCGTGGTTCACGATCCAGGTCAACTGGTCGGCGGGCAGCCGGAGATTGAGGGTGTGCAGGACGGCCCCCATACAGGGAACCGCGAAGTAGGCCTCGACATGCTCGGCGTTGTTCCACATGAATGTGGCGACACGATCGTCCCCGGCGACTCCGAGGTCATCGCGCAGCGCGTGCGCCAGCTGAGCCGAGCGTTCACCGATCTCACGGAAGCTGCGGCGCTGTGGCACCGCCTCGCCGGTCCACGTGGTGACCTGCGACGACCCGTGCACGGTCGTCCCGTGCCGGAGGATGCGGGTGACGGTCAGTGGTACGTCCTGCATCGTGCTCAGCACGGCGTCCTCCCGGTGGGCGCGCGGCATTCATCCGGGGCGGCTCCCGGATGACCTACCTGGCAGTAGGGCTTGCCAGATTCTTGCTGCATACCGCACGGTATGTCACTAGTGCGGGAGAAGAAAGGTCCGAGGGAACACCCGGGAGCAGGACCGACAGTGGTCCGAGGGCAAGTACAGCGGCGGGTTCGGCCGGGGGTGCTGCGGTATGGCGGCGGTTACCTGACCGGTGTGAGCTCCGGGTCCTCCCGCAGCTTGCCGAGCGCACGCGACACCGCGCTCTTGACAGTGCCGATGGACACCCCGAGCACCTCTGCCGTCTGTGCCTCGCTCAGATCCTCGTAATACCGTAGGACGACCATCGCCCGCTGCCTCGCGGGCAACTTCATGATCGCGCGCCACATCGCGTCCCTGAGCACCTGCTGCTCGGCCGGATCCCCGACCGGCGTCACCTCGGGCTCGGGCAGCTCATCGCAGGCGAACTCGTCGACCTTGCGCTTGCGCCACTGCGAGGTCCGGGTGTTCAGGAGGGCCCTGCGCACATAGCCGTCGAGCGCCCGATGGTCCTCGATCCGGTCCCACGCGACGTACGTCTTGGTGAGCGCGGTCTGCAGCAGGTCCTCGGCATCGCTCGGGTTCGCCGTGAGCGAGCGCGCGGTGCGCAGCAACACGGGCTGACGTGCCCGTACGTAGGACGCGAACGATGGATACGCCGAAGGACTCGCTGTCCGCGTCGCGGCCTTCGATGCGCTGGTGCACATGGGCACCATGGATACGGTCATGGCTCCACGCTAGAAGCGCCCCCTACTTCAGCGGATCGGCCGCAGGTCCCGAAGCGGTGTCCGCCTCAGGTTGTACGCGGGGTGGTAGCCCCACCTCCTGAAGGTGGAGGAGGCGCGGCAGATCCCTGAGGGTTCACCCCTGAGAACGCCTCGCTCCGGCCCTAGCCGATCCGCGCCGTCGGCGCGTGCACGAGGTTCCGGTCGATCATCAGCGTGCGCCCGCCGTGCCGCTCCTTCACGTTCCCCGCGTACTGGTGAATGCGCCGCCCAGGGCGCCAGGCGTCCTGCCGCAGGACACGCTCACGGTACAAGTGCGGCCGAGTGTGCCAGCGCGCGAACCACATCACCGCAGGCAGGTCCCGCACCCCTGCCCGCCGAGCGGTCTCCATGTGCCGTACGCCGGAATCCGCACTGCTGTAGAAACCCGGCACGTATCCGTATCTGCGCACCTCCCTGTCCCACGCCCGCACGAAGGCCAGCGTGATGTCGC
This sequence comes from Streptomyces sp. NPDC048441, assembly GCF_043200235.1. Lineage (NCBI taxonomy): Bacteria > Bacillati > Actinomycetota > Actinomycetes > Kitasatosporales > Streptomycetaceae > Streptomyces > Streptomyces sp. NPDC048441. The sequence goes on from NZ_JBICXM010000003.1 coordinate 156,294, forward strand.
CGCACTTCTTCTTCCGGTAGGTGTATGCCTCCATGTCCAGATAGAGCGGGCTGCGCCGCTGCATACCCAGTGCCTTCGCCTTCCGTACCGCGTCACGCCCCTCCCGTGTCCCCTGTCGCCAGGGGTGCCGTCCGATGCGTACGTCCTTCTTGTGCTTGGCGTTGACACAGGGCGCCTGCGAACCCACGTACACCGGCAGCACCTTCCACCCCATCCCCCGCACCGCCCGCATCCAGCCGCTGGTCAACCGCGGCTGGCGATCGCACGCCCTGCCGCGGCCCGCGTAATAGACGCCCACCGCTTGGTAGTCGGAGGCCGTCCAGCGGCGCATCGTGTCCGCGGACGGGGCGAGGCAGGTGTCGAAGGCCCAGCCACGGAAGGCAGGGGCCATGGCCTCGGCCCCGGCCCCGGGTCTGCCGGCCGTGGCGCCCGTCGGTGCCACACCCAGGGCCAGAGCGGTCAGAGCAGTCAGAGCGGTCAGAGCGACGGCGGGGGCAAGTCCCCTCATCAGCTTTCGGCAGCGCATACGCCGAGTGAAGGCCCCAGGGCCCGCTGTCCGCCGGGGACACGCGTCGCGTTCAGCCGTCCGCCGCCAGAATCAACCCCGATGTAGGGACACCAGTGCCCGCCGTGACGAGAGTGCGCGAGGCGCCCGGTATCTGGTTCACGGATGTGCCGCGCACCTGCCTGACCGCCTCCGCTATGCCGTTCATCCCGTGCAGATACGCCTCCCCGAGCTGCCCCCCGTGCGTGTTCAGCGGCAGCCTCTCCTCCGCCACGAAGTCCGCCGCCTCACCCGGCCCGCAGAAACCGAACTCCTCCAGCTGCATCAGCACGAACGGCGTGAAGTGGTCATAGAGAATGCCCACGTCGATCTCGGCCGGGGTCAGCCCCGAGCCGCGCCACAACTGCCGTGCCACCACGCTCATTTCGGGTAGCCCGCTCAGGTCGTCCCGATAGAAGCTGGTCATCTGCTCCTGCGCCCGCCCCGCCCCCTGAGCCGCCGCGGCGATCACCGCGGACGGGTGCGGCAGATCCCGGGCCCGCTCCACACTCGTCACGACGATCGCCTGCCCGCCGTCCGTCTCCTGACAGCAGTCCAGGAGCCGCAGCGGTTCGACTATCCAGCGCGACGCGGCATGCTCGGCGAGGGTGATCGGCTTCCCGTGGAAGTAGGCCGCCGGGTTGGTCGCCGCGTACTTCCGGTCGGTGACCGCGACGTGGCCGAAGGCATCGGGGGTGAGGCCGTAGGTGTGCAGATAGCGCTGGGCCGCCATCGCGACCCAGGAGGCGGGGGTCAGCAGCCCGAACGGCAGGGACCAGCCGAGCGCCGCGCCCTCCGCCGACGGCTCGCGGTGCTGCACACCCGAACCGAATCGCCGACCTGAGCGCTCATTGAACGCCCGGTAACAGACGACGACTTCGGCCACTCCGCTCGCCACCGCGAGGGCCGCCTGCTGGACGGTCGCGCAGGCCGCGCCTCCCCCGTAGTGGACGCGCGAGAAGAACGAGAGCTCCCCGATCCCGGCCGCCTGCGCGACGGTGATCTCCGGGTTCGTGTCCATGGTGAACGTGACCATCCCGTCGACGTCTGAGGGACTCAGCCCGGCGTCGTCCAGCGCGAGGCCCACCGCCTCCACGGCGAGCCTGAGCTCACTGCGCCCCGAGTCCTTGGAGAACTCGGTGGCCCCGATCCCCACCACGGCGGCCTTCCCGCCGAGGCTGTCGCGCGTGCGGACGCTCATGCCGCGCCGCCTGTCGCGCCTGCGGGTGCTGGATGTGCCACGCCCAAGGCCGGGACCGCGACCGTGACCGTGCCGGTGACGTGCTTGCCGATGCCGTTGGCCCCGACCACCCTGATCGTCGCCGTATCGCCCTCGACCCGCTCCACGCTGCCCTTCAACACCATCGTGTCCCCTGGGTAATTGGGCGCACCCAGCCGGATCGCCACCTTGCGGAGAGTCGCCCCGGAGCCGAGGTGATCCGTGATGTACCGGCCGACAAGGCCGTTCGTGGTCAGGATGTTCATGAAGATGTCGGGGGAGCCCTTCTCCCGTGCCGCCACCGCGTCGTGGTGCACGTCCTGGTAGTCCCGTGACGCGATCGCACCGGAGACGATCAGCGTCCGGGTGACCGGGATGGTGAGCTCCGGCAGCTCGTCACCGACCCTCAGCCCTCTCTCCTGCTCCCTCATACCGTCTCCTCCGCCGCGCTCTTCCCGCTCTCCAAGCCCTTCGACTCTTCCAAGCCCTTCGACTCTTCCGAGCCTTCCGCGATCAAGGCACCCATTTCTGCGAGGACTTCACTCCCAGACCCCAGATAGGCGTCCAACTGCCGCCCCCACAGAAAATGCCGGTGCACAGGGTGATCGAGGTCGGCCCCCATACCGCCGTGCAGATGCTGGCCCGCGTGCACGACACGCTTGCCCGCCTCCGACGCCCACCACGCGGCGGTCAGCGCATGTATGACGTACGGGAGGCCGGTGTCGCGCCGCCAGGCCGCCTCGTATGCCGTGACCCGTATCGTCTCGGTGTCCATATGGGCGTCCGCAGCCCGGAGTTGCACCGCCTGCTTCGCCGCGAGAGGCCGCCCGAACTGCTCCCGCTCATTCGTGTGGGCGACCGCGCGGGCCAGCGACCCCGCGCACACTCCGGCCTGCAGCCCCGCGAAGGCCGTGCGCGCGCCGACCAGGACGTCGTCGTACGCACCGTCACCGCCGATCCGCTCCCCGGGCGCCCCGTCGAGCACCAGCCGCCCCGCCGCCCACGGCGCGGTCAGCTCCACCGGCTCGGTCACCGCGTCGGCGACCCGCACTCTCCACAGGCTGTGGCCGCCCCGCGGAGCGGAATCCCGCACCGCCACCAGGACCTCCGTGGCATCCCGCAACCACGGCACCCACCCCACCTCACCGGTCAGCGCCCCCTCACCGGAGACCGCCACGCCGCCCCGAGCGGGGAACGCCCCCGTCGCGACCGCCGTACCGTCCCGCAGCCCTGGCAGCAGCCGCGTCCGCTGCTCCTCCGTGCCATGCGCCGCCACCGCGAGCAGTCCATAGACGCAGCTCGCCGCGAACGGCACCTGCGCCGTCACCCGCCCTTGCTCCTCGAGCAGCAGTACGAGCCCGAGCAGCCCGACATCCTCCACCGCGCCCGGCAGCCCCGCCGCGCACAGCGCCTTCCACAGCTCGGCATCCGATCCTGTCCCGGCCGCCGCGAGCCGCTCCGGCGTGGACAGGTCCCCGAAGATCTCTCCGGCGAGGTCCCGCGCGGCGGCCTGCTCCTCCGTGGGCATGAAGTCCATGTCAGGCCCCGCCCTCTGCCGTGCCGGTCATGCCCTCGACCGCCCGGAACACCGGCAGTTCCAATTCCTCGTCCACCCACTGGAATTCGAGCCGCACCTGCTGCCCGATCCGCACCTTGTCGCTGGGCACGCCCACCACATTGCTGACCATGCGCACGCCCTCCGCCAGGTCGATGAGCCCCACGGCGTAAGGGGGGTCGAAGGCGGGGAAGGGCGGATGGTGCATGACGACGTACGAGTAGACCGTGCCCTCGCCGCTCGCCTCGACCGTGTCCCATGCGAGCGACCCGCAGGCATTGCAGCCGGGCAGCCAGGGGAAACGCAGTGTCCGGCAGCCGCCACAGCGCTGGATCAGGAGCTCGTGCCGCGCCACGCCTTCCCAGAATCCGGCGTTGTCCCGATTGATCACCGGGCGGGGTCGCTTGCTCTTCGGCATGGGCGCATTCGCGGCCTGCTGCCGCTGCGCGGGAGCGTACTTGAGGATCCGGAAGCGATGCGTCCCCGCCGGCTCGCCATCCGCCCTGATGTCCATCCGCGTCGTGACGAAGTGCCCCGTGCCCAGCTTCGTCGTCTTGCGCTCCGACACCGACTCGATGACCGCGTCGAACGTGATCTCGTCACCTGGCCGCAGTGCCCGCAGATACTCCTGCTCGCAGTCGGTGGCGACGACCGAGGTGTACCCCGCGCCGTCCAGGAGCGCGAACAGCTCGTCGTACGCCGCCGAACGCCCTTGATGCCCGGAGAGCCCGCCCATCGTCCAGGCCTGGAGCATGGTCGGCGGAGCGGTCGGATCGGCCCCCGCATAAGCGGAGTTGGTGTCTCCCATAGCCTCGCACCAGTGCCGGATCATCGGCTCGTTGACCGGGTCCTTACCCCTGCCCGATGTCGCGGCCGCCCGGCCCTCGAACACCTTCAACGCCTCGTACGAGAGGGAACTCATCGCCGCCCCCTCCGCATCCCGAGCCGCATCGTCGCCACGATCTCCCGCTGCACCTCGCTCACCCCGCCCCCGAACGTATTGATCTGCGCCGCTCTGTTCATCCGCTCCAACTCCCCCTCACCGCCGGCGCCGAGCGCCAGGGCACCGGGCGAACCGGCCCGCACCAGACCCGCCTCGCCCGTCACTTCCTGACATATGCGGAACACTTCCACGGCCGATTCAGTTCCCGCGAACTTCACGCCGCTCGCGTCTCCGGGCGCCAGTCGGCCTGCCCCGACCTCCCCCACCAAACGCCAGTTGAGCAGGCGCGTTGCCGCGAGGCGCGCCTGTGCTTCGGCCAGTCTGGATCGGACCCACGGGGCGTCAATCCGGCGTTCGCCCGTCACTGGATCGGGTGTACGGGCGGAGGCGAGGGCCGCGGCGTAGAAGTCCTCGGCCTGCATACCGATCGCGGCGAGCGCCACCCGCTCGTGGTTCAGCTGGTTGGTGATGAGCCCCCAGCCGCCGTTCTCCTCACCGACGAGGTTGGCGGCGGGCACGCGGATACCGTCGTAATACGTCGCCGTCGTCGTCAGGCCACCCACGGTCTCGATCGGCGTCCACGAGAACCCGGGTGCCCCGGTCGGCACGAGGATGATCGAGATGCCTTGGTGTTTGGGGGCCTCGGGGGCGGTGCGGCAGGCGAGCCAGATCCAGTCGGCGTTCTGGGCGTTCGACGTGAAGATCTTCTGCCCGTCGATGATCCACTCGTCGGCGTCGCGCACCGCCCGCGTACGCAGCGAGGCAAGGTCCGTGCCCGCTGACGGCTCGCTGTACCCAATCGCGAAGACGAGGTCGCCGCTGAGGATGCGCGGCAGGAAGGAGGCCTTCTGCTCCTCGGTGCCGTACTTCATGAGGGTCGGCCCGACGGTGTTCAGGGTGACCATCGAGACGGGGGCACCCGCGCGGTAGGCCTCGTCGAAGAAGACGAACTGCTCGTCGGGGCCGCGCCCCTGGCCGCCGTACTCGACGGGCCAGCCGAGACCGAGCTTCCCGTCGGAACCGATGCGCCGCAGCAGCCGTCGCTGCCCCTCCACGTCGGTCCCTTCGGGAGGTCCTCCCGGCATCAGATCGCGGAAGTACGCGCGCAGTTCGGCACGTAGTTGCTGCTGGTGTTCGGTGGGGGCGAGGTGCACGGCGGCGGCCTCTCCTTCGCGTACGGGCGTCGCACCGACAATGGTTTCTGACTGTCCGTCAGAAACTGTCGTGGTGTCAAGAGATCACGCCGGATACCGAGTCCACCAGGTGCCGAGCCCACCGGATGTCGGGTCCACCGGATACCGGGTCCACCGGATACCGGGTCCACCGGATGTCGGGTCCACCGGATACCGAATACGAGGACGGATCGCCCCTGACCGGGAGGCGGGCCCGGAACACGCCTGCGCGGCGGTGCAGAAGCACCGCCGCGCAGACCCCTCACACACCCCATCGAGCAGGCCCCAGGAACAGCCCCCGGAAGGCCGTCACTTCACCAGAGCTGCGTGAAGTCGACCGCGATGTTCTCGTTCGACTGGTCGATCGCCGTGAACGCGGAGCCGTTGACCTGAGCGGTGTTGTTCTGGTTCGAGGCGCCCGAACCGACCGCCTGCTGCTGCGATGTGGACGAGTTGCCGTGGTTGTTCCCGCCGACGCCGCTGCCGTTGACAGTCGCCACGCCCGCATTCGATCCGTCGTTCGCGAAGGCGCCGTTGTCCGCCATCGCGACACCCGAGAAGAGCGCGGCTGCCAGGGGCAGGGCCGCGGCGGCAGCGATGACGCGGGCGGTACGGATGCTTGCCATGTCAATTCCTCCAGAACGGGGGGTACGCACCGGCACCATGCCGGGAGCACCTGAAATACGGCTTGTTCCAAGGCGGTTGGCCGACCGCCCCGGGGTTCTGCACGACGTCGCGAGTCCAGAGTTGCCCACCGAATCCCCGGCGAACCACCCCGGAAGCCCTGATTCCCCCGCAAGCGTGAGGACAAGTCGATAAACATGCTTCGCGCCCTCAAAGCCCCAGCTCAGCCCTCGACAACCCACCTAAACCCAGACCCCGCACGCGCTGAACCGTTCCGGCACTTCACGAAGAAGATCGGCCGCTTCCGCGATTCGCCCGCGCGCCGCCCCACCCCCTCTTCCTTTCTTCGAACACTCGTACGAAAATAGAGGCATGGCCACCACCGCCCGCCATGCCACAGCGCTCGCACTCGCCCACGCCCTGTCCGCCGCCGAGCGCGGCCTCGCCGTCATCCCGCTCTCCCGCACCAAGCTGCCCGCACTCCGCTCCCCCCATCATGAACAGCCCGAACCGCACCCCTGCCACGGCGAATGCGGCCGCCTCGGACACGGCGTGTACGACGCCTCGTCCGACCCAGGCCGCATCCGCGAGCTCTTCGCCGCCGCCCCCTGGGCCAGTGGCTACGGCATCGCGTGCGGACTGCCCCCGCACCATCTGATCGGCATCGACCTGGACACCAAGTCCGGTACGGACGCGTCGGCCGCCCTGCGGGAACTGGCGCTGCGCCACCTGTTCACGATCCCGGCCACGGTCGTCGTGGTGACCCCGAGCGGCGGCCGCCACATCTGGCTCGCAGGCCCGCCCGACGCCGTCGTGCCCAACTCCGCGGGCCGCCTCGCCCCCGGCATCGATATCCGGGGCGCCGGCGGCTATCTAGTAGGCCCCGGCTCACGCACCGAACACGGCGTCTACAGCACCGTGCCCGGCACCGCCCACCTCCCTCCCGCAAGCTGCCCGCCCGCACTGCTCCGCCTGCTCACGCCCCCGCCCCGTACACACCACGCCGAACCTGCGCAGGCACCCGCCCAACACGGCCAGGGCCTGGTCCAGTTCGTGCTCGCCGCACATGAGGGCCAGCGCAACACCCGCCTCTTCTGGGCCGCCTGCCGCGCCTACGAGAACGGCATCGGCGAGTCCCTGGCCCTCGATCTCACCGATGCCGCGCTCCGGGTCGGCCTCACGGAACGCGAGGCCCGCTCGACAATCGCGTCGGCGGCGCGGCTGACAGGCCACGCATGACAAGGGGCACGGGTAAGGGGCACCCGCAATAGCGGACGCCCCTTACCCGTGCCCACTGCGACTCTCTAGCCGAGCATCGAACGCACCGCCGCGCGGTCGATGTTCGTCAGTGCGCGGACCAGCTTCGGGGTGAGGAAGACGATGGCGAGACCGACCAGGGACGCCCCGGCGATCTGCAACGGCGACTCCAGGTAGTACGCGTGGCGCTCGCCACCGGAGGTGTAGTCGAACACCCGGTAGCCGGGCCAGTCGAGGTAGCGCGGGAACACCCAGGAGTACGCCGGCAGGAGCGCGACCACCCAGCCGGTGACCAGGAAGGTCACGCTGAAGACGAAAGAGACAACCCGCGACGGGAACATCACGAACTGGAAGAGCAGCGCCCGCCAGCCCGCCCCGTCCGAGAGCCGCGCCCGCATACCGGCCCACACGCCCGCGTCCCGCGGCGTCTCCACGGCAGCGGGACCGGCGACGTCGAGCCCCAACAGCGCCCGCGCCCGCCCCCGCTCAGCGCCACCGAGCCCACGCGCCACGGCCAACGCGGCCGCCAGGACCGGCAGTCCGAGCACGGTGACGAACAGGCCCATTCCGAGCGAGAACATCGTCACGGCGAAGGTGAAGCCCCCAATGGCGATGGGCAGCGACGTCAGTGTGTAGCCGATCTCCCGGTACGTGGAGGCGGCGAACGGCGCCCGCCAGAAGCCCGGGGATCCCGCGGACGAAGGAGCGGTGGGAGCGGTGGGAGCGGCTGCGTAAGGCAGTGCACTGGTGCTCATGGCGGGCCTCGAATCTTCGCGGTGGGGACGTGCCGTGCTGACGCCCTCTACGTTCGCGAATCCAAGCCGCCGCCGGCATCCGGCGACCTGGCCTCTCGGGGGTGGCGCTGACACCACCCCTCCATAAGGCCGAAGGCCCACCCCGGCCCGGACCAGGCAACGCAAAAGGGGCGCCCGGAAACTCCGGACACCCCTTCCCATCAGGTCTGACAGACCCTGCAAGCGGTGGGTGTGGGATTTGAACCCACGGTGACTCTCGCCACGACGGTTTTCAAGACCGTTCCCTTAGGCCGCTCGGGCAACCCACCCCGCACCGCCGGTTAGGGCGGTGCGGGGACAAGAGTAGCGGGTCAGCTCTCGCCCTTGCGCTGGCCCAGGACCACGTCGGCCGTGCGCTCCTTGCCGTCGCGCTTGTAGGTGATCTTTACGGAGTCACCCGGCTTGTGGGTCCAGATCTGGCCGATCAGGGTCGGGCCGCTGTCGATCACCGTGTCGTCCAGCTTCGTGATGACGTCGCCGGGCTTGAGGCCCGCCTTGTCCGCCGGGCCGTTCGGGGTGACCGCCTGCGAGCCGCTCGCGCCCTGTTGGGTGATCGTGGCGCCGCCCGTGCTCTCCTCGAGGGAGACCGAGGCGCCGATCACGGGGTAGACGGCCTGGCCGTTCTTGATCAGCTGCTGAGCGACGTACTTGGCCTGGTTGACCGGGATCGCGAAGCCCAGGCCGATGGAGCCGGACTGACCGCCGCCTCCGCCGAGGCCGCCGCCGCTCTCCGCAGGCTTGATCGCGGAGTTGATGCCGATGACCGCACCGCCCGCGTCGAGCAACGGGCCGCCGGAGTTGCCCGGATTGATGGAGGCGTCGGTCTGCAGGGCGCTCATGTACGAACTCTTGCTGCTGGCGCCGTCACTCGAGGTCACCGGGCGGTCCTTGGCGCTGACAATGCCGGTGGTGACCGTGTTCGAGAGGCCGAAGGGGGCGCCGATGGCGATCGTCGAGTCACCGACGGCCACCTTGTCGGAGTTGCCGAGGGTGAGCGGCTTCAGGTTCCCGGGCGGGTTCTTGAGCTTGAGGACCGCCACGTCATAGCCCTCGGCGCGGCCGACCACCTCGGCGTCGTACTTCTTGCCGTCCGAGAACGTCACCGCGAGCTTTCCGCCGTCGGCCGCGGAGGCCACGACGTGGTTGTTCGTAAGGATGTGGCCCTGCTTGTCGTAGACGAAGCCGGTGCCCGTGCCTCCCTCGCCATTGCCGCCCTGCGCCTCGACCGTGACGACGCTCGGCAGCGCCTTGTTGGCGATACCGGCGACCGAGCCGGGCTCACGCTTGAGGTCGGCCGGGGTGTCCGACGCGGAGACCGTCGTCGAGCCCGTGCTGTTGTCGTTCCGGTCGGCGGCCCAGAAGCCGATGCCGCCGCCCACTCCACCCGCGACCAGGGCGGCCACGAGCACCGCGGCGATCAGACCACCGCGTCGGCCCGCCGGCTTCGGCCCTTCTGGGTGCTGCGCCGCATACGACGCGCCCCACCCGGACCCGGAGTCTCCACCGTGGGCGTACGCAGGCACAGCGGGCGGCGGCGGAGGCGGCCAGGCTCCCTCGCCGGAGGCGTGCGGGGCCTGCGGGGGCGCACCGGTGGCCGCTCCCGCGTACGCCGGGGCCTGGGGAGCCGCCGGTCCTTGGGCGGGCGCCGCAGCGCCGGGTGCTGCGGCATCGGGCGCTGCGGGGGCGGCGGAAGCAGCGGGAGTTTCCACCGGCACAGGAGGCGCTGACGGGGCCGGAGGTACCTCGTTGCCCTCGTTCTCGGTGCTCACAGCTCTTCTCCTCGGTCCACGCTGTCGTTCTCGGTCACGGCCTGGCTGTGCCCAACTGTGCATCTGTCTGCAGTCAGCTTTTCCCATGGGCTGTCAGGGCACCATAAGCCGATCCTGTGGATCCGGCGCTGCGTGTGCCCTTCCTTGGGCAAGCCTGTGAGTACCCCGTGATGGCACCATGACGCGGTGACCCTCGCACGACAGCAACAGATCCAGGTCGTCGCCCACCGCGGAGCCTCCGAAGACGCCCCCGAGCACACGCTGGCCGCGTACAAGAAAGCGGTCGAGGACGGTGCGGATGCCCTCGAATGCGATGTACGCCTCACCGCGGACGGGCATCTCGTCTGCGTCCATGACCGGCGCGTGAATCGCACGTCGAACGGCCGGGGAGCCGTATCGGCCCTGGAACTCGCCGACCTCGCCACGCTCGACTTCGGCTCCTGGAAGCGCAACCACGGTGAGGCCGACGAAGGCCCCGACTGGGAGGACACCTCTGTCCTGACCCTGGAGCGGCTCCTTGAGCTCGTGGCCGAAAGTAACGCCTCGGGGCGCAACGTCCAGCTCGCCATCGAGACCAAGCACCCCACTCGCTGGGCGGGCCAGGTCGAGGAACGGCTCCTCCTTCTACTGAAGCGCTTCGGTTTGGATGCCCCGCCCCCAGAAGGCGCTGAGGGCCCCTCCCCCGTGCGCGTCATGAGCTTCTCGGCGCGCTCCCTGCACCGGGTGCGGGCGGCGTCCCCCACACTGCCGACCGTCTATCTGATGCAGTTCGTCTCGCCCCGGCACCGCGACGGCCGTCTTCCCGAGGGCGTACGGATCGCGGGCCCGGGGATGCGGATCGTCCGCAACCACCCCGCCTATGTGGCCAAACTCAAGCGCGCGGGTCACCAGGTCCACGTGTGGACCGTCAACGAACCCGAGGACGTGCAGCTCTGCGTGGAGCTCGGCGTCGACGCGATCATCACCAATCGCCCCAAGCAGGTGCTGTCCCAACTGGGCCGCCGCTAACGGGAGCCCCGTCGGTTACAGGGTGTGCACCGGCGCGTTCGGTCCGTATTCGATCGTTACGAGTGCGTCACCGTACGAAGGTTGGCCGGTTTCCGGTCCAGTCCATTGGGGCATTCACACCGTGGCGTGGGGCGAAGGAGGTCTCGGGGGTGGCGTTGGTGGTGGCACGGGAGGTGCCCGCGTCGTCGAGCATGGCCGTACCCCATGGCCCGGCGGGCGTGGGGGAAGCAAGGCACCGGATGCGTGATCAGTTGCGCATGAACGGGGTGCCGGAATCGGTCGTCGACGATGCGGTACTGGTCCTTTCGGAATTGCTCAGCAATGCCTGTCGGCACGGCAGGCCGCTGGGCGAAGGAATGGTGGGCGACGGTGATGTCCGGGCCGCCTGGCGCGTGGACGCGACAGGCCGGCTGACCGTCGAGGTGACGGACGGCGGTGGCCCGACCCGCCCCGCCCCGGCCACGCCCTCGGTCACCGCGCGCGGCGGTCGTGGGCTCAACATCATCACGGCCCTCGCGGAGACGTGGGGCGTGCGCGACGACACCCACGGCGAAGTCACGGTATGGGTCGTCGTACAGGCCGGGCACCGCCCTGAGGACTTCGCTACGCGCGTCGCGGCTCCATCGGCCGCCGCCGCGATCCCCGAACTCGCGTACGCGGACCCGTTCGACGACCGCGACTGACAGTGGTGACTGACAGTGGTGGCTGACTGTCGCGGTCGACAGTCGCGAGTGACAACCGCGACCGTTGACGGCAACTGACGACCGCGACCGCGTCAGGCTGAATCCCGGCGCCCTAGGGGCAAGCGGCTAGGCTCGCGCCCGTACGCCCAAGACGTACGAAGAGCCACGCTGGAAAGCCGCATCCGGGAGACACCCAAGATGGCCAAGAAGCGCCCTCAGACCAAGGGCAAGCAGCAGTCGCAGCTGACGGACGGGCAGGTCCCTGTCGTCGGTGCCCGCGAGCCCTGCCCCTGCGGTTCGGGCCGCCGTTACAAGGCCTGTCACGGCCGGGCCGCCGCACACGCGGTGACCGAGCTGGTGCAGCGCCCCTTCGAAGGCCTGCCCGGCGAGGGCGACTGGGTGGCTCTGCGCGAGCTCGTCCCGGCGGCCACCGTCGAACTGCCCCTCAAGGACGGGCTGCCGGACGGCGTGCCCTCCGTATCGCTGGCGACCGTACTCCCGATGGCCTGGCCCGCCCTGCGCCGCGACGACGGCTCGGTCCTGCTCGGCCTGCAGAACGACACCGCGTCCGGCGACATCAGCCGCGACCTCGCCGACACCCTCCAGCGTGCCCTCACCGCCGAGCCCGGCTCGCCGGTCCAGGCCCGCCGCGCCCCGGCCGACGGGCCGCGGCTGCAGGACATCCTCGACCCCGACGGCGCGTTCGAGCCGATCGTGCACCCGGGCTTCGAGTTCTGGGTGCCGGATTCGGAGAACGCGTCCACGGAGGTCTCCGCGTCCCTGGAGCGGGCGAACGCCGCCGCCATCCCGACCGTGAAGCTCTCCGGAGTGGACTCCGCGTACTGGTGCGAGACCCCCGAGAAGAACCACCTGCGCTGGGTCATGCCACACCCCGAGGAGCAGCTCCTGGACGCGCTCGCCCGGCTGCACGCGGCGGGTACGTCGAGCCTCGGCGAGGACACACGCCTGGTCGGCTCGTTCCGGGCGCACGGTCTGACGGTGCCGGTGTGGGACCTGCCGAGCGGAATGGGCGCCGAGGACATCGAGAAGCCCGCCGCCGAGTTCGCCGAGCGGCTCGCCGCGGCGCTCGCCACCGATGCCCCGCTCACCCCGGAGGAGCGCCGCGCGCGCGGCGGTCTCACCAACCGCCAGGTGACGCTGAGCTGACCTACCAGTCAGTCGGAAGCCGGCGGGGGAGGAATGGGTGACTCCTGTCACAACTCCCCGTTGCCGCAGGTAAATCCCTGTCCGGATATCCGAGATCGAATTTGCCAAGAGCAGATCTCTTGTTACCGTTCAGGTAGCCCGGTTGCTGGTGCATCCCCCGTCGCCAGCAACCGGGCGCTTCCATGTCCGGCTCGGTACAGGGCCTGACCTGCGGTCTCAACTGGCCTTCGGCCGCGCCTAGTTGCTCCCTGAGCGCAAGAGCAACGGCCCGCCACTCCCGTCAGCGAACTCCACCACCGCCGAATACGCCTCGGCATTCCCCGCCGTACGCTCCCGAGGCGTCTCGCAGACCCCCGGCTCGTCCTCGGCGCCCACCGCGCAATGCATCTGGACAGTGCGTCCGGCCGGGCCCATGCCGGTCAGTACGGCGCTCAGCTCATCACCGGTCATGTTGCGGTAGTACGTCCGCGCCCAGGTGTCGTGCCCCTGGGTCAGGACGCAGGTCTGGGCTTCGATGCCATCCGGGGATGTGAGTTCGGGACCGCACCGGGACGCGTCGGCGCCGCCGAGGCCGAGCCCCGTGAGCAGTGACGGCTTCTCCGTAGAAGGCTGTTTCGGAGTCGGCTTCTCCGTAGAGGGCTGTTTCGCGTCCGGACCCGGTGCCGGTGCCGCGTCGGCCGGGCGTCGCTCCGACGGCTTGGCGTCGGCGTCACCGTCGCCCACAGGGTCCGCGGACGCGCCGGCGAACGGCAGGAGAACCGTCATGGCCACGACGCCCATGAGCGCGATCAGGCGGGGGTTCATGGGCCCTGACATTAACGGCGTTTGAGGGGCGCCCGGCTCGCCGCGCGCCCATTTCCCCTACAACTCGGGTGCGCTCACACCCGTACGAGTGAGCGCGTCCACCACCGCGTCCACCACGGCCTCGACATCGGGCACCCAGGGCGCCGCCGAGCCGGGCAGCGGAGCCCGCTCCCAGCACACCGGTCCCTGACCCGTCCCGGAGGGCGGCAGCGCGAGATACCCGCCCTCTCCGTGGAAGCGCAGTGAGCCGGGCACCCAGTCCTTGGCGTACAGCAGCTCGCCCAACTGCTCCATGGAGTACGGCGCGACGAGCAGGAAGAGGCGGGCGGGGGTCGCCACGACCGGGCCGAGCCTGATGCCCGCCTGATCGAGCGCCCCCAGGGCGCGCGCGCCCGCGACGGCGGGCAGGCTGACGGCACACGGGGCGCTGACGCCGGTGGCGAGCACGATGGGCGCGTCCGGGCGGTTGGTCCACCACCAGCGCGCCATGCGCTCGTCGGTCGTCGCGGCCAGCAGGCCCGGGTCGAGGGGATGCGCTCCTGGCACTGTGCAGTCGGGGTCGGGGCAGGCGCAGCGGGTGCCGTCTCGCCGGTCGAGGCCGACGCCCGGCACCACGGGCCACTTCCATGCCGTCGCGAAGGTCAGGGCCGCGCCGATCGGACCGCGGTTCTGGTCAGGCTTCCCGCCGACAAGCCCGGTGAGCCCAATGAGCCCCTTGAGCCTGGACAGGAGCTTGCGTCGCCTTCCGAGGATCTCGCGCATGAGCGCTCGTTCCTTTCCGTTTACACGCCGAGGAACACGGCGGGCCACATCACACCATGTGTGGATCACTTCGCTGTGCGTAGAACAGGCGCATCACACCCCAGCCTGCGGCATGGGGAACCCCTAAGGGCCGAGCGTTAGCGTGGCGTGGGGTGGCGGTGCCTGGCGTTTGCTGTCCCGCGTACTTATTGCCGCCTCCCCCACGGGAGGATGGGGCACGGTCGTCGTGAGTTAAGACGCCCGGGTCCGTCGCCAGGTTCCGGGCGGATCTCAACTGCCCCTGGTCATCACCGAGTACGTACCCATCACGGCCGCTGTGACGCGCCCCCCGTGCCTGAGGGGCTGGGAGGTACCCCTTGCTGAACAATGCCAGTCGACCGCAATATGCCGTCACCTCGGGCAGTTTTGAGCCAAGTTACCAAGATCGCCTGTACGCCACAGAATTCCCCTGGACACCAGGAATCCCAGCTGGACAATGCTGGACATCCCCTCATCAGTGCGTGTAGATGTGGAGAACATTGCTAGCGGCGCAGAATGACATGGGGGTTTGCGATGCTATTGAGCATTACGCACCGGCCGGAAAGCCGTCAGCCATGAACGCCCCGCACCTTCCGAAAGTGGCCGGAATCGATTCAACTGTTCCGCCACCAGCCCACACTGTCTCGCCTGCCCCACAGGCCCAGAGCGCACCAACCGCGATGATCCAGGACCGGCTCGCGGGCTGGATCTCCGATCTCACGACACTCCAGGAACTCACCGAACGCCTGGCCCGCACGGCAGCACTCGACGAAGCGCTGCACGAACTGCTGCGCGCCGGAGCCGCCCTGGTCGGCGCCCGCCGCGGGCTGCTCGTCCTGGAGCCCGCCGACGGACTCGGCCCCGACACCACCGTCGGCCTCGGCCTCGCCCGCGCCGACCTCGGCCACATCGAGACGGTGCCCCGCGGCGCCACCGCCTTCGGCCGGCTCCTGGACGCGCCGCCCGGCACCACGACCGAGATCGTCAGCGCCGATCTGCTCGCCGACACGGGCCTCGACCCCCGCCACCGCGAGGTCGCCGTCAGGCTCGGCTACGGGGCGAGCTACGCCCTGCCCCTGACCACCGAGACGGTGGGCCGGATCGGCGCCGCGGTCTGGCTGTACGACGAGCCCGCCGAGCCCGGCGAGCGGCAGCGGCACCTCATCGGCCTCTACGCACGGCACGCCGCCGAGCACCTGGCGCGGCTGCTCGAACTGGACCGCGCCCGCACGACGGAGGCCACCCTGCGCGAAGAGCTGCTGCCCTCGCGCCTGCCCCGGGTCGCCGGGGTGCAGCTCGCCGTCCGGCACCGCACCTCCGCGCTCGGCGGCGGCGACTGGTTCGACGCGCTGCCGCTCCCGGACGCGGCGCTCGGCCTCGCGGTCGGCTCCGTCACCGGGTCCGGGCCCAGCGCCGTCGCCGCGATGGGGCGCCTGCGGGCCTCCTTGCGGGCGTACGCCGTGATGGAGGGCGAGGACCCCGTCGCCGTACTCTCCGATCTGGAGCTGCTGCTCCGGCTCACCGAGCCCGCGCGGTCGGCCACCGCCCTCTTCGCGTACTGCGAGCCCGCCCTGCGCAAGATCGTCCTGGCCGGGGCCGGACACAGCCCGCCCCTGGTGATCGGCGAGCGGCGCACCGAGTTCGTGGAGACCTCGCTCTCGGCACCACTGGGGATGCTCGCGTGCTGGGAGGCGCCGAGCGTGGAGATCCAGACGGAGCCTGGAGAAACGGTGCTTCTCTACACCGACGGCCTGCTGCACCGCACCGGGGACCCGATGGACCGGGCTTTCGCGCGGCTGCACGCCGCGGCGGCGAACGTGCCGAAATCCATGCGCGACGACCCGGACGCAGTCGCAGATCACGTACTGCGGACGGTCCTGCCGGAGGGGATCGACGCGGTCGACAGCGACGAGGACGTGGTCCTCCTGGCCGCCCGTTTCGAGTGAGGCTCCCCATCCCGTTCGAGTGACCTCCGCAATACGGCATGTAATGGGCCTTCCGGCTCTGGGCCCCCGTCCGTACGCCCGTACGATAGAGGGGGCCCAGTGTCGTACATAGGAGGCAGATCGTGTCGGAGGAGCTCATTCGGGAGAACCCGGAGACCCCGGAAGACCTGGAGATCGAGTCCGAAGAAGAGCCGATCAAGCAGCGCAAGAACGGCCTGTACCCGGGCGTCTCCGACGAGCTCGCCGAGAACATGAAGTCGGGCTGGGCCGACACCGAGCTGCACGACCTGCAGCCGATCGCCCAGGCCTCGCACACCGCCGCCCGCCGCGCCGCGCTCTCCGCGCGCTTCCCCGGCGAGCGTCTCGTAGTCCCCGCGGGCAATCTCAAGACCCGCTCGAACGACACCGAGTACGCCTTCCGCGCCTCCGTCGAGTACGCGTACCTGACCGGCAACCAGACTGAGGACGGCGTCCTCGTCATGGAGCCGACGGACTTCGCTGACGGCACGAGCGGCCACGAGGCCACCATCTACCTGCTGCCGCGCTCCGACCGCGAGAACGGCGAGTTCTGGCTGGACGGCCAGGGCGAGCTGTGGGTCGGCCGCCGGCACTCCCTCACCGAGGCCGAGACCGTATACGGCATCCCGGCGTCCGACGTGCGCGAGCTCGCCGAGGCGCTGCGCGAGGCGACGGGCCCCGTCCGGGTCGTGCGTAGTTACGACGCCGGTATCGAGGCCGCGCTGACCGACAAGGTCACCGCCGAGCGCGACGAAGAGCTCCGCGTCTTCCTCTCCGAGGCCCGTCTGGTCAAGGACGAGTTCGAGGTCGGCGAGCTGCAGAAGGCATGCGACTCCACGGCTCGGGGCTTCGAGGACGTCGTACGCGTCCTGGACAAGGCCGAGGCGACCAGCGAGCGCTACATCGAGGGCACGTTCTTCCTGCGCGCCCGCGTCGACGGCAACGACATCGGCTACGGCTCCATCTGCGCCGCGGGCCCGCACGCCACGACGCTGCACTGGGTGCGCAACGACGGAGCCGTGCGCTCCGGAGAGCTGCTACTGCTCGACGCCGGTGTGGAGACGCACACGTACTACACCGCCGACGTCACGCGGACGCTGCCGATCAACGGCCGCTTCAACGCGTTGCAGCGCAAGATCTACGACGCCGTGTACGAGGCGCAGGAGGCCGGTATCGCGGCCGTGCAGCCGGGCGGCAAGTACCGCGACTTCCACGACGCCGCGCAGCGCGTGCTCGCCGAGAAGCTGGTGGAGTGGGGGCTCGTCGAAGGGCCGGTCGAGCGTGTCCTCGAGCTGGGTCTCCAGCGTCGCTGGACCCTGCACGGCACCGGCCACATGCTCGGCATGGACGTCCACGACTGCGCGGCCGCGCGCCGTGAGACGTACGCCGACGGCGTCCTGGAGCCCGGCATGTGCCTGACCGTCGAGCCCGGTCTGTACTTCCAGGCCGACGACCTGACGGTGCCGGAGGAGTACCGCGGCATCGGCGTGCGGATCGAGGACGACATCCTCGTGACCGCCGACGGCAACAAGAACCTGTCGGCCACGCTGCCGCGGCGTGCCGATGACGTCGAGGCGTGGATGGCTGAGCTCAAGGGCTGAGCATCCTGCCGGACTGACCGGGTCCCTTCTTAAGAAGGGACCCGGTTTCTCGTATCCGGGGCCTGGCGCTCATCTCTGGGTCCTAGCGCTCATCCTCGCCCGCGATCTTGGCGGTGCTCAGGGCGATGCGGTTCCAGGTGTTGATGGTGAAGATCAGGGCCAGGACGTGGCCCAGTTCCGTCTCGTCGAAGTGCGCGGCCGCGTGGGCGTAGACGTCGTCCGGGACGCCGCCCCGGTCGACGCGCGTGACGGCCTCGGTCAGGTCGAGCGCCGCCTGCTCCTTGTCGGTGAAGAAGTTCCTGGCCTCGCGCCAGACGCCCACCATGTGCAGACGCGCCTCGTCCTCGCCTGCCTTGCGGGCGTCGGAGGTGTGCATGTGGAGGCAGTACGCGCAGCCGTTGAGCAGCGAGGCGCGGATCTGGATCAGCTCGACGAGGGCCGGGTCGAGGCCTTCGCGGGCGGCGGCGTCGAGGCCGATCACGGCCTTGAACGCCTTGGGGGCGGCCTTGGCGAAGTTGATGCGGGGGACGCGAGGGGCGGGCGTGAGGGTCTGTACGGCGGTCTGCGTGGCGGTCTCGTTGTTCGTCATGACCATGAATCTACGGGCGCAATAGACCTTGGATAGGGTGCATTCTCATGCCGGAATCATGGGTCAATTTGGCGGAGCGCATCGGGAGCGACCTGTACCTGGAGCTCTCCGGGGCCGGTGGCCGCCGCACCGTGCTCATCCGTGCGCTGCGGGACGCCGTGCGCGAGGGGCGGCTCGCTCCGGGCACGCGGCTCCCGCCCTACCGTTCCCTCGCCGCCGATCTGGGCATCGCCCGCAACACCGTCGCCGACGCCTACGCCGAGCTGGTCGCCGAGGGCTGGCTGACCGCACGGCAGGGGTCCGGCACACGGGTGGCCGAGCGGGCCGCGCCGCCCGCACGCACCCGGGTACCCAAGCGGGCCCCCGCCCGGCCCGCCACGCCGGCCCCGCCCACGTACGACCTGCGCCAGGGCCGGCCGGATGCCGCGTCCTTCCCGCGCACCGCCTGGCTCGCCGCGGCCCGGCGCGCCCTCAACGCCGCGCCGAACGACGCCTTCGGTCCGGGTGACCCGCAGGGGCGCATCGAGCTGCGCCGGGCGCTAGCCGACTACCTGGGGCGTGCCCGCGGGGTGCGCGCCGACCCGGAGCGGATCGTGGTGTGCTCCGGGTTCGCGCACGCCCTGCGGCTGCTGTTCGGGAGCGGGGGAGGCGGGATGCTGAAGGGGCCGTTGGCCGTGGAGTCGTACGGCCTCGGTTTTCATCGCTCCATCCTCGAGACCGCGCGCGTACGGACGGTCCCGCTCGGCCTCGATGAAGAGGGTGCCCGGATCGAGGAGTTGACCGGGAGCCAGCGGGGCAGGAGAGCGGCCCGGAGCGTACTGCTCACCCCCGCACACCAGTTCCCGACCGGCGGGCCCCTGCACCCGGCCCGGCGTGCGGCGGTGATCGACTGGGCGCGCACCCACGACGGCCTCGTCCTGGAGGACGACTACGACGGCGAGTTCCGCTACGACCGGGAGCCGGTCGGTGCCGTACAGGGTCTGGATTCCGAACGCGTCGTCTACATGGGCTCGGTCAGCAAAAGCCTCTCTCCGGGAGTCCGCCTCGGGTGGCTTGTTCTGCCCGAACACCTCATCGACGAAGTGCTCACGGCGAAGGGCGAGCGGGAGGCGTGGGCGAGCGTGACCGACCAGCTCACACTCGCCGACCTCATCGAGTCGGGCCACTACGACCGGCACATCCGCCGTATGCGGCAGCGCTACCGCCACCGCCGCGACCAGCTCGTCGCCGCCCTCGCCGCGCACGCCCCGCACATCGGCCCCACGGGTGTCGCCGCGGGCCTGCACGCCGTCCTGAGGCTGCCGCCCGGCACCGAACAGTCCACTGTCAAAGCGGCCTCCTGGCAGGGCCTCGCGCTGGAGGGTCTCGCCGATTTCCGCCATCCGGATGCCACGATGCCCGCACCCGACGGCCTGGTCGTCGGTTACTCCACGCCGCCGGAACATGCCTACGGAGCGGCGCTCGAGGCTCTGTGCAGGGCGTTGCCGCCCGGCTGAAACGGATGGGCGTCAGGCAGTGACGAGAGGCGTGTCCTCGCGCCATTTGAGGATCTTGTCGAAGCTGATCACCGCGCCGCCCCTGCCCGGCTTGTTGCCGAACTGCACATGATCGGCGAGCTCCTGGATGAGGAACAGGCCCCGCCCGTGCTCGGCGTTCTCGGAAGCGGGCACCGTGACGGGGATGAACCCCGGCCCGGAATCGGCCACTTCGATGCGGCACTTCTCGCCGTCGAGGTACGCCGTCACCCGATACGCGCCGGCCGATCCCTCGGGGACCGTCGCCCCGCCGTGCTCCACCGCGTTGGCACAAGCCTCACTGAGGGCCACTGACAGGTCATAGGAGACGTCCGGATCCACCCCCGCGGTCTCCATCGTGCCGATCAGCAGTCGGCGTGCCAGCGGGACGCTCGCAGCTTCGCGCCGCAAATGGAGAGACCACCACATGCTCATGCTCCAGCCTCCTGGCCGCGGCTCGACATACCGATACGTATTGCCGTAAGCGCCCGTGTATAAGCGCGCAGTTGACGTGATGCCGCCCATACGGCGGATGCGCGGACACCGCCGGACGGTGTAAACACGTCACCCGACCACTGCCCGTGAGCAGCCCAAAGGCGCACATTCAACACTTACGGGAATCGATGGGTACCCATCGGCATCCATGGGAGCTTGCGGACCTGCCGTATGTGGCGGGTAAGGCCAGTGCGATGATGGCCCGGCCATGACTGCCCCCCACCAGCGCGGAGCGCGCGACGGAGCCGGCCTCCGGCTGCTGAGAGCCACGGTGTTCGCCGTGCTCTGCGTCGTGCTGTCCGCTGGGGGCCATGTGCTCGCTTCCTGCGCCGCCGTCCCGCTGTGGACACTCGGCGCCGGATTCCTCGCCGTCCTCGCCGTCGCCGCGCCGCTCGCCGGGCGTGAGCGCTCGCTGCCGGGCATCGCCGGAGCGCTGGCTGCCGGGCAGGTGGGCCTGCACGCGCTCTTCGGGCTCGGCCAGCACGGCGGCACGGTGGCAGCGTCCGCCGACCCGTCCGCGGTGGAGCGGGCCGCGCGCCTGATCTGCGGAGCGGGAGCGGCGACGCTCAGCCCCGCCCAGGCCCAGCGGATCCTGACGACGGCGGGCCTGGAGCCGGGCGGTGGGGCCACGGGCCACACCATGCACCACGGCACCCGGGCCGCGGCGGCGGACACCGCGATGGACTCGATGTCGCTGTTGCCGTCGCTTCCGATGCTCCTCGGGCACGTACTCGCCGCCGTCGCCGCCGGATGGCTGCTGCGCCGCGGCGACATCGCGCTGCTCCGGCTCGTGCGGCTCTCGGCACACGGGGCGTATGGAGTCGCCGAAGGAGCGCTCGTACGTTCCTTGCGCGGGGCTCTTGGTCTCGTACGCGCCCTGTGCGCCGGGCTGCCCACCGCGCCCGGCGCGGGCCCCCGGACACCGCGTACCGCGTTCTTCGGACTACCGAAGCCGCACACCGCCACGCTCCAGCACACGGTGATCAGGCGCGGGCCGCCTCCGGCCGCCTCCGCACACGTACTCGCTGCCTGACGCGACGCACTCCACCGCAGTACTACGGAGAGGTGCCTCACGGTCGGCGGCATCCACGCGCGCGTGCCCGTGCCCGCTCGGTTCGTCGCCGCGCGCGCCCTCCCCCTGTTGATCACGCCTGTTGGTGACGCCTGTTGGTGACACCTGTTGGTCACGCCTATTGGTCATGACCACTGATCACCACAGCTGATCACCACTGCTGATCACCACTGCTGAAAGTGGAGTGTTCCCGCCATGTCTGTCCTGTCTGCTCTGTCCTCCGTGAAGGCCTCCCGCGTCTCCGTCGTCGGTGGCGTCGCCGCCTCCGCCGTCCTGCTGCTCTCCGTCCCCGCCTTCGCGCACGTCAGCGTCACGGCCGAGGGCGAGGCCGCCAAGGGCGGCTACGCCACGGTCAACTTCAAGGTGCCGAACGAGATGGACGACGCCTCGACCAACAAGGTCGAGGTCTCCTTCCCCGAGGACCACCCGCTCGCCTCCGTCATGACGGCGTCTGTCCCCGGCTGGACCGTGAAGGTCACCAAGACGAAGCTCGACAAGCCGCTCGAGATGCACGGCGAGAAGATCGACGAGGCCGTCTCCAAGGTCACCTGGACCGCCGACGGCAAGGGCGTCGAGCCGGGCTCCTTCCAGAAGTTCCCGCTCTCCATCGGCGCGCTGCCCGAGGACACCGACGAGCTGGTCTTCAAGGCCGTCCAGACGTACGACAACAAGGACGTCGTCCGTTGGATCGAGCCCCAGAAGAAGGGCCAGGAGGAGCCGGAGCACCCGGCCCCGGCCCTCGCCCTCACCGCCGCGTCCGAGGACGGCCACGACGCCGCAGCCTCGCACGACGACGCCAAGGAAGACGCCGAGTCGGACGACAAGAGCGAGAGCGCGTCCTCCTCCGACAGCAGCGACTCCACCGCCCGCGTCCTCGGCGTCGTCGGCATCGTCGTCGGTGCGGCGGGCGTCGCCTTCGGAGTGCTCGCCGGTCGTCGGCGCACCAACAGCTGAGCAACCCTCCGGGCCGCACCGGAGGCGCTTGGCCGCCCCCGGTGCGCCCGCGCCCCCTCACATCTGGGACATTTTCCTATGCGCAAGAAGAAGCTGCTCGCCGCCGCCATGCTGGCCGCGGCCGCCCTCACCCTGTCCGCCTGCGGCAGCGGTGACGACAGCAAGAAGCCCGTCGCGGACGTCTCCGCCGAGTCGAACGGCGACAAGGCCGCGACCATCCTCGACAAGCCCTTCGAGAAGCCGGACCTCGTCCTCAAGGACACCCACGGCAAGAAGTACGACCTGCGTGCGCAGACCAAGGGCAAGCCGACGCTCATCTACTTCGGCTACACCAACTGCCCCGACGTCTGCCCCCTGACGATGAGCAACATCGCCGTCGCCAAGAAGCAGCTGCCCAAGGCCGAACAGGACAAGCTCCAGGTCGTCTTCGTGACCACCGACCCCAAGCGCGACACCCCCGCGGCCCTCGGCAAGTGGCTCAAGTCCCAGGACACCGACTTCATCGGCCTGACCGGCGACTTCGACACCATCCAGGGCAGTGCCCGCACCCTCGGCATCAGCATCGAGCCCTCCAAGAAGGAGAAGGGCAAGATCGTCTCGATGCACGGCACCCAGGTCATCGCGTTCTCGCCGAAGACCGACGCCGGGTACGTCCTGTACGGCGAGGACACCACCGTGGACGACTACACCAAGGACCTCCCCAAGATCATCAAGGGAGCGACTCCGTGAACCACCGCCCTCTCCTGAGCGGGGCCGTCGCGCTGGCAGCGGGGCTCGCGCTAGCGGGCTGCTCGGACTCGTCGTCCGGCGACAAGGCAGCCGACAAGGCAGCCGACAAGCCCGAACTCAAGGTCGCCGGCGCCTTCATGCCCGAGCCCGCCATGGACACCATGGCCTCCGGGTTCTTCACCGTCACGAACAAGGGCGGCGACGACAAGCTCACCTCGGTGACCAGCTCCATCGCCCAGCAGATCACGCTGCACAGCACCAAGAACAACGCCATGAAGGAGCAGAAGTCGTTCGACGTGCCCGCGAACGGCGAGCTCGACTTCGCGCGGGGTGGCAACCACCTCATGTTCGAGGAGCTCAAGCACAAGCCGAAGCAGGGCGACAAGGTCGCGGTGACGCTGCACTTCGAGAAGTCGGACCCGATCGAGGTTGAGGTTCCGGTGAAGGCCGCCACGTACAACCCCAAGCCAGGCAAGCACGCGTCGCACTGAGGGACTGATTGTTGATGCAGACCATCGCTCCCCGCTGTGGAGCTCGCTCCGGGGCCGCCGCCCGCTTCGGGACACCCCCCGGCGTCGGACGGCTCCTGCTCGTCGTCGCCGTCCTTCTCGGCGCCCTGCTGGGCACGGCGGCGCCGGCCTCCGCCCATGCCGCGCTGACGGGCAGCGACCCCAAGCAGGGGGCGGTGGTCGACAAGGCGCCCTCCACCGTGTCGCTGACCTTCTCCGAGAAGGTCGCCATGTCCGACGGTTCCGTACGGGTGCTCGACCCGCACGGCAAGCGTGTGGACACCGGCAAGGCCAGTGACCTCGGGTCCAACACCTACGGCGTGAAGCTGCACAAGGGGCTGCCGGACGGCACCTTCACCGTGGCCTACCAAGTCGTCTCCGCCGACAGCCACCCCATCTCCGGGGCCTACACCTTCTCCGTCGGCGCGCCGTCCGACACGAAGGTCGCGCTGCCGGACCAGGAGGTGGGCGGCGGATTCGTCGGCGGGCTCTACGGCTTCGCGCGCTACCTCGCATACGCCGGGTTCATCCTCGTCGTCGGCGGGGCGGCCTTCGTGCTCGGCTGCTGGCCGCGCGGCGCCGGGGTGCGGCCCGTGCAGCGCCTCGTGGTGTCCGGCTGGGTCACGCTCGCCGCGTCGACCCTCGTGCTGCTGCTCCTTCGTGCCCCTTACACCGGGTCGGGGAAGCTCGCCGACGCCTTCGACATGGGCAAGCTCGGCGACGTACTTCAAACGAAGACGGGCGCCGCCCTGGTCTCACGGCTGCTCCTGCTCGCCGCGGCAGCGCTCTTCATCGCGGTGCTCTTCGGTGCGTACGAGAAGCGAACCGACCCCAAGGAGCGCAAGGACCTCACCTTCGGGCTCGCGATAGGCGGCGGCGTCGTCGCCATCGGGCTCGGCGCGACCTGGGCCATGGCCGAGCACGCGTCGACCGGCATCCAGGCGGGGCTCGCGATGCCCGTGGACGTCGTGCACCTGCTCGCCGTCGCCACCTGGCTCGGCGGACTCGCGGCGCTTGTCGTGGCCCTCTACTTCGCGCCTTCAGTAGAAGCCGGTGCGGTACGACGCTTCTCGCGCGTGGCGCTCTGCAGCGTGACCGCCCTGGCCGCGACCGGGCTCTACCAGTCGTGGCGGCAGGTCGGCTCGTGGTCGGCGCTCACCGGTACGTCGTACGGGCAACTGCTCCTCGTCAAGGTCGGCCTGGTCGTCGTCCTCGTCGGCATCGCCTGGACCTCACGGCGCTGGACGGCGCGGATCGCGGGCCAGGCGGGCGGGATGGCGCCGGAGGCCGCCGCGGCGGAAGTGATCGAGGACCGCGCGCAGAAGCGGGCGGAGAAGCTCGCGAAGCGAGTGGAGAAGAAGCCGGTGACGGTGCCCGCCGGGGGCGCGGAAGCGGGCTCCAAGCGCTCCGCCGAACTCTCCCGCCAGCAGGCCGCCATGACCACCGCCCGCGAGAAGCGGGTCCGCGACGCCGACCCGAACCGCTCCGGTCTGCGCCGCTCCGTGCTCGCCGAAGCGGGAGTCGCCGTCGTCCTGCTCGCCGTCACCACGGTCCTCACCTCCACCGAACCCGGGCGCACCGAGGAGGAAGCGGCGGCTTCCAAGACCGCTGCCGCGGCCGCTCAGCGCTCCGGCCCCCTCATCCTCAAGATCCCCTTCGACACGGGCTCTGCCGACGGCAAGGGCACCGTGCGGCTCGACCTGGACCCGGGCCGCACCGGCAGCAACGACATGCACCTCTACGTGAAGCGGCCCAACGGCAGTGCCTTCGACCTCCCCGAGGTGAAGGTCTCCTTCACTCTCAAGTCGAAGGATGTCGGACCGCTGCCTGTCGCTCCCGACCACATCACCACCGGACACTGGAGCGCGAGCGGGGTACAGATCCCGATGGCGGGCAACTGGAAGATCGCGGTGACCGTGCGCACCTCCGACATCGACCAAGTGACCGTGAACAAGAACGCGCAGATCGGCTGAACAACCATGACGGAGAGCGGGATCTCAAGGCGGCGGCTGCTCGGCACCGCCGGCGCGACCGGCCTGGCGCTCGGCGCGGCGGGTGGCGCGGCCGGCTATGCGGCGGCGCCCGCGGACACCTCGTCCTCGTCGCCTGCGGCGTCTCTGACGTCCCTCGGCGCTGACGCGGTCATGTTTCACGGGAAACATCAGCCCGGCATCACCACGCCCGTCCAGTCCCGCGGCCATCTGATCGCCTTCGACCTGGCGGCGGGCGCGGGCCGCAAGGAGGCGGCGGCCCTGCTGCGCCGCTGGTCGGCGACGGCCGAGCGGCTGATGGCGGGGAAGGCCGCCGCGGGCGAGGACACGGATGTCGCGCGGGACGCGGGGCCGTCGTCCCTGACCGTCACCTTCGGCTTCGGGCACAGCTTCTTCTCTCGCACCGGCCTGGAGAAGCAGCGCCCTGGGGCGCTCGATCCACTGCCGGACTTCTCCTCCGACCACCTCGACAAGGCGCGCAGCGACGGCGACCTATGGGCGCAGATTGGCGCGAACGACCCGCTCGTCGCCTTCCACGCGCTGCGCGCCATCCAGAAGGAGGCCGGTGACGCGGCGCGGGTGCGCTGGCAGATGAACGGCTTCAACCGCTCGCCAGGCGCGACCGCGCACCCGATGACGACACGCAATCTGATGGGCCAGATCGACGGCACGAACAACCCGAAGCCTTCGGACGACGACTTCGACCGACGGATCTATGTGCCCGCCACAGGAGCCGCAGGAGCCACGAGAGACCCGTCGTGGATGGCAGGCGGCTCCTACGTAGTCGTACGCCGTATCCGGATGCTCCTCGACGACTGGGAGAAGCTCGGCCTGGAGCACCAGGAGGCGGTCATCGGGCGGCACAAGTCCGACGGCTCACCGCTGACCGGTGGCACGGAGGCGACCGAGCCGAAGCTGGAGAAGGCGGGCGCGGACGGCAAGTACGTCATCGCGCTCAACGCCCACGCCCGCATCACACGGCCCGACCAGAACGGCGGCTCCGCGATGCTGCGCCGCCCGTTCTCGTACCACGACGGCTTCGACAAGGGCGGCGAGCCGGACGCGGGGCTGCTCTTCGTCTGCTGGCAGGCGGACCCGCTTCGCGGCTTCGTGCCGGTGCAGCGCAAGCTCGACCGAGGGGACGCGCTGTCGGAGTTCATCCGGCACGAGGCGAGCGGGCTCTTCGCCGTGCCGGGCGGGGCCGCGAAGGGCGAGTACGTGGGGCAGCGGCTGCTGGAGGGGTGAGCCCTGGCCTCTTCGTACGTGAGGCGCCTGCTTACGTGGGGCGGGTGCCGCCTGCTTACGTGGGGCGGGTGCCGCCTGCTTACGTGGGGCGGGTGCCGCCTGCTTACGTGGGGCGGGTGCCGCCTGATGAGACGCGTGAGCCATGCCACGTACGGGCCATTAGGGTGACGGTATGTCGGCGATGCGCTACACCTATCTCGGCCCCGAGGGCACCTTCACCGAGGCCGCCCTTCGTACGCTCCCGGAAGCGGCCACCCGGGAGCTCGTCCCGATGGTGTCCGTCCCGGCGGCGCTTGACGCGGTCCGGAGCGGTGACGCGGCGGCGGCGCTTGTGCCGATCGAGAACTCGGTCGAGGGCGGCGTGACGACCACCGTCGACGAGCTCGCCAAGGGCGCGCCCTTGATGATCTACCGCGAGGTCGTCCTGCCGATCGCCTTCGCGCTGCTCGTGCGGCCCGGCACGCAGATCAAGGACATCAAGACGGTGACCGGCCACCCCGTGGCCCAGCCCCAGGTCCGCAACTGGCTCGCCGCGAACCTCCCGGACGCCCTGTGGGAGTCGGCGGCCTCGAACGCGGACGGCGCGCGCCTGGTCCAGGAGGGACGCTTCGACGCCGCCTTCGCGGGCGAATTCGCGGCGGCGACGTACGGCCTCGAACCGCTGGTCAGCGAGATCCACGACGCGGCGACCGCCGAGACCCGCTTCGTCCTGGTCGGCCGCCCGGCCCGCCCCGCGGCGCCGACCGGGGCGGACAAGACCTCGGTGGTCATCTGGCTCGGCGACGACCACCCGGGCGCCCTGCTCGAACTGCTCCAGGAGTTCGCCGTGCGCGGGGTCAACCTGATGCGGATCGAATCGCGGCCCACCGGCCAGCGCATCGGCAACTACTGCTTCTCTGTGGACGCCGAGGGGCACATCACGGACCGCCGTGTGGGCGAGGCACTGATGGGCCTCAAGCGGATCTGTCCGCAGGTGCGCTTCCTCGGCTCGTACCCGCGGGCCGGGGTCGGTCCCGGTGACCTCCGGCCGCTGCGGCCCGGGACGACCGACGGCGAGTTCCTGGCGGCATCGGACTGGCTGACGCAGTGCCAGGACGGCCGGTTCTGAAGCGCCGGGGCGGCGGCTCCTGAGCGGTCTTACCTGCTGATTTACGTTATCCACAAAGTTATCCACAGGGCGGGTTCTCGACCTGGGGACAAGTCGACAACGAAGCGCGACATGGTCGACAAATCGGCCTACAACCCACAAGTCCGTCCACAGTCGCGCACGTCACCCCTCGTCCACTCTTTTCCATTGATCAACTCTTTGGAGCGAACCATTTCCACTCGAAAGTGGGTGTCGAGGTGGTTTGGGACAGGAATCCTTCGTCACACATGCGGCTTTCGGAATGATCACTTCCGGCATCCACAGATCTTTCGCACAGCCTGTGGATAACTTTTCTGAGGTATCCATTCCTGTGGACAACCGGGGCTCCAAGTTGCCCTCCCCACAAGGGGATCGAGTCAAGGAGGCGAGTCCCCTCTGCCCCTTTTCGGGGAATGAAGCCCTTTTCATTGACCCAGAACGCTGGAGTCCAGGGCGAGTGGAACTACCTGCGCGACCCGACCGCGACGACGGCGTGATGATGGCCCGGCAGTAATGCGTCATCGCGCAATCAGTGCACAGCCAGCGCGCGGCCAGTGCACAGCCGGCCCGCATTTTCAGGAATTCACATTCCGGCAAATAGGGCATAACGCTACAGAATGGAATACCGGGTCGTGGGCCGGAACCGCTCAACGGTAGCCTGGTGGGGTGATTGACCTTCGCCTGCTCCGTGAGGACCCCGACCGTGTTCGCGCCTCCCAGCGCGCCCGTGGAGAGGACGTCGCGCTAGTCGACGCCCTGCTCTCCGCCGACGAGCGGCGCAGGTCGTCCGGGCTCCGCTTCGACGAGCTCCGTTCCGAGCAGAAGTCGCTCGGCAAGCTCATTCCCAAGGCCTCCGGTGACGAGAAGGCCGAGCTCCTGAAGAAGGCCGGGGAGCTCTCCGCCGCCGTCAAGGCTGCCAACGCCGCCCAGGACGAGGCCGACGAGGAGACCAAGCGTCTTCTTCTGCAGCTGGGCAACCTCGTCCACCCCGACGTCCCGGTCGGCGGCGAGGAGGACTTCGTCGTCCTCGACACCATCGGCACCCCGCGCGACTTCGCGGCCGAGGGCTTCGAGCCCAAGGACCACCTGGAGCTCGGCGAGGCGCTCGGCGCCATCGACGTCGAGCGCGGCGCGAAGGTCTCCGGATCGCGCTTCTACTACCTGACGGGTGTCGGCGCGCTGCTCGAGCTCGCCCTGGTGAACGCGGCGATCGCGCAGGCGACGGAGGCCGGGTTCATCCCGATGCTGACGCCCGCCCTGGTCCGCCCGCGCGCCATGGAGGGCACGGGCTTCCTCGGCCAGGCCGCCGAGAACGTGTACCACCTGGAGAAGGACGACTACTACCTGGTCGGCACCTCCGAGGTCGCGCTCGCCGGTTACCACATGGACGAGATCATCGACGCCGACAAGCTGCCCCTCCGGTACGCGGGCTTCTCGCCCTGCTTCCGCCGCGAGGCCGGCACGTACGGCAAGGACACCCGCGGCATCTTCCGCGTGCACCAGTTCGACAAGGTCGAGATGTTCTCGTACGTCGACCCGGCGGACGCGGAGAACGAGCACCAGCGGCTCCTGGAGTGGGAGAAGCAGTGGCTGACCGGCCTCGGCCTGCCGTTCCAGGTGATCGACGTGGCCACAGGTGACCTGGGCTCCTCGGCTTCGCGGAAGTTCGACTGCGAGGCGTGGATCCCGACGCAGGGCAAGTACCGCGAGCTGACCTCCGCGTCGAACTGCGACGGTTTCCAGGCCCGCCGCCTGTCGATCCGGATGCGCGACAACAGCGACGGCAAGAAGGTCATGCAGCCGCTCTCGACGCTGAACGGCACGCTCTGCGCCGTCCCACGCACGATCGTCGCCCTCCTGGAGAATCACCAGCAGGCCGACGGCTCCGTGTGGGTGCCCGAGGTGCTGCGTCCGTACCTGGGGGGACGAGAGATCCTGGAGCCCATCAACAAGTGAGCCACCCTGCTCCCGCCGCCCCGTCCTTCCCGTACAAGCTCGTCGCGACCGACCTCGACGGAACGCTGCTGCGCTCCGACGACACGGTCTCGGCGCGTACGCGCGACGCGCTCACCGCGGCCACCGCGGCGGGCGCCGCGCACATCATCGTCACCGGCCGTGCCGTGCCCTGGACCCGGCACATCCTCGACGACCTGGGCTATGACGGCCTGGCGGTGTGCGGGCAGGGTGCGCAGGTCTACCACGCGGGCGAACACCGCCTGCTGACCTCCGTCACGCTCGACCGGCAGCTGGCGGGCATCGCCCTCGCCAAGATAGAGGCGGAGATCGGCCCGCTGGCGCTGGCCGCGAGCCGTGACGGCATCGACGGCGAAGTGATCGTGGGCCCCGGTTACGCGGTCCAGGACGGCCCGCTGCCCGCCGTCCCGTTCACCGATGTCGCCGAGCTGTGGGCGGCCCCGCTGAACAAGGTGTACGTCCAGCACCCCGGCCTGAGCGACGACGCGCTGGCCGCGGTGGCGCGTGAGGTGGCCGGGGGTCTGGTCGGCGTGACGATGGCCGGCGAGGGCATCGTCGAACTGCTCCCCCTCGGCCTCTCCAAGGCCACGGGCCTGTCCCTCGCGGCCCGCCGCCTTGGCGCGAAGGCCGCGGACACGATCGCCTTCGGCGACATGCCCAACGACATCCCGATGTTCGGCTGGGCAGCACATGGAGTGGCCATGGCCAACGCCCACGACGAACTCAAGGCGGTGGCGGACGAGGTGACGGACTCCAACGAGGAGGACGGCATCGCGGCGGTGCTTGAGCGGTTGCTGGGGTAAATCAGCCCGTCCGGCGTTTGGGGACGAACTCGGCGAAGCCGGTGACAGACGGCGCGCACCCGGTGCCGGGCCACCGAAGTCGGCGGCTCAAGCCCAGTGCAACGCCTCGCGGAGGATGCGCGGATCGAACGCGCGCGGGATTTCCGGTCCCGACGACGGCTTAGCAAGCCGCTGCCTTACCACTCGGCCAATCCTCCGGGTGGGCGGCCCGCGCAGCGAAGTGCGCGCTCGAAGCAGCCGCCCCGGGCAACTCCCCCGTGGGCGGGGCTCTCGGAGTGAGTAACTACTCCGAAGCCTGCCGCGGGCTGCCCTGCTGGGAACTCGACGGACTACTGAAGGACACGTCGGCTCCTCTCCCAGTAGGCGGGCGCCAGGGTCGTGGCGCGGTGACACAACTACTGTGCCCGCGCCCGCCAGTCGCCCGCCACTGAATTACTTCCTATTCCTCCCCGGCCAGCGTCAGCGACCGCAGCTTCTGCCCCGCGTACCAGGTGGCGAGGATCGTGACGCCGACCAGCAGCACGGTGGCGACCGGCAGCCCGACGTCCGAGGTGACCAGGTCGCCGCCCGCGGTCTTCTGGGCGACGGCGAGCGACCACTGCTGGACGCTGAGCGTGCGCGCCCCGGAGACCAGCGACCCGAAGAGCGCCTCCCACACGAGGGCGTAGACGAGCCCGAAGACCACGGCGTGCCGGGTGATCGTGCCGAGGAGCAGGAAGATCGCGGCGTACGCGATGGAGGCGACCAGGGCGGCGATGGTGTACGCCACCGCGATCTGCTGGCCGTTGCCGTTCAGGATCATGCCCGCGATGAACGTCGGGATCGCGGAGAACGCCATGGTCACGGCGATGGCGACGGTGAGCTTGGTGATGATGATCGTGGGCCGCTTGACCGGCTTGGAGAGGAGATAGACCACGGAGCCGTCGTCGATCTCGGGGCCGATGGCGCCGGTGCCCGCGATGACGCCGATGATCGGCACCATCGTGGCGAGCGCGAAGCCGCCGAGGAGGTCGACGGCGACCTGATCGTCGGCGCCGCTGAATCCGCGGACCGCGGCGGAGATGACGATCAGCAGGACGGGCAGGGCGCAGAGGATCAGAGCCCGGCGGCGGCCGAGCAGGGCCCGGTAGGTGAGCCGGGCGACAGTGGGGTCGTACACAATGGCTCCCTTCAGGCCGCGACGAGGTAGGAGAAGACCGACTCGAGGGACTCGTCCGAGGGCGAGACCGTGAGGAGTCGGATGTCGTGCTCGCGGGCGATGCGTGGCAACAGGGCGGTGAATCGCCCGAAGTCGATGGCTTGGATGCGCAACGCGCCTTCCTTGAGGTCGACTTCGATTCCGGCCGTCGACGGGTCAGCGATCAGTGCCGCGGCCAGTGCGCGGTCGTCGCTGGAGCGGATCAGGTAGCGGTGCGGGCGGTCGGTCATCAGGCGGCGGATCTTGCGGAAGTCACCGCTCGCGGCGTGCCGTCCGGCCACGATCACCTCGATGTGCGAGGCCAGTTGCTCGACCTCTTCGAGGATGTGCGAGGAGAACAGGACCGTACGGCCCTCGTCTCCCATACGCCGCAGCAGGTCCATCAGCTGCATGCGCTGGCGGGGGTCCATCCCGTTGAACGGCTCGTCGAGCAGGAGCACCGACGGCTCGTGGACGAGGGCGGACGCCATCTTCACGCGCTGGCGCATACCCTTGCTGTACGTCGAGATCTTGCGGTCCTGCGCGTACTCCATCTCGACCGTGGCGAGGGCCTTGTGCGCGGCACGCTCGTCCAGGCCGTGCAACTCGGCGTTGGCGACGACGAATTCGCGTCCGGTGAGGAAGTCGTACATCCCCTCACGCTCGGGGACGATGCCGATGTCCTTGTAGATCTGTTCGTTGCGCCAGATCGGCTTGGCGTCGAGGGTGACGCTGCCGGTAGAGGGGGCGAGGAAGCCGCCCATCATGTTAATGAGGGTGGACTTCCCGGCGCCGTTCGGGCCGAGGAGGCCGGTCACACCCGGGCCGACGTTCATCGTGATGTCGTTGACCGCCACCACGTTCCCGAACCAGCGTGAGGTGTGGTCGATGTTGATGGTCGTCACAGCCCGACCTTTCGGTAGCGGCGCATCAGTGCGCCATAGCAGCCCGCGATGAGGGCGAGGACGACGATCACGTAGACCACGCCCGTGCCGGACGAGGGGCCTTCCCCTCCGGGGAAGGCGGAGGTCGCGCCGAGGAAGGCGGTCTGTACGCCGTCGATGAGCGTGATCGGTGAGAAGAGACCGAGCCAGGCGATGGCGTCGGTGCTGCCCTGTTCGTAGGCGATGGCCTGGACCGTGGACACCGCTCCGTAGCTGATGGTCAGTACGGCGATGACGGCGGCGATTCCGAAGCCGCGGCGCGGTGTGATCGCCGAGACGATGAGGGCGATGCCGGAGAAGAGCAGCGAGAGGAGCGCCACGGAGACGAGTCCCTGTGCGAACCCCTTCGTCTGATCCGCGAAGTCGAGCTTGGCGAGCAGCGCCCCTACGTAGAGCACGAGCAGCGGCGCGGCCGTGAGGGCGAAGAGGGCCGAGGCCATGGCGGCAAACTTCGCGCGTACATAGTCGCTGCGCTCGATGGGACGGGAGAAGTAGAGCGGGACGGTCTTGAAGCGCAGATCGCGCGAGACCGTCTGGGGGGCCTGGGCGGCGAGGTAGAGACTGATGACGGCCTGCAGCACAATCGCGTAGCGGGTGTAGTCGAGCGGAAGGTCGTTCGCCTTGGTGGTCACGGCGACGGCCACCATGATCGCGGCGGGTACGCACATGACCGCGAAGAGGATCATGGGCAGGACCTTGGACTTGGCCGAGCGGCCCAGGCCGTACGCCCCGCGCAGGCTCTGTGAGAAGAGCGAGCGGCGGGCGTAGGAACGGCCCAGGCGCGGTCCGTCGTAGTTGCGATACCCGATGTTGTGGATCTGGGTCTGTTCGCCGGCGTGTGCCGGGGTCTGCTCAACCGCCATGACGGACCGCCTCCTTCCGGGCTTCCTGATCGGACTGCTCGGGCTGTCCGGATCGCTCGGTCTGCTCTGTCTGCTCGCTCTGCTCGGACTGGAAGACCTCTGCGATGTGGTGCCTGCGCTGTTCCATCCGGACCAGGCCGAGGCCGAGGTCCGCGACGAGGTCGCGCACCAGGTCGTACGTCTCGTCGCCGGTCGCTTCGAACAGCACGGTGTGCCCGGCGCCCGGCAGGCCGCTTCCCTCGTGGGTGGAGACCCCACGCCCCTGCAGCGCCTCGCGGAACGCCTTCGTGCCGTCGGGGTGCTCATCGGTGTCCGTCACTTCGACGGCCAGTGTGGTGGTGGTCTGGGTGAAGTCGGTGGTCGAGCTGGACCTCAGGAGCTTGCCGCCGTCGATGACGACGACGTGGTCACAGGTGCGCTCCAGCTCGCCGAGCAGATGCGAGGTGACCAGGACGGAGATGCCGAAGTCCGTGTGGACGCGGCGGATCAGGCCCAGCATCTCGTCACGGCCCACGGGGTCGAGGCCATTGGTCGGCTCGTCGAGGAAGACCAGGTCAGGGTCGTGGACCAGGGCCTGGGCGAGCTTCACACGCTGCTTCATACCCGTCGAGTAGCCACCGATGGGGCGGTAGCGCTCCTCGTACAGACCGACGTGCCGCAGGGTGTCCGCGGTGCGCTCGCGGGCCGCCGTGGGCGGCAGGCCCGACATGCGCGCCATATGGACGACGAACTCGGTGGCCGACACATCGGGTGGCAGGCAGTCGTGCTCCGGCATGTACCCGACGCGCTCACGGATCTGGCCGCCGCTGGTGGCGACATCGAGGCCGAGCACCGCGGCGGTGCCCTCCGTGGCGGGGGACAGACCCAGCAGGATCTTGATCAGTGTGGACTTGCCGGCTCCATTGGCTCCGACGAGTCCGGTTACACCGGGCCCGATATCCATGGAGAGCCGGTCAAGCGCGGTAACCCTCGGGAACCGCTTGCTCAGGCTTTCGGTCGCGATCACAGTCACATTTCGAAGGTAGTGGCGCAGGCCACATCAAGCGTCAGACCAGGGTGCTGTCCTCGCCTCACTCTCCGGTATTACGGGCCCGTAAGGGTCGTCCTGAGGTCGCCCCCTGGGGGATACCCCTCGGTCTACCCCGGAGTCCGGCCCGGCTCGTGCACAGCTATTGACGTAGCCGCTGAGCATTGTCACATTCATCAGTGTCAAGTTACGGACGCGTACTGCGATGGAACGGACACGGACGGACGGTGGCATGACCTCAGCAGTTGCAGGCGAACTCTCCGCGGAACTGCGGGGGTTCAGGGAAGTCCAGACCCTCGCGTATGAATGCGCGGAGGCGGTCGCGGCGCAGCTCAAGCCGGGTGTGACCGAGCGCGAGGCGGCGCGGATGCAGCGTGAGTGGCTGCGTGAGCGGGGTGTGCGGGACTGGTTCCACCTGCCCTTCGCCTGGTTCGGGGACCGCACGGCGTTCGTGAACTTCCGGATACCGCTGCAGTTCTTCCCCACCCACCGCAGGCTGGAGCCGGGGATGCCCTTCATCCTCGACATGGCCCCGGTCTACAAGGGCTACACCGCGGATATCGGATACTCGGGCTGCCTCGGCCTCAATCCCGTGCACGACAAGCTGCTCTCCGACCTGGAGGCGCACCGCGAGCTGCTCCTGCGCGAAGTGCGTGAGCGCCGCCCGTTGCGCGAGATATATGAGGACGTGGACCGGCTCATGGTCCGCCAGGGCTATGCCAACCGCCATCGCGCGTATCCCTTCGGCGTCATCGCGCACAAGATCGACCGGGTCAAGGAGCGCCGCCTGTCGCCGAATGTCTTCGGCTTCGGCACGCAGGCCTTGAAGGGCCTGGCTAGTGACGCGATCCATGGCCACCGGGACGGCTGGTCCCCGCTGTGGTCGCCGTACAAATTCTCCGACCACCCGCCCCAGAAGGGGCTGTGGGCGGTCGAACCGCACCTCGGTTTCAGAGGTACGGGCGCAAAGTTCGAGGAGATCCTGGTCGTCACCGACTCCAAGGACCCCGAGCAGAGCGCGTTCTGGCTTGATGACGATCTGCCGCATGTGCGGCGCTGGGCTGAGGAGAGGGCCGCCGCATGACCACGGGAGGAATCACCGACGGAATCAAGGACGCCCGCGAGCGCTGGGTGCGTACGGGCGGAGTCGAGCTGTGCGTCGCCGAGCTCGGCGACCCGACGCAGCCCACGGTGCTGCTCGTGCACGGCTATCCGGACTCCAAGGAGGTGTGGTCGGACGTCGCCGAGCGCCTCGCCGACCGCTTCCATGTCGTCCTCTACGACGTGCGCGGCCACGGCAGGTCGACGGCTCCGAAGCCGCTGCGCGGCGGCTTCACGCTGGAGAAGCTGACCGATGACTTCGTGGCTGTCGCCGACGCGGTGAGCCCGGACAAACCGGTGCACCTGGTCGGCCACGACTGGGGTTCGGTGCAGGCCTGGGAGTTCGTCACGGTCAAGCGCACCGAGGGGCGCATCGCGTCCTTCACCTCGATGTCGGGGCCCTCGCTCGATCACTTCGGGCACTGGATCAAGAAGCGGATGACCCGGCCCACACCGCGCA
This sequence comes from Streptomyces sp. NPDC048441, assembly GCF_043200235.1. NCBI lineage: Bacteria > Bacillati > Actinomycetota > Actinomycetes > Kitasatosporales > Streptomycetaceae > Streptomyces > Streptomyces sp. NPDC048441. The sequence continues at coordinate 192,751 of NZ_JBICXM010000003.1, forward strand.
AGGTCGGCCAGCTGCTCGGCCAGGGCGCCAAGTCCTGGTACGTGTACATGCTGCACACGCCGGTGCTCCCCGAGCTCGCCTGGCGTGGCCCTCTCGGCAAGCAGTGGCCGAAGATCCTCCAGCGCATGGAGAAGGTGCCCGCGGGCGACTACCCGACGTCCTCGCTGCCGTCGGACGCCGCGCACGGAGCATGGCTCTACCGCGACAACATCCGCGCCCGGCTGCGCAAGCCACGCGCCGATGCCTACGCGCACGCGCCCGTGCAGCTCATCACGCCGTCCGGCGACAGCTTTCTGTCGGAACGGCTCTATGACGAACTCGAGCTGTGGGCTCCGCAGTTGGTGCGGCGCAGCATCCCTGCCAAGCACTGGGTGCCCCGCACCCGTCCTGACCAGCTGTCCGCGTGGATCACCGAGTTCGTCACGACCAATGAGGACGGTATGCCCGCCAACGACAGTGTGGCCACGGGGAAGCACGCCGATCGATTCGGCGGCCAGCTGGTGCTCGTGACGGGTGCGGGCAGCGGTATCGGCCGGGCCACCGCCTTCGCGTTCGCCGAGGCGGGCGCGCGCGTCGTGGCCGTCGACCGGGACGCGGAGAGCGCGGCGCGCACGGCGGAGATGTCCCGTCTGATCGGCTCCCCCGGGGCCTGGGGCGAGACGGTCGACGTCACCGACGAGCAGGCCATGGAGAAGCTCGCCGAGAAGGTCGCCAGGGAGTACGGCATCGTCGATGTCCTGGTGAACAACGCGGGGATAGGCCTCTCCGGCTCGTTCCTCGACACGAGTGCCGAGGACTGGAAGAAGGTCCTCGACGTCAATCTGTGGGGCGTGATCCACGGCTGCCGGCTCTTCGGCAAGCAGATGGCGGAGCGCGGCCAGGGCGGCCACATCGTCAACACCGCGTCCGCGGCGGCGTATCAGCCCTCCAAGGCCCTGCCCGCCTACAGCACGTCCAAGGCGGCGGTCCTGATGCTCAGCGAGTGCCTGCGCGCGGAGCTGGCGGGCCAGGGCATCGGAGTTTCCGCGATATGCCCGGGATTCGTGAACACGAACATCACGGCGACCACGCACTTCGCCGGGGTCGACGCCGAGGAGGAGAAGCGCCGCCAGAAGAAGACCTCGCGCCTCTACGGCCTGCGGAACTACCCGCCGGAGAAGGTCGCCGACGCGATCCTGCGTGCCGTCGTCAAGAACCAGGCCGTGGTCCCGGTCACCCCGGAGGCCCGTGGCGCCCACCTCATGTCCCGCTTCACGCCCAGGGCCCTGCGTGCGATAGCCCGATTGGAGCCGCCGCTGTGAGCACGGAGAAGAGAACCGACACGAACACCGAGGAGCACTACACGATCGTTCCGCGCCGGGTCTCGTTCGACTGGGAAGAGACCCCGCTGCACTGGATACCGGACGAACCCACCGCCACCCACGTCATCAACGTGCTGCATCTGTTGCTTCCGGCGGGGGAGCGGTGGTTCGTGAAGGTCTTCAAGGAAGGCCTGCCTCTGGTCACCGATCCGGTGCTGCTCAAGGACGTCAAAGGGTTCATGGGCCAGGAGGCCACGCACAGCGTGCAGCACGCGCATGTGCTCGACCACCTGGCGGCGCAGCGGCTCGACACCGCCGCGTTCACCAAGTACGTCGACTTCCTCTTCGAGAAACTGCTCGGTGAGAAGCCGCCGTTGGGTGCCCCGATACCGACGCAGGAGTGGCTGCGCTTCCGCCTCGCGGTCGTCGCGGCGATCGAGCAGTTCACGGCGGTCCTGGGGAACTGGGTGCTGCACGCCGAGGGCCTCGACCACGCGGACGCCGACGAGGTCATGCTCGACCTGCTGCGCTGGCACGGCGCGGAGGAGGTCGAGCACCGCTCGGTCGCCTTCGACATGTACCAGCACTGCGGTGGCGAGGGCCTGCCCCGCTACACCCGCCGTATCGCGGGCATGGCGGTCACGGCGCCCATGATGCTCTACCTGTGGGTGTGGGGCACCGCCTATCTGATGCGCCGGGACCCGGAACTCGCCGGGCGCCTGCGCTACTCACTGGCGGAGCACAACAAGGCGGTCAGGAAGGGCCTGCTGCCCACCTGGCGGGAGCTGGGTACGGCCATACCCCGCTACCTGCGGCGGTCGTACCATCCCTCGCAGGAAGGCTCGCTGCGCAAGGCCGTCGAGTATCTGGCGGAGTCACCCGCGGCACGGGCCGCGGCCGCCGCGATCGGCCGGGCAGCCATCGCCTAGCACGAGGTTTACGGAGGGCGGGGAGCGTGGACGAGCAGTCGGGCGCCGGGCAGGGGCCGGTGGACGGGCAGGGGCCGGTGGACGGGCAGGGGCTGGTGGAGTACCACGAGGCCGAGCACAGGCCGGTGGAGTACCGCATCGAGGACCTGGCGCATCACAGCGGGGCCACGGTCCGTACGATCCGCGCCTACCAGGACCGCGGGCTGCTCCCCCGTCCCGAGCGGCGCGGCCGCGCCAATGTGTACGGCGACGCGCATCTGTCCCGGTTGAGTCAGATAGCCGATCTGCTCGACCGGGGCTACACCCTGGCCTCCATCAAGGAGCTCCTAGAGGCCTGGGACGCGGGCAGGGGGCTCGGCGGTGTGCTGGGTCTCGCCGCGGAGGTCGACGGTCCGTGGACGGACGAGAAGGCCGATCGGATGACCCGGGCTGAGCTGGACGCGGCGTTCGGCGGCGACCCGGACGAGGCGGCGGTCGCCGACGCGATCGCGCTCGGTGTACTCGAACCCGTGCCGGGCCGTGACGACGAATTCCTGGTGCCGAGCCCTCAAGAGCTGGCCGTCGCCGTGGAGTTGTACGCCGCAGGAGTTCCGCTGTCCGCGATCTCGGGCCACCTGAGGGAGTTGAGGGGGCAGGTCGAGCACATAGCCGCCCGTTTCCTGGAGTTCACGACCGAGCATGTCTTCGCGCGCTACCTCGACCATCATCCGCCGAGCGAGGCGGACGCGGCAGAGGCGGCCGCGCTCATCCGGCGCCTCCGACCGCTCGCCCAGCAGTCCGTCGACGCCGAACTGGCCCGCGCCATGCGCCTGTTCGCCACCCGGCACCTCCAGGACCACCTCACATCGGGGCGACCTGTCCAACGTACGCAGGAGCCGCTCCCCGTCTCCCTGCCGGCCGCCACAATGCACGCCGTGGAGGGGCTGGTTGGGCGTGCGAACGCCACCGCGTTCATCGCAGCCGCCACTGAACGTGAGGTACAGGCCCGGACATTGGACTCACTTGCCTCAACTCATGGCAATAATGGATTTATTGACCAAATCACGTAAACGGCATGGGCGTTGTCCACAGAATCGCCAATTCCCCTGTGGATAACTGGACTTGGCTGTGGATCAAACCTGTGGACGAAAATCGGCGGATGAAAAGTCGGTGGACGAAAATCAAGTGCGGGGAGAACGGAACGACGCGAGGCTGAATGGATGAATAGAGAACCCCCCTCCAGCGACGCGGCTGCCGAGCGGCGCACCGTGAAGGTGTCGAAATACCTTTCCAGGCACCTGCGCCATCAGCCCGAGAGGATCGGGATCACGCTCGACGAGAGCGGCTGGGTGCGGATCGATACCCTCATCGCCGCAGCGACAGCGCACGGTTTCCGCTTCACCCGTGCCGAGCTGGAGCACGTGGTGACCGCCAACGACAAACAGCGTTTCGCCGTCGCGGAAGGCCGGATCCGCGCCAGCCAGGGGCATTCCGTGGACGTGGACCTGAAACTGCCTCCGGCGACCCCGCCCGCGTATCTCTTCCACGGCACAGTGGCCCGCAATGCCGCCGCGATCCGTACCGAAGGCCTGCGGCCCATGAACCGACATGCCGTGCACCTCTCGCCCGACCGCGAGACCGCCACCCGCGTCGGCGCCCGCCGCGGACGGCCCGTCGTGCTCTCCGTCGACGCGGGAGCGATGCACCGCGACGGGCATGTCTTCCAGGTCAGCGCGAACGGTGTCTGGCTCACCGCCGCCGTCCCCGCCGACTACATCCGCTTCCCGAACCGCCACTGACCAGGCATGATCGATAGGCATGGAGCACCTGCACAGCACCGAGGCCGCTCTCGCCGTTCTCCGTGAGATCGCGCACGAGTACGAGCGGGAGATCGAGATCTCGCACGACATCGGCGCCGACCAGACCTCGCGCCGGAGCTCCGCGGGCATCGGCGTGACCACGGATCCCGACGGATCGCTGCCCCACGAGGCCTTCGTGGAATTCGGCGGGCTGCCCCGCCTCTCGGTGCGGCTGTACCCCGACGACGATGCGCTGATCACCGTCGAGGGCGTCGAGTGCCCGGATGTCCCACGGGACCGGGTACCCGCCTTCCTGCGGTCCGTCTTCAGCGGCCTCGCCTACGTGAAGGGGCGGCGCTTCCCGCCCGGCTACCACCTGATCGTGCCGATGCCGGGTGACGCGACGCACAAGGAGTACATCCCCATGGTCGTCCTCACTCCCTGGCTGAGCAGCAGGTTCAGGTAGGGGCCGGGCAGAGCGGGGCATACGCTCGGATACATGAGTTTGCGTCTGAGCACCGTGATCCTTCCTGTCCGCCGCTGGCACGAGGGTGGCAAGGAGCGCTGGCAGCGGGCCGAGCAGCTGGGATTCCACACCGCGTACACCTACGACCACCTCTCGTGGCGGACCTTCCGCGACGGGCCGTGGTTCGGCGCGGTGCCGACCCTCACCGCCGCCGCGGCAGCCACCGACCACCTGCGCCTGGGCACGCTCGTCACCTCGCCGAACTTCCGGCACCCGGTGACACTCGCCAAGGACCTGATCACGCTGGACGACGTGTCCGACGGCCGGATCACCCTCGGCATCGGCGCCGGCGGCAACGGCTTCGATGCCACCGCGCTGCTCAGGACCGGCGAGGAGCCCTGGACCCCGCGCGAACGGGCCGACCACTTCGGCGAGTTCCTTCCGCTGCTCGACCGCCTTCTTACAGAAGACGTCGTTTCGCACGACGGTGAGTACTACTCGGCGTCCGAGGTACGGAACATCCCTGGCTGTGTACAGCGCCCCCGGCTGCCCTTCGCGGTCGCCGCCACCGGGCCGCGCGGCCTGAAGCTCGCCGCGCGCCACGGGCAGGCGTGGGTGACGACGGGCGACCCCAAGCTCTTCGAGAACGGCACTCCGGAGCAGTCACTTCAAGCCATCCGCGGGCAGGCCGAGAAGCTCGCCACCGCCTGCGATTCCATCGGCCGCGATGTCGCCGAGCTCGACAAGGTCCTGCTCACCGGTTTCACCCCGGACCGCCCCCTGGACTCCTTCGACGCCTTCGTGGACTTCGCCGGCAACCACGCTGAGCTGGGCTTCAACGAGATCGTGCTGCACTGGCCGCTCGCGGGGACGGGCTTCGCGGCGGACGAGAAGGTCTTCGAGCGGATCGCCACGGAGGCCCTGGCGCAGCTGGGAGACGCCACAACAGGCGCGTAAATGCACTCAAATGTGCGCCCCCGCGCACGCCCGTGCACCCAGATGCGGGACAATCGGTGGCGTGACCTCAGCTACCCCACGGCCCAAGCCCCCGGCCGTCTCCGTCCGCCACCGGCCCAAGGCCCGGCTGATCGCCACGGACCTGGACGGCACCCTGCTGCGTGACGACAAGACCGTGTCGGACCGCACCGTCGCCGCACTCGCCGCCGCCGAGGAGGCCGGGATCGAAGTCTTCTTCGTGACCGGCCGACCGGCTCGCTGGATGGACGTCGTCAGCGACCACGTCCACGGCCACGGCCTCGCCATCTGCGGCAACGGCGCCGCCGTGGTCGATCTGCACGGCGGCGCCGACGGCCATCGCTTCGTCAAACTGCGGGAGCTGCGGCGCGCGGCCGCGCTCGATGTCGTGCACCTCCTGCGGGCCGCCGCACCGGGCACGTCCTTCGCGGTCGAGCGGTCCGGTGGGCTGCACCACGAACCGACGTACCCGCCCCTGCACTTGGAGCCCGGTGAGAGCGTGGCACTCGCGGAGAAGCTCCTCGCCGAGGACTCCGACGTCGCGGACCAGCCCATCCTGAAGGTCCTCGCCTACCACCCCGAGCTCGCGCCCGACGACTTCCTCGTCGTGGCCCGCGCGGCCGTGCTCGACCGGGCCGAGATCACTCGTTCAAGCCCGAGCGCGCTGCTCGAGATCAGCGGCCCCGGCGTCTCCAAGGCCAGCACCCTGGAGCTGTGCTGCGCCGAGCGCGGCATCACACCCGCGGAGGTCGTCGCCTTCGGGGACATGCCGAACGACATCGAGATGCTCACCTGGGCAGGCACTTCGTACGCGATGGGCAACGCGCACCCGGACGTGCTCGCCGCCGCTTCGGGGTGCACGGTCGCCAACAACGAGGACGGCGTCGCGGTCGTCATCGAGCAGATCCTGAGCGAGCAGCAGGGGCGGTAGGCCCTCAGCAGGCCCCGCCGCCACGAGAGCACGAGAACGCGGGAGCGCAGGAGCACAGGACCGCAGGAGCGCAGGACCGCTAGAGCGGCACTCCCCGCTCCTCCAGCCACTTCCTGGGGTCCACCCCGGACCCCAGATCCGGCGTGAGCCGCACCTCGAAGTGCAGGTGCGGCCCCGTCGAGTTGCCGGTCGTGCCCACCTGCCCGATCCACTGCCCGGGACGCACCCGCTCACCCTGGTCGACGGTGACGGCGGCCAGATGCGCGTACTGCGTGTAGTAGCCGCCCTCGTGCGACACCACGACCTCGATTCCGAAGCCGCCGCCGCACGACACGCTCACCACCCGGCCCGCCCCGACCGCCCGTACGGGCGCCCCGATGCCGACCGCGAAGTCCTGCCCGGTGTGCCGATGCGACCAGTGCGCGCCAGCACTGTCGAAGCCCGCCGACAGTGCGTAGGTCTCCACGGGCGTCACCCACGCGCGCGTGGAGGCCGTTTTCGGCTGATCCAGGCGTACGGCGCCACGGCACTGCCCGGCCGCGACCGACCGGTCGGCCTCGCCTTGCAGGGTCCACTGCGCCGACGCCAGCTTGCTCGCGATCCCGCGCTTCAGCTTCGCGAGGCCCGCGTTGCGACGGTCGAGGCTGTCCTTGGCCCTGTCCGCCGTGCGCTTGGCGGTGGCGAGCCTGGCGGCGGCCCGCTGGGTCTTGGTGATGGCGTTGTTGACGGCGAGGTCCGCCTGCCACAACAGCCGCTGACCGCGCATCAGTTCTTCTGGGCTTTCGGCGAACAGCAGTTGGGCGGTCTGGGGAAGGCCGCCGCCGGTTCGGTACTGGGCACTGGCCATTCGGCCGAGGTCATCGTGCAGCACTTCGACCGCTTGCCGCTCCTTCGTAAGGAGTCGGTCCAGTTTCCGGACCTTCGTCCGTTGCGCCTTGGCCGCGCGTCGGCCCGCTTCGTAGTGTGCGGTCGCCACGGACGCCTCTTCGTAGAGCCGCGCCACGTCACGGCTGACGTCCGGTCCTTCGGAGGCGCGGGAGGGCGTAGGGCAGAGGAGCGCGCACAGCAGTACCGACACGATGACGAGCGGGTGGGTACCGCGGTGGCTCAGGCGCATGTCACGGATCGTTTCCCTGCCGCCGTCGCCGGGTCCTGCGCAACTCGTACACCTGGGGCAGCCGGTGCCCCGAACAGCCCACTGCCGTACGGCCGAACAGGGCCCCAGAACTCAGAAGCCGGTTCAGAACGGCGCCTGCCACACCACCGCCGTACCGCCGCCGCCCTCCCCGATGCCAGGGCCGTACCAACTGTCCCCGCCGAGTGACTCCGCACGCCTCTTGAGGTTCTTCAGGCCGCTGCGCCGCCCGCCCTCCGCGATGCCGACGCCGTCGTCCGAGACCGTCAGGCGTACGCCCTGTTGCCCGTCAGGCAGGATCACGGTCGCGTCGACGACGACGTCGATGCGATCGGACCGCGCGTGCCGGAACGCGTTGGACAGCGCCTCGCGCAGCGCCGCGATGAGGTTCTTGCCGGAGAGCTCGCCGACCACCGCGTCGACGGGGCCCACGAAGTGGTGCGTGGGCTTGAAGCCGAGCGGCACGGCGGCCATGTTGATCTCGCGCAGCACGCGCGTGCGCAGCCCCGACGGAGCCTCGGCAGGCCCCTGCTGCAAGGCGAAGATCGCCGTCCGGATCTCCTGGATCGTCACGTCGAGCTCGTCGACGGCCTTGCCCACACCGATCTGCACCTCGGGCACGACGGACCTGCGCTGGGCGCTCTCCAGCATCATCCCGGTGGCGAACAGGCGCTGGATGACGAGGTCGTGCAGGTCCCGTGCGATCCGGTCTCGGTCCTCGTACACCGCGAGCCGCTCGCGGTCGCGCTGCGCCTCGGCCATCATCAGCGCGAGCGCGGCCTGCGAGGCGAACTGCGTGGCGAGGGTCCGCTCGGTCTCGCTGAACGGGCGTGCCCCACGCGCGCGTGGCGTGACGAGCGTCCCCACGACGCGACCGTCGCTCTGCAACGGCAGCATCATGGCGGGGCCGTAGCCGCGGGCGAGGTCGGTCATGATGCGCGGGTCCGTGGCCGCGTCGTCGAGGAACACGGAGTCCCCGGCGAGGAGATCGCTGACGATCCGGCTCTCCGCGGGGATGATCACGCCGAGCGCCCCGGTGGGTTCGTCCGAGGAAACGGCGACGATCTCCATGCCGCCCTCATCGTCGGGCAGGAGCACGATCCCGGCGGCCGAGTCGGCGAGGTGACGGGCCTGTTCGGCGACGACGGCGAGTGCCTCCTCCGCGTCGCTGCCCGAGAGCAACGCCGTGGTGACCGCGACGGAACCGTCGATCCAGCGCTCGCGCTGCGTGGCGGCTTCGTAGAGACGTGCGTTGCCGATGGCGATGCCCGCCTCCGTGGCGAGCACGCGGACCATGTGCATGTCGTAGTCGTTGAATTCGGCGCCGCCCCGCTTCTCGGTCAGATAGAGGTTGCCGAAGATCTCTCCCTGTACGCGGATGGGGACACCGAGGAATGTCCGCATCGGCGGGTGATGCGCCGGGAAGCCGCACGAGCGGGGGTCAACCGAGAGGTCCGCGAGGCGCAGGGTCTCCGGCCGGTGGATGAGGGCGCCGAGCAACCCCTTGTGGCCGTCCGGCAGATGCCCGATCCGCTCCGCGGTCTCCTCGTCGATGCCGAAGTAGACGAAGTCGGAGAGCCCTTTGCCGTCTTCGGAGACGACGCCGATCGCCGCGTAGTGGGCGTCCGCGAGCTCGGCCGCCGTCTCACAGATGCGGTCCAGCGTGGTGTGCAGTTCGAGCCCGGCGCCTACGGAGCGCATCGCCTCGAGGAGCTGCGGCACGCGCGCGGTCAGCTCGGGGGAGAGCCCTTGCAGGCTGCGGGTCGCCTTCTTCGCCGCCTCGATCGGGCCCGGTGTGCCGTCGGGTTGCGGTGAGGCGGCGGAGGAGGCTGAAGGGGCTGACATGCCTTGAGAGTAGTTAGTCCTATTTAGCGAGGAAAGTCGGGACCCGTTCCCGGCCCGACCTGCGCCCCGCAGAACGACCTCCCAGGCCTACCCCGCCGAGCTACCTCGCAGACCTGCCCCAGACCTACCCCGCAGCCGTCACCAGCAGATCCGCCGCCCGCTCCCTCTCCAGCATGTGCCGCAGCGGCCCGTCCACCGCCACGAGAGCCGTGTACGCACCACGCTGCACCACCTGCCCCGCGTCCAGGACGATCACCTCGTCCACCGCGTCGAGCCCGGCAAGACGGTGCGTGATGAGCAGCGTCGTACGCCCCTCGGTAGCGGCGAGGAGGTCGTCGGTGAGGGCATCGGCGGTCGGCAGGTCGAGGTGCTCGGCAGGCTCGTCGAGGACGAGGACGGGGAAGTCGGCGAGCAGCGCGCGGGCCAGGGCGATGCGCTGCCGCTGTCCTCCGGAGACGCGTGCCCCGTGCTCGCCGACCAGGGTGTCGAGCCCCTCGGGCAGCGAGTCGGTCCACTCCTGGAGTCGGGCCCGCGCGAGGGCGCCCCGCAGTTCCTCGTCGCTCGCGCCCTTCCGCGCGATGAGCAGGTTCTCGCGTACGGAGCTGTCGAAGATGTGCGCGTCCTGGGCGCAGAGCCCGACGAACTCGCGCACGGTGTCGCTGTTCAGCGCGGCCGCGTCCGTGCCGCCCAAGGAGTACGTCCCTTCGCTCGCTCCCAGGAAGCGCAGGAGCACTTGCGCGAGCGTCGTCTTGCCGGAACCCGATGGCCCGACCACGGCGATGCGCCGTCCGCGCTCCAGGGTCAGGCCGACGCCCGCGAGCGCCTCCCGGTCCTGCCCCTCGTACCGGGCGTGCAGCCCCTCCAGACGGAGCGGGAAGGGCGTCTGCGGGCGCTGTACGGGCTCGGCGGGCTCGGGGACGGGTTCGGGTGCGTCGAGGACCTCGTAGACGCGCTCGGCGCTCTTCCTGACGCGCTGGCGGTACTGCACGGCGAGCGGAAGGCCGAGGACCGCTTCGAAGGCGGCGAGCGGGGTCAGGATGACGACGGCGAGCGCGACGCCGCTGAGCCGACCGTCGTGCACCGCCTGTACGCCGACGAGTGCGGCGGCCGCCACGGTGAGACCGGAGGCGAGCGAGCCGAGCCCGTCGCCGAGTGCGGTGGCCGTGGCGGTACGGGACGCGATCCGGGTCAGCTCGGCATCGGCTTCCTTCGCCTTGGCGGTACGTCGGGTCAGCGCGCCCGCGACCGTCAACTCGGCGGTGCCGGTGAGCAGATCGGCCACGCGGGTGGCGAGCACCCCGCGCGCGGGGGCCAGCTTTCGCTCCGCGCGGCGGGCGACGACTCCGGAGAGCAGCGGTACGCCCACTCCGGCGAGGAGCAGGCCGACAGCGAGGACGGCACCCGCTTCGGGCAGCAGCCAGGCGGTGAAGCCGACCGCCCCTGCGCCCACCGCGGCGGCGGCCGACGCGGGGAGGAGCCAGCGCAGCCAGTAGTCCTGCAAGGCGTCCACGTCGGCGACCAGGCGGGAGAGGAGGTCGCCGCGGCGGGTCTTCCTGAGCCCGGCCGGGGCGAGGCGTTCGAGGCGCCGGAATACGGCTACGCGGGTGTCGGCCAGCATCCGTAGGACGGCATCGTGCGAGACGAGGCGCTCCGCGTAACGGAAGACGGCGCGGCCAAGACCGAAGGCACGGGTCGCCGTCACCGCGATCATCAGGTACATCACCGGGGGCTGCTCGGACGCCCGGCTGATCAGCCACCCGGAGGTGGCCATCAGCCCTACGGAGCTGCCGATCGCGAGGGCGCCGAGGAGGAGGGCGAGCGCCAGCTTGCCCTTCCGTTGATGTGCCATGCCCCGCAGCCGGGCAAAGGCCCCGCCCCTCGGGCGGGACGTCTCCCGCCCGGGAGTACCCGGCGCTACCACCGCGTCACCGCCGGAGGGCTCATCCGCCGCTCCGGAGGGCGCATCCGCCCCTCCGGAGGGCACCGGCACGCTCCCGGAGCGGGCAGGCGGCGCGGCAGCCGAACTCGTGGCCGCCAGACCAAGACCCTGTTGCCGGACGCCGGCGGCGTTCAGCCGCACAACCCGGTCCGCGACCCCCAGCAAGGCGGGCCGGTGCACCACCAGCAGCACGGTCCGCCCCACGGCCAACCGCCGGACCGCCTCTACGACCCCCGCCTCGGTCTCCCCGTCCAGAGCCGCGGTCGGCTCGTCGAGGAGAACCACAGGCCGGTCGGCGAGAAACGCCCGCGCCAGAGCAAGGCGCTGCCGCTGCCCGGCGGAAAGCCCGGCCCCGTCCTCTCCAAGTACGGTCTCCATCCCGCCCGGCAGCGCGGAGACGAACTCCCAAGCCCCGGCCGCCCGCAACGCGTCCCGCACAGCGGGCTCCTCCGCGTCCGGCCGGGCGAGCCGCACGTTCTCCGCGATGGACCCGGCGTACAGGTGCGGCCGCTGCGGCACCCAGGCGATCCGCTCCCGCCACCGCTCCGGCGAGACCCCGGCCAGATCGACGCCCCCGACGCACACCCGCCCCTCGGCAGGTTCGACGAACCCCAGGATCACGTCGAGCAGCGTCGACTTGCCCACGCCGCTCGGCCCGACCAGAGCCACGGTCTCGCCCTGCTCCACCGCGAACGACACCCCGGAGACCGCGTCCGAATCCCGCCCCGGATACCGGACCGTCACGCCCTCCACACTCAACGCCCCCGAAGGCGCCGCAGCCTCCCCCGCGGTCCGCCCCGCGGTCTCCAGGACCTCGAAGATCTCCTCGGCGGCGGAGAGCCCCTCCGCCGCCGCGTGGTACTGCGCACCGACCTGGCGCAGCGGCAGATAGGCCTCGGGCGCGAGGATCAGGATGACCAGACCCACGTACAGATCCATGTCGCCGTGAACGAGCCGCATCCCGATCGTCACCGCGACAAGCGCCACCGACAGCGTCGCGAGGAGCTCGAGTGCGAACGACGACAAGAAGGCGATGCGCAACGTACGCATCGTCGCCTGCCGGTACTCGCCCGTGATCTGCCGAATCGATTCGGCCTGCGCCTTCGCGCGCCCGAAGACCTTCAGGGTCGGCAGGCCCGCCACCACGTCCAGGAAGTGCCCCGACAGGCGGGAGAGGAGCCGCCACTGACGGTCCATCCGGTTCTGGGTCGCCATGCCGATCAGAATCATGAAGACCGGGATCAGCGGCAGCGTCACCACGATGATCGCCGCCGACACCCAGTCCTCGGTGACGATCCTCGCGAGCACCGCCACCGGCACCACCACCGCGAGCCCCAGCTGCGGCAGATAGCGCGAGAAGTAGTCGTCCAGGGCGTCCACGCCCCGTGTGGCCAACGCGACCAGCGACCCCGTCCGCTGCCCGCTCAACCAGCCAGGACCCAACTGCCCCGCCCGCTCGAGCAGTCGCCCCCGGAGCTCCGACTTCACCGCCGCGCTGGCCCGGTGCGCGGCGAGCTCGGTCAGCCAGGCGATCAGCGCCCGCCCTGACGCGACCACCGCGAGCAGGACGAGCGGCGTCCCCAGATCAGCGGAGGAGAGCCCCTTCTGGAAGGCCCCGACCACTATCTCGGCGATGAGCATCGCCTGGGCGACGACCAGGCCCGCTCCGGCGACACCGAGAACCACCACCGCGATCAGGAAGAACCGGGTGGCGCGGGCGTACCGGAGCAGACGCGGGTCGATTGGTTTCACGTGAAACACCCTCCGAGGGACCGGGGACCGGGGGAAGACGGCAGAGAACTCAGGGACCTACGAACACCAAGGATGCATTCACAGAATGCATCCTTGGTGGAGGGATTCAGTGCGCCGCATCCGCGATGTGCTGCGTTCCGATCCGCTTGCGGAACACCCAGTAGGTCCACGACTGATAGAGCAGCACGATCGGCGTCGCGATCCCCGCACACCAGGTCATGATCCTCAGGGTGTAGGGGCTCGACGAGGCGTTGGTGACCGTGAGGTTCCACTCCTCGTTCAGGGACGACGGCATGACGTTCGGGAAGAGCGTCAGGAAGAGCATCGCGACGGCCGCCGCGATCGTGATCCCCGACAGCGCGAACGACCAGCCCTCACGCCCCACCTTGATCGCCCCGATGGCGCCGACCAGCGCGACCACGGCCACGACCATCGCGACCAGGCTCTTGCCGTCGCCGTTGTCCGCCTGTGTCCAGATCAGGAACCCGAGCGCCAGGACGGCGGTCACCAGGCCGAGGCCGAGCGCCAGCTTCCGCGCCCGCATCCGGATGTCCCCCACCGTCTTGAGCGAGGCGAACACCGCGCCGTGGAAGGTGAACAGCGTCAGGGTGACCAACCCGCCAAGAATCGCGTACGGGTTGAGCAGGTCCCAGAAGTTGCCCACGTACTCCTTGTGGGCGTCGATCTTCACGCCGCGCGTGATGTTGGCGAAGGCCACGCCCCACATCACCGCCGGGATCAGCGAGGTCCAGAAGATCGCCTGCTCCCAGTTGCGCTGCCACTTCTCCTCGGGCCGCTTGGCCCGGTACTCGAAAGCGACACCGCGCACGATCAGGCAGAGCAGGATGATCAGGAGCGGCAGATAGAACCCGGAGAAGAGCGTCGCGTACCACTCGGGGAAGGCCGCGAACGTCGCACCGCCCGCCGTCAGCAGCCACACCTCGTTGCCGTCCCAGACGGGGCCGATGGTGTTGATGAGGACCCGCTTCTCGGTCCGGTCACGGGCGAGCAGCTTGGTCAGGATGCCGATCCCGAAGTCGAAGCCTTCCAGAAAGAAGTAGCCGATCCACAGGACGGCGATCAGCACGAACCAGACGTCGTGAAGTTCCATATCGATCAACTCCCTCAGTACGAGAAGGCCATGGGCCGGTCGGCGTCTTCGTCACTGTCCGAACCCGATCCGGCTCCAGGACCGCCGATCTTGGTGGGCGGGTTGAGGTCGGCCTCGGTGAGCTCGGGCGGCCCCTGCTTGATGTACTTGAGAAGCAGCTTCACCTCGATCACGGCGAGGATCGCGTAGATCGCGGTGAACACGACCAGCGAGGTGATCACCTCACCCTGCGAAACCCCTGGCGAGACAGCGTCTCTGGTCTTCAGGACCCCGTAGACGACCCAGGGCTGACGCCCGGTCTCGGTGAAGATCCAGCCCCAGGCCGTGCCGATGAGGGGGAAGATCAGCGTCCACTGGGAGAGCCGCCACCACCAGTTGCCGAGCTTCGGCGTCAGCTCCTTGTTCTTGGTGAGCATGAGCTTCGGCACGTCGTCCTCGCCCGTGCGGTGCTCCGGCGCGAGCCAGAACTTCTTCCGCGTGAGCCAGAGTCCGGCGGTGCACAGGGCCATCGAGACCCCGCCGAAGCCGATCATCCAGCGGTAGGACCAGTAGGCGGTGGGGATGTTGGGCCGGTAGTCGCCGGGCCCGAACTTGTCCTGCGCCGCCTTGTTGAGGTCGTTGATGCCGGGGATCTCGGCGTTGAAGTTGTTCTTGGCGAGGAAGGACAGTATCCCGGGGATCTGGATGGCCACATCGTTGTGCCCCTTGGCGACATCGCCGTACGCGAAGAGCGAGAACGGTGCCGGCTTCTCCGACTCCCACAGGGCTTCGGCGGCCGACATCTTCATCGGCTGCTGCTCGTACATGACCTTGCCGAGGGTGTCGGCGCTGACCACGGTGAGCAGCGTGCCGGCGAACGCGGTGACCAGGCCGAGCCGCATCGACATCCGCATGGTGCGGATGTGCTGCTTCTTGCGCAGGTGGAAGATCGCGATGCCGGTCATGAAGGCGCCGCCCACGAGGACGGCCGCCGAGATGACGTGGGCGAAGTTGACGAGCGTCGTCTCCTGGAAGAGCACCTTCGAGAAGTCGGTGAGCTCGGCGCGCTTGGTGCCGTCCCGCTCGACGATCTTGTAGCCGACCGGGTGCTGCATAAAGGCGTTCGCGGCGATGATGAAGTACGCCGACAGAACGGTCCCGATGGAGACGATCCAGATCGTCGCGCAGTGCAGCTTCTTCGGCAGTTTGTCCCAGCCGAAGATCCACAAGCCGATGAAGGTCGACTCGAAGAAGAACGCGATGAGGGCTTCGAAGGCGAGCGGCGCTCCGAAGATGTCCCCGACGAAGCGCGAGTAGTCGGACCAGTTCATGCCGAACTGGAACTCCTGGACGATGCCGGTGACGACACCCATCGCGATGTTGATCAGGAACAGCTTTCCCCAGAACTTGGTCGCCCTGAGGTAGTGCTCCTTGCCCGTGCGCACCCAGGCCGTCTCGAGGATCGCCGTGAGGGCGGCCAACGAGATCGTCAGTGGGACGAACAGGAAGTGGTAGACGGTGGTGATGCCGAACTGCCATCGCGCCAGGGTCTCAGGCGCTAGAGCCAGATCCACGTCGACTTCTCCTTACGGCCGTGATCACATCGGCAGTTTGCCCCTTTAATCCCACTGATCCTCGGAGGAACCGGGACACGCTTGTGAACGCGTTCACATTCACAAGCAATTATGTCGTACTGGCTGTCGGCACCTGGAGGGGGGTACCCCTTTACCGGGGGAACGCGAGGAAGGGCCCCCGGGGAGTTCCCCGGGGGCCCTTCCTCTTCGACGTCGGCCCAAGGCTCATGCTCCTCGCGGGCTCATGCTCCTCGCACCGGAAAGCTAGAGCTCCTTGCGGAACGCCTCCGCCGCGTGCAGGAAGATGTCGTTGGCCTCGGTCTCCCCGATCGTGGCCCGCATCCCCTCGCCCGCGAACGGCCGCACGACCACACCGGCCCGCTCGCACGCCGCCGCGAAGTCGGTCGTACGCTCCCCGAGCCGCAGCCACACGAAGTTCGCCTGTGTCTCGGGCACCGTCCAGCCCTGTGCCCGCAGCGTCTCGACCACCCGTACGCGCTCGGAGACCAACGCGCCGACACGGCCCATCAGTTCGTCCTCGGCCCGCAGCGAAGCCACCGCCGCGTCCTGTGCCAGCTGGCTCACGCCGAAAGGCACCGCTGTCTTGCGCAGCGCCGCCGCCACCGGCTCATGGGCAATCGCGAAGCCGACGCGGAGACCCGCGAGGCCGTACGCCTTGGAGAACGTACGAAGGACGGCGACGTTCGGACGGTCGCGGTAGATCTCTACGCCGTCCGGCACCTCGGCGTCGCGGATGAACTCGCGGTAGGCCTCGTCGAGGACCACCAGGACATCGCTCGGCACCCGGTCCAGGAACCGCTCGAGCTCGGCCCTGCGGACCACCGTGCCGGTCGGGTTGTTCGGGTTGCAGACGAAGATCAGCCGCGTCCGGTCAGTGATGGCGTCGGCCATCGCGTCCAGGTCGTGGACGTCCCCCGGCGTCAGCGGCACCTTCACCGACGTGGCACCGCTCACCTGCGTGATGATCGGGTACGCCTCGAAGGACCGCCAGGCGTAGATGACCTCGTCCCCCGGCCCTGACGTGGCCTGAAGCAGCTGCTGGGCGACGCCGACGGAACCGGTACCCGTCGCCACGTGCGACACCGGCACCCCGAAGCGGTCGGCGATTTCACTCATCAGGCCGGTGCACGCCATGTCCGGGTAGCGGTTGAACGTGCCCGCGGCGGCGAGCGCGCTCTCCATGACGCCCGGCAGCGGCGGGTAGGGGTTCTCGTTCGAGGACAGCTTGTAGGCCACCGGACCATCGGCCGCACCGCCACCGGCGGCCGCGGCAGGCTTCCCCGGCTTGTAGGTGGGGATACCCTCCAGCTCGGCACGCAGCCTCGGGCTCGTCTCGCTCACCGCAGTCCTCCTCTTGAACACCTGAACAGCCTGCACGCCTGAACAGTCTGACTTCAATACTCCTCACCTTATGAGGATTCAGCTCTGCTGCGAATGGGTCAGGGGAATCCACCTGCGAAGGCGCGCGCAGAGGGGGGAGCGCTCCCTGTCACAGCACGCGCCGGTAGCTCACTCCGTGGCGCGCATCACCCGTGAAGGTGAGTTGAGACCTCTTCGAGACATCGCTCATTTGGCAGGCCTTTGCACGACGACAAGTGACCGTCGCCCCTGAATCCCACCAACTCCCTTGCAATCCAAGGTCATTGACCCGCCCCAGCCATGCAGAAACGTGCCTGTCAACGAGTGAATATGCGTCCGCACTACCCACCCCCATGAGCCCTACTATCGGCTCGCCATGACAGCAGCAGGGAACCATCAGGTGAGCCGAGCGGAGACCGCCCGCCGGGGCAACCGGCAGAGCCGAGCGGGCATCAGAGACGTCGCCGCCGCCGCCGGTGTCTCCATCACGACTGTCTCCGACGCTCTTAACGGCAAGGGGCGGCTTCCGGACGCCACCCGACGCCATGTCCGCGAGGTCGCCGAACGGCTGGGCTATCGCCCATCCGCCGCGGCCCGAACGCTCCGTACCGGCAAGTCGGGCCTCATCGGCCTGACCGTGACGACGTACGGGGATGAACCTTTCACCTTCACCGAATTCGCGTACTTCGCGGAGATGGCCAGAGCCGCGACCTCGGCCGCGCTGGCCCGCGGCTACGCCCTCGTCATCCTGCCCGCCACCTCCCGGCGCAGCCCGGTCGACGTGTGGTCGAACGTCGCGCTCGACGGCACCGTCGTCGTCGATCCGTCCGACCACGATCCCGTCGTCAGCGAACTGGTGCGCCAAGGCCTACCCGTAGTGTCCGACGGTCGCCCGGCCAGCTCTCTCCCGGTCACCGCCTGGGTCGACAACGACCACGAGGCGGCGGTCCTGGAGATCCTCGATCACCTCGCGGCGGCCGGAGCCCGCCGGATCGGGCTGCTCACCGGGACCACCACGGACACTTACACCCACCTGTCCACGACCGCCTATCTGCGCTGGTGCGAACGCGTCGGACAGGACCCGGTGTACGAGTCCTACCCGGCCCACGACCCGTGCGCGGGCGCCGTCGCGGCCGACCGGCTGCTCGCGAGACCGGACCGGCCCGACGCCGTCTACGGCCTCTTCGACCCGAACGGCACCGATCTCCTCGCAGCCGCCCGCCGGTACGGACTGCGCGTCCCCGACGATCTGCTGCTCGTGTGCTGCAGCGAGTCGACGGTCTACGCCACGACGGAACCGCCCATCACCACGCTCTCGCTCAAACCGCGGCGCATCGGCACGGCCGTGGTGCAGCTCCTCATCGACGCCATCGAAGGGCTCGATTCAGGCCGACCCGTCGAGCAGGTGATACCGACGGAGCTGATCGTGCGCACCTCGTCCGAGCGACGTCCACCGCGCACGACGGTCAGCCCTCCCCGCTCACCCGGACCCGGTTGAGCGTGCCGGCCGGCGGGGAGGAACACCCCGTCGGCCGGTGCCGCCAAGCACTGACCGACACTGAACCAACACTGATCGGCCCTGATCGGCACTGCCACGTCGTGATCTGCGGGGAAACCCCTACCCAATTCGGGAGAAAACCTCGGTGAACTGGGGTTCAGCACTGATTCACCACCCCTGGTGCACCACACAGCGCGAGCCGCATTCCTATGATGGGCGGACGACACCGCGGGCCGCTGCGACCAAGCAGTCCGATCTCGGTGCAGATGCGGCGCAATGGTGGTGGAGGGGTCGATGACTCAGGGGGCCGGTCAGGGACCCGATGTGCGGACGGCGACGTTGCGCGACTTCCGCGTACCGGCGTACGTCCATGAGACCGGTCCGGTGCAGGGAGGTTCGGTGAGCATGGTGGGTCCGGACGGCTCGAGAGACAGCCTCGGGGTGCCGGGAATGCCGGAAGCACCGGGAATGCCGGAAGCACCGGAAGCACCGGAAGCAGGCGACGGCTACACCCCGACCCAGCGCGACCTGCCCGTCATCAACCGCGGCGACACCGTGCGAGTGGAGGTGCAGGCCATGCCCGAGCCTCCCCAGGCGCCGGCCGCCGAGGAACACGGCCCGCTGTACGTCGTGGGCGATGTGCACGGCTATCTGGACGAGCTGCTCGCGGCGCTCCAGGAGCAGGGCCTCATCGACGCGGACGGCGACTGGTCCGCGGACAACGCGCGCCTCTGGTTCCTCGGCGACTTCACCGACCGCGGCCCCGACGGCATCGGCGTCATCGACCTCGTGATGCGCCTGTCCGCGCAGGCGGCCGCCGCCGGCGGCTACTGCAAGGCCCTCATGGGCAACCACGAACTGCTCCTGCTCGGCGCGAAGCGGTTCGGCGACACCCCGGTCAACTCCGGCGCGGGCACCGCCACTTTCCAGGCCGCCTGGCTCCTGAACGGCGGTCAGAAGACCGACATGGAGCGCCTGGAGGACCACCATCTCCAGTGGATGGCCCGCCTCGACGCGATCGAGTCGGAGGACGGGCATCTCCTGATGCACTCCGACACAACCGCCTATCTGGATTACGGCGACTCGATCGAGGCCGTGAACGACACGGTCCGCGAGACCCTCACGCGCAACGACGCGGACGAATGCTGGGACCTCTTCCGGAAGTTCACCAAGCGCTTCGCCTTCCGTGACGAGTCAGGCCCCGCTGCCGTACGCGAACTCCTCGACATGTACGGCGGCCACCGCATCGTCCATGGTCACAGCCCTATCCCGTATCTGCTCGGCGATGTCGGCTCCGAGGACGACTCGGACGGTGGCGGCCCCGTCATCGAGGGACCGCACATCTACGCAGGCGGCCTCGCCATCGCCATGGACGGCGGAGTGACCATGGCCGGAAAGCTGCTGGTCTGCCAACTTCCCCTGGATAGCTGAGCGTTCTCCGGGCAGGCACACGAGTACAGGATCACGCTGGCCAGGGGGCCTATTTCTGGAAACCCCCTGTCACCGCGTGCCGTCACGGCTCTACCATCGGCTTATCCGTAGCAGGCTCCCCTCCGTTTCTGCCCGACGGCTCGCACCCATGCGAGCCCCAAGCCCTACGGAGCATCGGGGGATGCACATGAACAGCGCTCCACACCTGCTGAATGAGGACCGCCCCGAATTCGAGCGGATCCTCGATGAGGCGCTGCGCACCGCACCAGATCGTCCTGATCTCGCCGCAGTGGGCGAGCGGCTCAATCCCGAGCAGCTGCGCACCATGGCACTGAACGCCACTGCGCTGATCACGGCCGCCGCCACGACCGAGTACGCGACCTACGTGAAGATCCGCGAGGAACTGCGCGAAAGCGGATCTGCCGCATCATCGATCCAGGAGAGGGGCAGCGAAGGGCCGGCGGAAACCGGCTCGGGCGGCCTCGGTCTCGCCACCACGATGGGGGAGGTCACCGCCCAGACGTCAGGGGCGGGGGCGATAGCGGTAGTCGCCGTGCTCGCACCCGTGCTCGCGGGGGCGGCCGCCGCGATCTTCCTGCTCGTCGGCTACATCCTGAAAATGCTCAACCCCGAGCCCGCCTTCGCGGACACCCTGATCACCGCGGGATGGCTGTTCGGCGCGCTCACCGCAGGGGGCATCCTGGTCGCCGCGATCGGTCTGCTCCTGGCCGCCCTGCGCAACGGCTCCACCTCGCTCCAGGCCGGTGCGTACGGCGAATGGAACGAGGAGGTGGTCCGCGCCAGGGAAGCCTGGGGCGAGGCACTCATGGAGCGCGGCGTCCTGCCGTTCCTGCGGGAAGCACTCGCGGATCCGGGGGCGGCACACGTGGCCCGTACGCCATCGACGGACCCGAGCCGCATACCCCAACTCGGCTATCACAGGCCGGGGTTCAGCAGCCCGGACGGCGGCCCGTCAAGGCCGCGCCCGAGCTACTCGAGCCCGGACTTCTCAAGCCCGGACTTCGGCGGCCCTGACCACAAGCCGGAGTAGTGCGCGACGCTGCCTCGGGCGGGCGCGAAGCCCGCCCGAAGCGCGGTGCGTACCGACCGATGCCCGGTCGGCGGCGGTGCGTGACGCCGCTCAGTCGGCGATCGGCAGATACACGCGGTTTCCTGCTGCCGCGAACTCCTTGGACTTCTGGTCCATGCCCGCCTTGATCTCGTCCTGCGTGCCGCCGTGCTCACGCCGGATGTCGTGCGAGATCTTCATCGAGCAGAACTTCGGCCCGCACATCGAGCAGAAATGCGCCGTCTTCGCGGGCTCCGCCGGCAGCGTCTCGTCGTGGAACTCCCGTGCCGTGACCGGGTCGAGGGCCAGGTTGAACTGGTCCTCCCAGCGGAACTCGAAGCGTGCGTCCGAGAGCGCGTCGTCCCAGTCCTGCGCGCCCGGGTGCCCCTTGGCGAGGTCCGCCGCGTGGGCCGCGATCTTGTACGTGATGACGCCGGTCTTCACGTCGTCCCGGTTGGGCAGGCCCAGGTGCTCCTTGGGCGTGACGTAGCAGAGCATCGCCGTGCCCCACCAGCCGATCATCGCGGCGCCGATGCCGGAGGTGATGTGGTCGTACGCGGGCGCGATGTCCGTGGTCAGCGGGCCGAGCGTGTAGAACGGCGCCTCCTCGCAGATCTCCTGCTGAAGGTCGATGTTCTCCTTGATCTTGTGCATCGGGACGTGCCCGGGGCCCTCGATCATGGTCTGTACGTGATGACGCTTGGCGATCGTGTTGAGTTCCCCGAGGGTGCGCAACTCGGCGAACTGCGCCTCGTCGTTGGCGTCCGCGATCGAACCGGGGCGCAGGCCGTCGCCGAGCGAGTACGTCACGTCGTACGACGCGAGGATCTCGCAGAGCTCCTCGAAGTTCTCGTAGAGGAAGCTCTCCTTGTGGTGCGCGAGACACCAGGCCGCCATGATCGAGCCGCCGCGCGAGACGATGCCGGTCTTGCGGTTGGCGGTCAGCGGGACGTACGGAAGGCGCACGCCCGCGTGCACCGTCATGTAGTCCACGCCCTGTTCGGCCTGCTCGATGACCGTGTCCTTGTAGATCTCCCAGGTCAGCGCCTCGGCCTGGCCGTCGACCTTCTCCAGGGCCTGGTAGAGCGGCACGGTGCCGATGGGGACGGGGGAGTTGCGCAGGACCCACTCGCGGGTGGTGTGGATGTTGCGCCCGGTGGAGAGGTCCATGACCGTGTCGGCGCCCCACTTGGTCGCCCAGGTCATCTTGTCCACCTCCTCCTCGATGGAGGAGGTGACCGCGGAGTTGCCGATGTTGGCGTTGACCTTCACCAGGAACTTCTTGCCGATGATCATCGGCTCGATCTCCGGGTGGTTCACGTTGGCGGGGATCACCGCGCGGCCCGCGGCGACCTCCGCGCGCACGACCTCGGGGTCGAGGTTCTCGCGGATCCCGATGAACTCCATCTCGGGCGTGATCTCACCGCGGCGGGCATACGCGAGCTGCGTCACCGCCTGGCCCTCGCGGCCCCTGCGCGGCTGGCGCGGGCGGCCGGGGAAGACCGCGTCGAGGTTCTTCAGGCCGCCGCGCGGTGAGGTGTGCTTGATGCCGTCGTCCTCGGGGCGGGGCGGACGGCCCGTGTACTCCTCGGTGTCACCGCGGGCGATGATCCAGTTCTCCCGGAGGGGCGCGAGGCCCCGGCGGACGTCGGTGTCGATGGACTCGTCGGTGTACGGCCCCGAAGTGTCGTACAGGGTCACGGCCTTGCCGTTGGTGAGGTGCACCTGGCGGACCGGCACCCGCAGGTCGGGGCGTGAGCCCTCGACATACGCCTTGTGCCAGCCGATGGACTTCCCGGCCTCCGCGGCGACGGTCTCGTCGTTCCCGCCGTTCTCGTCGCTGCTGGAGGCAGGCGTGCGTGTGTCCGATGTGGTCATGAGACCTACTCCCTACGCCGGCATTACCCGGTAACAGGTTCGGCGGTCGACGCAGCGAATCCCGTACGGCTCGTGCACTTTTTGTGCCGCTTCGTACGGAGGTCAGCGCCCTCTCAGCCCGGTGCTCCGAGCTCCCGCGATTGCAAAGGTGCCCCCACGCTAGCGTCCTGTCGGGCGCGCTGAACAGAGGGCCCCCTCCGTTCTTGCGATGATCGGGCAGTGACCACCACACAACCGCCGTCCCAGCCGCCCGCCCAGAACCCGCCGCCGGACCCGCACGGCCACTCCCACAACCACGGCCCGGCCGCGCCCGTCTCCAAGCATCTGCGCAAGGTCATCGCCGCCGTGCTGATCCCTTTCGCCGTGGCGGTCGTCGTAGGACTCGCGGTGCTCTGGCCCGGCGGCGCGCCCGCCCATGAGCGCACCGGAGTCGGCTTCGACCGGCAGACCCAGTCGGCCACGGTGACGAAGCTGCAGGAGCTCCCCTGCTCGGACGTGAACGCCTCACAGACCCCGCCCAACGGCGACACCTCCACCGCTGAGGGCCAGTCCGCGCAGTCCCGGGCGAAGGGCACCTGCAAGAAGGCCACGATCGAGGTGACGAGCGGCAAGGAGAAGGGCCGCACCTTCACCGAGATCGTCCAGCCGGACTCACCGCGGCAGTTGAGGCAGGGCCAGCAGGTGGTGGTCGCCTATGAGCCCAAGGCTCCCGACGCGCTGCAGTACTCGGTCACCGATGTGAACCGGAAGTTCCCCATGGCGCTGCTCGCCGGGATCTTCGCCCTCGCCGTCGTCGTGGTGGGCCGGCTGCGCGGCATCATGGCTCTGGTCGCACTGGCGTTGAGCTTCCTCGTCCTCACCTTCTTCATCCTTCCCGCGATCCTCCAGGGATCGAATCCGCTGGTCGTGGCGGTGATCGGGGCCAGCGCGATCATGCTGATCGCGCTCTATCTCTGCCACGGACTCACCGCGCGCACATCAGTGGCTGTCCTCGGCACGCTGATCTCTCTGCTCCTGATCGGGCTGCTCGGCTCGATCTTCATCGGCTGGGCCTCCCTCACCGGCAACACGGACGACAACACGGGCCTGATCCACGGCCTGTACCCGTCCATCGACATGAGCGGTCTGCTCCTCGCCGGCGTCATCATCGGCTCGCTCGGCGTGCTCGACGATGTGACCGTGACGCAGACCTCGGCGGTCTGGGAACTGCACCAGGCCGACCCCACCATGGGCTGGCGCGGCCTGTACCGCGCCGCCATCCGCATCGGCCGCGATCACATCGCCTCGGTCGTCAACACCCTCGTCCTGGCCTACGCGGGCGCCGCGCTGCCCCTGCTGCTGCTCTTCTCGATCGCCCAGAGCAGCGTGGGCACGGTGGCCAACAGCGAGCTGGTGGCCGAGGAGATCGTCCGCACCCTGGTCGGCTCGATCGGCCTGGTCGCCTCGGTCCCGGTGACGACCGCACTCGCGGCCCTCGTGGTCTCGGCCGACCGCGGGACCCCCACGGGCCGCGCGACCCGCGTGACAGCCACCCCAGGTGCTCCAGGTACTCCAAGCGCTCCCGCACCCGCACCCGCACCCGCCAAGCAGTCCCGCGGCGGCGGCGGGGGACGCCGCCGCAAGCACTGAGCCGCCGATGCCACGAAATGCACCAATATGCCAACCGGCTCCGTCCGTTGATCCGCAGGTCAGCCCGCGCTCTGCTCCTCGGCGAGGATCCGGTCCAGCGCCTCGTCCAGGTGCGTCTCGAAGTCGGCCAGTGCACGCTCCTGGCCCAGCGGCACCAGCTTGTCCGTACGGTCCAGGAAGGCGAGCAGCGGCGGGATGCCCACCCGGAACAGCGCCTGGTCCGCGCCGACCTGAAGCCTGATGAGGACCTCCTCGAGCAGCTCGGGATCGGTGGGCGCGATGCGCACGTCCCCGTCCCCGCACGCCCTGCCCACCCCGTCGATCAGCAGCTCGCGCCCGAAAGTCCAGGTCACGGGGGCGTCTCCGGGGAGGTGGAAGGTCAACCGGATGGCGTAGGGATCGCCGGTCTCATAGCTCAGTTCCACCGGGATACGGAACGACAGCTCCTCGGACACTAGGAAGTTCATCATGACCTCAGCCTGAACCGACTCGCGCATCGCCCGCCTACCCCGTCGCTAAACCTCGACTGGCCAGGAACCAACTCCCTGACACTCATGGCATCTTGCTTAACGTACACATCAGATCACAAGGAGTGAGTTTTCAGATGCTGATAGAGAAGGCAAGTGTCCCTAGTAGCTTTCCGATCTCACCTTGCAACCGCTCGGCTGCGGGCAGAAGCCGCTCAGCTTGGTAGGAGGGAACAGAAATGGCCATCGTGGCCGCTGTGTTACCCGCAGTGATCGGAATAGCGGCGCAGACCGTTCCCAACGCGTACTCCTGCCGCTCCACCACGGGCCGCATCCGCCCCATCCCGTTCAGGCGGCGCATGAGGCTCCGGTCGTCACGGACCGAGTACCGAGTGATCGATTGCACGGGATAGCGGTCGAGGTGGTCCTGCCGCTGTTCGTCGTCGAGTTGGGCGAGCAGACACTGCCCGATCGCATGAGCGTGGCCGGTCTCGCGGAAGTCGGCCCACTCCTCCACCGCCGGATTCCCCGGCGTGTCCGCGACAGCCACGACCTCGATCTCGCCCTCGCGGTAGACGGCGAAGTACACCGGTACGCCGATGGCGTCGCGCCAGTGCTCCAGGGCCTCGCCGATCATGCCGCGACGATTCTGCTGTGCCCCGCTGGCGCTCATTCGCTCGGCCGCCTCGCCGAGCACGAACACGCCCTTCTCCCGGCGCAGATAGCCTTCGTGCGTCAACGTGCGCAGCAGGTGATAGGCCGTGGGAAGCGCCAGCCCTGCCTCTCGGGCCAACTGCTTGGCGGGTGCCCCCTCCTGGTGCGAGGAGGCGGCCTCAAGGAGCCGTATCGCCCGCTGCACAGAGCCAATGAGGGTCGGCGCGGCGACAGTTGCGGCCGTGACCGTTGGCGACCCCCTGAAGGAGGGCTCGTTGGACGAAGTGTCGGCGGGTGTGGTGTCAACCGTGGCCAAGGTTCACTCCCGAAACGCGTGGGGTGTTCCACCCGTGCCCGGGGTTACGCGGGTGGGGGCGCAGTGCGCCCGAGCGGGGTTCGCCCCGTCGGTTTTCGGACTCTAACCCTTGGCCACCGATCTAAGGCGTCTCGGCAGGAAACTTCCCCCGCCCGAGCTAACAGTTGCGAGAAGTCACCAACCGCTGCGCGAAGAGGTCGAGCCGGTTATGAACTTCCGTACGACGTAGATCAGTCCGCCCACGATCGCCACGAAAATCAGCGCCTTGAACAACAGACCGACCACGAATCCCACGACGGTCGCTATCAAACCGCCGAACACGACCAGGGCGATGATCGGCACCGCGATCCACTTCACCCACCACGGCAATCCCGAGAAGATCTCCTGCGCTGCCATCGTCCCTTACCTCTCTTTGATCTCTGGTCTCTGCATCTCCGCATCTCTGCGTCTCTGCATCTCTGACTTCCTGCATCCGATGCTAGAGCGGCCGAGGGCCCAACGGGGGCCTCGGATCCCTTGTCCTCCCCTGATCCGCCCCCTAGGGAACCCCGAGGTCCCAGCCCCGAGGAGTCAGCCTTCCGGCGGAGAGGAGCGTCCCTCGGCGCAGAGAATCAGCCCTCCGGCGGCGAGAAGACGACGAGTACCCGCAGGTCCTCGCTGATGTGGTGGAACTTGTGGGCCGCGCCCGCGGGCACGTACACCACGCTGCCACGCGCGACTTGGGTGGTCTCCATGCCGACCGTGATCGACGCCCGGCCACTGACGATCATGTACACCTCGTCCTGCTGGTGAGGCTGCTGCGGGTCGGACTCCCCGGCGTCGAGCGCGTACAGCCCGACCGACATGTTCCGCTCGCGCAGAAACTGCAGGTACGCGCCGTCGTTCGCCGCGCGCTCCGTCTCCAGTTCATCCAGCCGGAATGCCTTCATCGTCCTCGTACGCCCCTTGCCCCAGCTCGCGAGCCGACCGCTCTGGTCGTCCGTCTGCCACGATCAGACACATGAAGAATTTCGTAGTCAAGACGATCGCCAACGCGGCGGCCCTGGCGGTCGCCGTATGGCTCCTCGACAAGATCACCCTGGGCGGCGACAGCACGGGCAAGAAGACCCTCACGCTGATCGTCGTCGCCCTGCTCTTCGGCCTGGTGAACTTCCTGGTCAAGCCGATCGTGAAGGTGCTCACCTTCCCTCTGTTCATCCTGACCCTCGGTTTGATCACACTCGTGGTCAACGCCCTGATGCTGCTGCTCACCTCGTGGCTCGCCGACAAGTTCGACGTCAGCTTCCACGTCGACGGGTTCTGGACCGCCGTCCTGGGCGGCCTGATCATCTCGGTCGTGTCCTGGGCGCTGAACGTCGTCCTGCCCGACGACAAGGACTGAGCCCCGCCAGATGCCCTTCTCCGTGTGTTTCGTCTGTACCGGCAACATCTGCCGGTCCCCCATGGCCGAATCCGTCTTCCGTGCGCGGCTCGACGATGCCGGGCTCGGGGGCCTGGTCCAGGTGGACAGTGCGGGCACCGACGGCTGGCACGAGGGGGACGGCGCCGACCCGCGCACCGTCGCCGTCCTGGAGGCGGCGGGCTACGAGGGCGATCACGTGGCACGCCGCTTCCAGGTCTCCTGGTTCTCGCGGCTCGACCTGGTGATCGCCCTCGACACCGGCCATCTGCGTACGCTCCGCCGCCTCGCGCCCACTCCGGCGGACGCGGACAAGGTGCGGCTGCTGCGCTCGTACGACCCCACGGCCACCGACCTGGGCACCCTGCACGACCTGGACGTTCCCGACCCGTACTACGGGGACGCCGACGGGTTCGAGGCGTGCCTGAGAATGGTGGAGGCGGCGAGCGACGGACTGCTCGACGCCGTACGCGAAAAGATGGAAGGGCGGGCAGCATGACGGACTCCGCGGGAATAGGTGACGGCACGAGAGCGGTGCGGGCAGGGCTTCCCGAACCGGTGAAGCACGAGCCGACCCTTCCGGGCCCGGTGTTCGCGGCGCACTTCCACCTGCCGGGCGATCCCACCGGGCCGTACACCTACGGTCGGGACGACAACCCCACCTGGACGCTGCTGGAACAGGCCATCGGCGAGCTCGAGGCGCCTGGCGGCGACGTCGAGACCCTCGTCTTCGCCTCCGGCATGGCCGCGATCTCGGCGGTGCTCTTCTCGCAGCTGCGCGCCGGTGACGCGGTGGTCCTGCCGGACGACGGCTATCAGGCGCTGCCCCTGGTCAGGGAGCAGCTCACCGCGTACGGCATCGAGGTGCGCACCGCCCCGACCGGCGGCGACGCCCAGCTCGATGTCCTGGACGGGGCCAAGCTGCTGTGGATCGAGACGCCGTCGAACCCGGGCCTCGACGTGTGCGACGTGCGGCGCCTCGCCGACGCGGCACACGCGCGTGGAGCCCTTGTCGCGGTCGACAACACCCTGGCCACGCCGCTGGGGCAGCGCCCTCTCGAGCTCGGCGCCGACTTCTCCGTGGCCAGCGGCACCAAGATGCTCACCGGCCATGGCGACATCCTTCTTGGGTACGTTGCCTGCCGCGACGCGGAGCTGACCGCTTCCGTGCGGCGCTGGCGCAAGATCGTCGGGGCGATTCCGGGACCGATGGAGGCCTGGCTCGCACACCGTTCGCTCGCCACGCTCCAGCTGCGCGCCGAGCGGCAGAACGCCAACGCCCTGCTGCTCGCCGAAGCGCTGCGCGGCCGCGGTGAGGTCACCGGGCTCCGCTATCCGGGACTGCCCGACGACCCCTCGTACAAGATCGCCTCGCAGCAGATGCGGCGCTTCGGGTGCGTGGTCTCGTTCACGCTTCCTACGCGCGCGCGTGCCGACCGCTTTCTCGACTCGCTGCGTCTGGTCGACGACGCGACGAGTTTTGGTGGCGTACGTTCCACCGCCGAGCGGCGTGGACGCTGGGGCGGGGACGCCGTCCCAGAGGGCTTCATCCGTCTCTCCGCCGGATCCGAGGACCCCGATGACCTGGTGGCGGATGTGCTGCGCGCGCTGGACGAGTCGGCGGACTGACGGCTTCCGGCGCCGCGAACCACTCCCGGCCGGCTCCGGACCAGTTCCCGGACGGCTCCGAGCTCGTACCGAACTACGCAGAACGAACGGCCCGAGCCTCCCCCCTCGTGGCTCGGACCGTTCCGGTTCTGCGCGCGAAGAACCGCGCGAACAAGGCTAGTTGACTCTGTGTCAGTGTCCAATCACAGTAGCGACAGAGACCTATCGACATATTTATAGTTGGGCACGGATCGCTGATCGCGGACCCGGAGCGCGGCCCACGGACCGGGAGGGAAGGGTGCTGGCATGGATCTGGCCCTGCTTCGCACGTTCGTGACCGTGCACCGGGCCGGTTCCTTCACCCGCGCGGCCGCCCTGCTCGGCCTCTCGCAGCCCGCCGTGACCTCGCAGATACGCACCCTTGAGCGGCAGTTGGGTCGCCCCCTGTTCCTGCGCCAGGCGCGCGGCGTGACGGCCACGACCATCGGGGACGAACTCGCCCACAAGGCCGCGCCGCATCTGGACGCCCTGGTGGAGATCGCCGAGACCGGGCTCGACGAGGACTCTTCGGTACGCACCCTTCACCTCGCGGGGCCACCGGAGTTCACAGCAGCCCGCGCCCTGCCCGCTCTCACCGCGCTGACCGGACAGGACGGCCAGGGCTTCGCGCTGCGTGCCTCGTTCGGCAACGCGGAGGAGGTGCTCGAAGGGCTCTCCGCGGGGCATCACGATCTGGCCATCACCACGGACCGGCCGCGCGGTGCGCTACTCACCGCGACTCCACTCTGCGACGAGGAGCACGTCCTGGTCGCGGGCCCTAGCTTTGCCGCCCGTATCGGCCCCGGAAAGCTGCGCCGCAAGGGCGCCTCAGCGCTGGAGAACCTGCCGGTGGTGGAGGTGCACGAGTCGCTGCCGCTGGTCGCCCGCTACTGGGCGGCCGTCTTCGACACCCGTCCGGCCGCATCGGGCGCCGTGATTGTGCCGGACCTTCGAGCGGTGCTCGCCTGTGTAGCCACCGGCGCGGGTCTCGCCGTGCTGCCCCGCTACCTGTGCGCGCCCGCTCTGGAGAAGGGGGAGGTCGTGGCCCTGCTGGACCCGGCGGTGCCCCCGCTGCGTACATATTTCCTCGTCGTACGCACCGGCACGCTCGCGATGCCGCATATCGCGCGGGCGCACGAGTGGCTGTTGCGCGCTGCCGTCGATTGGGCTTGAGCAAGGCTTCGACTGGTTCACGATGTTTCACGTGGAACAGTCCGGGCCACATTTCTCCCATGACCGTCCGACCCGTGGTCAAGCGCACCGCACGCGCCGTCCTGCTCGATGGCGACGACCTGATCCTGATCAAGCGGACCAAACCAGGTGTCGATCCCTACTGGCTCACCCCCGGCGGAGGTGTGGAGGCGGATGACGCGACCGTCGTCGACGCGCTCCATCGCGAGGTTCACGAGGAGCTCGGCGCCAAGATCTCCGACGTGGTGCCCTGCTTCGTGGACACCGTCGAGCACATCGGCGAGGACGGTGGCGCGACCGGCGTAAAGGTGCAGCACTTCTTCGTCTGCCGACTGGAGTCCATGGACGCCTCGCTGCGGCACGGACCCGAAATGGAGGAGCCCTGCGGCGAGTACGAGATCGTCCACGTGCCCTTCACCCGGGTCGGGATCGCCTCCGTCCATCTCGTACCACTCTCCCTGCGGCACTACCTGGACGGCAACATCGAGGGCGTACGCGCGATGCACGCGCCCGACCTGGGCTGATGTCCCGGAGGGTCAGTGATCCCTGAAGGCCGGTGATCCCTGAAGGCCGGTGATCCCTGAGGATCAGTCGCCCGCAGCGACCAGTTCCTCCACGGAGTCGTGGCGGATCCGGCCGGCCGGGATGCCGATGTCCCGCAGGGCGTCCACACCGCTGCGGATCATGCCGGGCGGGCCCGAGAGGTAGGCGTCGTACTCGTTCCAGGGGCCGTACTCGCGGATGGCGTCCGGGAATTGGGCGTGGTCGTCGATGACCGGGCGGACCGCGAGCCAGGGATGGGTCTGCTGGAGCCGCAGCATCGTGTCGATGTCGTACAGGTCATGGTCGGTGCGGGCGCCGTAGAAGACCTCCATCGGCCGCCGTTCGCCATGCTCGGCGACGTCCTCGACCAGCGCCTTGATGGGCGCGATGCCGGTGCCACCCCCCAGACAGAGCAGCCCGCTGTTGCTGGTGTGGTCGACAGTCATCGAACCGGCGGGCGCACCGAGGCGCAGCACATCACCCGGGCGGGCGTGGTGCACAAGGGCGTTGGAGACCCAGCCCGCAGGGACGGCCTTCACGTGGAAGGAGAGCAGCCCGTCGGAGCGGGGCGCCGACGCGAACGAATAGTGCCGCCAGATCCGCGGCCACCAAGGCGTCTCCAGGCTCGTGTACTGCCCCGCGAGGAAGGGGTAGGGCTGATCGGGGCGGACGGTGACGACAGCGATGTCAGGCGTCCTGAGGTCGTGCGAGACGACCTCGGCGAACCACCAGGCGGGGGCACGCAGTTCATCCGCGGCAGCCGCGTCGATCATGATCTGGGAGATCGTCGTGTACGTCCGGACCCAGGCGGCCTCGGTCTCGTTGTCCCAGGTCGTGCTCGCATACCGGCTGAGCGAGCCGATCAGACACTCGCCCACGGCTGGGTAGTGCTCGGGCTGTGTGCCGTACTTGCGGTGCCCACGGCCGAGGTTCTTCAAGTACGCGGTGAGGACATCGGAGTTGTCGATGTTCTCGGCCGCGGTCAGCAGCGCCTTGAGCAGCCGGTCGCGCTGGGTGTCCATCGCGGCGGGGAACAGGGGCCGCAGATCGGGGTGCCGGGTGAAGAGCAGGGCGTAGAAGTACGAGGTCACCTTGTCGGCGACGGGGCCGACTTCGGCCATGGTGCGCTGGACGAGGATCGCGTCGGGCGAGCCCTTGGGGGAGGGGCGCGGCTGCGGTTC
Organism: Streptomyces sp. NPDC048441; assembly: GCF_043200235.1. Classification (NCBI taxonomy): domain Bacteria; kingdom Bacillati; phylum Actinomycetota; class Actinomycetes; order Kitasatosporales; family Streptomycetaceae; genus Streptomyces; species Streptomyces sp. NPDC048441. Next base: position 224,749 of record NZ_JBICXM010000003.1, read on the forward strand.
TGGCCGTGACTGCGGCTGTGCCTGCGGCTGCGGCTGCTCCTGTGGTTCGGGCTGGCGCTGTGTACGCGGCTCCGGCTGGCCCTGCGTACGCGGTTCGGGGCGGTGCTGCGGATGCTGCCGCGGTTCCGGTACGCGCTCCGGGCGCGGTTCGGGCTGCGGTGCTGCGGGCTGCGCTTCCGGGGCCCTGGTGGCGCCTCTCGCCGCTGCCGGGGCGGTTCCCGGGGCTGCCGCTGCCGTGGCGGCCGGTATTCGCTCATCGGCGGCACGCTGAGGCGCGGGCTCGGGGGTCGGCGTGGGCGTAGGCGTCGGCGTGGGCGTCGGCGTGGGCGTCGGCGTCGGCCCAGGACGGCCCTCCGGGGAATCGGCTGAAGCGGCGCCCGCGGGCACCGCGCCGGGCCTGCCCAGAGGACGTATGGCGGCCACTCGACGCCCCTCGGTCGCGTCGGGCTCGCCGCCCTCGGGCCGTGCCGGCTCGCTGCCTTCCGGCGTTTTGGGTGCCTTGCGTGGGGTGAACCAGCCGCCCCCACCGCCGCTGTCGCCGGAAGTTCCGTCGCCCGCCGACGTGGTGGTCGGAGCGTCCATGCTGTGCCTCGCCTCGAACATCTCTCAGTCGGTCCGCGCCACTTCCCTGAAGGAAGCTGCTTACTTTCCCCGCTCTGCCTCGGCAGCCAATGTGCCCCGCATTCAACCTCGAATTCCGGACCCTACGGACAAGTAGGTAAGAAGTGTGACATTGGCCGCAGTCATCTCACCGCAGCGTCCCACCCATCACCGTCACACCGGTCGCATAACGGAAAGTTCAGGTCTTCGATCTCTTCGCCCCGTTAGGCTGCGTTGACCTCCGTTCGCGCCCCCAGGGGTGCGCTGCGATGCACCCGGCGCGAACCGGACTCGACCATACCGGCAGCCGTCCTGCACACAAGTCCCACCTTCTTCACCTGGAATTCGGTGGACCGCACCCGCCAATTACCCCAATTACTGGGCGCCCCGCACCAATTCATACGCCTTACGCAGATCCCGCCCGACATAAGAGTGGGTAGCGAGCCCGACCAGCCGCTGATCCGCATTGACAGCAACCGAAACAGGCACCGCGCCGAACAGCTCCAGGTCCGAGAGCGAGTCGCCATAAGCGACACAATCGGACCGCCCCACCCCGAACTCTTCACAGAGCCGGTCCGCGATCTTCACCTTGGCCGCGGCATTGAGAATGCCCGCAGGATTCACCGGCTCGGTGAACGGCACGGAGGGGAAAATCGAGCCATACGCGGCGTGCGCGCCCCACCCGAGCAGCCGCTCCACGAAGAACGACGGCGACAGCGAGATCACGGCGCAGTAGTCGCCGCCCTCGCGGATCTCGGCCCAGGTGTCCCGGATCCCCGTGAGCCAGGGCGCCTCCTCGAAAGCCGCCGTCACTTGCGCGTCCGTGAGGTCCGCCCACAGGCCGTGCACACGGACCGCGTACTGGGGCGGGTCGATCCGCTGCGCCACGAAGTCCCGCTCCAGCTCGGCGATCTCCGCGCCCAGGCCCAGCTGCCGGGATATCTCCACGGGGGCCGCCGTGCCATGCAGCAGCGTGCCGTCCAGGTCAAAGAGGTGAAGGCGTGCCATGTACGCCGAGGCTAGTACCCGCGGTTACTCCCGCTGTCAGACGCCTTCGGGCACCGCTCCGGGCACCGTGTTTCACGTGAAACTAAGCCGCCCCGCTCGCCGGGCCACCCTCGTCGTCCATGTCACCGCCGCAGCGGGCTGGCTCGGGCTCACGCTCGGTCTGCTTGCCCTCGCCTTCGCGGCCGTCACCACCGATTCCCTCCCGACCACCGAAGCCGCGGCCCGCTCCATGAAGCTCTTCGCCGACTGGCTGGTGCTTCCGCTCGCGCTGCTCACACTGCTGAGCGGTCTCCTGCTGTCGCTCGGCACCCCCTGGGGACTTGCCAAGCACCGCTGGGTCTACGCGAAATTCTGGCTGACCCTGGCCACCACCGCCGCGTCGGCCTTCGCCCTGCGTCCGGGCATCAACGACACTGTGGCCACCGTCTCCGCGGGCTCCCCGGTGACAGATCCGACCGACCTGATCGCCGGGCCCATCGTCTCGCTGAGCGCCTACCTCTTCATGATGGTCATCTCAGTTCTCAAGCCCTGGGGCCTGACCCGCCGTGGCCGGAAGCAGCGGAACCATCAGCCACGCGCTCGAAGCACTCGAAACCAAAAGCCAGATGCTTCTGCCCACAAACCGGTGGACGCCGAGGACCTGCGTCAGACAGCCTGACCCGAGTGTCGACACCTTCCCTCTCCACACTGCCCATCCGCCGACTGAGCCTCCGCGATCTCAGCGCCTGCGCCGACCTGTCGCAGGATCGCGGCTGGCCACGCGAGGACCATAAATGGGGGCTTCTACTCTCGGCCGGCAGGGGCTACGGCATCGACGACCCCGCCGGTGACGGCCTCATCGCCGCCTGCGTGGTGACCGAATACGGACCGCAGGAGCGCCCTGGCCTCGGAGCGATCGGCATGGTCCTCGTCGCCGAGCGACATGCCCGCAAGGGCCTCGGTCGCCGCCTCATGCAGTACGTGATCGAGGGTGCGGGCACCACCCCGCTCACGCTCCACGCGACACCGAACGGCCGCCCTCTCTACGAGCAGCTCGGCTTCAAGACCACCGGCCGCGCCGAGATGGTCCGCGGCCGGTTCACCCCCGGCGGCCCGCTGCCGGAGGTCACCACCCGGTCGGCGAACGCGGAGGACCTGCCCGCGATCATCCGGCTCGACAACGAGGTCTTCGGCCTCGACCGTACGCACATGATCACTCGCCTCCCGGCCTTCGTCGACCAGCTGCGGGTCGCGGAGGCGGACGGCGCGATCACCGGCTACGCGGGGGCCTGGCCGAACATGGAGACCTATGTCATCGGCCCCTTGATCGCCCGGGACACGGAGACGGCCAAGGCTCTCATCAGCTCGCTCGCCGCCGGCTCGGACCGACCGCTGCGTACCGACATCGACGTACGCCATGAAGAGCTTCTCGCCTGGGTGAAGGAGCGCGGCCTCGAACCGATCGCCTTCAACGCTGTGATGACGCACGGCATCCCGGAGCTGCCCGGCGACTGGACGCGGCGCTTCGCACCGCTGACGGTGGCTGCGGGCTGACTCCGGGACGCCGTACGTCCTGGGTGATGAGCGAGGGCTAGATGAGCGAGGGCTGGGCGAGCGCCGCTTCCACAGCCGCCGACGCGAACCCGTGGTCCTGCTCAGGCGCCCCGCCGCCGACACCGATGGCGCCGATCAGGCGGCCGTCGCGGTGGACCGGGATGCCGCCCGCGATGAAGAGCAGCGGGCGGTCGAGGGCGGTGGGCAGGGTGTGGAAGGGGCCTTCGGGCTTGACCAGGTCGACGAGGTCGGCGGTCGGGGCGCCCAGCTGAAGCGCGGTGTACGCCTTGCGGGTGCTCGTCTCGCCGGAGATCAGCACGGCTCGGTCGTCGCGCCGGAAGGCGAGCAGATGGCCGCCCGCGTCGAGGACGGTGACGCTGACCGTGACATCGGCGGCCTCGGCCGCGCGGCGGGCGGCGTTGACGAGTGCCTCGGCGTCCTGCGTGGTCAGCGGGGCGACGGCGGGGGTGGCGGTGCTCATGAGGTTTCTCCTTGTGCGGTGGTGCTTGTGCTGGGGGTTCGGGCGGGGCAGTGGCGGAGGAGGTCAGTGGCGGAGGAGGTCAGTGGTGGACGGGCGTCGCCTGTTCGACGGGGGCCACACCCGCGACGACCAGGCTCGGAGCGGCCGAGCGGCGCTCCAGAGTGGCCGAGACGACGGCCAGGACAAGTGCGGAACCGGCGAGGACCACGCCCACCCAGTTCGGGGCGGTGTAGCCGAGGCCTGCCGAGATCACGAGACCGCCGAGCCAGGCAGAGAGCGCGTTGCCGAGGTTGAAGGCGCCGATGTTCATGGCCGAGGCGAGCGTGGGCGCGCCGGAGGCCTGGTCGAGCACCCTCTTCTGCAACGGCGGCACGGTAGCGAAGCCCAGGGCGCCGATCAGCGTGATGGTCACGGCTGCCGCGATCTTGTTGTGCGCGGTGAGGGTGAAGAGGGCGAGCACGACGGCCAGCGAGCTCAGTGAGATGTAGAGCAGCGGCATCAGGGCGCGGTCGGCGAACTTTCCACCGATCAGGTTGCCGGCGACCATGCCGAGGCCGAAGAGGACGAGAAGCCAGGTCACGGAGGAGTCCGCGTAGCCGGCGACGTCCGTCATCATCGGGGCGAGGTAGGTGACGGCCGCGAAGACACCGCCGAAGCCGAGGATCGTCATCGCCATGGCGAGCAGCACTTGTACGTTGCGGAACGCGGCCAGCTCATGGCGCAGCCGTACGCCTTCGGGCTTGGGAAGGTCCGGCACGAGCTTGGCGATGCCGATCAGACCGATGACGCCGAGCCCCGCGACGATGGCGAAGGTGATCCGCCAGCCGAGGGTCTGCCCGACGAGCGTGCCGAGCGGCACACCGACCACATTGGCCACGGTGAGGCCCGTGAACATCATGGCGATCGCTCCGGCCTTCTTCTGCGGTGCGACCAGTTCGGCCGCGACGACCGACCCGATACCGAAGAACGCACCGTGGGCCAGCGAGGCGACGACACGGCCCGCCAGCATGACGCCGAAGACCGGTGCCACGGCGGAGAGCAGATTGCCCGCGATGAACAGGCCCATGAGCAGCATCAGCATCCGCTTGCGCGAGATGCGGGTGCCGAGGACGGTCATCAGGGGAGCGCCGAGTACGACGCCGAGTGCGTAGCCGGTCACGAGGAGGCCGGCCGTGGGGATGGAAACGCCGAAGTCACCCGCGACCTCAGGGAGCAGTCCCATGATCACGAACTCTGTGGTCCCGATTCCGAAGGCCCCGATCGCGAGGGCCAGTAGCGCGAGAGGCATGGTTCTACCTTCCAAGACGGTTGCAGGTGCGCTTAGCTTGCGTCCACAATAGTTGCACACGCGGGTTAATTGCAACCGCCGGATATTGCACTGGTGGACTATCCTGGTTCGCAGTAGCTCCGGGACGGAGGAACAAGAGCCATGACAGCGACGGACCCCGCACTGACCGCCCTTGCGCAGGGCTGGTGCGCGCTCTCCCTGCTCCACGGGAAGATCGAGACCCACATCGAGCGCGCCCTTCAGGCCAAGCACGACCTGAGCGTGCGCGAGTACTCCCTCCTTGATGTCCTCAGCCGCCAGCACGACGGAGAGGGCGGCCATCTGCAGATGAAGCAGGTCGCCGATGCCGTCGTGCTCAGCCAGAGCGCCACCACGCGCCTGGTCACCCGGCTCGAGGACCGCGGGCTGCTCTCCCGCTACCTGTGCCCCACCGACCGCCGGGGCATCTACACCGACGTCAGCGAAGCGGGCGCCGCGCTCCTGGCCGAGGCACGCCCCACCAATGACGCCGCACTGCGCGAAGCACTCGACGAGGCGGCACTGAACCCGGAGCTCGTACCGCTGGTCAGGGCAGTGGAAGCGGTGCGGGTCCCTGCATAGGCTTCGCCTCATGGGAGACCTTGAGATACGCCCGGCGATCGCCGACGACATTCCCGCCATCGTGGAGATGCTCGCCGACGACCCTCTGGGCAGCACGCGGGAGTCGCCGGACGACCTCACTCCGTACCTCACCGCGTACGAGCGCCTTGCCACTGACCCGAATCAGCACGTGGTCGTCGCCGTACGCGAGGGACGCGTCGTCGGCACACTCCAGCTCACGATCGTTCCTGGCCTGTCCCGCAAGGGTGCGACGCGGTCGATCATCGAAGGCGTACGGATCCACGCCGACGAGCGCGGCAGTGGCCTCGGCACCTGCTTCATCGAGTGGGCCGTCGATGAATCCCGGCGCCAGGACTGCCAGTTGGTACAGCTGACCTCCGATGTCACCCGCACCGACGCCCGGCGCTTCTATGAGCGGCTCGGGTTCACGGCATCGCATGTGGGCTTCAAGCTGCAGCTCTGACTGGGCCTCTGACTGCACCGCTGAGACTGCACCTCTAAGCTGCCGCTGGCTGTCGCACCGGTGGTGGGGGGGGGGGGGGGGGGGGGGGGGGGGGGGGGGGGGGGGGGGGGCCGGCGCGGGGGGGGGGGGGGGGGCCCCCCCCCCCGCCCGGGGGGGGGGGGGGGGGGGGGGGCTGGCGCCGCTGGGTCACGGGTGGGTGGGTGGGAATGATCCGCCGCGAAG
>NZ_JBICXM010000003.1:230953-691392 GCF_043200235.1 Streptomyces sp. NPDC048441
GCCCCCCCACCCGGGCGGGGGGGGGGGGCGGCCCCGGGGGGGGGGGGGGGGGTGGTTCCCCCCCCCCCCCCCCCCCCCCCCCACCACGTTCCTACGACGGAAGCCCGCGCCACCCCGCCGGGTCCACCCCACCCGGCACCGGCGCCCCCGCCTCGTACGGCTCCCGCGTGAAGAAGAACGACCCCAGGTCGAGATGGCTCACCGCCCCGTCAGGCCGCCGCACCGCCCGCAGAGTCTCCCCCGCGAAGTAGCCGTCGAGCCCGGTCCAGGTGCCGTCGCCGTTCGGCCGGAACCGCGAACCGCGCCCCCCGCCCGCAAGGAGCGACAACTCGACCGCCCCATCAGCCGTCGGCCGCAGCACGAAGACGCTCGTCCCCCAGTACCAAGGCCCCGCAAGGGCCAGCAGATCCTCGTCAAGCTCGGGCAGGGGCCGCCATGCCTCCGGGATACGCGGCTCGGCCTCGGCCACGATCGTCAGGAGTTCGACAGCCAACGTCGTCACGGCAGGACCGGAGGTGCAGTTGGTCAGCGTGACCGCCACCAGGCCGTCCTCCTCGCTCGCCCACAACCCGGCCATGAAGCCCGGCAGCGAGCCACCGTGCCCGACCAGGGTGCGCCCGTCCACCCGGATCAACTGCGTGCCCAACCCGTACGTCGCATTCCAGTCCCCCGGCGGCGTGGGTGACGCCGGCGCCCTCATCTCCCGTACCGAATCGGCGGACAGGACCCGGTCGTCGCCCTCCAGGAGGAAGGCAGCGAAGCGCGCCAGGTCCGCCGTCGTGGACCACAGCTGTCCGGCCGGAGCCATGAGACCCAGGTCCTCGCTGGGTTCCGGCATCATCACGTCCGCCCACGGATGCACCGCCCAGCCACCCGCATGTGGCGCCTGCGGCTGCGCACTCGTACGGTTCAAGCCCAGCGGCTCCAAGATCTCGCGGCGGAGCACCGCTTCCCACGAGTCGCCCCGCAAGGCCTCGATCAACGAACCGAGCAGCGTATAGCCGGGGTTGGAGTAGTGGAAACGTCGACCGGTGGGGTGCTTGAAGGGCTGCTCGCCCAGTACGTCACCGAGCTCGGGGCGCTGCGAAGCAGGCGTACGCTCCCACCACTCCCCGGGCGTCTCCGCCGCCAACCCGCTGGTGTGCGCGAGTAGTTCCACGATGGACACATCGCCCGCGGCCGTGCCCGGAAGGTGCTTCCCCAGGGGATCGGAAAGGTCGAGGACACCCTCGTCGCGAAGCCGCATCACCAGGACGGCGGTGAAGGTCTTGGTGATCGAGCCGATGCGGTACTGGACGTTCTCATCCGGTGCGTGCCCCTCGACGCAGGTCCGCCCCTCGGTCCACACCACCTCGCCGTCCCGGAGGATCGAGGCGACGAGGGAAGGGGCCCGCCCCTCAGCCTGAGCGGTGGCGACGCGGTGCAGCAGGGCTCGACGAGTGGCGGGCAGTAGCTCTTCACGGGGTGGTGTCATGGTCACAGTCCACCGGCGGAGAGCCTCCACGTCGAGCGAATTCCGCTGGGCGCGCCATCCGGAACGCGTACCCGTGGCTCTATCCGTGGCTTTAAAACGCGTACCCCTGGCCTCAGCACGTACCCGTGGCTTTGAAGAACGTGTAGTGGAAGGTCCCGTCGTCGTCCGCGGCCCTGCGCAGATCGGCGATCCCACGGTCCCAGTCGGCCTCGGTGATGAGGGCCGCGGCCAGCGCGTCGTCCCTGACGGATTCGATCATGGCGATGAACGTGCCGCGGGTGAATCCGTCGACCAGCTCGGGCCGGGTCCGATCCGCGTAGACAGTGCGCGGAACCACCCGGACGTCGTCGTATCCGGCTTCTGCAAGGAGTGGCTGCAACTGCCGTCCTACCAGGGCGTTTCCGCCGCCGTCGGCTTGCAGCTGGACCTGGCAGTCGATCGCCGCGCGGGCATAGGTGCTTTCGGGGTGGAAGAACGCCGACCCGTGGTCCCCCTCGATCACGGTGATGGTCCCGCCAGGACGAAGCAGCCGCCGCAGTCCGGCGAGCGCCTGCCGGGCCGACGACAGATGCTCCAGGACGAAGCACACGAAGATGTGGTCGAACTCGGCATCCGGGAAAGGAAGATCGAAGAGGTCGGCACGGCACCACCGCACGTCCGCGTCGGGCGCGTGGGCCATGACGCGGGCGCGGGCCTTCGCCAGTGAGTCCGCCGACCGGTCGACGGCCACGAAGTGCGCGCCGGGGCTGGAGTCGACCAGGTGGACGGTCTGAGCACCGACCCCGCAGCCGACCTCCAGGACGCGGCTCCCCGCCGGATACGCCGTACCGCCGTGCAGCAGCGTGGCAAGCGTGTCCGCCTGGTCCCCCAGCCTGTGGGCCTCGCGGTGCGAGTATCCGTGGACGTACTCAACTGCCGCTCGGGTGGCGGGGTTTGTCAGCGGGGTCGCGGTTTCCGTGGCTGTACCTGCGTCTGTCTGCATGACTTCAACTCTGCTGCGACTATGGCCCGGTGAACAGGTCCAAAGAGCGCGATACCGACCGGTCCATACCGCCTGAGTCCAGGCCTATGACGTACATGAGGCCGAGCCCATGACGTACGAGACGCGGTCCCTGGCGGAGTCGGCACCGGCCGGAACAGACAGAACGGAAGCCGCACCAGCCGGAGCCGACTTCCTTCAGCTGAACATCGGCGACGCCCCGGCCGGCGGACGCTCGGACTGGCTGGCCCAGCACCTTCGCCTCGCGATAGCCGACGGCCGCCTGCCGGTGGGCAGCAGACTCCCGGCCACCCGGGTTCTCGCCGGCGAACTCCGCGTGTCCCGCGGCGTGATCACCGAGGCCTACCAGCGCCTCAGCGAGGACGGGCACGTCGCCGGGCACGGACGGAACGGCACCGTCGTGGTCGCCGCACCGGTGACAGCCCTGCCCGACACACCCGCGGACCCGCCTCCACCACCCCCGAGCACGCTGTTCACCGCCCCGCCCGACACGGACGTCTTCGACTCCCTGCGCGCCGCCCCGGCCCGGATCGACCTCTCGCCCGGCGTGCCCGATCTCGCAGCGTTCCCCCGCGCCGCATGGCTGCGAGCCGAACGCACCGTACTCAAAGAGCTTTCAGCCTCCGCCCTCGGATACGGAGACCCGCGCGGAGCCCCGGCACTGCGCGTCGCCGTCGCCGACTGGCTGGCCCGCACCCGAGGCATCCGCGCCGACCCGGGCGACATCGTCATCGTCGCGGGCACCGCCCAGACCATCACCCTGCTGGGCCAGATACTGCGTGGCGACGGAATCCGCACGATGGCCGTGGAGGACCCCGGATCGCTCGGCGCCCGCCACCATCTGCACAACGCAGGCCTCGATACACCGCCCGTCCCCGTGGACGCCGACGGGATCCGCGTCGACGAGCTGCGCGCCACGGGCGCCCCCGCGGTCCTGCTGACTCCGGCGCACCAGTTCCCGACCGGGGTGGTGCTCGGCGGCGAACGGCGGCGCGAGCTGATGCGCTGGGCCACCGAGCGCGACGGGCTGATCGTCGAGGACGACTACGACGCCGAGCACCGCTACGACCGCGCTCCGGTGCCCGCCCTGCGCTCCCTGCTCGCCGAGCACGTCTGCTACGCCGGGAGCGTGTCCAAGCTGCTCGCCCCCGCGCTGCGCATCGGCTGGGTCCTCGCGCCCCCGAAGTACCGGGACGCGCTGGTCGCCGCCAAGCGCTACGCCGACCTCGGCAACGCCACACTGCCACAGCTCGTCCTGGCCCAGCTGATGGAATCGGGCGCCCTGGAACGCCAGTTGCGCCTCCTGCGCGGACGCCACCGCCGCCACCGGGACGCGATGATCACCGCGATCAAAGCCCATCTCCCGCACGCGGTCGTCCACGGCGCCGCGGCAGGCCTGCACCTGACGATCACCTTCGATGCCGGATTCCACGACACCGATCTCGCAGCGGCGGCCCTGGCCCGCGGCGTGAAGGTCCAGCCGCTGTCCTGGCACAGACGGCGCGCGCACCGCCCCGGCCTCGTCCTCGGCTACGCCGCCCCCACCGCCACCGACATAGCCGAGGGCATCGCCACCCTCGGCGACGTCTTGCGGCGGCTGCCCTGACGCTACGGCCAGTCCGGGCCCCGCCGCGCGTCACCTTGAGATGCGGGCCCCGATGCCGTCGAGCAGGAAGTCGAGGCCGATCCGGAAGGTGTGGTCGGCGTCCAGGTGGGCGGCATCGCGCACCACCGTGGCCAGCGCGGGGAATCGGCCGGTGGCGAAGGTCCGCTCCAGGTAGGGCCCGAGTGAGGCCTGCCACCGCTTCTCGTCCATCCCGGTGGCTCGCTCGGCACGCCGCTCGGCGATCTCCCTACGCACCGCGCCGATCACGTACGCGTTGACTGCGGAAACCACCGGCATGACGGCGTCCACGTCCACGTCGTCGCCAAGTCCGGCCATCACGGCCTCCCCACTGGCCAGCGCGTGCGGCCCGAGCTGGGGTCGGCCACCCAGCAGATCGGCGAGCCATTCGTGCTCGTGAGCGGTGTGCCGAGTGGCTTCGGCAAGAGAGTGGAGCACCTCCCGCCAGCCGTCTCCGACCGGCCGGATCTCGGCGTGAGCGGCGTCGACCATCAGGTCGAGCAACTCCTCCTTGCTGGCGATGTAGCCGTACAGCCGCATCGGACGGACGTCCAACGCGGTGGCGACCTTGCGCAGCGACACCGCATCCAGGCCGTCCGCGTCGGCCAGCTTGATCGCCGCTCGCACGATCCGTTCCCGGCTCAACGGGGCCGGCACGGGTCGATTCGACGGCTCCGGCCTCTCCCACACCAACATGCCGTCAACAATACATCGCATCGAACGATACAGTGTATCGACCAGTACGCCGTATCGAAGGGGAAGCAGCCATGAAAGCAACCATTGCCATCGCCGGAGCCGGCCTGGGCGGCCTGGCTCTCGCCCGTGTGCTGCACGTGAACGGCATGGATTCCGTCGTGTACGAACGTGAATCGTCACGCTGTGCGCGCGGCCAGGGCGGCATGCTCGACATCCACTCCGGCCAGCGGGCGCTGCGCGAGGCCGGTCTGATCGACCAGTTCCACGCGATTGCCCGTGGTGAAGGCCAGGACATGCGTCTGCTCGAGCCGGACGGCACCCTGCTGCTCCAGGAGGACACGCCCGACGACGCCCCGCTCGAGCGACCCGAGGTCGACCGCGCCGATCTGCGCGACCTGCTCCTCGATTCCCTCCCCGAAGACGCGGTGCGCTGGGGGCGCGCGTTCACGTCCGCCGACAACGGCCTGCTGCACTTCGCCGACGGCAGCAGTGCGACGTACGACCTGCTGGTCGGCGCGGACGGCGCGCAGTCCCGGGTCCGCGTGCTGCTCACCGACGCCCGCCCGGCGCATATCGGCCAGAACATCGTCGAGATCGGCATTCCCGACATCGACCGCACGCACCCCGACCTCGCGGCGATGGTCGGACGCGGCAACTACTGGGTGCTCGGCAACGGAATATCCCTGGGGGCGCAGCGCAACGGCGACGGGCGCGTTCGCATCGGCCTCAGCTTCTACAACACCGCCGAGGACTGGTTCGCCACCAGCGGGATCCCGTTCGACGACCCGGCCGCCGCCCGAGCGCAGCTGATCGAGCTGCTCCCCGGCTGGGACTCACGGTTCACCGCGCTGATCGCGGCCTGCGACGACACGGTCGTGCCGCGGTCGATCACCACTCTCCCGACCGGCCTGACCTGGCCGTCGACACCAGATGTCACGCTGCTCGGCGATGCCGCGCACCTGATGCCGCCGGTGGGAGAGGGCGCCAACATGGCACTGCTCGACGGCGCCCTGCTCGGTCTCGCGCTGGCCGCGCACCCGGACGACTTTCCCGCCGCCGTCAGAGAGTACGAACGCGAGATGTTCGAACGCACCGGCGCTGCCGCCCGGATGTCCGCGGACATACAGGAATTGCTGATGTCACCGGACGCCGCCCAGAAGATGTTCGCATTCTTCCAACCGGGCTGAACGGCGGGTCAGCGCAGTCCGGCGAAGAGATCGTCCTCGGTTGCGGCCGCGCCGGTGGCGTCCTTGACCCGTACGAAGGTCTCCACGCCCATCAACTCGCCGAACCTCTCCTTGCCCATCTTGAGGAAGAAGATGTTCTCGCCCTGGCTGGCGTGCGCGGCCAGCGCATCGAACTTCTGACCGCTGAATGCGGTGGTGTCCACCCACGTGGTGATCTCATCGTCGGGGAGGCCGATCTCGGCCATCGCGGCGGCCTCGGCAGGGTCCGGCTCCGGCATGTCCTCATTGAACTCGCGCATGATCTCGCCGAACCGCTGCATCCCCGAACGGGGCATCGTCGTCCAGTACACCTTCGGCGTCAGCTCGGTCATCTCCAGCGCCGCCATCGTGATGCGGTGGGCCTGGATGTGGTCGGGATGGCCGTAGAAGCCGTTCTCGTCGTAGGTGACGACCACATCGGGACGGTAGTGGCGCATGAGTTCCGCAAGTCGGGCGGCGCCTTCCTCCACGGGGGTCTGCCAGAAGGATCCGGGGGCGTCGTTGCTCGGCCAGCCCGTCATCCCGGAATCGGCATAGTCCAGCATCTCCAGATCGCTGACCTTCAGGACGTCACAGCTCGCCTCAAGTTCCTGACGGCGCATCAGGGCGACGGCCGCCGGATCATGGCCGGGATCGCCCGGCTTGACACCCCCCGGCCCGTCACCGCAACCGCCGTCGGTACACGTCACGAGAACCGTGCGGATGCCTTCTGCCGCGTACCGCGCGAGGACCCCTCCGGTGCCGGTGGCCTCGTCGTCGGGGTGGGCGTGCACTGCCATGAGCGTCAAGGGCCGGTCAGTCATGAAACAGTCCTCCTGCGATAAATACGTCTCGGTCCGAGTGCGCGGCGGGCGTACCGCGTCCCGGGGCCCGGCCCTGGCGGGCGGACGACCTTGTGGTCCCCGTGTCCCCAGCCCGTACGGCGCCGGTGCCTCGGTCGATGCAACAGCGCCGACCGGACCGGCTGTTCCCGGCGCGGCCGCTTGGAAGTTCCGCCACGAGATGTGAGTGCCTACGACGTCAACGTCCTGCTGCGTCCGCACAACGTCCTGCTGCGTCCGCACAACGTCCCTGCTACGTCTGCGACAACGTCCCTGCTACGTCTGCGCCATGTCCACGAAGCGCGAGTAGTGGCCCTGGAAAGCCACCGTGATCGTGGCCGTCGGGCCGTTACGGTGCTTGCCCACGATGATGTCCGCCTCGCCCGCGCGCGGTGATTCCTTCTCGTACGCGTCCTCGCGGTGCAGCAGGATGACCATGTCGGCGTCCTGCTCGATCGATCCGGATTCACGCAGGTCGGAAACCTGAGGCTTCTTGTCCGTCCGCTGCTCGGGGCCACGGTTCAGCTGCGAGAGCGCGATGACCGGCACCTCGAGCTCCTTGGCCAGCAGCTTCAAGTTTCGCGACATGTCCGAGACTTCCTGCTGACGGCTCTCGGCACGCTTCGAACCACCGGACTGCATCAGCTGCAGATAGTCGATGATCACCATCTTGATGTCCGCGCGCTGCTTGAGGCGGCGGCATTTCGCGCGGATCTCCATCATCGACAGGTTCGGGGAGTCGTCGATGTAGAGCGGAGCCGCCGAGACCTCGGGCATCCGGCGCGCGAGCCGTGTCCAGTCCTCGTCCGTCATCGTGCCGGAACGCATGTGGTGCAGCGCCACGCGGGCCTCCGCGGAGAGCAGACGCATCGCGATCTCGTTGCGCCCCATTTCCAGGGAGAAGATGACGCTGGGCAGGTTGTGCTTGATGGAGGCGGCACGCGCGAAGTCCAGCGCCAGCGTCGACTTACCCATGGCGGGGCGGGCGGCGATGACGATCATCTGGCCCGGGTGCAGGCCGTTCGTCAGCGAGTCGAAGTCGGTGAAGCCCGTCGGCACACCGGTCATCTCGCCGCTGCGCGAACCGATCGCCTCGATCTCGTCGAGCGCACCTTCCATGATGTCGCCGAGCGGCAGATAGTCCTCGCTGGTGCGCTGCTCGGTGACCGCGTAGATCTCGGCCTGGGCGCTGTTGACGATCTCATCGACGTCGCCGTCGGCCGCGTATCCCATCTGGGTGATGCGCGTACCCGCCTCGACGAGGCGGCGCAGGACCGCGCGCTCGTGGACGATCTCCGCGTAGTACTCGGCGTTCGCCGCTGTCGGCACCGTCTGCACCAGCGTGTGCAGATACGAGGCGCCGCCGACCTTGGTGATCTCGCCGCGCTTGGTGAGCTCGGCGGCGGCGGTGATCGGGTCGGCCGGCTCACCCTTGGCGTACAGGTCGAGGATCGCCGTGAAGATCGTCTCGTGCGCCGGCCGGTAGAAGTCGTGGCCCTTGAGCACCTCGACGACATCGGCGATAGCGTCCTTGGAGAGCAGCATGCCGCCGAGCACGGACTGCTCCGCGTCGAGGTCCTGCGGCGGTACCCGCTCGAAGGCCGAACCGCCGCCGTCCCAGCCGCCGCCTTCACGGCCACGGTCGTGCTGTTCGCCCCGGCCGCTGCCACCGTCGCGGCGCTGCCGGGAAGCGGGCAGACGGTCACTGGGACCGCTGTCGGCCCAGGGGTCGTCCAACGGCTCGGAAATACTCACCGGGCCACCTCCTCCCGTCCGCCGCGCGGACCTAGCCGTGCCCCTCTTTCATACGGCACGACACTGACAAATGAGCGGCCCAACTCCGGTTCTGACGCGTCGGTTTTACAGGGTTTCCGAGGCCGGAGCACGAGGGGGACGTCGCACCACGGTAGGCCCGTGGCCACCGTCAGCCAATCTGGTTATCCACAGGCCATGTGGATGACGGGCGTCATGCTGTGGAGAACCCCGCCAAACCTGTGCACGGCTCGGTGGACAGCCCTGTGAACAAGCACTCAGCCTTCTCAGCAAATACACTCTGACCTGCTACTTTCCCGTCCACCGGCTGTGCAGAAGAAAAACTTTCCCAGTCGGCCGAAGATCGTGCGAAACAGCGCGCCGAAGAGTGTCCCAACAGAGACCAGGTAAGGGTCCATCAGGCATTGCATCTCTTACCTGTGGAAGATTAGATTGATGTCCATGACACCGGCTCCCACGGCGACCAAGGCCGCCCGGCGACAGCACGACCGAGAGATCGTCGCCCTCGCCGTCCCCGCCTTCGGCGCGCTCGTCGCCGAGCCTCTCTTCGTGATGGCCGACAGCGCCATCGTGGGCCACCTCGGCACCGCACAACTGGCCGGTCTCGGAGTCGCCTCGGCTCTCCTCACCACCGCCGTGAGCGTCTTCGTCTTCCTCGCCTACGCGACCACGGCCGCCGTCGCCCGCCGGGTGGGGGCCGGAGATCTCCAGTCCGCCATCCGCCAGGGCATGGACGGCATCTGGCTCGCCCTCCTGCTCGGCGCCGCCGTCATCGCCGTCGTCCTGCCCACCGCACCCGCGCTCGTGGAGCTCTTCGGCGCCTCGGACACCGCGGCTCCGTACGCGATCACCTACCTCCGCATCTCCTCGCTCGGCATCCCCGCGATGCTCGTCGTGCTCGCCTCCACCGGCGTCCTGCGCGGACTGCAGGACACGAAGACCCCGCTGTACGTCGCGCTCGGCGGCTTCATCGCCAACGGCGTCCTCAACGTGACCCTGGTGTACGGCGCCGGCCTGGGCATCGCCGGTTCCGCCTGGGGCACCGTCATCGCCCAGTGGACGATGGCCGTCGTGTACCTCTTCGTCGTCGTCCGCGGAGCCAGACGCCATGGCGCCTCACTGCGCCCCGACGCCGCCGGGATCAGGGCCTGCGCCCAGGCCGGCGCCCCGCTGCTCGTCCGTACGCTCTCGCTCCGCGCCATCCTGATGATCGCGACCGCGGTGGCCGCCCGCCTCGGCGATGCCGATGTGGCCGCCCACCAGATCATCCTGTCGCTGTGGAGCCTGCTGGCCTTCGCGCTCGACGCCATCGCCATCGCCGGTCAGGCGATCATCGGACGCTATCTGGGTGCCAACGATCCCCAGGGAGCGCGCGACGCCTGCCGCCGCATGGTGCAGTGGGGCATCGCCGCAGGGGTCGTACTGGGAGTCCTGGTCGTCCTTGCCCGGCCGCTGTTCATCCCGCTCTTCTCCAGCGACTCCGTCGTCCAGGACGCCGCCCTGCCCGCGCTGGTGATGGTTGCGGTCTCCCAGCCGATCTGCGGCATCGTCTACATCCTCGACGGCGTCCTGATGGGCGCCGGGGACGGCCCCTATCTGGCCTGGGCGATGCTGGCCACGCTGGCGGTCTTCGCTCCGGTGGCACTTTTGGTGCCGGTCCTCGGCGGCGGGCTGACTGCCGTCTGGGGAGCGATGACGCTGATGATGACGGTCCGGATGGTGACCCTCTGGCTGCGTGCGCGCTCCGGACGCTGGATCGTCACGGGCGCCACCCGCTGATCCTGGCGGCAGGCCGCCGCCGCTCTGTTTCAGCAGGCCGCCGCCGCTCTGTTTCACGTGAAACAGAGCGACCTCTGCGACCGACACCGCTTCCGTAAAACACGTTGGGCCGCACCCTGAGGGTGCGGCCCAACGGTTGCTTCAGCTCTGCCAAGCGCAGTGCTTAGGCGGAGACGACCTCGATGCTGACCTGAGCGGCAACCTCGGGGTGCAGACGCACGGACGTCGCGTAGGCGCCCAGCGTCTTGATCGGCGCGCCCAGCTCGACACGGCGCTTGTCGATCTTCGGACCACCAGCGGCCTCGATCGCCGAAGCGACGTCAGCCGGGGTGACGGAACCGAAGAGACGACCGGCGTCGCCGGAGCGGACAGCCAGACGGACCTTGACGCCCTCGAGCTTGGCCTTGACCTCGTTGGCCTGCTCGATGGTCGCGATCTCGTGGATCTTGCGAGCACGACGGATCTGCTCGACGTCCTTCTCGCCACCCTTGGTCCAGCGGATCGCAAAGTTCCGCGGGATCAGGTAGTTGCGGGCGTAGCCGTCCTTGACGTCTACGACCTCGCCGGCGGCACCGAGGCCGGAGACCTCGTGGGTGAGGATGATCTTCATTTGTCGGTCACCCTTCCCTTATCGCGCGGTGGACGTGTAGGGCAGCAGCGCCATCTCACGGCTGTTCTTCACGGCCGTGGCGACGTCACGCTGGTGCTGCGTGCAGTTGCCGGTCACGCGGCGGGCACGGATCTTGCCGCGGTCGGAAATGAACTTCCGCAGCATGTTCGTGTCCTTGTAGTCCACGTACGTGACCTTGTCCTTGCAGAATGCGCAGACCTTCTTCTTAGGCTTGCGCACAGGCGGCTTCGCCATGTGTTCTCTCCTGTTTGATCAAGAAGTGTGGGAACGGCCCACCCTTGGCCCTGAGGCCTAGAAGGGGGGCTCGTCCGAGTAGCCGCCGCCAGAGCCGGAGCCGCCGGAGCCACCGGAGCTTCCGCCCCAGCCACCGCCGCCGCCCTGCTGCTGCTGACCGCCGCCGGCCGGCGCACCGGTCGCCCAGGGGTCGTCGGCGGGAGCACCGCCGCCGCCCTGCTGCTGACCGCCACCGGAGCCGCCGCCCCAGTTGCCGCCGCCCTGCTGCTGACCGCCACCGCCGCCGTATCCGCCCTGGCCGCCTCGACCGGTGGTCTTGGTGACCTTGGCCGTGGCGTTCTTCAAGCTGGCGCCGACTTCCTCGACGTCCAGCTCGTAGACCGTGCGCTTGACGCCCTCACGGTCCTCATAGGACCGCTGCTTCAACCGGCCCTGCACGACGACGCGCATGCCTCGCTGAAGCGACTCCGCGACGTTCTCCGCCGCCTGACGCCAGACCGAGCAGGTGAGGAACAGGCCTTCGCCGTCCTTCCACTCATTGGTCTGCTTGTCGAAGATGCGGGGAGTGGACGCGACACGGAACTTCGCGACCGCCGCACCGGACGGGGTGAAGCGCAGCTCGGGGTCGTCGACAAGATTGCCGACAACCGTGATGACGGTCTCGCCTGCCATGGGGGAACCTCTCGGCGGGTTTGCTGCTGGCTGCTTTTGCTGCTGCTACTCGGAACCCGAGTACCGCTGAGCTAGGAAGCTCAGTGGGTCTCGGGACGGAGGACCTTGGTCCGGAGGACCGACTCGTTCAGGTTCATCTGGCGGTCGAGCTCCTTGACGACCGCAGGCTCGGCCTGCAGGTCGATGACCGAGTAGATGCCCTCGGGCTTCTTCTTGATCTCGTACGAGAGACGACGACGGCCCCAGGTGTCGACCTTCTCAACCTTTCCATCGCCCTCACGGACGACGGAGAGGAAGTTCTCGATCAACGGGGAGACAGCGCGCTCCTCGAGATCGGGGTCGAGGATGACCATCACTTCGTAGTGACGCATGTGGAACCCACCTCCTTTGGACTCAGCGGCCACGGTCGTTCCGTGGCAGGAGGGTCGTGATGCGTACGCAACGGTATCGGCAGCCACTGACAATCGGGCTTCCCGATCATGAAGACCGATCGGGAGTCCCTGCCATGGCCCGGGCAGACACCGGTGCAGACGGTACACACTACCCGCACCTGGGCTTCCGGTTGAAATCCGGCGGCGGACGGGCAGAATCTGTACACATCGGGTGTTGATGGCGCTACGATGCGCCGCCTTCCGCAGGAGGTGCCTTATGGCACAGGTATTGCGACCGAACACCGCTGGCTCTCTCTTCGCCACGGACGGCAAGGCCCATCCACTGCAGGACACGCTGCTCGCCGTGACCCTGGTCCTCGGTGCGATCGCCTTCGTCTCCGCGATGTTCCACAACCTCCACCTGCTCAGCTCGTGGGCCGGTCTGGTGGGAATCGCCACGGGTGCGTGGGGGCAGTTCGTCTCCGAGACGACCCGTGAGCGCTTCTGCCTGATCGTCGGCCTCGGTGCCTCGGCGGTGGGATTCTTCCTGGGCATGGCACACGGCGGCCTCTTCGGCGGACTCTGGTAACCGGCTCTCGACGCCCCCGCCACCCGTAGGCGGGGGCCAAGGTTCCGTACGCCCAGACGGGGCGCTCGCGGGGCACAGTAGGCTTCGGCGCGAGAGCCGGAGCCCCTGTACCCATGGGGACACACCAGCCCGAGGAGCGCCCCGAATGAGTCTGACCCTGAGGACCATCAGTCGCGAGCAGCATCTGGCATATATCCAGAGCCTGCCGTCGGCAAGTCATTGCCAGGTCCCGGCATGGGCGGATGTGAAGAGTGAATGGCGTTCGGAGAACCTGGGCTGGTTCGACGACCGGACCGGCGAACTCGTCGGTGCGGGCCTGGTGCTCTACCGGCAACTGCCCAAGGTGAAGCGCTATCTCGCGTACCTTCCCGAGGGCCCGGTCATCAACTGGTACGCCCCGAACCTGGACGACTGGCTGCAGCCGATGCTCGCGCATCTGAAGCGGCAGGGCGCCTTCTCCGTGAAGATGGGCCCGCCGGTCGTCATCCGGCGCTGGGACGCTCCCGCGATCAAGTCCGGCATCCAGAACCCGGATGTGAAGCGACTGCGGGACGTCGAGGCCACGCACATCGAGCCGCGTGCCTTCGAGGTCTCCGACCGGCTGCGGAAGATGGGCTGGCAGCAGGGCGAGGACGGGGGCGCCGGTTTCGGTGACGTACAGCCCCGCTACGTCTTCCAAGTGCCGCTGGCCAACCGCTCCTTGGACGAGGTCCTCAAGGGCTTCAACCAGCTGTGGCGGCGCAATATCAAGAAGGCCGAGAAGGCCGGCGTCGAGGTCGTCCAGGGCGGTTACGAGGACCTCGCCGAATGGCAGCGCCTCTACGAGATCACCGCGCTCCGCGACAAGTTCCGTCCGCGGCCGCTCGGTTACTTCCAGCAGATGTGGCGGACCCTCAACTCCGAGGACCCCAACCGCATGCGTCTGTACTTCGCGCGGCACAACGGCGTGAACCTGTCCGCGGCGACGATGCTCGTCGTCGGCGGGCACGTCTGGTACTCCTACGGCGCATCGGACAACATCGGCCGCGAGGTCAGGCCCTCGAACGCGATGCAGTGGCGGATGCTCCGGGACGCTTACGCGCTCGGCGCCACCGTCTATGACTTGCGGGGCATCTCGGACTCTCTGGACGAGACGGACCACCTCTTCGGACTGATTCAGTTCAAGGTGGGCACGGGTGGAGAGGCAGTCGAGTACATCGGCGAGTGGGACTTCCCGCTCAACAAGCTGCTCCACAAGGCGCTGGACATCTACATGTCGCGCCGCTGACCGAGACGACCCGGGACAATTCACACAGCCACACATAGTCTTCATACTTCTGATACACCGCAGCCACGAGAAAGGTTCCGGGATCCGGCCATGGCGCTCACGCTCTATGTCGACACCGCGCGCTGGCGAGCACACCACAAGCACATGCTGGAGCAGTTCCCGGGAATAGTCCCGGTCTGCAAAGGCAATGGCTATGGCTTCGGTCATGAGCGCCTCGCGGAGGAAGCGACCCGCTTCGGCTCCGACATCCTCGCCGTCGGCACCACGTACGAAGCCGCCCGGATCAAGGACTGGTTCAGCGGCGACCTGCTGGTCCTGACGCCGTTCCGGCGGGGCGAGGAGCCTGTGCCGCTGCCCGACCGCGTCATCCGCTCCGTGTCGTCGCTCGACGGCGTGCACGGTCTGGTGGGCGCCCGCGTCGTCATCGAGGTCATGTCCTCGATGAAGCGGCACGGCGTGAGCGAGCAGGAGCTCTCACAGCTGCATGCGGCCATCGAGGACGTACGGCTCGAGGGCTTCGCGATCCACCTGCCGCTGGACCGCACGGACGGCTCGGACGCCGTCGAAGAGGTCATCGGCTGGATGGACCGTTTGCGCGCCGCCCGTCTTCCGCTGCACACGATGTTCGTCAGCCACCTCAAGGCCCACGAACTCGCCCGCCTGCAGCAGCAGTTCCCGCAGACGCGTTTCCGCGCGCGCATCGGTACGCAGCTCTGGCTGGGCGACCACGACGCCACCGAGTACCGCGGTGCGGTCCTGGACGTCACGCAGGTGACCAAGGGCGACCGCTTCGGCTACCGACAGCAGAAGGTCGCATCCGACGGCTGGCTGGTCGTCGTCGCGGGCGGTACATCGCACGGCGTCGGCCTGGAGGCGCCGAAGGCGCTGCACGGCATGATGCCGCGTGCCAAGGGCGTGGCCCGTGCGGGCCTCGCGACCGTCAACCGCAACCTGGCCCCGTTCGTCTGGGGCGGTAAGCAGCGCTGGTTCGCGGAGCCGCCGCACATGCAGGTCTCCATCCTCTTCGTGCCCTCGGACGCGCCCGAGCCGAAGGTGGGCGAGGAGCTGGTGGCCCATCTGCGGCACACCACCACGCAGTTCGACCGCATCGTCGACCGTTGATCACAGCGGGAACGACTACGGACTGAAACGGCTACAGGCTGAAGGGCCGTGAGCGACAACCGTCGCTCACGGCCCTTCAGTCATTCCAGGCCACCCGGGCGGCCTGTTCGCTCAGGGTGAAACGTCGGTTGGCGCCGACCCCCACCGCACGTGGGCGCCCTCGGTGCAGTGTGCCGCGTGCCGCGGTGGATGGGCGGCCTGCCCGAGGACGAAGACATCCTCCGCGCCGTCCAGGACACCCCCCGACGGATCGTCGTCACCGGACCGCCGCACCGGGTCTCTCTCGGGCATCAGGATGTCGCGTACGACCATGGCGCACAGGTAGAGCGTCCCCAGCAGGTGGATCACGATGACGAGTTGGTAGCCCTCGGTCGGCAGGCCCTTATGGGCGTCTCCGCTTGTGGTGTACGCGAGGTACAGCCAGATCCCCAGGAAGTACGCGACCTCGCACGCCTGCCAGATGAGGAAGTCGCGCCAGCGTGGCCGGGCCAGGGCGGCCAGGGGGATCAGCCACAGTACGTACTGCGGCGAGTAGACCTTGTTGGTGAGGATGAACGCGGCGACCACCAGGAAGGCGAGCTGTGCGAAGCGCGGGCGGCGCGGCGCGGTCAGGCCCAGCGCGCCGACTCCGAGACAGGCCAGGAGCATCAGTGCCGTCGCCAGGGTGTTGACCGTGTCGGTGGATAGCGGGTCGTCCATGCGCTGGGAGAGGATCAGCCAGAAGGAGCCGAAGTCGACGCCCCGTTCCTGGCTGAAGGTGTAGAACTTCGCCCAGCCCTCGCGGATGTGGAAGCCCGTGGCGTCATGGTCGATCATCACCGGCAGGTTCACCACGAGCCAGACAGCCACGGCCGCTGTGGCCGTCTTCCAGAAGGCCCGCCAGTGCCCCGATCGCCAGCACAGGACGAGCAGCGGTCCGAGAAGCAACGCCGGGTAGAGCTTCGCGGCCGTCGCCAGGCCTAGGAGTACGCCCGCGGAGGTCGCACCGCGGCGGGACCACATCAGCATCGCCGCGGCGGTGAGAGCGACGGCGAACAGGTCCCAGTTGATGGTGGCCGTCAACGCGAAGGCGGGCGCCAGGGCGACAAGGAGGCCGTCCCAGGGGCGGCGCCGGTGGGTGCGGGCGACACAGACGGCGATGACCGCCGTGCAGGCCATCAGCATCCCGGCATTGACCATCCAGTAGAACTTCTCCTGGTGCTGGATGCTGCCGCTGCCAGGCGTCATCCAGGAGGCCACCTCCATGAACACACCGGTGAGGACCGGGTATTCGAGGTACTCCATGTCGCCGGGCAGCTTGTCGAAGTAGGGCACGAGCCCTTCGGCGAAGCCACGCCCCTGGTAGAGATGCGGGATGTCGGAGTAGCACGCGTGCGTGTACTGCGAGCTCGCACCCTGGAACCAGGCGCCGTCGTAGCACGGGATCTTCTGCACCATGCCGAGCGCGAACATCCCGATGGCCACGAGCGCGATCACGCGTACGGGAGTCCACCACGTCGCCGCGAACAGCACTCTGCGGCCGATGGGTCCGCCGATCAGCTCACTCCCGGCCGCGGCGACCTCATCCTCCCTGGTCGGCCGTACGGGCTCCGGCTGTTGTGCACTGGTGGTCTTGTGCACGCTCGTGCGCGTCGTCTCTGCACTGGGCATGCCGCACATCCTGCCGTACGCGCCTGAGAACACGACGAGGGCCGCCACACCGGTGCGGTGTGGCGGCCCTCGTCTGTGTTCTCGTCAGCCTTCGTCGGCTCACGTCGGCGCTCGGCGCCGCATGTTTCACGTGAAACCGTACGTTTCACGTGAAACACGCACTCGGAGATCTCGGTCAGCCTGAGCCGCCGAAGAGTCCTCCTCCGTTGCCGTTCCCGTTGTTCCCTCCGCCGCCGGTCGGATCTTCCGTGGCCGGTGGCGACTCCCCGCCGGTGCTGCCGTCGGTGGCCCCACCGTCCGACGCACCGCCGTTGTTGTTGCACTGCCAGTCCCAATCCGCACAGGACTCACCGGGGTCGGGACTTCCCGTTGGACTCGGGGACGGTCCGGTGTCTGTGGGACTCGGCGAGGGGGAGTTGTCAGGATCTTCGGTCTCCGTCGGGGTGGGTGTCGGGGTCGGCGGCGGAGTCTCGCCGACGACAGAACCGATCGGAGTAGGCACGTTGAACTTCTCCACGGGCTCGCCCTTGAGGGCTTGCTCCATGTAGTCCTTCCAGATCTGCGCGGGGAACGAGGCGCCGTGGATCTTCTCCTCGCCACCCGTGCCGAACATCTCCAGGAACTCGCGCTTCTTGTTCCCTTCGTTGTCGTCGAGCCGGTACATGCTGATCGCGGTCGACAGCTGCGGGGTGTACCCGACGAACCAGGCGGACTTGTTGCCGTCGGTCGTACCGGTCTTGCCCGCCACCTGGCGGCCGTTCAGCTGGGCCGAGGTGCCCGTGCCCTTCTCGACGACGGTCTTGAGCACATCGGTGACGTTGTCGGCGACCGACTCGTCGAAGGCCCGCTTGGGCTTCTTCTCGTGCTCGAAGACGGTGTTGCCCTTGTGCTCGACTTCCTTGACCGAGTACGGATCGTTCTGCTTGCCGCTGGCCGCGAAGGTGGAGTAGGCACCCGCCATGCGGATCGCGCTCGGCGACGACGTACCCAGTGAGAAGGACGGGTAATTGGCGCTGGCCAGACTGTTCGCCTTGAGACCGGAGTCGACTGCCGCGCCCTTCACCTTGTCCAGGCCGACGTCCATGCCGAGCTGTACATAGGCCGAGTTGACGGACTCCCGCATCGCCTCGCGGAGGTCAATCTGATAGGTCGGCGCGTTGTAGGACGCAGCGCCGTCGTTGGTCTGCAGCCACTCCTTGCCTTCCTTGTCCGTCCAGATACTGTCGTCGTAATTCTTGATCTTGAGCTTGTTCTTGCCGCTGTAGAGGCTCTTCGGGTTGACGATCGTGCGCTGGTCCTCGCCCTGGACCTCCGGGCCGTCCTTGGCGCGTGTGCCGTCCTTGAAGGCCGCGGCCAGCACGAAGGGCTTGAACGTCGAGCCGACCTGCGCACCGGTCTGGTCCGCGTTGTTGGTGAAGTGCTTGGTCGCGTCCTCACCGCCGTAGATGGCCTCGATCGCGCCGTCCTTCGGATTCACCGAGGCCCCACCGAACTGGACGTGGGTGTCCTTGTCCGGACGCTGTTTGGGTTTGATCTTCGCCTTGCGGACCTTCTCCACGGACTTCTCGAGCTTCTTGACCTTGTCCTTGTCAAAGGTCGTGTGGATCTCGTAGCCGCCCTGCTGGAGATCGTTGGCCGTGATCCGGCCGTCGCTGCTGTTGATCACGTACGCCTTGGCGAGGTCGACGAGATAGCCGACCTGGCCGCCCAGCTGGGCGTTGGAGCGCGGGTTCTGGAGCTTGGGGAACTTCGTGTACTTGCTCCGGACCGCAGAGGTCAGGTGGCCGTCCTTGACCTCTTCGTCGAGGATCCACTTCCACCGCTTGGTGGCCCGCTGGGTGTTGGCTTCCTGCGAAGCAGCGGGGTCGACCTCGGGGGAGCCGGCCGGGTCGTAGTACGTGGCGCCCTTGAGCACCGTCGCCAGGAGCGCGCACTGGCTGGGGTTCAGGTCGCTGGCGTCCTTGCCGAAGTAGGCGCGGGCGGCTGCCTGGATGCCATAGGCGCCACGGCCGTAGTAGGCGGTGTTGAGATAGCCCGCCATGATGTCGTTCTTCTTGACCGTCCGGCCGACCTTTATGGAGATGAAGAGCTCTTTGAACTTACGCGTGAACGTCTGGGACTGGTCACCGAGGCGCGCGTTCTTCACGTACTGCTGGGTGATGGTCGAGCCACCCTGGGTCTCGCCGCCCTTGGCCATGTTGACCAGGGCGCGGGTGATGCCCATGGGGTCGACGCCCTTGTCGTCGTCGAACGACTTGTTCTCGGCCGAGATGACGGCGGTCCGCATCGCCTTGGGGATCTTGTCGAAATCAATGATCTGGCGGTTCGTCTCACCGCCGGTCGCGACCATCGGCTTGCCGTTGGACCAGTAATAGACGTTGTTCTGGGCCGTGGCCGCTTGGTCGACCTTCGGCACCTGCACCAGGGCGTAGGCGATTCCTGTGACCACCATCAGGCTGCCGATGAACCCGACGAACAGGCCGGAGACAAGACGCCAGGACGGAACCCAGCGCCGCAGACCGTCCTTCTCGGCGCGCGGGTAGTCGATGAACCGCTTCTTACGGGGCTCATGACCGCCACGGCCTCGGCCACGGCCGGGCCCGTTCGGGCCGCCACCACCCCGCCGACCGCCGCCACCGGCGCCTCCGCGCCCGGCACCGGACCCGTCGGCAGCTCTGCGGCGGCTTCCGCCCGCGCCGACAGCGCCACTGCGCTGCGCGGCACGGCGGGCCTCGGCACGGCCGCCATAGGAACGGTCCCCGTCGTCAGGGGCCCCTGATCCGGGCGAGCCGGTTGAGGAAGTGGGCGATCCAGTGGCGCCACGCGGTGCCGCGCGGCGGCCCGACGACGTGCCTGGGGCGCCGCGTCTGGCCGCGGTGCGTCCGCCGCCCTGCGGCTGCGGCGGTTTGCGACGGTGCTCGCTCATCGAACGATTACTCCTCGGGCAGGCGCAGGTATCCGCGCCTGGAAACGGCGGCTGGTTTCCGGTCCCCCCGAAGTACGGATGCGTCTGTCCCAGCACTCATCCGCACTGCACCAGGGACGACGACGCCCTCACGCGTCACTTGGTTCCCTGTGGTCTGCATGGCGCACAGACTACGCACCGTCAAAACCCTCGTAGGACCGAAGTTCACCCCAAATCAGGCAAGTTACTTACTACGAATCAGTGATGTGACGCCGTTCACCGTTTCCCCTCTTGTCTCAACAGGCGGGCCGTTCTATCGTCTCGATGTATCGAGTCGATACATCAGCTCGGCATAAAGACCGTGTCGACAGACGCTGGCAGACGGGAGGCGAAGATGAGCAGACGCTCCGGCATCCTCGAGTTCGCCGTGCTCGGCCTGCTGCGCGAGTCCCCGATGCACGGCTATGAGCTGCGTAAACGGCTCAATACATCGCTGGGAGTGTTCCGGGCCTTCAGTTACGGGACCCTCTACCCCTGCCTCAAGACGCTGGTCGCCAACGGCTGGTTGATCGAGGAGTCGGGCGGCACCCCCGAGGACGCCCTGGCGGCTCCTCTTTCCGGGCGCCGCGCCAAGATCGTCTATCGATTGACGGCGGAAGGTAAGGAGCACTTCGAGGAGCTGCTCTCCCAGACCGGCCCGGACGCGTACGAGGACGAACACTTCGCCGCCCGCTTCGCCTTCTTCGGGCAGACCTCGCGGGACGTACGCATGCGGGTGCTCGAGGGGCGTCGCAGCCGCCTCGAGGAGCGACTGGAGAAGATGCGCGCCTCCCTGGCCCGTACCCGGGAGCGCCTGGACGACTACACGCTTGAGCTGCAGCGGCACGGAATGGAGTCCGTGGAGCGCGAAGTGCGCTGGCTGAACGAGCTCATCGAGAGCGAGCGAGCGGGGCGGGACCAGCAACGGTCCGCTCCGGACGGCTCTGCTCAGCACGACAGCACATCTGGGGAGTCGGGCGGCCTGCCCCGGCGGCGGGAGACCAACCCGCCGCCGGATCCGTCCGATGACACCGCCAAGTGAGGTTCCGCGTTCCGCAGGGCCTCATCCGGAATACACAGATCACACAGGGAGCAACCGGAATGGGTTCGGTTCGCGTAGCCATCGTCGGCGTGGGCAACTGCGCCGCCTCGCTGGTCCAGGGCGTCGAGTACTACAAGGACGCAGACCCGGAGGCCAAGGTCCCGGGCCTGATGCACGTCAAGTTCGGCGAGTACCACGTCGGCGATGTCGAGTTCGTCGCCGCCTTCGACGTGGACGCCAAGAAGGTCGGCCTCGACCTCACGGACGCCATCGGCGCCAGCGAGAACAACACCATCAAGATCTGCGACGTGCCGAGCAAGGGCGTCACCGTCCAGCGCGGCCACACCCTCGACGGCCTTGGCAAGTACTACCGCCAGACCATCGAGGAGTCCGACGAGACCCCGGTCGACGTCGTCCAGATCCTCAAGGACCGCAAGGTCGACGTCCTGGTCTGCTACCTGCCCGTCGGCTCCGAGGACGCTGCGAAGTTCTACGCGCAGTGCGCCATCGACGCCAAGGTCGCGTTCGTCAACGCCCTTCCGGTCTTCATCGCCGGCACCAAGGAGTGGGCTGACAAGTTCACCGAGGCGGGCGTGCCGATCGTCGGCGACGACATCAAGTCGCAGGTCGGCGCCACCATCACGCACCGCGTGATGGCGAAGCTGTTCGAGGACCGCGGTGTCCGTCTCGAGCGCACCATGCAGCTCAACGTCGGCGGCAACATGGACTTCAAGAACATGTTGGAGCGCGACCGCCTCGAGTCGAAGAAGATCTCGAAGACGCAGGCCGTCACCTCGCAGATCCGCGACCGTGAGCTGGGCGAGAACAACGTCCACATCGGCCCGTCGGACTACGTCGCGTGGCTCGACGACCGCAAGTGGGCGTACGTCCGCCTCGAGGGCCGCGCCTTCGGTGACGTCCCGCTGAACCTGGAGTACAAGCTCGAGGTCTGGGACTCCCCGAACTCGGCCGGTGTCATCATCGACGCCCTGCGCGCCGCGAAGATCGCCAAGGACCGCGGCATCGGCGGCCCGATCCTCTCCGCGTCCTCGTACTTCATGAAGTCCCCGCCGGTGCAGTACTTCGACGACGAGGCGTACGACAACGTCGAGAAGTTCATCAAGGGCGAGGTCGAGCGCTAAAGCTCTTCGCTCGAACGTCTGTCGAGGGTCCCCGGGCAATCCGCCCGGGGACCCTCCTCGTATGTGAGGCTGTGCCCCATGGCTGTCGTCGGTGACCTGCGCGTATTGCTGCGCCTGCGGGACTTCCGGCGCCTGCTCGCCGTGCGGCTGATCTCCCAGGGCGCGGACGGCGTCTATCAGGTGGCACTCGCCACGTACGTCGTCTTCTCGCCGGAGAAGCAGACCTCGCCGACCGCGATCGCCTCCGCGATGGCGGTGCTGCTCCTGCCCTACTCGCTGATCGGCCCCTTCGCGGGCGTGCTCCTCGACCGCTGGCCGCGTCGTCAGGTCTTTCTGTACGGCAATCTGCTGCGGGCCGTGCTTGCTTCGGTGACCGCGCTGCTGATCCTTAGCGGCGTGCCTGACTGGCTCTTCTACGCCTCCGCGCTCTGTGTCACGGCCGTCAACCGCTTCGTCCTCGCCGGGCTCTCGGCCGCGCTGCCGCGCGTGGTCGACCCCGATCGCCTGGTCATGGCCAACTCCCTGTCACCGACCGCGGGGACCTTGGCCGCCACCGCGGGCGGTGGCCTCGCGTTCGCCGTGCGCCTGGCGGGCTTCGACTCGGACGCGGCGGTGGTCCTGATCGGCGCCGCCCTCTACCTATGCGCGGCGCTCGCCTCACTGCGGATGGCGCGTGAGCTGCTCGGTCCGGGCCCTGAACTGGTCAAGACGCGGCTCCGTGCGGCGTTGTCCGGTACGGCACGGGACCTGATGGCCGGGGTGCGGCATCTGTCGCAGCGGCGCCCGGCCGCCCGTGCGCTGCTCGCGATGACACTCATGCGGTTCTGCTACGGCGCCCTGTCGGTCATGGTCCTGATGCTCTGCCGGTACGCCTGGTCGTCCTCGGAGTCCGACGGGCTCGCCCTGCTCGGACTCGCGGTGGGGGTTTCGGGGGCGGGCTTCTTCGTGGCGGCCGTGGTGACGCCATCGGCGGTGAACTGGCTGGGCCCCGGCGGCTGGATCACCGCCTGCGCGGGAGCCGCGGCGATCCTGGAGCCGTCCCTCGCCCTCCCCTTCACACCTGCCCCACTGCTGATCGCCGCGTTCCTCCTCGGCCTGACGACTCAGGGAGCGAAGATCGCCACGGACACGGTGGTGCAGTCGGCGGTGGACGACAGCTTCCGTGGCCGGATCTTCTCGCTCTACGACGTGTTGTTCAACGTCGCTTTCGTCGGTGCGGCGGGAGTTGCCGCGCTGATGCTGCCGCCTGACGGGCGATCGGTTCCGCTGGTGGTCACGGTGGCCGTTATCTACGCGGCAATTGCTGCTACTATGGCCAGATTTGGCGCGCAGTAAGTGTCACATCAATGCCACAGAGCCCCTCTGAGCTACAGAGATGCCACTGCCCCCCGATAACTTACGGACGTCGTATCCGCGCCATCGCGCTTCCGTTCGAGGGGGACCCCTAAGTGACTACTCCGCCCCAGGGCCAGAATCCGTACGGCCAGGGCGTGCAGCCCTACGGCCAGCCGGGGCAGCCCACCGCTCCGCAGCAGCCCTACCCGCCCTACAACCAGGGCGCCCCGCTTCCGCCTCCGGCCGCTCCGAGTGGTGGCCGTCGCGTCAACAAGCTGGTGCTGCGCATCGGTGCCGTCATCGTCGTCGGCATCCTCGTCGCTGTCGGCAAGTGGTACTTGGGCAAGAGCGACGCTGAGACCACCGCCGTCGGTGACTGCCTGCACAACAAGGGCACACAGTCGCAGCCGAAGCTGGAGAACGCCGACTGCTCCTCGAGTGACGCCGAGTTCAAGGTCATCGAGAAGTTCGACGGCACCAGCAGCGTCAGCAAGTGCGAGACGGTCAAGGGGACCGAGGTCTCCTACTACCAGACCGGCGGCAGCCACGATGTGGTGCTCTGCCTGAAGCAAGCCAAGTAACGGCATACGCGAAGGGGCACTGTTTCACGTGAAACAGTGCCCCTTCGCACGTCCGGATCCGCTGTGATGTTTCACGTGAAACATCGCCGCGAACCTCACCTCACTCCTGCGCTGCCCACCACTCCTTGAGCGCCGCGATCGCCGCGTCCCGCTCCATCGGCCCGTTCTCGAGCCGCAGCTCCAGCAGGAACTTATAGGCCTGACCGATCACCGGGCCCGGCCGCACCTCCAGGATCTCCATGATCTCGTTGCCGTCCAGGTCGGGACGGATCGAGTCGAGCTCCTCCTGCTCCTGAAGCTGCGCGATGCGCTCCTCCAGGCCGTCGTACGCACGGGACAGCGCATTGGCCTTCCGTTTGTTGCGCGTCGTGCAGTCGGACCGGGTCAGCTTGTGCAGCCGGCTGAGGAGGGGGCCCGCGTCGCGTACGTAGCGGCGTACGGCCGAGTCCGTCCACTCGCCCGTTCCGTAGCCGTGGAAGCGCAGGTGCAGCTCCACGAGGCGCGAGACGTCCTTCACGAGCTCGTTCGAGTACTTGAGCTCCGTCATCCGCTTCTTGGTCATCTTCGCGCCCACCACCTCGTGGTGGTGGAAGGAGACCCGGCCGTCCTCCTCGAAGCGCCGCGTACGCGGCTTCCCGATGTCGTGCAGCAGGGCCGCGAGCCGCAGCGTCAGGTCCGGGCCGTTCTCCTCCAGCGCCATCGCCTGTTCCAGAACGATCAGCGAGTGGTCGTAGACGTCCTTGTGCCGGTGGTGCTCGTCACGCTCCAGACGCAGCGACGGGAGCTCGGGCAGAACACGGTCGGCGATGCCTGTGTCGACAAGTAGAGCCAGCCCCTTCGCGGGGTACGGCGAGAGGATCAGCTTGTTCAATTCGTCACGGACGCGCTCCGCGGAGACGATGTCGATGCGCTCGGACATCGCCTTCATCGCGGCGACGACCTCGGGAGCCACCTCAAAGTCCAGCTGCGCGGCGAATCGCGCGGCCCGCATCATCCGCAGCGGGTCGTCGGAGAAGGAGTCCTCCGGGGTGCCAGGAGTCCGCAGGACACGCTCCGCCAGGTCCTCGAGCCCCCCGTGCGGGTCGATGAACTCCTTCTCCGGGAGCGCCACGGCCATCGCGTTGACGGTGAAATCACGGCGCACGAGGTCTTCCTCGATGGAGTCGCCGTACGACACCTCCGGCTTGCGCGAGGTCCTGTCGTACGCCTCAGAACGGTAGGTCGTGACCTCGATCTGAAAGCGCTGAATAGCGTCTCCGACGCGGGCATCCTTCTGGCTCCCCACCGTGCCGAAGGCGATCCCCACCTCCCACACCGAGTCCGCCCACGGCCTGATGATCTTCAGTACGTCTTCGGGGCGGGCCTCGGTCGTGAAGTCCAGGTCATTGCCGAGCCGGCCAAGGAGCGCGTCTCTGACCGACCCGCCGACCAGGGCGAGAGAGAACCCGGCCTCCTGGAAACGGCGGGCAAGGTCGTCCGCGACAGGGGACACACGCAGTAGTTCACTGACCGCGCGGCGCTGCACCTGACTCAGTGCGCTGGGAATTTCTTCATTGGCGTTCGGCACAACAGAAAAGGGTACGTGCCCCGGACGCCCCCAGCCGCCCGGTTTTCAGCGGGGCTCCGAGAGCCGCGCGCCCCTCTCCGGCCAGGTCTTCCGATCATGTGGAGCAGTCCGCGGCACTTCGCCACAGCGCACCTCGTTACCATGCGTGGACGCACAACCGACGACCACTGACAACAACGAGGACGGGCAACGCGTGGCCGAGGCGGCAGACTTTCCGGGGACCAGTCCCTCACCTGCCCGCCGGTGGCTGCGGCGTACGGCAGCGTTGATGGCCGCGGCCCCTTTGCTGACCGGGATGCTGCAGCTTCCGGCGGAGGCGGCTGCGCACGCCGCCGTGCCGAGCGCGGCGGCCGACGCCACCGGTTCAAGGACCGTCGACGTCTCGCTCGACTCGCTCACACCCACCGCCCCGGTGGACGGCGACACGCTCACCGTCTCCGGCACGGTCACCAACAACGGCAAGCAGACGGTGACGGGAGCCCAGGTCGGGCTGCGCCTCGGGCCGGTCCTGAACGGCCGGAGCTCGATCGACTCCGCCGCCAAGCGCACCGGATACCAGCCAGGAGCCGACGGCACGGAGGTCGGCGGCAAGTACGTCGAGAAGTTCTCCAAGCTGACCCCCGGCGTCCGCCAGGACTTCAGCATCTCCGTCCCGGTCAAGGCGCTGGACCTCGGCGCCGACGGTGTCTACCAGCTCGGTGTCTCCCTCACGGGCCGGACCGCCGCACAGCCGTGGTCCCAGGTCCTCGGCTTCGAGCGGACCTTCCTGCCCTGGCAGGCGGACGCCAGCGACACGAAGACCAAGACGACCTACCTGTGGCCGCTCATCTCCACCCCGCACCTCACGGCGGAGACCGGCTCGGACGAGCAGCAGACGCCCGTCTTCACTGACGACGACCTGACGAAGGAGCTCGCCCCGGGCGGCCGCCTCGATCAGATGCTGTCCGCGGGCCGCGAGCTCGACGTCACCTGGGTCGTCGATCCCGACCTGCTGGCCTCGGTCGACGCGATGACGCGGAACTACCGAGTACAGACCGCCGACGGCAAGAGCACCACGGCGGGCAAGGGCCAGGCGGTCGCCAAGGACTGGCTCAACAAGCTCGAACAGACCGTGCAGGACAAGAAGGTCGTGGCGTTGCCCTTCGCCGACCCCGACCTCGCCTCGCTCGCCCACAACGGCAAGACCGTCACCGGGTCCCTCGGCCAGCTCAAGGACGCCACCGATGCGGGGTCCGACGCCGTGAAGACAATCCTCCACGTCAAGCCCCGGTCGGACTTCGCGTGGCCCGTGGACGGCGCGCTCGATCCGTCGGTCGTCGATGTCTCCACCTCTGCGGGCGCCCACACGGTGATCGCCCGGAGCGACAGCATGCGCGAGACCGGCGGGCTTCTGTACACACCCAACGCCGCCCGGCCCATCGGCGGCGGCACGACGGCCGTGGTGGCCGACGCACGCCTCTCCACGGCCTTCCAGGGCGACATGACGGGGGCCGAGAGCTCCACGCTCGCCGTGCAGGAGTTCCTCGCGCAGAGCCTGATGGTGACACTGCAGGACCCGGATAAGCAGCGGAGCATCGTCGTCGCTCCACAGCGTATGCCGTCCGCCAGCCAGGCCCAGTCGATGGCCAAGGCGCTGACCGCCCTCTCCGACGAGCGCTGGACGCAGCCGCAGGACCTCTCGACGGCGGCGAAGGTGAAGCCAGACCCGGCGGCCACGACCCAGGTGCCTTCGGCCGGGTCCTACCCGGCGTCGCTGCGCAAGCAGGAGCTGCCGAAGTCGGCCTTCCAGTCCATTCAGAACACCCGGAACAAGCTCAGCCGCTTCAAGACGATCCTCAGCGAGCCCGACCGCGTGATCACTCCCTTCGGGCGGGCCATAGACCGTGAGATGTCCACGTCCTGGCGCGGGCGGGCCGGCGAGGCGGACACATTCCGCCGTGGCGTGGAGAAGTACCTGACGACGCTCATCGATCAGGTGGCGCTGATCAAGAAGTCTGACGCGAAGCTCTCGGGGCGCAGCGCC
The DNA here is from genome assembly GCF_043200235.1 of Streptomyces sp. NPDC048441. Lineage (NCBI taxonomy): Bacteria > Bacillati > Actinomycetota > Actinomycetes > Kitasatosporales > Streptomycetaceae > Streptomyces > Streptomyces sp. NPDC048441. The sequence goes on from NZ_JBICXM010000003.1 coordinate 258,517, forward strand.
ACGATCCCGGTGACGGTGCAGAACAACCTCGTCCAGGGCGTCGACCACATGGTTCTGCGCCTGACGTCGGAAAACCCCACACGTCTGAAGATCGGCGGCAAGGCCTACTGGGAACAGCCGGTCAAGGTCGCGGGCGGGCACGCCCAGTCGGTGAAGTTCACCACCACGGCCAACGCCAACGGCCCGGTGCCGGTCTACGCCCAGCTCTACACCGAGGACGGCCAGCCCTACGGCAAAGCGGTCAAGTTCGACGTGAACGTCACCGAGATCACCCTCACTGTGATGCTCGTCATCGCGGGCGGCGTCCTCCTCCTCGTGCTCGCCGGATTCCGGATGTACACCCAGCGCAAGCGGGCCGCCCGGCAGCAGGCCGAGGCGAGCACGGACAGCGGACCCGACGACGACTCCGACGGGGAGTCCGGCAGCGAGTCCGGAGAGGACGACCCCGAGCAGCCGAGTGACCCGACACCGGACACCGCTCCGGAAAGCACCGACCCGTCGGACACGGGTGAGAGAGTGGACCGTTGAGCGATGTCGTGGCCGGTGGGCCCGGGGACGATGAGGTGGGGTAATCCATGAACGCGCCGTACGACGGTGACCGTGGCCAGGGCGCGGGCGGTTCCGGTCCCCCTGAGGACGGACAGGTGCCACCCCAGCCTGCCCCGGACCTGTACCTCCAGGACGCCTACGACCAGGACCCTTACCGGGCGCAGGATCTCACCGCCCAGGATCCGGTGACAGAGGCGCTGTACGACCGCGCCGCGCACCCCCCGCCGCCGCCCGGCTACTACCAGGACCCCCAGCCCCTCTACGCCCAGCCACCCTCCCCCCAGCACGCCCCGGACCCCCGTGTGTGGGCCCAGACCCCGGCCCCCGAGCCCGAAGGACCTACCCGGCACCTCCCGTACGGCGACGACGCCCGTACGACGCAGTTCGTGGGCGTCGACGACCTGGTCACCCAGGCCGGGGAGGAGCGCCACGAGCCGGACGCCTTCGCCCACCTCTTCCGGGACCAGCAACCGGGCGGCTACCGCGAGCAGCCCGGCGGCTACCAGCAGGACGGCTACCCACAGGGCAACGGCTATCCCCAGGGCAACGGCTACCAGCAACCGGGCGGCTACCAACCCCCCGAGCCCCCGGTGGTCCCGGCCCCGGCAGCTCCCCCGACCCCCGCACCGGCGGCCCCGGCCCCGAAGTCGGGCGGCGGGCGGGCCTCGAGCCTGCTGAAGTCGAGCGCGGTGATGGCCGCGGGCACGCTGGTTTCCCGGCTCACGGGCTTCGCGCGCACCCTGGTCATGGCCGCCGCGATCGGCGTCGGCACGCTCAACGACTCGTACCAGGTCGCCAACGTCCTTCCGACGATGATCTACGTCCTCGTCGGCGGCGGCGCCCTGAACGCGGTCTTCATCCCTCAGCTCGTCCGCGCCATGAAGAACGACGACGACGGGGGCGAGGGATACGCCAACCGCCTTCTCACCCTCGTCATGGTCCTGCTGGCGAGCGTCACCGTCATTTGCGTGGTGGCAGCGCCGCTGCTCGTGCGCATGATGTCGCCGACGATCGCCGAAGACCCCGTCCGGATGGAAGTGACGGTCACCTTCGCCCGCTTCTGCATCCCGACGATGTTCTTCATGGGCGTGCACATCGTGCTCGGCCAGGTCCTCAACGCCCGCGGCCGCTTCGGCGCGATGATGTGGACCCCTGTCCTCAACAACGTCGTGGTCATCACCGCCTTCGGGGCGTTCATCTGGGCCTTCGGCAGCTTCAACGACACCGGCATCAACGCCAGCACCATCACGCCCGAAGGCGTACGTCTGCTGGGTCTCGGCACCCTGCTCGGCCTCGCCGTGCAGGCACTGTCGATGGTGCCGTATCTGCGTGACGCGGGATTCAAGCTCCGGCTCCGCTTCGACTGGCGCGGCCACGGACTCGGCAAGGCCGCCCGGCTCGCCAAGTGGACGCTCTTCTTCGTCCTCGCCAACCAGCTCGGCATGGTCGTCGTCACCCAGCTGGCCACCAGCGCCGGTGCGACCGCCGAGAAGCTCGGCCACCCCGGCACCGGCATCACCGCCTACAACTACGCACTGCTGCTGTGGATGATGCCGCAGGCCATCATCACGGTCTCGGTTATGACCGCGGTACTGCCCCGTATCTCCCGCTCCGCCAACGACGGAGACCCCGCAGCCGTCCGTGACGACATCTCCTACGGTCTGCGCACCTCTGCCGTGGCGATCGTGCCGTGTGCCTTCGCCTTCCTCGCCCTGGGCCTGCCCATGGCCACGCTCCTCTACGCCAGTTCCGGCTCGGGCGCACTGAACATCGGGTACACCCTGATGGCCTTCGGCCTCGGCCTGATCCCGTACTCGGTCCAGTACGTCGTCCTGAGGGGCTTCTACGCCTACGAGGACACGCGCACGCCGTTCTACAACACGGTCATCGTCGCGGCCGTCAACGCCGCCGCGTCGGCGCTCTGCTTCTTCGTCCTGCCTGCCCGCTGGGCCGTCGTCGGCATGGCCGCCTCCTACGGCCTCGCGTACACCGTCGGTGTCGGCATCGCCTGGCGTCGGCTGCGCACACGGCTGGGGGGCGACCTGGACGGCGCGCAGGTGGCGCGTACCTACACCAGGCTCATCGGGGCCTCGATTCCGGCGGCCCTCCTCGGCGGAGCCGTCAGCTTCGCGATCCTCAAGGCTCTCGGCGACGGCGCCATCGGCTCGCTCGCGGCACTGGTCGCAGGAGGAATCGTTCTCGGCGGCGTCTTCTTCGTGGCCGCCCGAAAGATGCGGATTGCGGAGCTGAATTCCATGGTCGGGATGGTCCGCGGCCGTCTCGGACGGTGAGATCCAGGGGGTTCGCACAACCATCACCGGCCACTGCGTGTCGTGCATAGGGCCGGACTGTGGGCACAATTGGCTTTGGCGTCTGACAGAGCGCAACGGATGGGGAGGCAGGAACGACGGTGGCGGAACGGAGCACGGCTGCCGTCGACGTGGCAGACAACAGCGGCGATGAGCCGCTGACCGCGAAAGCGGACGAGGCCACGGCCGACGGGGTGGCCCAGACCCGGGAGCGGGAAACGGCAGAAGAAGGCGAAGCAGAGACCGGCGAGCCCACGAGCTCGGGGGCGGCATCACCCCCCGAGCTGCACAGCGGCCACAAGCTCGCCAGACGCTATCGACTCGAAGAGTGCGTCACCCGTCTGGACGGTTTCAGCAGCTGGCGTGCGGTGGACGAGAAACTCCGCCGGGCCGTCGGCGTGCATCTGCTGCCCGCCGACCATCCGCGGGCACGATCGGTACTCGCAGCGGCCCGCTCGTCGGCGCTGCTCGGCGACCCCCGCTTCGTGCACGTCCTGGACGCGGTCGAGGAGAACGACCTCGTCTATGTGGTGCACGAGTGGCTGCCCGACGCCACAGAGCTCACCGCGCTGCTCGCGGCGGGCCCTCTGGAGGCGCACGACGCGTACCAGCTCGTCAGTCAGGTCGCCCAGGCCATGGCGGCCGCCCACCGTGAGGGCCTCGCCCATCTGCGGCTGACCCCGAGTGCGGTGCTGCGGACCTCGTCCGGCCAGTACCGCATCCGTGGCCTCGCCGTGAACGCGGCGCTCCGTGGCATCAGTTCCGACACCCCGCAGCGCACGGACACCGAAGCGGTCGGCGCGCTGCTGTACGCCTCGCTGACCCAGCGCTGGCCGTACGAGGACGATGCGTACGGCCTCGCAGGCCTCCCCAAGGGCGTCGGCCTGATCGCCCCCGACCAGGTGCGCGCAGGCGTGCACAGGGGCCTCTCCGAGCTCGCCATGCGCGCGCTCGTGAACGAGGGCGCGACGGCCTCCCGCCAGGAGCCGCCGTGCACGACGCCGGAGGAGCTGGTGAAGGCGATCGGTGAGATGCCGCGCATCCGCCCGCCGGAGCCCGTGTTCACCGCACCGCCCGAGTACCAGCGCACGACCTATCAGCAGGGCACCTACGGCCGCACCGCGCCCCGTCCGGGCGCCACCCAGCCGGTGCCGACCCCGCCGCCCCCGCTGCAGAGCCGTACCGGAAAGGCCCTCAAGTGGGCCGTGTCCGCACTCCTGATCGCGGCTCTGGGACTCGGCAGCTGGCAGCTGGCGGACGCGCTGATGGACCGGGGGAACTCAGATGACCCCGGCAGCTCGGACACCTCCGAAGGCGGCGACAAGAACAAGCCGAAGCCCTCGCATCCGATCAAGATCGAGGATGGCGAGGAGTACGTCCTCAAGGGCGACGCGCAGGACACCGTCGGCGTCCCCAACACGTACGACGGCGACAGCTCTACGTACTGGCGGACCAACAGCTTCATAGGCGGTCCCAAGCTCGCGCCCTACAAGCCCGGCGTCGGTATCGTCTACGACCTCGGCAAGGACCAGGACGTGTCGGCCGCGTCGATCGGGCTCCGCTATGCGGGCAACCACACGACGGTCAAGCTGTACGCCGCGGACTCGATGTCCTCCTCGACGCCTCCGAGCTCGATGAAGCAGATCGGGACCGTCACGACATCGGGCGGAACGGCGAAGGTCAAGGCGGAGAAACCGGTCAAGACGCGGTACGTACTCGTCTGGCTCACCGATGTACCCGAGTCACCCCGTGATGAATACAGCGGCGCGGGGTACAAGCAGGCCATCACGGACGTGAAGTTCACGGGCTGAGGAACGGGCCGACCGGGGGGAGGGGGTTCGACGGTGGATGACACCACGCACGGCGAGATGAACGACCAGGACCTCCTGGCCCGCCATGTGGCCGGAGACAAGGATGCCTTCGGTGAGCTCGTCCGGCGCCATCGCGACCGGCTGTGGGCCGTGGCCCTGCGCACGCTGGGAGACCGTGAGGAGGCCGCTGACGCGGTCCAGGACGCTCTCGTCTCCGCCTATCGCGCCGCGCACACCTTCCGTGGGCAGTCGGCCGTCACGACGTGGCTGCATCGGATCACCGTGAACGCCTGCCTCGACCGGGCGCGCAAGGCGGCGTCCCGGAAGACCTCACCCATCGACGACACGGAACGGCTCGAGCAGCTCCTCGAGCCGCATGAGTCGGCGGCGGCTCCCGTCGAGCGTGGCGATCTGCACCGCGAACTGATCGAGGCACTGGGCACACTGCCGCACGACCAGCGTGCCGCGCTCGTCCTCGTGGACATGCAGGGCTATCCCGTGGCCGAGGCGGCCAGCGTGCTCGAGGTACCCACGGGCACCGTCAAGAGCCGCTGTGCGCGCGGCCGAGCCAGACTGCTGCCGCTACTCACCCACCTGCGTGCGGAGACGCGTACGCAGGGCGGAGACAGCGGCGATGAACAGGACGCCAGGAAGTCAGACCCGGGAAGGAACCGGACGCAGGGGACATCCGTCCCACCTGCAGCGGGGCCGCGGGATGCGGGGCCAAGCGATTCAGCTGCTGTGAAGGGCGGAGGTGGGCGAGCGTGACGACGACGACCGACTCAGCCGGGCACCCAGAAGTCGCTGAGATCTCCGACCTCACAGAGGGACTGCTCACGCCGTCCCGCACGGTCGACGTGCGACGACACCTCGGTGACTGCGAGCTGTGTGCCGATGTCTACGACTCCCTGGAGGAGATCCGCGGCATACTCGGCACGCTGCCGGGACCGTCGCGGATGCCGGCCGACGTCGCCAGCCGCATCGATGCGGCACTGGCCGCGGAAGCGCTGTTGGACTCCCTCGCACCCGATTCCGTCGGCATCGCACCGCGCTCCATCGGCTCGGTCGATCGCGATCCGATGCCCGAGCCCGTGGCTGCCGTGCATGTTTCACGTGAAACATCGCCCGCTCCCGATGAAGTTCCGGCTCGCAGTGAAGCGTCACCCAACTCACCCGCCGACCGACCCGCGGGCCACCCTCGCGCGGCCACGGGACCTGGACGCGGGAGCCGCTTCCGGGGCGGCCGTCGCCGCAACGTCGTGCTCGGTGCCGTCTTCACGGCGGCTGCCATCGGGCTCGGCTCCCTGCTGATGCAGACCATGGGCGGCAACTCGGGCGGAACCGACACGGCATCGGGTAACGCCGACTCCGCACACGCCTTCTCCGATGACAAGCTCCAGGGCCAGGTGACCGACCTGCTCGCCAAGGCGCCGACCACGGGACCCGGTTCCGGGAGCGACGAGCCGTCCTTCGGCGTGCGGTCCAGCCCGGAATCTCCGAAGGAGAAGAACGCACCGCTGCGGGAGACCGCGGTCTCCGTCCCCAAGTGCGTCCAGCTCGGCATCGGCGACCGGACACCACTGGCTGCCGAAGAGGGCACATATAAGGGGAAGGACGCCTACCTCGTCGTGGCGTCCCATGACTCCGACAGCACGAAGGTCTCCGCCTACGTCATCGACGCGACGTGCGTGGACAAGCCGTCGTCGGATACCTCCGCGGGCAAGGTACTGCTGACCCACTCCTACGCGCGGCCCTGACCCTCCCACCACCCGGCAAGAGGGTTCGGTCCGGCGTGTCATCCTGACGTCCCCGACATGCTTCGCTGACATGCTTCCGTGCGCTCGGACACGTCGGGAATGCATGCCCCGTAGGATCCGTTGGGTGGGGTGAGAGACCTGAGACAGGCACCCACCAGCAGTACGCAGCAGTCTCCAGAGACGAGGAATCAAGCCGTGACCGACGTCCGTAACGTGATCATCATCGGCTCCGGGCCCGCCGGCTACACGGCGGCGCTCTACACCGCGCGCGCGTCGCTGAAGCCGCTGGTGTTCGAGGGCGCCGTCACCGCAGGCGGTGCGCTGATGAACACCACCGAGGTGGAGAACTTCCCCGGCTTCCAGGACGGAGTCATGGGCCCCGAGCTCATGGACAACATGCGCGCCCAGGCCGAGCGCTTCGGCGCCGAGCTGGTGCCGGACGATGTGATCGCCGTCGACCTGAGCGGCGAGATCAAGACCGTGACGGACACGGCGGGCACTGTGCACCGTGCGAAGTCCGTGATCGTGACGACGGGCTCCCAGCACCGCAAGCTCGGCCTGCCGAACGAGGACGCACTCTCCGGCCGCGGCGTCTCCTGGTGCGCGACCTGCGACGGCTTCTTCTTCAAGGACCAGGACATCGCCGTGATCGGCGGCGGCGACACCGCGATGGAGGAGGCCACCTTCCTCTCCCGCTTCGCCAAGTCCGTGACGATCGTGCACCGCCGCGACAGCCTGCGTGCCTCCAAGGCGATGCAGGACCGCGCCCTTGCCGACCCGAAGATCAAGTTCATCTGGGACAGCGAGGTCGCCGAGATCAAGGGTGAGCAGAAGCTCTCCGGTCTGACGCTGCGCAACCTGAAGACGGGCGAGACCGCCGAGCTGCCCGTGACCGGCCTGTTCATCGCAATCGGCCACGACCCGCGCACGGAGCTCTTCAAGAGCCAGCTCGACCTGGACGACGAGGGCTACCTGAAGGTCGAGGCTCCCTCGACCCGGACGAACCTGACCGGCGTCTTCGCTGCCGGTGACGTCGTCGACCACACGTACCGCCAGGCGATCACGGCGGCCGGTACCGGTTGCTCCGCCGCGCTCGACTCCGAGCGGTTCCTGGCTGCCCTCGCGGACAGCGAGACCGCCGCAGCCACCGTCTGACACCCCATCCTCCCCACCGCACCACCAAGTTAAGGAGCCCGCCGTGGCCGGCACCCTGAAGAACGTGACCGACGCTTCCTTCGAGGAAGACGTCCTCAAGAACGACAAGCCCGTCCTCGTGGACTTCTGGGCCGCTTGGTGCGGCCCGTGCCGCCAGATCGCGCCGTCTCTCGAGGCGATCGCGGCTGAGCACGGCGACAAGATCGAAATCGTCAAGCTCAACATCGACGAGAACCCCGGCATCGCCGCCAAGTACGGCGTCATGTCCATCCCGACCCTGAACGTGTACCAGGGTGGCGAGGTGGCCAAGACGATCGTCGGCGCCAAGCCGAAGGCCGCTCTTGAGCGTGACCTCGAGGACTTCATCGCCGAGTAACGAGCGACGTTGTTTCACGTGAAACACGAATGGGCCAGCCCTCCAGGGCTGGCCCATTCGCATGACTGCGGTGTTAAGGGGTGGGCGCGTCAGAGCGGTCGGAGCGCTGGCTCCTTCTGCACCGCCCCGAGCAATCGGTCCAGCGCCAACTCGACGTCCTCTTTCCACGAGAGCGTCGTACGCAGCTCAAGCCTCAGTCGTGGATACGAGGGGTGCGGACGGACCGTCTTGAAGCCCACCGCCAGGAGATGATCCGCGGGCAGCACACAGGCAGGCTTCTGCCATCGGGCGTCCCCGAAGGCTTCGATCGCCTTGAACCCCCGGCGCAGCAGATCCTTCGCGACTGTCTGGACGATCACGCGACCGAGCCCCTGGCCCTGATAGCCCGGCATGATCCACGCGGTCATCAGCTGCACGGCATCGGGCGACACGGGACTCGTCGGAAAAGCGGTGGCACGAGGCACGTAGGCCGGTGGCGCGTACAGCACGAAGCCCACCGGAACATCATCGACGTAGACGACTCGGCCGCACGATCCCCACTCAAGGAGGACGGCGGAGATCCACGCCTCCTTCTCCAGCTCCGGCGTTCCGGCCTTTACCGCGGCCTGGCCGCTGACCGGGTCCAGCTCCCAGAAGACACACGACCGGCAACGCTTGGGAAGGTCCGGAAGGTTGTCCAGCGTGAGCGGTACGAGCCGACGCCCCATGAAGGCGGTTCCTCACTTCCTTCGCCCGCAGCGTCACGGGCGGCAGTCAGAGCGCTGCGTTCCTTCAGCAGGCTGCCGACGAATCCGCCGACTGCTCCCAGCCCAAGGCCCGCAGTCATCAGTTCGGTGCGGCTCACCGATCGCATGGCCCTCGCCTCCCCAAAGAGGTGCCGTCAGCTGGATGCGCCATACCCAAACGCATCGTATCCACGATGCCGATTGCACCGATACCGTAGGAAAGCAAAGAGCGGGCCGTGTTCCGGTACACACCGGACACGGCCCGCTCTCAGGGGTCGGAACTGATGAGGCTCAGGCCTCTCCGTCCTTGGACGTGTCGTCCTCAACAGAGCCCTCAGCAGGAACCTCGGCGGAGTCCTCGGCCAGTCCGTTCATCAGGACCGGACCCTCGCCCGGGGCGAGCGTCGAGAGGATGCGTTCCAGGTCCTCCAGAGAGGCGAAGTCGACGACGATCTTGCCCTTCTTCTGCCCCAGATCCACCCTCACCCGGGTCTCGAACCGGTCGGAGAGGCGCGTGGCGAGTTTGGTCAGCGACGGTGACACCCGACCCCCCGCACGCGGCCCCTTGGCACGCGGGGCGCTCTGCGGCCGCGATCCCATGAGGGTCACGATCTCTTCGACGGCCCGCACCGAGAGCCCTTCGGCCACGATCCGGTGTGCGAGGCGGTCCTGCTCCTCCGTGTCCTCGACGGACAGCAGAGCACGAGCATGGCCCGCGGAGAGCACTCCGGCGGCGACCCTGCGCTGAACCGCCGGCGACAGCTTCAGCAGCCGCAGCGTGTTCGAGACCTGCGGGCGAGAGCGGCCGATCCGGTCCGCCAGCTGGTCGTGCGTGCAGTTGAAGTCCTTGAGCAGCTGGTCGTAGGCGGCGGCCTCTTCCAGCGGGTTCAGCTGCGCACGGTGCAGGTTCTCCAGGAGCGCGTCCAGGAGGAGCTTCTCGTCGTCCGTCGCCCGGACGATCGACGGGATGCGCTCGAGCCCTGCCGCACGGCAGGCTCGCCAGCGCCGCTCACCCATGATGAGCTCATAACGCGAGGCACCCACCTGCCGTACGACGACAGGCTGGAGGAGCCCGACCTCCTTGATGGACGTCACAAGCTCGGTGAGGGCGTCCTCGTCGAAGACCTCACGGGGCTGCCTCGGGTTGGGCGTGATGAAGTCGAGAGGCAGCTCGGCGAAGTGCGCAGCGGCCGGGCTCTCCGGCTCCACCGCTCCGTACGTCGGCTCTTCCGTTTCATGTGAAACGGGGCTCTGCGGGAGCGCCGCCACCTTCGCGGCCGCCACCCCCCGCTCGGCCGTGAGCACCGGTACGGCGCTGGGTGAGGCCGACGCTGCACCCATAGCCTGGGCAGTCGACTTCTCTGTGGGGGCTGCAGGGATCAGGGCGCCAAGGCCACGACCAAGCCCTCTCCGTCGCTCGCTCACTGCATCCCCTCCGTCGTGCTGTGCTGATCATTCTGAGCGCCCAGGTGGGCGTGCTGTACGTCGTAGCGAACACCGGCGCCGCGTAGCGCGATCTCCCGTGCCGCCTCGAAGTACGAGAGGGCACCGCTCGATCCCGGGTCGTAGGTGAGCACGGTCTGCCCATAGCTCGGCGCCTCGGAGATACGGACCGAGCGAGGAATGCTCGTCCGCAGGACCTCTTCGCCGAAGTGGCTGCGCACCTCGTCCGCCACCTGTGAGGCGAGCCGGGTCCGGCCGTCGTACATGGTGAGCAGGATCGTCGAGACGTGCAGATGAGGGTTGAGGTGCCCCCGCACCAGATCGACGTTGCGCAGGAGCTGACCGAGCCCCTCCAGTGCGTAGTACTCGCACTGAATGGGGATCAGCACCTCCACACCGGCAACCAGGGCGTTGACCGTCAGCAGACCGAGCGACGGCGGGCAGTCGATGAGGACGTAGTCCAGCGGCTGCTCGTACGCCTGGATGGCCCGCTGCAGTCGGCTCTCCCTGGCCACGAGAGACACGAGCTCGATCTCCGCACCCGCGAGATCGATGGTGGCGGGGGCACAGAACAGGCCCTCGACATCAGGGACCGGCTGCACGACTTCGGAGAGCGGCTTGCTCTCGACCAACACGTCGTAGATGGACGGCACTTCGGCGTGGTGGTCGATCCCCAGAGCCGTGGAGGCGTTGCCCTGCGGGTCCAGGTCGATAACCAGGACGCGCGCGCCGTGCAGAGCGAGCGAAGCGGCGAGGTTGACGGTTGTCGTCGTCTTGCCCACTCCACCCTTCTGGTTGGCAACCACCATGACGCGGGTCTGCTCCGGTCGTGGCAGGCCTTCGCCTGCACGCCCAAGAGCTTCCACCGCCAGTTGGGCAGCACGACCGATAGGGGTGTCGTCCATCGGGGGCGGTGTTTCACGTGAAACATCCTCCCCCGCCGACTCGGTACGGGGACCGGGGACCGGATCGGTCATCGGTCCCGCGATGTTGGCGTCGGACCGCAAGGATTCACTCTCCTCGACTTCAGGCTCGCAATGAACAGAGCCTCCCATGCTTTGAGGGTCATGAACCAGCGAGGCCCGGTCTTCTGTGGACGAATCCACCTCTGTGGACAACTCGGGGCCCCGTTCGAGGGATCCGAGTGGTCGGCGGTCGCGAGGTTCAGCAGCGCGACTGCGACTGATGATGCCATGCAGCAGTGAGCGACGTTTCACGTGAAACACGATGCACCGCAGCCGGGGTGCCGCTTGCGCGACACCCCGGTATGCGTACGTTTGGCAGCTTGTGTGGAGTACGGCTCGTCGTCAGGACGGATCAACGACGGCGGCGGGTCCGCTCCGTGCGAGCGGCCTTGGCGCGCTTCGCTGCGAAGCGGACACCGCCGGGACTCTCCCCGACCTCGACCCGTACGACTGTGGACAGCGGGTCCACCACGCCCTCACCGACGTGCAGTACCGAGGTGGTCACCGCGCCGAGCTTGCTCAGCGCGGCTCCGGCGGCCTTGACCTCTTCCTCGGCCGTATCGCCCTTGAGCAACAGCATCTCTCCGTACGGACGCAGCAGGGGCACACCCCAGGCCGCGAGCCGGTCCAGTGGCGCCACGGCCCGCGCGGTCACCACGTGGACGGGAGGCAGCTTCCCAAGGACCTCCTCGGCGCGGCCACGCACGACCGTCACGTGGTCGAGTCCGAGCAGCTCGACTACTTCGGTGAGGAAGGTCGTCCGCCGCAGCAGCGGTTCAAGGAGCGTGATCTTCAGATCAGGGCGGACGAGAGCCAGCGGAATGCCCGGCAGACCCGCACCCGAGCCGACATCGCACACCATCACGTTCTCGGGCACGACCTCGGAGAGAACCGCACAGTTCAGGAGGTGCCGCTCCCACAGCCGGGGCACTTCGCGGGGCCCGATCAGGCCGCGCTTCACTCCCGCATCGGCCAGCAACTCCGCGTACCGGACCGCGTCCGAGAAGCGCTCGCCGAATACCGCCCGAGCCTCCTCGGGTGCCGAGGGGAGCTCCGCTTCCTCCGTCACGGGGACCGTCCTTCCGTACCGCACTGGGGTGGCTGACTATCAGGCTGACAAAGACCGGCCCCGCCTGCGAGCAGACGGGGCCGGGAAAGCGACGTGGATCAGGCGGGAAGCACGACGACGAAGCGCTGCGGCTCCTCGCCCTCGGACTCGCTGCGCAGCCCTGCGCCCTTTACCGCATCGTGCACGACCTTGCGCTCGAAGGGCGTCATCGGCTTGAGGTTCACCGGCTCACCGGAGCTCTTCACCTCGGCCGCGGCCTTGGCGCCCAGCTCCGAGAGCTCCTCACGCTTCTTGGCGCGGTAACCCGCGACGTCCAGCATCAAACGGCTGCGGTCACCGGTCTCGCGGTGCACCGCGAGACGGGTCAGCTCCTGGAGTGCCTCCAGAACCTCACCGTCACGGCCGACGAGCTTCTGCAGATCGCGGCCGTTCGAGTCGCTGATGATCGAGACAGCGGCACGGTCGGCCTCGACGTCCATGTCGATGTCGCCGTCGAGATCGGCGATGTCCAGCAGACCCTCGAGGTAGTCCGCCGCGATCTCACCCTCCTGCTCAAGACGGGTGAGAATGTCGCCGGCGTCGACCTCGGCTTCGGCGGGGGCGGTGGTGCCTTCCGTCACGGGATGGACTCCTTCTACTTCTTGGACGGGTGCTTGGGCCGCTGCTGGCCCTTGCGCTGCCCCGACTTGGCTTGGCGTGCGTTACCTGATCCGGACTTGCCGCCCGCGGCCTTGTCCTTGGGAGCGGCGTCCTCAGGCTCGTCCTGGGTCTTCTCCAGCGACGTCTTCGCGTCCGAAGCCGTCTCCGCGTCACTCTCCGCCTTGCTCTGTGCGGCGGCGGACTGGCGCTGTGACTTGCTCTGGCGCTTGGGCTGCTGCCGCTTCGGGGCACCACCGCCGGCCGGAGTGCCGTCCTCGGTCTCCGTGGCGACAGCGGAATCACTCGGCGCGACGGAGCCGTCGGCCTGGGCCGCCAGGCCTTCCTTGCTCAGACCGTTGATGAACTTGCGCTCGAACTCGTTGCGGTCACGGCCCTTGGCGACGATCGCCTTGATGATGTTCGTGTTGCCACGGCCCCGCACCTTCTTGGTGTGCGTGAGCTGCTTCTGCAGGCGCTCCAGGAACGCGGCCTGGGCCTTGGAGCCCGGAGTCGGGTTCCGGCGGATCACGAACATCTGCTGGCACATGGTCCACAGGTTGGTGGTCAGCCAGTAGACGAGGACACCGACGGGGAAGTTGATGCCGAAGACGGCGAACATGACCGGGAAGACGTACATCAGCATCTTCTGCTGCTGCATGAACGGCGTCTTGACCGTCGTGTCCACGTTCTTCGTCATCAGCTGGCGCTGCGTGTAGAACTGCGAGAACGACATCAGGACGATCATGATCGCGGTCACGACGCGAACGTCGGTCAGCGAGGCGTGAAGCGCCTCGACCTTCTCCTGGCTGTCCATGAACTTCGCGGCCAGCGGGGCCCCGAAGATGTGCGCCTTCTGCGCGCTCTCCAGGAGCGGCTTGTCGATGACGCCGATGGTGTCGTTCGACGCGATTCCGCTGAGCACGTGGTACAGGGCGAAGAAGAACGGCGACTGCGCCAGGATGGGAAGGCAAGAGGAGAGCGGGTTGGTACCCGACTCCTTGTACAGCTTCATCATCTCTTCGGATTGACGCTGCTTGTCGCTCTTGTAGCGTTCCTGGATCTTCTTCATCTCGGGCTGCAGCGTCTGCATCGCCCGGGTCGCCTTGATCTGCTTCACAAAGAGCGGGATCAGGCAGATACGGATCAGGACCACCAGGGACACGATGGACAAGCCCCAGGCCCAGCCCGTGTCAGGACCGAAGATGGCCCCGTACAGCGAGTGGAACTGGACGATGACCCAGGAAACGGGTGTCGTGATGAAGCTGAACAGACTGGCAATCGTGTCCACTAATCAGGCTCCTTGAGCATGGGACGGGGTCTCGGCGGCCGGGCTCGGGGTATCCGGGGAGATCTCCCCGGACGGCACGCCAGCGGCGGAGGGCCCGCCCTTGCGCTCGCGCCACATGGCGCGCAGCATCTCGTGCCACCGCGGACGCTTGCGCGGCGGGACATGGTCGACGCCACCGAGCGACCACGGATTGCATCGCAGGATGCGCCAGGCAGTCAGCGCCGTTCCCTTGATCGCACCGTGCCGGTCGATGGCCAGGAAGCCGTAGCGGGAACACGACGGGTAGTACTTGCACACCGGACCGAGCAACGGACTGATCGTCCACTGATACAGCTTGATCAGAGCCAGCAGTGGGTACTTCATCGAGCGCCCCCTCCCAGCAGCCGCTGAAGAGCGGCATCCAGGTCTTGGGCCAGCTGTGCATGGGCGGCGTCGCCCGCACCGGGCAACGCTCGTACGACTACCAGGCTACCGGGGGGCAGCATGGCCACCCGGTCACGCATCAGATGGCGAAGCCTGCGCTTCACCTTGTTGCGTACGACTGCTCCGCCAACGGCCTTGCTCACGACGAAACCCGCACGCGTCGGGGGAACGCTCTCCCCAGGCGCGTGCGGGTCCGTTGCACCGCTACGTAGATGGACGACGAGAAGCGGGCGTCCGGCTCGTCGTCCTCGGCGTACCGCGGTCGCGAAGTCTTCGCGCCGCCTCAGCCGATGCTCGGTAGGCAGCACGACGTCATGACCTAAATACGTTTAGGCGGAAAGTTCGGCGCGACCCTTGCCACGACGGTTCGCGAGAATCGCGCGGCCGGCACGGGTGCGCATCCGCAGGCGGAAGCCGTGGGTCTTGGCGCGGCGGCGGTTGTTCGGCTGGAAGGTGCGCTTGCTCACTCGGGGGCTCCAGAAATGATTGTGTGGAGGCGGGACATCGCCTGGCTGTCACCGTGCGCCCACGAGAAGCTCGCGAATACGCACCGAGTGCACCGCTTCACAATCACAGATCGTGATCTTTGCCCATCGGAGGCAGGCGGCAGCAGCCATCGACAACTCGACCTGGTCACGGTACGCGGGGCTACGCCATCCGGTCAAACCGACCGTCAGGGAGAGACACTGTGCACAGCCTGTGGACAACAACTTGAACCGCAGCCGTTGCCCTGACTACCGTGGGCAAACTCCGATTCATTCCCTTCTCCCTGCCCCATCCCGATTTCCGTCCCAAGAACCACACCTTCGTGGGACCCCGTGAGAGAGCGTGCCTTGTGGCTGACGTACCTGCCGATCTTGCCGCAGTGTGGCCACGAGTGCTGGAGCAGCTGCTGGGTGAGGGGCGGGGGCACGGTGTCGAGGCGAAGGACGAGCGCTGGATCAAACGCTGCCAGCCGCTGGCGCTGGTCGCCGATACCGCACTGCTCGCCGTACCGAACGAATTCGCCAAAGGCGTACTCGAGGGGCGGCTCGCACCCATCGTCAGCGAATCGCTGAGCCGCGAGTGCGGTCGCCCGATCCGTATCGCCATCACGGTGGACGACTCGGTCGGCGACCCCATGGACCGGCCCACACCGCCGGCGCCGCCCCTCCAGCAGCAGCCCGGCCAGCAGCAACAGCACCGCTACGAAGAGCCCGAGCAGCATCCGGGCTCCGGGCAGGGGCATGAGCCGTACGACAGCTACGGCCGCCGCACCTCGGACGAGCACTCCTCTGGACCCCGGCCCGACCAGCTGCCGACCGCCCGGCCCGCCTACCCCGACTATCAGCGCCCCGGGCCCGGCGCCTGGCCGCAGCAGCAGCCCCAGCAGGACGACTACGGCTGGCAGCAGCAGCGGCTCGGTTTCCCCGAGCGCGACCCGTACGCGAGCCCTCAGCAGCCTCAGCACGATTACCGGTCGCAGCCGCCACAGGGGCGCTCGCCTTACGAGCAGCACCGCCAGGAACGGCAGGAGCGCCAGGAACGGCAGGACCAGCAGGACCGCCACGACCGGCGTGAGCGGCACGAGCAGTCGCCCGGGTCCGGGAGCCACTCCGATCCCCGGGGCGGCGGTCACAGCAACGGCCACGGCGTCCACGGCAGCGGCTCACCCGGCCCGCTGGCCGCACAGCCGGCCCCCGCTTCGGCTCCCGGCGAACCCACCGCGCGCCTCAACCCGAAGTACCTCTTCGACACCTTCGTGATCGGCGCGTCGAACCGCTTCGCACACGCGGCGGCCGTCGCCGTCGCCGAGGCGCCCGCCAAGGCGTACAACCCCCTCTTCATCTATGGGGAGTCCGGGCTCGGCAAAACGCATCTTCTGCACGCGATCGGGCACTACGCCCGCAGCCTCTACCCCGGCACGCGCGTGCGCTATGTGAGCTCCGAGGAGTTCACGAACGAGTTCATCAACTCCATCCGCGACGGCAAGGGCGATACCTTCCGCAAGCGGTACCGCGAGATGGACATCCTGCTCGTCGACGACATCCAGTTCCTCGCGAGCAAGGAGTCGACGCAGGAGGAGTTCTTCCACACCTTCAATACGCTCCACAACGCGAACAAGCAGATCGTGCTCTCCAGTGACCGGCCGCCCAAGCAGCTGGTGACCCTGGAGGACCGGCTGCGCAACCGCTTCGAGTGGGGCCTGATCACCGATGTCCAGCCGCCGGAGCTGGAGACGCGTATCGCCATCCTTCGTAAGAAGGCGGTACAGGAGCAGTTGAACGCTCCTCCGGAGGTCCTGGAGTTCATCGCGTCCCGTATCTCACGCAACATCCGTGAGCTCGAGGGCGCGCTGATCAGGGTCACGGCCTTCGCCTCGCTCAATCGGCAGCCGGTGGACCTGGGTCTGGCGGAGATCGTCCTCAAGGACCTGATCCCTGGGGGCGAGGACGCCTCTCCGGAGCTCACGGCTCCGGCCATCATGGCCGCGACGGCGGACTACTTCGGGCTGACGGTGGACGACCTCTGCGGATCCTCGCGCAGTCGCGTCCTGGTGACGGCACGGCAGATCGCCATGTACCTCTGCCGCGAGCTGACGGACCTCTCACTGCCCAAGATCGGCGCGCAGTTCGGTGGCCGTGACCACACGACCGTCATGCACGCGGACCGCAAGATCCGCGCGCTGATGGCTGAGCGGCGCTCGATCTACAACCAGGTCACCGAGCTCACCAACCGCATCAAGAACGGCTGACAGACGCGCGTCTGAGGTGCGTCTGACGCGCCGGCAGGTGCTGTCAGACGCGCTGAGAGCCACGGAAACACAGCGCCGACACGTCGCTGAAGGGCGCCCCGGAACAACTTCCGGGGCGCCCTTTGCCGTTCCGCACGCGCGCGTGGACCCCGCTCACCCCTCTCCGCTGTTCGATTTCCGCTGCTGAGGGGCCTGTTCTCCACAGATCTGCGCTCTTTTTTCCTTCCACACCCTGGGGACTGAGAAGTTGTCCAGATGCTGTCCACAGGGGACCCTGCTGAAGGATCATCAAGCCAGGTCAGGTGGTTGTGGATTCGTGGACGAAGCTCCTCCACAGGCTGTGGATAAAAAAACCACCCGCAGGGTGTGCATGAACTTGTCCACCGGCAACCCACAGGCTGGGGCCTGTTGTCCCCAGCTTTTCCCACCTTCTCCACACGGCTGTCCACTGTTCGGCAACGCGACGCGCCCCGTCACCGTGTCGAGTGAAAGCGGTCACACCAAGGGGGTCGGTTGGCCTGTGGGGAAGGTGGGTAAAGCTGGGGACAGGGCTGGGGAGAAGTACCCCTTGCCTGTGCATCGGGTGTGCAGAACTTTCGCCTGTCCACAGAAACCACCGGTTGTCCACCGTCTCCGCCCACAGGCTCGGTGGATAAAAAACCGGCACTGACCTGCGAAAACACGGTTATCCACGGTTTCCACAGGCCCTACTACTACTCCCACTTAGAGTCACCGGGAAATGAGCTTGGAAGAGGGGCCTGTGCACAACTCGCGCTCCGGACCTCGAGGACCCGTTTCCACGACTTGACCCCGAGCGGCACCCGCTGTCAGTGCTGTGCGTCAGACTGGTCCCCAGTGCCAGCAACAGCAGGAGGGCGGCTAAGTGAAGATCCGGGTGGAACGCGACGTACTCGCAGAGGCGGTGGCGTGGGCGGCGCGTAGTCTCCCGGCCCGGCCTCCGGCGCCTGTCCTGGCGGGCTTGCTGCTGAAGGCCGAGGAAGGCGCACTGAGCCTCTCCAGCTTCGACTACGAGGTCTCGGCGCGTGTCTCCGTGGACGCGGAGATCGACGAGGAGGGCACGGTCCTCGTCTCCGGCCGACTGCTCGCCGACATCTGCCGCGCCCTGCCCAACCGGCCGGTGGAGATCTCCACCGACGGTGTGCGCGCCACGGTGGTCTGCGGCTCCTCGCGATTCACACTCCACACACTTCCTGTGGAGGAATACCCCGCGCTGCCGCAGATGCCCACCGCGACCGGCACGGTCCCCGGTGAGGTCTTCGCATCGGCTGCCGCCCAGGTGGCCATCGCCGCAGGACGCGACGACACGCTGCCCGTCCTGACCGGCGTACGCATCGAGATCGAGGGCGACACCGTCACCCTGGCCTCCACCGACCGCTACCGCTTCGCGGTCCGCGAGTTCCTCTGGAAGCCGGAGGACCCGGAGGCCTCCGCGGTTGCCCTGGTGCCCGCCAAGACGCTCCTGGACACCGCCAAAGCGCTCACGAGCGGCGACACGGTCACCCTGGCGCTGTCCGGCTCCGGTGCCGGTGAGGGCCTGATCGGCTTCGAGGGTGCGGGACGGCGTACGACCACGCGTCTCCTCGAGGGCGACCTGCCGAAGTACAAGACGCTCTTCCCCACGGAGTTCAACTCGATCGCGGTCATCGAGACCGCGCCGTTCGTCGAGGCCGTGAAGCGCGTGGCCCTGGTGGCCGAGCGGAACACCCCGGTGCGGCTCAGCTTCGAGCAGGGCGTGCTGATCCTGGAGGCCGGTTCCAGTGACGACGCACAGGCTGTGGAGAGGGTCGACGCCCAGCTCGACGGCGACGACGTCTCGATCGCCTTCAACCCGACGTTCCTGCTCGACGGCCTGAGCGCGATCGATTCCCCGGTCGCCCAGCTGTCGTTCACGACGTCGACGAAGCCCGCGCTCCTGAGTGGCAGGCCGGCCCTGGATGCCGAGTCCGACGAGGCGTACAAGTACCTGATCATGCCGGTACGTCTGAGCGGCTGAGCCCACAGGTGTGTGCGGGTGTCCGGGCGTAGGCTCGGACGCGGGTACGAAGGTGCCTCCACGCCACATCGCTACTTAAGGAACCACTGATGGAGCTCGGTCTCGTCGGCCTCGGCAAGATGGGCGGCAACATGCGTGAGCGCATCCGCCGCGCAGGCCACACCGTCATCGGATACGACCGCAACGCGGACGTCGCGGACGTCCACAGCCTTCAAGAGCTTGTGGGCAAGCTCAAGGGCCCGCGCGTCGTCTGGGTGATGGTTCCGGCCGGAGCCGCGACCCAGTCCACCGTCGACGAGCTCGCCGAGCTGCTCGAGGCCGGTGACGTGGTCGTGGACGGCGGGAACTCCCGCTGGACGGACGACGAGAAGCACGCCGAGGAGCTCGCCGCCAAGGGCATCGGCTTTGTCGACTGCGGCGTCTCCGGCGGCGTCTGGGGCCTGGAGAACGGCTACGCACTGATGTACGGCGGCGACGCCGAGAACATCGCCAAGGTGCAGCCGGTCTTCGATGCCCTCAAGCCCGAGGGTGACTTCGGTTCCGTGCACGCCGGCAAGGTCGGCGCGGGCCACTTCTCGAAGATGGTTCACAACGGCATCGAGTACGCCATGATGCAGGCCTACGCCGAGGGCTGGGAGCTCCTGGAGAAGGTCGACTCCGTCACGGACGTGCGCGAGGTCTTCCGCTCCTGGCAGGAGGGCACGGTCATCCGTTCCTGGCTGCTCGACCTGGCGGTCAACGCCCTGGACGACGACGAGCACCTGGCGAAGCTGCGCGGCTTCGCCGCCGACTCCGGAGAGGGCCGGTGGACGGTGGAAGCCGCCATCGACAACGCCGTGCCGCTGCCGGCGATCACGGCCTCGCTCTTCGCCCGGTTCGCCTCGCGGCAGGACGACTCCCCGCAGATGAAGATGATCGCGGCGCTGCGCAACCAGTTCGGCGGCCACGCCGTCGAGTCCAAGAGCGAACACTGATCCACAGCCTGTGCGGGTCTTTCAGCAAGTGAAGTAGGCCGGGGGAGGTCGGCGTCCACCATGCACGTCACGCATCTGTCGCTGGCCGACTTCCGCTCGTACGCCTGGGTCGAGGTCCCTCTCGATCCGGGCGTCACCGCGTTCGTGGGCCCGAACGGGCAGGGCAAGACGAACCTCGTCGAGGCCGTCGGCTATCTCGCCTCGCTCGGCAGCCACCGCGTCTCATCGGATGCCCCGCTGGTGCGCATGGGAGCCGAACGCGCCGTGATCCGGGCCACGGTCCGGCAGGGCGAGCGACAGCAGCTGATTGAGCTCGAACTCAATCCGGGCAAGGCGAATCGGGCCCGCATCAACAGGTCATCGCAGGTCAGACCGCGTGATGTGCTCGGAATCGTCCGCACGGTCCTTTTCGCCCCCGAAGATCTGGCGCTGATCAAGGGCGACCCCGGTGAGCGGCGGCGCTTCCTCGACGAGCTGATCACGGCACGCTCCCCGCGCATGGCGGGCGTGCGGTCCGATTACGACCGCGTACTGAAGCAGCGCAACACCCTTCTGAAGTCGGCGGCCCTCGCGCGGCGGCACGGCGGCAGGTCCATGGACCTGTCCACGCTCGACGTCTGGGACCAGCACCTCGCGCGCGTGGGAGCCGAACTGCTCGCGCAGCGCCTCGATCTGATCGCCGCGCTGCAGCCGCTGGCCGACAAGGCGTACGAGCAGCTGGCACCCGGCGGCGGCCCTGTATCGCTGGACTACAAGCCGTCGGCGCCGGGCGAAGGCCACACGCGCGATGTCCTGTACGAGCAGCTGATCGCTGCCCTCGAAGAGGTACGCAAACAGGAGATCGAGCGGGGCGTGACCCTGGTCGGGCCGCACCGTGACGACCTGGTCCTGAAGCTGGGCCAGCTCCCCGCGAAGGGGTATGCGAGCCACGGCGAATCCTGGTCGTACGCCCTGGCGCTGCGCCTCGCCTCGTACGACCTCCTGCGTGCCGAGGGGAACGAGCCGGTGCTCGTCCTGGACGACGTGTTCGCGGAGCTCGACGCGCGCCGCAGGGAGCGCCTGGCCGAGCTGGTGGCTCCGGGCGAGCAGGTCCTGGTCACGGCCGCGGTGGACGACGACGTGCCGGGCGTCCTCGCCGGTACGCGGTACACGGTGGCGGACGGCGCGGTGGAGCGCGTATGAGCGCCGAAGAGCCCGCCAAGGACATCTCCCAAGCCCCTCTGGACGCCCCCAAGGACACGCCGAAGACGCCCGAGCCCTCCGGTGTCGACCTTGCCCGTGTCGCCCTGCGTGCCGCCAGAGAGCAGGCACGCGCGCGTGGCGATGCCGCGCAGCAGAAGAAGCAGGCGCGGAGGGGTGGTCTCCGCTCCGGCGCGCGCGCCGACGGGAGGGACCCGTTGCCGCTCGGCTCCGCGATCAACCGTCTGATCACCGAGCGCGGCTGGGAGACGCCGGCCGCGGTCGGCGGGGTGATGGGCCGCTGGCCGCAGATCGTCGGCGAGGACCTCGCCAAGCACTGTGTCCCGCAGAAGTACGACGAGGGCGAGCGGGTCCTGACCGTGCAGTGCGACTCGACGGCATGGGCGACACAGCTGCGCCTCATGGCTCCGCAACTGGTCGCCCGCCTCAACGAGGACCTGGGCCACGGCACCGTACGGCTCATCAAAGTGCTCGGTCCCGGTGGCCCTCCGCGCCGCTTCGGACCCCTGCGTGCGCCCGGCAGTACGGGCCCCGGGGACACTTACGGATGAGGCAGTACCGGGCAGTAGTCGAGGGTTGACACCCCGAAGCGCTGAGTGCCGCTGTGAGCCTCTTAGGGCCCCGCTCCGCATATGGGGAGTCGGATGACGCCGGTTCAGGACGGCACATGAGGACTCAGGTACCGGCAAACCCCCATCACTGTCGGCGCTACCGGTAGACTGGAAGCTAATCCCGCCCCACCTTGTGGGACGCATAGAACAACGCTGACTATCGCTGAACGACGCAGCCGCTCCGGCCACCGCCGGGTGCTTGGCTTGTGCTGTGCCAGAAAGGGCGCTTCGTGGCCGATTCCGGCAACCCCAACGAGAACATCCCGTCTACCGTCGTTGGCGAGAACGGCGAGGTCACAGCCTTGTACGACGCCAGCGCGATCACCGTCCTCGAGGGTCTGGACGCGGTCCGCAAGCGACCTGGCATGTACATCGGGTCGACCGGTGAGCGTGGCCTGCACCACCTCGTGCAAGAGGTTGTCGACAACTCCGTCGACGAGGCCCTCGCCGGGCACGCGGACACCATCGACGTCACGATCCTCGCCGACGGCGGCGTACGCGTCATCGACAACGGCCGAGGCATCCCGGTGGGCATCCACCCCGTCGAGAAGAAGCCGGCCGTCGAGGTCGTGCTCACCGTGCTGCACGCGGGCGGCAAGTTCGGCGGCGGCGGATACGCGGTCTCCGGTGGTTTGCACGGCGTCGGCGTCTCCGTCGTGAACGCACTGTCGACGAAGCTCGCCGTCGACATCAGGACCGACGGCTACCGCTGGACCCAGGACTACAAGCTGGGTGTGCCGACGGCGCCGCTCGCCAAGCACGAGCCGGTCCAGGACTCGGGCACCACGGTCACCTTCTGGGCCGACCCGGACGTCTTCGAGACGACGGAGTACTCCTTCGAGACGCTGGCACGGCGCTTCCAGGAGATGGCGTTCCTCAACAAGGGTTTGACCATCAAACTCACTGATGAGCGCGACTCGGCGAAGGCGACGGCGGGTGCGGACTCGACCGAGGCGATCGATGACGCGGTCCCCGAGGCCCGCACGGTGACGTACTACTACGAAGGCGGCATCGTCGACTTCGTGAAGTACCTCAACTCCCGCAAGGGAGAAATGATTCACCCGACCGTCATCGACGTCGAGGCCGAGGACAAGGAGCGCATGCTCTCGGCCGAGATCGCCATGCAGTGGAACTCGCAGTACACCGAGGGCGTGTACTCGTTCGCGAACACGATTCACACGCACGAGGGCGGCACGCACGAGGAAGGCTTCAGGGCGGCGCTGACCGGCCTGGTCAACCGGTACGCGCGCGAGAAGAAGCTGCTGCGCGAGAAGGACGACAACCTCACGGGCGAGGACATCCGCGAGGGTCTGACGGCGATCATCTCGGTGAAGCTCGGCGAGCCGCAGTTCGAGGGCCAGACCAAGACCAAGCTGGGCAACACCGAGGCGAAGACCTTCGTACAGAAGGTCGTGCACGAACACCTCACGGACTGGTTCGACCGCAATCCGAACGAGGCCGCGGACATCATCCGCAAGAGCATCCAGGCCGCCACGGCCCGCGTCGCCGCCCGCAAGGCGCGCGACCTGACCCGCCGCAAGGGCCTCCTGGAATCGGCTTCCCTCCCCGGCAAGCTGAGCGACTGCCAGTCGAACGACCCGACGAAGTGCGAGATCTTCATCGTCGAGGGTGACTCCGCCGGTGGTTCGGCGAAGTCCGGCCGTAACCCGATGTACCAGGCGATCCTGCCCATCCGAGGCAAGATCCTGAACGTCGAGAAGGCGCGGATCGACAAGATCCTGCAGAACCAGGAAGTCCAGGCCCTCATCTCGGCCTTCGGCACGGGCGTGCACGAGGACTTCGACATCGAGAAGCTCCGCTATCACAAGATCATCCTGATGGCGGACGCCGACGTCGACGGTCAGCACATCAACACCCTGCTCCTGACGTTCCTGTTCCGCTTCATGCGGCCGCTCGTCGAGTCCGGCCACGTCTACCTGTCGCGCCCGCCGCTCTACAAGATCAAGTGGAGCCGGGACGACTTCCAGTACGCGTACTCGGACCGCGAGCGTGACGCCCTTGTCGAGCTCGGCCGCCAGGCGGGCAAGCGCATCAAGGACGACTCGGTCCAGCGCTTCAAGGGCCTCGGTGAGATGAACGCCGAGGAGCTGCGCATCACGACGATGGACCAGGAACACCGCGTTCTCGGCCAGGTCACCCTGGACGACGCGGCGCAGGCCGACGACCTCTTCTCGGTGCTGATGGGAGAGGACGTCGAGGCACGGCGCTCGTTCATCCAGCGCAACGCCAAGGACGTCCGCTTCCTCGACATCTGAGTCGGCCGTACAAGCCGCAGCCGCACCTCGAAAGGACTTTGACCAGCAATGGCCGACGAGAACACCCCTGTGATGCCCGAAGAGGAGCCCGCCGTCCCCGGTGTGGGTATGCGTGTCGAGCCCGTCGGGCTCGAGACGGAGATGCAGCGCTCGTATCTCGACTACGCGATGTCCGTCATCGTGTCGCGTGCGCTGCCCGACGTGCGGGACGGTCTGAAGCCCGTCCACCGCCGCGTCCTGTACGCGATGTACGACGGCGGATACCGCCCCGAGAAGGGCTTCTACAAGTGCGCCCGCGTCGTCGGCGACGTCATGGGCACCTACCACCCGCATGGCGACTCATCGATCTACGACGCCCTGGTCCGCCTGGCCCAGCCGTGGTCGATGCGGATGCCTCTGGTGGACTCCAACGGCAACTTCGGCTCTCCGGGCAACGACCCGGCCGCCGCCATGCGGTACACCGAGTGCAAGATGGCGCCGCTGGCCATGGAGATGGTCCGTGACATCGACGAGGAGACCGTCGACTTCACGGACAACTACGACGGCCGCAACCAGGAGCCGACGGTCCTGCCGGCGCGCTTCCCGAACCTGCTGATCAACGGTTCGGCGGGCATCGCCGTCGGCATGGCCACCAACATCCCGCCGCACAACCTCCGCGAGGTCGCGGCGGGCGCGCAGTGGGCGCTCGAGCACCCCGACGCCTCGCACGAGGAGCTGCTCGACGCGCTTATCGAGCGCATCAAGGGCCCCGATTTCCCCACCGGCGCACTAGTAGTGGGCCGCAAGGGCATCGAGGAGGCGTACCGCACGGGCCGTGGCTCCATCACGATGCGCGCGGTCGTCGCGGTCGAGGAGATCCAGAACCGCCAGTGCCTGGTGGTCACCGAGCTCCCCTACCAGACCAACCCCGACAACCTCGCGCAGAAGATCGCGGACCTGGTCAAGGACGGCAGGGTCGGCGGCATCGCCGACGTCCGCGACGAGACGTCCTCGCGCACGGGCCAGCGCCTCGTCGTCGTCCTGAAGAGGGACGCGGTCGCCAAGGTCGTACTGAACAACCTCTACAAGCACACCGACCTGCAGTCGAACTTCAGCGCCAACATGCTGGCCCTGGTCGACGGTGTGCCGCGCACCCTCTCCCTGGACGCCTTCATCCGCCACTGGGTGACGCACCAGGTCGAGGTCATCGTCCGGCGTACGAAGTTCCGGCTGCGCAAGGCCGAGGAGCGGGCGCACATCCTGCGCGGCCTGCTGAAGGCCCTGGACGCGATCGACGAGGTCATCGCCCTCATCCGGGCCAGCCAGACGGTCGACGTCGCGCGCGAGGGCCTGATGGGCCTTCTCTCGATCGACGAGATCCAGGCCAACGCCATCCTCGAGATGCAGCTGCGCCGGCTCGCCGCCCTGGAGCGCCAGAAGATCGTCGCCGAGCACGACGATCTGCAGGCGAAGATCAACGAGTACAACGCGATCCTGGCCTCGCCCGAGCGGCAGCGGCAGATCATCAGCGAGGAGCTCGCGGCGATCGTCGACAAGTTCGGCGAGGACCGTCGCTCGGCGCTCGTGCCCTTCGACGGCGACATGTCCATGGAGGACCTGATCGCCGAGGACGACATCGTCGTCACGATCACGCGCGGCGGTTACGTAAAGCGTACGAAGACGGTTGATTACCGTTCTCAGAAGCGTGGTGGCAAGGGCGTCCGCGGTACGAAGCTGAAGGAAGACGACATCGTCGACCACTTCTTCGTGTCGACGACCCACCACTGGCTGCTGTTCTTCACCAACAAGGGCCGGGTCTACCGCGCGAAGGCATACGAACTGCCGGACGCCGGACGCGACGCACGTGGCCAGCACGTCGCGAACTTGCTCGCCTTCCAGCCGGACGAGAAGATCGCCGAGATCCTCGCGATCAGGGACTACGAAGCAGTGCCCTACCTGGTGCTCGCCACCAAGGGCGGCCTCGTAAAGAAGACGCCGCTCAAGGACTACGACTCGCCTCGCGCCGGTGGCGTCATCGCCATCAACCTCCGCGAGACGGACGACGGTTCGGACGACGAGCTGATCGGCGCCGAGCTGGTCTCGTCCGAGGACGATCTGCTGCTGATCAGCAAGAAGGCGCAGTCGATCAGGTTCACCGCGACGGACGATGCGCTGCGTCCCATGGGCCGTGCGACCTCGGGTGTGAAGGGAATGAGTTTCCGCGGCGGCGACGAACTCCTCTCGATGAATGTCGTCAGGCCGGGTACGTTCGTGTTCACCGCAACCGACGGTGGGTACGCGAAGCGGACCAACGTCGACGAGTACCGCGTTCAGGGTCGTGGTGGCCTCGGTATCAAGGCCGCCAAGATCGTGGAGGACCGTGGCGAACTCGTAGGCGCGCTGGTGACGGAGGAGACCGACGAGATCCTCGCCATCACCCTGGGCGGCGGTGTGATTCGTACGCGAGTCAACGAGGTCAGGGAGACGGGCCGTGACACCATGGGCGTCCAACTGATCAACCTGGGCAAGCGCGATGCCGTGGTCGGTATCGCTCGTAATGCCGAGGCCGGGCGCGAGGCGGAGGAAGTCGACGGCGACATCGTCGTCGACGAATCGGCCGACGGTGAGCCGGCCGTCGGTACGGACGAGGGCACGGAGTCCGCGGCCGAGTAGCGCGAGGAGAGAGTCATCGTGAGTGGAGCCACGGGCGCCGGAGCAAGTGGAACCGGCCCAGCCGGTACAGACGGTGTCCGTGGCTCCGCCACTGATTCTGATGACTCGCATGAGTCTCGTGGATCCCAGGGGGGAACTGTGACCGATACACGAGGGCCGCAGCCGGGCCAGTCCGCGCAGTACGACGGGTCGTACGCGGCCGCCGGGTCCCAAGGGGCCCAGGGGCCTCAGGGTGCGGCAGGCGCGCTGCCCGGGGAGCGTCAGCCCCAGCAGCATTCTCAGCAGCAGGCGTCCCAGCCGTACCACCCGCCGCAGGCCTATCAGCAGGAATCCCAGACGGGTTCCGTACGAAGGCCGCGGACGGGGGCGCGTACGACGCCTCGTACGCGCAAGGCGCGGCTGAGGGTGGCCAAGGCCGACCCGTGGTCGGTGATGAAGGTCAGCTTCCTGCTCTCCATCGCGCTCGGCATCTGCACGATCGTCGCGGCCGCCGTGCTGTGGATGGTCATGGACGCGATGGGTGTTTTCTCCACCGTGGGCGGCACGATCTCGGAGGCGACGGGCTCGAACGAGTCCAACGGCTTCGACCTGCAGTCTTTCCTGTCGCTGCCGCGCGTCCTGGTGTTCACGACGATCATCGCGGTGATCGACGTCGTCCTCGCCACGGCGCTCGCGACGCTCGGCGCCTTCATCTACAACCTCTCCGCGGGCTTCGTGGGCGGCGTTGAGCTGACGCTGGCTGAGGACGAGTAGCTCTCTCCCCCTCTCTCCCTCGCGCTCTCTTCCCGCTCTGTTCCCGCTCTCTTCCCCGTTTCTTCCTCTCTTCGTCTGTGTGTCGCCGCGGCCAGGGCCGCGCGTCTCTCGGTCCAGGGTCCCGCCCCGCTCAGGGCGGGGCCCTGTTCCGTCTCACGGCCCGTCCCGTCCCTGTGGAGGTATCGATTTTGGGACTGGCCCGCACGTGCGCTAATCTTCAGAGGTCAGCGCGCGGGACATACCGCAGCGCGGCGGGGCTATAGCTCAGTTGGTTAGAGCGCATCCCTGATAAGGATGAGGCCACAGGTTCAAATCCTGTTAGCCCCACAGACACGAAGAAGACCCCCAGCCTGTATTGGCTGGGGGTCTTCTTCGTGTCTGTGGGGGTCCCTGGGGGACAAACGGCCGGGGCCGTGGGCTACGGCTCCGCGGCCAGGCCGCCCGGATCCGCCTCGGCGTCAGCGCCCGTCTCCGTGTCGTCCGTGGGGAGGTGGCGGCAGCTGGGGGATGATCCGTGTGCCTCCGCGCGGATGCGTTGCTTCATCGTGGGGGGCAAGGACCGTTCGTACGCTGCTGCCCAGTGGGCCGCCAGTGGTGCCGTCATGGTCGGCGCGCTCTCGCACGATTCCGTGGCCTGCTGTACCGGCGTGGCCGCCGTTGCCGTCGTGGTGAGCCCCATCGCGGCGAAGAGTGCGAGGAAGGCGGTGATGAGCGTGGTCCACAGCTTCATGGCCTTGGTGCCGGTCATGGCTTCTCACTTTCGGGTTGGGCGATTTGCGTACTTTCCTCATGATGTGTATGCGGGATCGAGAGTGGGGGACCGACGCTCGTGGCGCGTCGATGTTCTGATGAACACCACCCGGATGGCCGTAAACGGCCCCTGAAGGGCCTGGGAGGGGTCTGGGTGAGCTCAGGAGTGGCGGCATCGCGTCGGGGGCGTGAGGGGCCAGGAGTGGCGGAGCCCTATGCGATTGCTGTGTTCAGGGCGGCAGTTGGGGTGGATCCAGGTCACCGATCGATATCGGTCGGTGTGTATAGTCGGGCGCCAGAGGTCCCTTACGTCAAGAAAGACGAGGTCGCGCGGTGAAGAAGCTTCTCCTGGTCGCACTGGCCGCCATCGGCGGACTCCTCGTGTACCGCCAGATCCAGGCGGATCGCGCCGAGCAGGATCTGTGGACGGAGGCGACTGACTCCGTGCCCACGGGTTCGTGAGTATCGCCAACAGTCTCTTCTCAAGGCCCCGGTCGCTTCTGCGGCTGGGGCCTTGTGCTGTCCGGACCCCTTCCCGGCTCTCCGTTTTTGCTTTCGCAAGCCATCGCCTTGCGTGAGCAAAGATTGTCGCGTCTGCATGCGGGCATGACTCGGCGGGACAGTTGGGTCTTCAGGGAGGGGTGGCAGGTAATGGGGCGGCTGCGCAGAGGGCGGGCGACGCTGGCGGTGGGGGCGGCGTTATGCGCGGTGGCGGCACTGCCGGGGCAGGCCGCGGGGGCGGGCGTGCCCAGCCCGTACGCCTTCGCCGACCAGGCTGTGCCGGTCGACGGCGCGACGGACAGTACGCACAGCGTGAAACTCTCGCCCGGATCGACGTACAAGAGCTCCATCGCGCGTGGGGGAAAGCTCTACTACCAGCTTCAACTCGACGCCAGGGAGACCGTGTACGTCTCGGCCACCGTTGTACCCGGGCTCAGTTCCAAGGTGGCTTACGGGGACGGCGTTGAGGTGTCCTTGCAGGACACGAACGGCAATGACTGCAACTCCTCAGACGCGCGATTCGGTACGTCGCAGAGCCCGCGGCCCATCACCGCCTGGGCGGAACGGGCGATCGGCCCCACCGAGAACCGGTGCAAGGCGGCCGGCACGTATTACGCGGTGGTCGAGCGGAACAGCGATCCCGCATCCAGCACCGAGGCGTGGGACACGGAGCTTCGCGTCGTATCGGAGCCCGCGGTGGCGAAGAACGCTCCCACGACGCCGCCAGGCTCCTGGAATTCGGCCTCGCCCACGCCTCCCACCGGCGAACGCAAGGAACGCAGGGGCGGCACCGGCTTCAACGATGCTCGGGCGCTGCGGGCGGGAACCTGGGGTGACCGGATCAAGCCAGGTCAGACGCTCTTCTATCGTGTGCCGGTCGACTGGGGGCAGCAGATCTCCGCCGGCGCCGAGCTCGGCAGTGCGAGCGGGGGTCAGGACGAGTACGTGACGTCGGCGCTCGTCATGTCGCTGTTCAATCCGGTACGCGGACGCGTCGACGACGCCGACACCGTGTACGACGGCAAGCAGAAGTCGACCGCGTTGGAACCACTGGCTCCGGTCGCGTACGAGAACCGCTTCTCGCCGGTCGACGGTGTGGCCGGGACGCGGTTCGCCGGTTGGTACTACCTCTCGGTCCACCTCAATCCGAAGGTCGCGCGGCAGTTCGGCAACGGCCCACTGGACCTGACACTGCGGGTGAACGTCGACGGCGCCGCGAAGTCGGGCCCCGCGTACGTGGGGTCGGCGCGGCCCGCGGACGAGTTCAGCGTCACCGGCCAGGACAAGGAGGCCGCGGTGACGGGCGATACGGCCGCGGGGAACGGGGACGGGAGTGGGGGCGGGAGTGGGGACGGCATGAAGGTGGTCGCCGCCGGAGGGTTCGGCTCCGGTGCCGTACTGCTGGCGATCCTGGGCGTGTGGACGCTGATCGGGCGGCGGCGTGCGGCGGCGGATGCGGCTTCGGCGGCGTCCACCGCCTCGGCGGCGCGGTATGGGCCGCCGTCGGCTTGGTAGTTGGGGAGGAGAGACGCGGAGGCGGCGGGGGCCTTGAGTCAGCTCTGGGTCAGGGCCCAGATACCCACCGCGAAGCACGCCAGCGCGGCCAGCAGCATCGGGATCGCCACCTTCGGGGGCGGTCCCGGTCGTCGTTTCTGCCGGTGCGTGACTGGCCGGCTCTGGAGGGGAACCTGCGGGGCGTGAGCGACGTATGGATAGGCAGGGGCGGATACGTGGTGCGCCGAGGGCGTCACGGTCTGTAAGGGACCGTGGGTCGGGGCCTGGTGAGGGGAGGGGACATGCGGGGTCTGGGCGGGCAGCGGCGGTGGCGTTGCCTGGTGCGGTGGCGCTTGCTGGTGATGTGGATGGGGCTGGGGTTGATCGGGCTGGGGTTGGGCCTGCGGCTGCTGTATCGGCTGGGCCGGTACTGGCTGCGCCTGCGACACCGGCGGCACCGACGGCGGCTCCGGCACTTGCCGCACTGGGGGTGCCTGCTGAGCCGACGGTGCCTGCTGAGCCGACGGTGTCGGGGCCTGCGGTGTCGGGGCCGGCGGTGGCGGCGTCAGACGCAGGCTTTCCGAGCTGTCCGTCCCAGGCGAAGAGAGAGGTCGGGGCGGTACGTCGGAAGAGGCGAAGTCTGGCCGCGGGGCGGGCGTGAGGGGGCCATCGGGACCGAACCCCTGGGGAAGCGGGCCGAGTTGGTCGAAGATCTCGATGATCTCGTCGTCGGGCCCCGGCTCCGGCAGCAGCTCGATGGCCGACGCCAACGCCTTGCGCGCGCCCGTGGCGGTGCGGAACCGCTGGTGCGGATCCGGCTGCAGGAGGGTGGCGACCACCTGCCACAGCGGATCCGGCACACCCCGCGGCGCCCCAGGCGTGCCGCGCGCGGCGAAGTGTTCGATCAGGGCCTTGGCATCCGGCTTGGCGCCTTGCAGCAGATACAGGGCCACGAGGCCGACGGCGAAGAGATCGGCGGTGAAGTCCGGCTCGGCACCCATCATCTGCTCGGGCGCGAAGTAACCGGGCGTTCCCACCACGTAGTTGGTCTCGGTCAGTCGTGGCTCGCCCATCCGCATCGAGATGCCGAAGTCGGAGAGCCGCAGATGAGGCCGTGCGGTTCCGGTGGCCTCGAGCAGGATGTTGGCGGGCTTGATGTCACGGTGTACGACGCCTTCGGCGTGCACCGCGGTGAGGCCGGAGAGCAGCTGGTCGATGAGCGTGCAGGCCAGGCGGGGCGGCAGCGGGCCGTAGTCCCCGATCACATGGGCCAGCGAGCCGCCGGCGACCAAGGCCATGGTGAAAAGGACCTTGTCGTCGTCGGCGGCCCAGCTGGCGGGCGCGAGCACATGGGGGTGGTCGATCCGAAGCGCCTGTTCCCGCACGAAGCGCAACAGCGTGTGCGCGTCGCTCTGTTGCAGGACCTTGGCGGCCACATATCGGCGCCGCCGGTGGTCCCAGGCGCGCCAGACGGCACCGGACCCCCCGCGTCCGACCGGGTCGACCAGTTCGTACCGACCGGCGAAGACCTCACCCATGGTCGCGCATCGCTCCCCCTCCGGGCCGCCCGGTGGCCCGGCCGACGGCTCAGTTCTGGTGCGCCTCGTAGTGGGCGACCGCGTCCGCGGTGCGTCCGGCACCGTATACCCGGAGGAACTCTGCCAGTTCCGGGTGGGTCGGGGCGAGGGCGTCCGCGGCATCGATGATGTCGCCCGCCGCCGCGACGGAGCGCAGCAGTGACTGGATCTCGCGCACCACACGCTTCACCGTGGGCGCACCCGAACTCGTCGTCGACTGCGAGGCATTGGTCAGGACGGAGCCGCCCTGGGACTTCTTGATCTCGTCCATGCGGTCGGTGGCCTCGGCGGCGCTCACACTGCCGTCGGCGACCTGGCCCGCCAGCTCCTGAAGGAGCTGGACGCGCTGGACGACCGCGGGGTTGCCGATCTTGGCGCGCTGCCCGCTCATCAGCTGGGACAGCATGGGCGCTGACAGACCGAGGACGCCGGCGAGGCGTGCCTGGTTGAGGCCCAGATCATCGATGAGACGACGGAAGAGCGCCCCCAGCGGCTCCCCGTACCAGTTCCGCTGGAGCTCTCGTGCTCTCGCGGTTGTCTCTTGTTGTGCGGCGTCCATTGCGTCTCCCCATCGCTTCCCCAAAAACCGCGGTTCGCTGCCGCGAACCACGCCGAGCATCTTACGGAGCGTGGTCGTTCACCGGGACCCCCAATCCTTTTGCGAGATCCGGGGGGTGACCCGGTACTCTGGTCTGCGTTGCCCACCGGAACGTGGTTCTTCCGGCTCGGTGCATCGTTTTCGGGGCCTTAGCTCAGTTGGTAGAGCGCTGCCTTTGCAAGGCAGATGTCAGGAGTTCGAATCTCCTAGGCTCCACAGAGAAACGCCGTAGGGCGGGAGCACCTCAGTCAGATGAGGTGCTCCCGCCCTACGGCGTTCTCAGTCTTTGCGCAGGTCAGTGCAGGTCAGTGCAGGTCAGCGCCGGTCGTCCCGCTCCGAGGCTTCCGAATCGGCCTGCTTGGCCTGGACCTCGGGGTCGAGGGAGGCCTGGGCGCTGCCGTCGACCGAGGTCAGCGGTGTGCTGTCCGGGACCTCTGTCGCGGCGGGCGGCTCGACGAGCCAGTCCGGGTTGGCCTGCTTGTCCCACCACTTCCAGGCGGCGACCGCACCACCCGCCAGGAGGCCGAGGACGACGAGGCCCTTGGCGAGGCGCCCGGCGCGGGCCCGGCGGTCGTGCTTGCGGGCGAGCCGCTGGATCTCCTTGGGCGAGACCTCACCCCGTAGTGCGGCGAGCGCCGCGACGCCGCGGGACGCGGCCTCGTCACGGACGGGCTGGGCCGCGGCCACTGCGTGCTCGATCCGCGGCTTCGAGTAGTCGGCGGCCTGCCGGGCGGCCTCACGGGTCTGCTTGGCGGCCTTGCGGGTGCGGACGGCGGCTTCGTGGGCAGCCTGATCGACCTTCGGCGGCACATGCGTGCGGGCCTGCTCGATGCGCGGTCCGACATGGGCGCCGTACTGGACACGGGCTTGCTCGGCGGCCTGCTGCGCGGCGTGCGACACCTTGGGCGCGAGTCGTACGCGTGACTCGTGTGCGTAGTGGACGGCCTGCTCCTTGGCCGTGCCGGCGTAGGGGGCCACCGCCTCCGCGGCATGCCGCACGCTGTCCCTCGCCGAACCGGTCGCGGCGCGCACGCTGTCGATGCGGGTCACGGGATCCTCCTCCTCGGTGGCTTATAGGTATGTCACCTTTCCACCCTTTCGAGGATCATGCCTTCCGGATGACTCCGAGGCACGAAAGGGCGGGCATCCGGGTGCGATCAACGAGCAACTGGATCAAATCGGTACTAAGGAGAGCATCGGTACTAAGGAGCGCAAGGAGAGCTCTTCGCCGACAATGCCACGGATCGCCCCGACGCGCGCCTACTCGGTGGCTACTCGTCGCATTCCGGTCCGTGGGAGGATCTGAAGGTCACAGAGGACAACGGAAGGCAGACCGTGGCCGAGCAGCTCTACGCCACCCTGAAGACCAACCGCGGCGACATCGAGGTGCTGCTGCACCCGAACCACACGCCGAAGACGGTCAAGAACTTCGTCGAGCTCGCCAAGGGTGAGCGCGAGTGGGTCAACCCGCAGACCGGCAAGAAGACCACGGACCCCCTCTACGACGGCACGGTCTTCCACCGCGTCATCAGCGGTTTCATGATCCAGGGCGGCGACCCGCTGGGCAACGGCACGGGTGGTCCGGGCTACGAGTTCGCGGACGAGTTCCACCCCGACCTCGCCTTCGACAAGCCGTACCTCCTCGCCATGGCCAACGCGGGTCCCGGCACCAACGGCTCGCAGTTCTTCCTGACGGTCTCCCCGACGGCCTGGCTGACGCGCAAGCACACCATCTTCGGTGAGGTCACGGACCCGGCGAGCCAGAAGGTCGTCGACGAGATCGCGGCCACGCAGACCAACCCGCGCACCGACCGCCCGCTCCAGGACGTGGTCATCGAGTCCGTGGTCATCGAGACCCGCGGCGCCTGACCCCGGCGTACCCACGAGGGAACCAAACCGCCCCGCCCATCCGTAAGGAAGGGCGGGGCGGTGCGTTCGCCGCGTGGGCGTAGCTGTGCCGTCGTACGGAAATTGAGGGGACCCCATGGACCAGGCACCAGGCAGCCCGCAGGGGCCGAAGGACGCACCGAACCTGCCCGGCTGCTACCGGCATCCGGACCGCGAGACCGGCATCAGCTGCAACCGCTGTGAGCGCCCCATCTGCCCGGAGTGCATGATCAGCGCCTCGGTGGGCTTCCAGTGCCCCGAGTGC
This sequence comes from Streptomyces sp. NPDC048441, assembly GCF_043200235.1. Classification (NCBI taxonomy): domain Bacteria; kingdom Bacillati; phylum Actinomycetota; class Actinomycetes; order Kitasatosporales; family Streptomycetaceae; genus Streptomyces; species Streptomyces sp. NPDC048441. The sequence continues at coordinate 293,312 of NZ_JBICXM010000003.1, forward strand.
GTGCGTGAGGGGTCTGGCACCGGCCACGCGCCGACGGCCAACCAGCCGCGCACCCTCGCGGGCGGCTCGATCGCCGACGACCCGCGCCTGATCACCAAGATCATCCTCGGTCTGAACGCGGCGGTGTTCATCGCGGTCCTCGCCATGGGCGACCGCCTGGTGAACGAGCTTGTCCTGGTCGGAGCCTGGCCGCCGGCTCCCTGGGCGCCGACCGAGGGTGTCGCCGAAGGCCAGTGGTACCGCCTGGTCACGTCGATGTTCACGCACCAGGAGATCTGGCACATCGCGTTCAACATGCTGGGCCTCTGGTGGCTCGGCGGCCCTCTGGAAGCCGCGCTCGGCCGCGCCCGCTATCTCTCGCTGTACCTGCTGTCCGGCCTGGCGGGCGGCGCGCTGACGTACGTCGTCGCGGACGCGAGCCAGGCTTCGCTCGGCGCGTCCGGAGCGATCTTCGGTCTGCTGGGCGCGACCGCGGTCCTGATGCGGCGCCTGAACTACGACATGCGCCCCGTCATCGCGATTCTCGCGCTGAACATGCTCTTCACCTTCACCTGGAGCGGCATCGCCTGGGAGGCGCACGTCGGCGGTCTGGTCGCCGGTGTCGCGATCGCGTACGGGATGGTGCACGCGCCCCGCGAGCGGCGGACGCTCGTGCAGTGGGGGACCTGCGCGGTCGTGCTGATCGTGGTTCTGGCGGCTGTGGTCATCAGGACCGCGCAGCTCGCCTGAGGCGCACCGTTGGCGCCTGCTGTCGTCTGATGGGCACAGTTGTCCACAGCGGGTGCCCGCGCTTGTGCATTCCGTGGAGAACAACAGTGCCCCTTGTCGCTGACCTGGGTTTCCCCAGGAAGGACAAGGGGCCTGTGAGGGCTTGCATGGCGATCAGTCAGTCATACCGGCGTCAACGCCGAGTGGGTTATCCACAGATCGTCGTTCTTTTCCCCAGCCGGGGGCGAGGTGTGGATAGCGCTGTGGATAACTAAGGGCAAGGCTTGCGCGCAGCCCTGCGGGACCGGGCTACTTCCACTGAGTGGAGACGCCGAACCCCGCCGCGATGAAGCCGAAGCCGACCACGATGTTCCAGTTGCCCAGCGGGTCGATCGGCAGCTTGCCGTCGGTGACGTAGAAGACGACGATCCAGGCGAGCCCGATGAGGAACATCGCGAGCATCACCGGAGCCACCCAGCTACGGCTGGTCAGCTTGATGTTCGTCGCCTTCTTCGCGGGCGGCGTGTAATCGTCGGCCTTCTTGCGGATCCGTGACTTCGGCACGAGGGTCTCTCCTGTCGATACGGGGAGCTGAGCCCTCCCCCGGGCGTCCGTTAGCGTAGTGCTTCCGCGGCGCTGAAGGAGATAAGGGTACGTTGAGCAATTCCGCCGACTCCCCCACAGGTCCGGATCGCCGTTCTCGCTGGCGGCCGGTCCGGCTGCTCACGGCCGCCGTTTTCGCGCTCGCGGGGCTCATCTTCTTCACCAGCTTCAACACGGCCAAGGGCACGAACATCCGCACCGACGCCTCACTCCTGAAGCTCTCCGACCTCATCGAGGAGCGCAGCCACAAGAACGGCAAGCTGGACGAGTCCAATGGTTCGCTGCGCGACGACGTCGAGTCCCTGGCCGAGCGCGAGACCGGCGGCACGAAGGCGGACGACGCCCGGCTCAAGGCCCTGGAGAAGAACGCGGGCACCAAGAAGCTCCGTGGCGACGCCGTCTCCGTCACGCTCGCCGACGCCCCGCCGAACGCCACCGCCAAGCTCCCCGGCTATCCCGAGCCGCAGCCCAATGACCTGGTCATCCACCAGCAGGATCTCCAGGCCGTGGTGAACGCCCTCTGGCAGGGCGGCGCCGAAGGCATCAAGGTCATGGACCAGCGGCTCATCTCCACCAGCGCGGTCCGCTGCGTGGGAAACACCCTGATCCTCCAGGGCCGCGTCTACTCGCCCCCGTACAAGGTGACGGCGGTCGGTGATCCGGAGAAGCTCAAGACGGCGCTCGCCGCGTCCCCGGAGATCCAGAACTACATGCTGTACGTCAACGCGTACGGCCTCGGCTGGAAAGTCGATGACGACGGGGCGATGACTCTTCCCGGCTACTCGGGCACAGTGGATCTCCACTACGCGAAGCCTGTGGAGTAAGTGGAGTAACACGTGGAGTAGCACCCGGGGAGGGACCGTCCGGTGTCGGTGCGAGTACTCGTCAGGACGTTCAGCGAACTGTGCATCACCGTCGGCACGCTGATCGTGCTCTTCGTGGTGTACGTCCTGTTCTGGACCGGTGTGAAGGCCGACAACGCCATGGACAGCCAGATCGACACGCTGCGGGACCAGTGGGCGCAGGGTTCGGTGCCCACGGGGACGGGCGACAAGCCCTCTGGCGGCTCGGAGAGCGCTCCGAAGAAGCCCGGCCCCTACAAGGACGGCAAGCCCTTCTCCGTCATGTACATCCCGCGGTTCGGTTTCACGTGGAACAAACCGGTGCTCCAGGGCACAGGCACCGACATCCTTAAGAAGGGACTCGGTCACTACGGAGACACCGCCCAGCTCGGGCAGAAGGGCAACTTCTCCGTGGCGGGCCATCGCCGCACCTACGGAGACCCCTTCAAGGACTTCCCGAAGCTGCGTCCGGACGACCCCGTGGTGCTGACCGACGGCACCACCTGGTTCACGTACCGCATCGACAACAAGCCCTACAAGACGCTGCCCGGCGACATCGGTGTCATCGATCCGGTTCCGAGCAAATCGGGATACAAGGGGCCGGGGCGTTACCTCACCCTTACGACCTGTGAGCCAGAGTGGGGTCACAGCCACCGGTTGATCGTCTGGGCGCACCTTGACGCCACCCAGCCCGTCGAGGCCGGGAAACCGGAGGCACTGCGCCGTTAGTCTGGTGCCGTACGGCTACGGAAGGGACGGCATGTACGGCTGGATCTGGCGGCATCTGCCGGGAAACGCATGGGTAAGGGCACTGCTTTCGCTGATGCTCGTCTTCACTGTGGTCTACGTGCTCTTCCAGTACGTCTTCCCGTGGGCTGAGCCGCTGCTTCCCTTCAACGATGTGACGGTGGACGGCCAGTGAGCACCGAAGGGCGTCCGAGCCGCATCCTCGTCGTCGACAACTACGACAGCTTCGTCTTCAACCTCGTCCAGTACCTGTACCAGTTGGGCGCCGAGTGCGAGGTCCTGCGCAACGACGAGGTCGAGCTGCGCCACGCGCAGGACGGCTTCGACGGCGTCCTGCTCTCGCCGGGTCCTGGCACTCCCGAGCAGGCGGGTGTCTGCGTCGACATGGTGCGGCACTGCGCGGACACCGGGGTGCCCGTCTTCGGCGTCTGCCTCGGTATGCAGTCGATGGCGGTGGCGTACGGCGGAGTCGTGGACCGCGCGCCGGAGTTGCTGCACGGCAAGACGTCCCCGGTGGTGCACGAGGGCAAGGGCGTCTTCGCCGGGCTCCCGTCGCCGTTCATCGCGACCCGCTACCACTCGCTCGCCGCCGAGCCGGCCACCGTTCCGGCCGAGCTCGAGGTGACCGCGCGCACGGAGGACGGCATCATCATGGGCCTGCGCCACCGTGAACTGCCGGTCGAGGGCGTGCAGTTCCACCCGGAGTCGGTCCTCACCGAGCACGGCCACCGGATGCTCGCCAACTGGCTGGTGGAGTGCGGCGACAAGGGGGCGGTCGGCCGGTCGAGCGGTCTTGCCCCGGTGGTGGGCAGGGCCACGGCGTGACCGCGCTGCGCCCCGAGCGCGATTCCTCAGGACTTCCGCACGACGGGCAGTACGCGTCGCACGGGGATCCCGGGGCGTTTGAGGAGCCCGGGGCGTTCGAGGCGGCTGTCGACCATCTCGCCGATCCGCTGACCGACCCGTTGCCGGGTCAGCACCCTTCGCCGTGGTTCCGCAGCGGTCCTGCCGAGCCGGAGCCACAGCCACAGGCGGAGCAGCCCCAGGAGCAGGAGTGGTACGACCCCGAGGGGTACGCCCGCGATTGGTACGGGGAGCGGCAGCCGCAGGAACCGACGTACGAGGAGCTGTACGGCGCGTACGCCCCTCAACGCCCCGCACCGGTGTACGAGCCGATACCGGACGCCCCGCAGCCTCAGATCGACGATGAGACGGTCGGGCTGCGGACGGCGGACACCCGCCGAATAGCCGAGCCTGAGCCAGGACGTCCCACGGAAGGCCGGGCAGCCCGCCGCAAGGCCGCCAAGAAGGGCGCCCCGCAGCAGCCCGCCACGGTGGACTCCGCCGCCCCCCTCTCCCGCCTGGAGGCCCGTCGTGCCGAGCGCGCTCGCAGGCCCTCCGCGGGCGCCGTGGTGAGCCGGGGGATCGGTGAACTGTTCATCACCGTAGGCGTGCTGATGCTTCTCTTCGTCACGTACCAGCTGTGGTGGACGAACATCCGCGCGCACCAGCAGGCCAACGGCGCCGCCCATGACCTCCAGGAGGAGTGGGCGAAGGGCAAGGGCAAGCCGGGCGCCTTCGAACCCGGGCAGGGCTTCGCCCTCATGCACATCCCCCGCCTCGACGTGGTCGTGCCGATCGCCGAGGGCATCGACAAGTCGAAGGTCCTCGACCGCGGCATGGTCGGCCATTACAACGAGGGCGGCACCAAGACCCCGATGCCGGATGCCAAGAAGGGCAACTTCGCGGTCGCAGGGCACCGCAACACCCACGGCGAACCGTTCCGGTACATCAACCGTCTCGAACCGGGCGACCCCATCGTCGTGGAGACGCAGGACAAGTACTACGTCTACAAGATGGCGAGCATCCTGCCGCAGACGAGCCCCGGCAACACGAGCGTGATCGGCCCTGTCCCTCCGGGGTCGGGCTTCACCAAAGCGGGCCGGTACATCACACTGACGACCTGCACCCCGGAATTCACGAGTAAGTATCGAATGATCGTCTGGGGCAAGATGGTCGAGGAACGACCGCGCAGCAAGGGCAAACCGAGCGCGCTCGTCAATTAGAACGGCGAGAACGGGGCAGAACCAGTGGCAGCCACGACCGACCACGACGAGGAGCAGGCCGAGGCGCCCGCGCCCGCACGCACACCACGGCCACGAGGGCGCGGTCCCATCGCCACGGCCGTCAGTGTCTTCGGTGAACTCCTCATCACCGCGGGCCTGGTGCTCGGTCTCTTCGTCGTCTACTCGCTGTGGTGGACCAACGTCGTCGCGGACCGCGAGGCGCACCAGCAGGGCGACAAGGTGCGCGACCGCTGGGCGGGCGGCCCCGGGAACCTGAACACCAAGGACGGCATCGGCTTCCTCCACGTACCCGCGATGGGTGACGGAGAGGTCCTGGTCAAGAAGGGCACCAGCAGCAAGGTGCTCAACCACGGCGTAGCGGGCTACTACGAAGACCCCATCAAGTCGGCGCTCCCCCAGGACAAGGACGGTAACTTCACGCTGGCCGCCCACCGCGACGGGCACGGCGCGAAGTTCCACAAGATCGACAAGATCAAGAAGGGCGACGCGATCGTCTTCGAGTCACGGGACAAGTGGTACGTCTACAAGGTGTACTCGACGCTTCCGGAGACCTCGAAGTACAACGTGAACGTCCTGAAGCCGGTCCCGAAGGAGTCGGGCGCGAAGAAGCCCGGCCGCTACATCACCCTGACGACGTGCACCCCGGTCTACACGTCCAACTACCGCTACGTGGTGTGGGGCGAGCTGGATCGGGTCGAGAAGGTCGACAACAAGCGGACGCCGCCGGCGGAGCTGGGCTGACCGCACCGAAAACGGGCACCGCATACGGAAGAGCCCCGGACACCGCCCAGCAGGGCGGTGTCCGGGGCTCTTCCCGTGTACTGCGGTGAGGGCTAGTCCTTCTTGTCGCGGGAGAAGCCCGCGTTGCCTCCGAGGAAGCCGCCTCCGTCGTCCCCGCCGTCACCGCCACCGTTGTCGCCGTTGCCGCCCGCCGTGGTCAGGTTGACCGCGGTGTCGGGTGCGACCGGCTGGTTGGCGGCCGGATCGGAGAGGACTACGAGTGCGTTGTCGTCCTGCGGTCCCGTGATGGTGCCGACCGTCAGACCGGCGTCCTCGATGGCCTTGCGGGCGTCCTTGAGCTTCTGCCCGGTGAGCGTCGGCACGGTGGACTGCTCGGCCTCCTTGGCGACCTTCAGCGTGACGGTCGAGCCCGGATCGGCCTCACTCTGCGCGGCGAGGCTCTGCGAGAAGACCTTGCCGACCTCGGCAGTGGCGTTCTCCTCCTCCTCGCACGTACCGACGAGGTCGTTGGTCTTCAGCTGAGCCTTGGCCTCTTCGCAGGTCTTGCCGGTGACGTCGGGGACCGTGGACTTGGCGGCCTTCTTGGCCACCTCAAGGGTGATCTTGCTGCCCTTTTGCACCTCGGTACCGAAGGACGGGTCCTGGTCGAGGACCTCGTCCGGCGTGCCGGTGGACTCCACCGGCTTGGTGTCGACGGTGAACTGGTACTTGTCGCTCTCGAGCTTCTCCGTGGCGGTGTCGATGTCCAGGCCGATGACCTTGGGCACCGCGACCTTCGGGGCTCCTGTAGAGACCGTCACATTGATCGTGTCGCCCTTGTTGACCGTGGCATTGGCGCCCGGGTCCTGGGCGCAGATCTCGCCCTTCGGGTACTTCGCGCACGGCTTGTGCTTGGAGTCGTCGAGGGTGAGGTCCACGTTCTCGGCCGACTGCTTGGCGTCCGCCAGCTTCTCGCCGACGAAGTTCGGTGCCTTCAGTGAGTCGTCGCCGCCACCGTTCCCGGTGAACGCCCACTTCCCGATCAGGACCGCGCCCACCAGGACCAGCAAGCCCGCCAGAACCAGCAGCACCGTAGACGTGCTGCTCTTCTTCTGGCGGCGGCGTGAATGATCGTCGTAGCCGTCGTCCGGGCCGACCGGCGGCATCATCGACGTCTGGCCGCCGCCGTTCTGCGGGCGCAGCATCGCCGTCTGCTGGTCGTCCGGGTGGCCGCCGTACCCGACCGCGCCCATGGCGGCGGTCGCCTGGACGGGCTGGCCGTCGAGGCAGGCCTCGATGTCGGCGCGCATCTCGTCGGCCGACTGGTAGCGGTAGTCCGGGTCCTTGGTGAGGGCCTTCAGGACGATGGCGTCCATCTCCGGCGTGATCTCGCCGTCGAAGACGCTGGGGGCCTGAGGCTCTTCCCGTACGTGCTGGTAGGCGACCGCGACCGGGGAGTCCCCGACGAAGGGCGGGCGCACCGTGAGGAGCTCGTACAGCAGGCAGCCGGTGGAGTAGAGGTCGCTTCGCGCGTCCACCTGCTCGCCCTTGGCCTGCTCCGGCGAGAGGTACTGCGCCGTGCCGATGACCGCCGCTGTCTGCGTCATCGTCATCCCGGAGTCGCCCATGGCACGGGCGATGCCGAAGTCCATGACCTTGACCTGGCCGTTGCGCGTCAGCATGACGTTCGCGGGCTTGATGTCACGGTGGACGATGCCGTTGCGGTGGGAGTACTCCAGGGCCTGGAGGATGCCGATCGTCATCTCCATGGCGCGCTCGGGCAGCAGCTTGCGCCCCGAGTGCAGCAGCTCACGCAACGTGGAACCGTCGACGTACTCCATCACGATGTACGGGATGGAGATGTTGTCTACGTAGTCCTCGCCGGTGTCGTAGACCGCGACGATCGCAGGATGGTTGAGCGAAGCGGCCGACTGGGCCTCACGGCGGAACCGGGCCTGGAACGACGGATCACGCGCGAGGTCGACCCTCAGCGTCTTCACCGCCACAGTGCGTCCGAGGCGGGTGTCGTGCGCGAGGTAAACCTCCGCCATCCCGCCACGGCCGAGCACCTGGCCCAGCTCGTACCGCCCGCCGAGGCGACGCGGCTCTTCCATAACTAATCCAGCCCTCTCCGTCGGTCCCGACCGCACCTTTGTGTGGTCCGGCGGTGTGCTGTCCGGGCATACCGTACCCGGCTCGCCTTACGTGACCCGGCCACCACCGTCACCCGATACAGGACCGGTATCGCAACGTGCACTGATGTGAAGAGGCCGTGACGGGGGTCACTTCTTGCTGTCGAGAACCGCCTGCATCACGTCCTTGGCGATGGGCGCGGCCAGACCACCACCGGAGATGTCGTCGCGGCCGGCCTTGCTGTCCTCGACGACCACCGCGACGGCCACCGGCGAACCGGAGTCGGTCTTGGCGTAGCTGATGAACCAGGCGTAGGGGTTCTCGCTGTTGTCGATGCCGTGCTGGGCCGTACCGGTCTTTCCGCCGACGGTGACGCCCGGGATCTTGGCGTTCGTGCCGGTGCCGTCGTTGATGACCGTCTGCATCATGTCCTGGAGCTTCTGCGCGTTCTCCTCGGAGAGCGGCCGGCTCATCTCCTTGGGCGAGTGCTTCTCGATCACGTCAAGATTCGGCGCCTGCAGCTCGCTGACCATGTACGGCTCCATCAGCTTGCCGTCGTTGGCGATTGCCGAGGCGACCATGGCCATCTGCAGCGGCGTCGCGGCCGTCTCGAACTGGCCGATGGAGGAGAGCGCGGTCTGCGGCCTGTCCATCTTCTTGGGGAAGACGGAGGCGTTCGAGCGGACCGGCACGAACTGCTCTTCGTTGAAGCCGAACTTCTCGGCCGTTTCGGTCATCTTGTCCTTGCCGAGGTCCGAGCCGATCTTGCCGAAGACGGTGTTGCAGGACACCCGCAGCGCCTCACGCAGCGAGGCGTTCTTGCAGGGGAGGTTGCCCTCGTTCGGCAGCGGCTGCGTGGTGTCGGGCATCGTCCAGGGCAGCGGGGACTTGGTGGGCGAGTCGATGTTGTCGTACAGGCCGTGCTCCAGGGCCGCGGCGGCGGTGACCGCCTTGAACGTGGAGCCGGGCGGGTACGTCTCGCGCAGGGCGCGGTTGAGCATCGGCTGGTCTTTGTCCTTGTCCAGCTTCTGGAAGAGCTTGCCTTCCTTGTCCGTGATGCCCGCGAAGTCCGACGGGTCGTACGAAGGAGCGGAGGCCAGCGCCAGGATCGCGCCGGTCGACGGGTCGAGCGCGGCGACCGCGCCCTTGCCGCGGCCCTTCAGGCCCTCGTACGCGGCCTTCTGCGCGGCCGCGTTGAGCGTCGTGACGGCGTTGCCGCCCTCCTTCTTCTTGCCCGTGATCATGTCCAGGCTGCGGGTGAAGAAGAGCCGGTCGTCGTTGCCGGTGAGGATGCCGTCCTCGATGGACTCGATCTGCGTGGCGCCGATGCGCTGCGAGGCGTAGCCGGTGACGGGGGACCACATGGGCCCGTTCTTGTACGTCCTCTTGTACTTGAAGTCGTCGCCGTTGGTCGCCTTGGAGCCGGTGACGGCCTTGCCGTCGACGATGATGTCGCCGCGCGGCTGGGCGTACCGCTCGATGGGGACGCGGCGGTTCTTCTCGTGCTCGGCGAGGCTGTCCGCCTGCACGTACTGGAGCCAGTTGTCCCGGGCGAGCAGGGCGAGGATGAGGAGCCCGCAGAAGATCGCGATCCGGCGCAGGGGCTTGTTCACGGTCGGACCACCTGGGTCATCTCGGCGTCGGGGTTGGGAGCGGGGGCCGGCGCGGGGCGGCGCGCGGTGTCGCTGATGCGGATGAGGATGCCGATCAGCGCCCAGTTGGCGATCACCGAGGAACCGCCGTTCGCGAGGAACGGCATGGTCATACCGGTCAGCGGGATCAGGCCCATGACGCCGCCGGAGACGACGAAGACCTGGATGGCGAAGGCGCCGGACAGGCCGATCGCGAGCAGCTTGCCGAAGGGGTCGCGGGCGGCGAGCGCCGTACGCACACCGCGCTCCACGATCAGCCCGTACAGCATCAGGATCGCCATCACACCGGCGAGACCCAGCTCTTCGCCGAAGGTGGCGAGGATGAAGTCGGAGTTGGCGGCGAAGCCGATCAGGTCGGAGTGCCCCTGACCGAGCCCGGTGCCGAGCACGCCGCCGGAGCCGAACGCCATCAGGGACTGGGCGATCTGGTCGCTCTGTGCGAGGACGGTGTCGGAGAACGGGTTCAGCCAGCCGTCGACACGCTGCTTGACGTGCGGCTCGAACGTGGCCACCACCACGGCGCCGACCGAGGACATCACGAGACCGAACACGATCCAGCTGGTGCGCTCAGTGGCGACGTACAGCATCACGATGAACATGCCGAAGAACAGCAGCGACGTACCGAGGTCGGTCTCGAAGACCAGGATCAGGATGGACATCGCCCAGACGACGATGATCGGGCCCAGGTCACGGCCACGCGGCAGGTAGAGGCCCATGAAGCGGCGGCTCGCCAGGGCGAGTGCGTCGCGCTTCACCATGAGATAGCCCGCGAAGAAGATCGCGATGACGATCTTCGCGAACTCACCGGGCTGGATGGAGAATCCGCCGACCGAGATCCAGATCTTGGCGCCGAAGACGTTCATACCGAGGCCCGGCACGAGCGGCAGGAGCAGGAGGACCAGGGAGGCGACCATGGAGATGTACGTGTAGCGCTGCAGGACTCGGTGGTCCTTGAGCACGAGCAGCACGGCGACCAGGAGCGCGATGCCGATGGCGGAGTACATCAGCTGCTTGGGCGCGGAGGGGCTGAAGGAGCCGGTCGCCGCTTTGGCGAGGTTCTGCAGCTTCTCCGACTGGTCGAGGCGCCAGATGACCACCATTCCGAGGCCGTTGAGCAGCGTCGCGAGCGGCAGCAGCAGCGGGTCCGCGTAGGGCGCGAACCTGCGCACCACGATGTGGCCGACGGCCGCGAGCAGTCCGAGCCCGCAGCCGTAGCCGAGCATTCCGGACGGCAGTTCGCCGTCGATCGCGAGGCCTACGTTGATGTAGGCGAACAGCGGGATGACGACGGCGAACGCAAGGAGCGCGAGCTCGGTGTTGCGCCTGCTCGGCGCTCCGATCGCGCCGATGGTCGACGTGTGTGTAGTGCTACTGCTCATGGCGTGCAAAGGCCCCCAACGGCTGCTTACTGCTTACCGCACAGCGGGACCAGCTTCTCCTCGTCCTGGGAGAGGCTGGGGCCGGGTGTGGGAGTCGGTGCGGTCTTGGACTTGTTGGCGTCTGTCTTGTTCGAGTCGCTGTTCTTGTTCTTGTCGTTCGTCTTGTTCGGGTCGTCCTCGCCCGCGGCGTTGCTGAGGCCGGTCGTGCCGCCCGCCTCGCCTTCGCCGGGCTTGGCGTTCTCCCGCTCGGCCTCGCGGCGCTTGGCGTCCTTCTCGCAGGCGGAGGCCTGTAGGCCGAGCTCCTCGATCTTGCTCTTGGCGTCGTCGAGATTGCCCTCGGCGATGGTCGCCTCGACCTGCTTGCGCTGGTACGGCGGCAGGTACTTGAGTTCGATGTTCGGGTAGTTCTCCTCGACCTTCGACAGGCTGACCCAGGCCAGGTCCTGATCGATGCCGCGGTACAGAGCGACGTTCGTGTCGTTCGTGCCTACGTAGTACTGGGTCTGCGTCCAGCGGTAGCCGCCGTAGAGGCCGCCGCCGATGACTGCGAGGGCGAGCACCGTGTAGAGCGATCTCTTGAGCCACTTACGGCCGCCGCGGGGCTTCACGAAGTCCTCGTCGCTGTACGCGCCGAAGTTCCCTTCGGGAACGTATCCCGTTGTGTCACCGCTCCCGGGCGGCCCGAAGCCGCCTCCGGAGGCCTGCGGCGGCACCGCACGGCCGAGGCCCGACGCACGGCCCGCGGGGGTCTGCATGGCGCCGTCGTCCTGCGCCTGGAGCTGGTTCTCGGCGACCGCGCCGACGACCACGGGGGTGTCGGAGAGCTGTCCCGCGAGGGTGTCGCCGCTGTCGATGTCCAGGACATCGGCGATGATCACCGTGATGTTGTCGGGGCCGCCGCCGCGCAGGGCGAGCTGGATGAGCTCCTGCACGGTCTCCTGGGGGCCCTGGTAGCTCGCGAGGGTGTCTTCCATCGTCTGGTGCGAGACGACGCCCGAGAGGCCGTCCGAGCAGATCAAATAGCGGTCCCCGGAGCGGACTTCACGGATGGAGAGGTCCGGTTCGACATGCTCACCACTGCCGAGCGCGCGCATCAGCAAGGAGCGCTGCGGGTGGGTGGTGGCCTCCTCCTCGGTGATCCGGCCCTCGTCGACGAGACGCTGCACCCAGGTGTGGTCCTGGGTGATCTGCGTGAGAACGCCGTCCCGAAGGAGGTACGCACGCGAGTCGCCGACGTGTACGAGGCCGAGGCGCTGCCCCGTCCACAGGAGGGCGGTCAGGGTCGTCCCCATGCCCTCGAGCTGGGGGTCCTCCTCGACCATCAGACGCAGTTGGTCGTTGGCACGCTGCACGGCGGTGCCGAGCGACGTGAGGATGTCCGATCCCGGTACGTCGTCGTCGAGGGTGACGAGCGTCGAGATCACCTCGGAACTCGCCACCTCGCCCGCGGCCTGGCCCCCCATGCCGTCGGCGATCGCAAGGAGACGTGGACCGGCGTAACCGGAGTCCTCGTTCCCTTCACGGATCATGCCTTTGTGGGATCCGGCGGCGAAGCGCAAAGACAGACTCATGCGCACCTCGCCCGTCGGCTCCGGGTACATCCGCACGGTGCCCACCCTCCGGTCGGGAGCGCGCTGACGTCCAGTGTGTGGACCGCGTCGGCTCGCTCGCTCCGCTCGCGCTCATTCATGATGTAGCACTACTTCCGCAGCTCGATGACGGTCTTGCCGATGCGGATCGGCGCGCCCAGCGGAACGGGCGTCGGGGTGGTGAGTCGGGTCCGGTCGAGATATGTGCCGTTGGTGGACCCGAGATCCTCGACGATCCACTGGCCGTCACGGTCCGGGTAGATCCTGGCATGTCTGCTTGACGCATAGTCGTCGTCGAGCACGATCGTCGAATCGTGCGCCCGCCCCAGAGAGATCGTCTGACCCTGTAGAGCGACCGTCGTGCCCGCGAGGATCCCTTCGGATACGACCAGTTTGCTGGGGGCGCCACGGCGCTGCCGACCGCCCCCCTGCTGCTGGCGCTGGGGCGGTGGTGTGGCCGCCGGCTGTTGCTGGCGGGCGGCCTGCTGCGGTCGCGCGTTCTCGCGGCGCGAGCCGCGCTGCGTGACGCGTGTACCGAACAGGTCGCTACGAATGACCTGGACGGCCACAATCACGAACAGCCACAGAACGGCTAGGAAACCCAACCGCATGACCGTCAGGGTCAGCTCTGACATTGCCCCCGCTTCACCCTTCGGCTTGCCGGTAAACGATGGTGGTTTGGCCCACGACGATCCGCGAGCCGTCGCGGAGCGTAGCGCGGGTGGTGTGCTGCCCGTCTACCACGATGCCGTTGGTAGACCCGAGATCCTGGATCGTCGAGGGCGTTCCGGTCCGGATCTCACAGTGCCGGCGCGATACGCCGGGGTCGTCGATCCGCACATCGGCGTCGGTGCTGCGACCCAGCACCAGCGTCGGGCGGGAGATCTGATGGCGGTTGCCGTTGATCTCGATCCAGCGCCGCACCTGTGCACCCGGAAGCGGTCCCGAACCGGGCCCCTGGGGGCGGCTCGGTGCCGGTGCCGGTGCCGCCCCGCCGGGACGTCCGCCCGGGGGCGGCGCGGCGGGCATGGGAGGAGCGCTGGAAGGCTGAGGGTAGCCGTAGCCACCACCCGCGGGGGGTCTGCGGTCCGCGGGGCCCTGGCCGGAGGGGCCTGGGCCCGTGGGTCCCGGTCCTGTGGGGCCCGAAGGGGCTGACGGCGCGCGCTCGGAGCTCTGCGAGGTGCTGGACGCGAGTGTGCGGCTGCGCACTCGGTACAGCCCCGTGTCGAGATCCTCGGCCTTCTCCAGGTGGACCTTGATGGGGCCCATGAAGCTGTAGCGCTGCTGCTTGGCGTACTCGCGCACCATTCCGGAGAGCTCGTCGCCGAGCTGGCCGGAGTAGGGGCTGAGGCGCTCGAAGTCGGGTGCGCTGAGCTCCACGATGAAGTCGTTGGGGACGACCGTCCGCTCGCGGTTCCAGATCGTCGCGTTGTTGTCGCACTCGCGTTGCAGCGCTCCGGCGATCTCGACGGGCTGGACCTCGGACTTGAACACCTTGGCGAAGGTGCCGTTGACCAGACCTTCGAGTCGCTGCTCGAACTTCTTCATGACTCCCATGGGGCACCTCCTCCGTCGTAGTCATCCTGGTACTGCTTACTGATCGTATCCACGCGCCGGGAAATCGGCTGGTTCCCCCTGTCCGCCCAGTCGATGAGTGTCGCCTCTCACAAGGCATGCCCGCACCGGGGTTCCGGGATCCGTTCGGGCTCCTCTGCCAGGGATCGTAGAGGGGGCCTCAAACCAGTGTCCCGCACCCGGCTGCGGACCTTCGCCGGGTACGGCGGAAGTCGGTCGGCCGGGGTCGGATCTCTCCGGATCACCTGGGCAGGTGCAGGCATGTGCAGGGTCAGGTGCCCCCGGATACGGATGTGAATCCACCCCTTGCAGCGTGCTAATCTTTTCGATGTCGGCAGGCGCTCGCACCAAGCGGTGAGGGACCCAAGACAACACCCATGCGCGGGTGGCGGAATAGGCAGACGCGCTGGATTCAGGTTCCAGTGCCCGAAAGGGCGTGGGGGTTCAACTCCCCCCTCGCGCACCATGTGGAGCGGGTCTCCATCAGGATGAATTTCCTGGTGGGGGCCCGCTTTTCGTTGTGCCGTGGACGGCTCGGTGACGGTGATGCATGTCAACGGTGATGCATGTCACTTGTGGCTGGTCGGCGTGCCGGTTGGTGCGGGGTGTCGGTGGGGGGCGTGCGGGGTCCGTGCGGGTTATCCACAGGCTCTGACGCCGTTCGGCGCCCGGCGGTACCTTCAATGCCAGGTGATGGCCGTGGGGGCCGCCCGGACGTGGGGGATGCGGGGGCGATGGCGATGGTCATGGCGGAGTTCGAAGATGCGCGGCGTGGTGTGCGGCTCGGTGTGCGGCTGCCGTACGTGGAGGGGTTCGCGGAGTGGGGCGCGGGGGGCACGGCCGGGGCGCGGGTCTCGCCGAAGCAGGAGGGCAAGGCGCTGCGTGGGCGGGTCAGCCGTGCCTCGCACGAGTGGTTCGCCGAGGACGAAGGCCGCCCCGATCCGGTTGCCGCCGTGGAGGAGTCCAACCGCAGCAGGCTCCCGGAGCTCACGCCGATCCGGATGGGCAGGATGGCCGCGACGCCCTTCGCCTTCCTGCGCGGGGCCGCCGGACTCATGGCGTACGACCTCGCGCGGACCCCTGCCACGGGGATCGGCGCCCAGATATGCGGTGACGCCCACGCGGCGAACTTCGGTCTGTACGGGGATGCGCGGGGCGGCCTGGTCATGGACCTGAACGACTTCGACGAGACGGCGCACGGGCCCTGGGAGTGGGACGTGAAGAGGCTCGCGGCCTCTCTGGTGCTCGCGGGGCGCGAGGCGGGGGCGAGCGAGGACGTCTGCCGGGAAGCGGCGTTCGACGCGGTGGGGGCCTACCGACGCACGATGCGGCTGCTCGCGAAGCTCCCGGTGCTCGACGCGTGGAACGCCATCGCGGACGAGGAGCTGGTCTCCCACACGGATGCGCGTGATCTGCTCGGCACCCTGGAGTCGGTCTCCGAGAAGGCCCGGCAGAACACCAGCGCCCGGTTCGCCGCCAAGTCGACCGAGCGGGTCGAGGGCACGGGTGACGGGGCCGGAGGACGGCGCTTCGTCGATGCCCCGCCGGTGCTGCGGCGGGTGCCGGACGCGGAGGCGGCCGAGGTCGCGGCGGCGCTCGGGGAGTATCTGGGCACGCTGTCCGAGGACCGGCTGCCGTTGCTCGCGCGCTACGCGATCCAGGACGTGGCGTTCCGCGTCGTGGGCACGGGAAGCGTCGGCCTCCGGTCGTACGTGGTGCTACTGCTCGACCACCGGGGCGAGCCGCTGGTCCTCCAGGTCAAGGAGGCGCGGCCCTCCGTGCTCCTTCCGCATCTGCCCACGGCGGGCTTCTCGGTGCCGGAGGTCGCGCACGAGGGGAGCCGGGTGGTGCTCGGCCAGAAGCGGATGCAGGTGGTCAGCGACTTCCTGCTCGGGTGGACGACGGTCGCCGGAAAGCCTTTCCAGGTACGGCAGTTCAGGAACCGCAAGGGCAGCGTGGACCCCGCGGAGCTGGCCGCCGACCAGATCGACGATTACGGCCGGATGACCGGAGCCCTGCTGGCCCGCGCCCACGCGCACAGCGCCGACCCGCGGCTCATCGCGGGGTACGTCGGTAAGAACGACGAGCTGGACGCGGCGGTGGCCGGGTTCGCGGTGGCGTACGCGGACCGGACGGAGGCGGATCACGCGGAGCTGGTGCGCGGGGTCAAGGAGGGGCGGGTGGCCGCGGAGTCGGGGGTGTGAGGAGCGAGAGAGAGGACGCGGGGGATATCCGGACGCGGGATGCGGCGGAGGCGGGGACGTTTGTCACGCGGGCCGTCGCGGTTCGGGTGGTGTCCTGGTGGCCTAGGCTGGACGGGTGACGACCCCGGAAGCCGAGCCGACGCAGCCCCAGACGCCTGATCCCGAGACCGCTGGGCGGCCGGAGGACCGGCTCGAGAAGGCGGTCCGGGCCGCCGAGCAGGCGCTGATCGAGTACGAGATCGCCGTCGAGACCTTCCGGGTGGAGGTGGAGAACTTCTCCCGGCTCCACCACCAGAAGCTCGGCCCGATGTACGCACGCCTCGACGAGCTCGACGCGGAGATCGCAGAGGCCCAGGCGGCCCGCAGCGGTGATCCGGAGGACCGGCGCAAGGCGGACGAGGCGCGGGCGCGGGTCATGCCGATGCCGGCTGTCGAGGAGCTGTTCCACGGCTGGATGGACGGCGAAGGGCTCTATCCCGAGGCCGCCGCCATGCTCACCGAACAGTCGGTGCGGCCTCCGCAGCGGGTGCGGCCGAGCGACGAGGCCCGCAAGCTCTACCGCGAGCTGGTCCGCAAGTCTCACCCCGACCTCGCCCAGGAGGACCAGGAGCGGGACCGCCGTGAGGAGTTCATCCAGCGGGTCAACGCCGCGTACGCACGGGGGGACGAGCCCCTGTTGCGGGAGCTCGCAGAGGAGTGGGCCGCGGGGCCCGTGCCCGAGGAGCGGTGGCCGAGCAAGAGCGAAGAGCTCTACGCCCGCCTCGAGTGGCTCTCCCAGCGCAAGGAGCTGCTCACCGTCGTCGCCCGGGAGCTGGAGGAGGGGGCGATCGGCGCCATGCTGAAGATGGCTCCCGACGACCCGGACCAGCTCCTCGATGAGATCGCCGAGCAGCTGCTCACACAGGTCACCGAGCGCGAGGCGGAGCTTGCGCGGCTGACCGCTTAGTCCGTCGGGTAGCGTCGGGGACATGGCTTTCGGATCACAGGTGCCCACGGTCGGTATCGGCGAACTCGCGCCCGACGACTTTCTCCTCGACGTGCGCGAGGACGAGGAATGGCAGGCGGGGCATGCCGCGGGTGCGCTGCACATCCCGATGAGCGAATTCGTCTCCCGCTTCGGCGAGTTGACCGAGGCTGCCCCGCAGGACGGCAAGGTCAATGTCATCTGCCGGGTCGGCGGGCGGTCGGCGCAGGTCGTCATGTACCTCGCCCAGCAGGGTGTCGACGCGGTGAACGTCGACGGAGGTATGCAGAGCTGGGAGGCCGCGGGCCGGCCCGTCGTCGACGACAAGGGCCAGCCGGGCGTCGTGATCTAGGCTCTGCCAGGCCCCTTGCCTCAGCCGAGTGGATGGGCGGCAAGCAGGTCGCCCAGGGTCTCCTCGTGCGCCGCGGCAGGGCCGAGGGAGAGCTCCAGCTGCTTGGCCCAGGCGTGGTAGCGGTGCAGGGGATAGTCGGTGTCGGATCCGAAGCCGCCGTGCAGATGCTGCGCTGTCTGTACGACCCTGCGTACGCCGTCCGACGCCCAGATCTTGGCGACGGCCACATCTCCCGCAGCGGGCAGCGCGCCACTCGCGCCGGTGCTGATGCGCCAGGCCGCCTGCCAGAGGGTGACCTCCATCGCCCGCAGGTCTATGTACCGGTCGGCTGCTTGCACCGCCACGGCCTGGAAGGTGGCGACGGGGAAGCCGAACTGCTCACGCTTGCTGGTGTATTCGCTGGTCATGCCGAGCACGCCCTCGCCGAGTCCCAGCGCGAGGGCGCAGGTCCCGGTGGCGAGCAGATCGCGCAGCCAGTCCCAGGCCCCGTCGGCCTCGATGACGTAGGCGGCGGCGACCCGTACGGATTCCAGGCTGAGCTCGCCGAACCGCTCACCGCTCGTGGACCACTGCTCGGCGAGCGTGAGGCCCTCGTGCACACGGGGCACCAGGGCCAGGACGGTCCGGCCGGCGGGTGTGTGGGCGGGCACCACGGCGAAGTCGGCGTTCTGCGCCCAGGGCACGGCTGTCTGGATGCCGTCGAGCAGCCAGCCGTCGCCGTCCTGCCGTGCGGTGACGGAGAGTTCGGCCGGGTCGTGTCCGCTGCGGCCGTTCGCCGCCACGGTCAGGACGAGCTCACCGCGGGCGGCCTTCGGCAGGATCTGCTGCTTCAACTCCTCGCCGCCATAGGTCTGTACGGCGTACGCAGCCGCGCTGCTCTCCAGGAGTGGGACCCGCGCGAGCACCTTCGCGGACTCGCGCAGGACCAGGCAGAGGGCGATGGCGTCCAGTCCCGCACCGCCGTGCTCGGGGCCGATGAGCAGGCTCAGCAGGTCCGATTCGGCGAGCTTGGCCCACAGCGCCCGGTCGAAGTCCTCGGCGACGGCGCCCGGGACGAGTGCGGGGCTCGGCACTCCGTCCGGTGCGACGGAGGCGAAGAGCCCCTTCGCCGCCTCGGCGGCCGCCTGCTGTTCCTCGGTGAAGGTGAAGTCCACTGCTTGTCCCTCCGCGCACCCGGCCGAACCGCTCTGCCTGTCTGTTTCCGCCCGTCTGTCATGTCTGACGGGTCGTCAAGATAGAACAGGTTCTATGCGATGGGAAGGGAAGGGCACGGTGGCTCCCCGGGGCTGCTACTCAGCGGTCGAAGTCCAACTCCAACGTGTCCGTGGCCGGATGGGACTGGCACGCCAGGACATACCCCGCCTCTGTCTCTTCCGGTTCCAGCGCGAAGTTGCGGTCCATCCGGACCTCGCCCGAGACGCGGAAGGCCCGGCAGGTCCCGCAGACTCCGCCCTTGCAGGCATACGGCGCGTCCGCGCGGTTGCGCAGCACGGTCTCGAGCAGGGACTCCCCGTCCCGGACCGGCCAGGTGCCGGAGCGCCCGTCGAGCGTCACCGTCACGGTGCTGTGCTCGGGGGCGGCGGCGGAGACGGTCTTCGCGGTGGCGGCCGGTGCGGAGAGGCCGTCCTCCACGTGGAATATCTCCTGGTGGATGCGCCGACGCGCCACACCCAGGCCGCGCAATGTCTTCTCCGCACCCTGCACCAGGCCGAACGGACCGCACAGGAACCAGCCTGCGACGTCCTCGACAGGCAGCAGCGCGGGGAGCAGCCTGCCGAGCCGCTCCTCGTCGAGGCGGCCCGAGTCGAGCCCCGACTGCTGCTCCTCGCGGGAGAGCACCGTGACGAGCTGGAACCGGTCCGGCCAGCGGTCCTTGAGGTCGGCGACTTCCTCCAGGAACATCGTCGACGCCGCGGTGCGGTCGCTCCGGATGAGGCAGAACGTGGCCGCTGGTTCGCGCTCGAGGAGCGTCGTGACGATGGAGAGCACCGGCGTGATGCCGCTGCCGCCGACCACGGCCGCGTAGTGCCCGGGAGCCGGTTCCAGCGTGAAGCGCCCGGCCGGGGTCATCACCTCGAGCTCATCGCCGACGGCGACTTCCTTCAGGGCGTACGTCGAGAAGGCGCCGCCTTCGACGGAACGCACCCCGACCCGCAGCGTCCGTGGCTCCGAGGGGCGGTCGGGGTGGGGCGCCGGTGCGCAGATTGAGTACGTACGCCGGATCTCGGTGCCGTCGACGAAGCGGCGGACGGCGAGGTGCTGGCCCGGTGCGTAGCGGTACTCCTCGCGCAGGGTTTCGGGCACCTCGAAGGTGAGCGTCACGGAGTCGTCGGTGAGCTGCTCGACCGCCGCTACCCGGAGCTGGTGGAAGCGCGCCATCACAACTCCTTGAAGTGGTCGAACGGTTCACGGCAGGTGACGCACCGGCGCAGGGCCTTGCAGGCCGTGGACGAGAAGCGGCTGAGCAGTTCGGTGTCGGTCGAGCCGCAGTGCGGACAGCGGACCGAGAGCGTGAGCGGTATCGGCCCGCCCCCGGTGCGGGTGCCGCTGGTGCCGGGCCCGCCGGCGCTGTGCGGGCGCGGGGGTGCGATGCCGAACTCGGCCAGTTTGCGGCGGCCTTCGGCGCTGATGTCGTCCGTCGACCAGGCGGGGGAGAGCACGGTGCGCACGGAGACCTCCGCCATGCCGTGCTCGTGCAGCACCTGTTCGATGTCGGCGGTCATGGTCTCTATGGCGGGGCAGCCGGTGTACGTGGGGGTCAGCTCGACGTCGACCTTGCCGGTGCCGCGGACATGAACTCCGCGCAGGACTCCGAGCTCGGCTAGCGTGATGACCGGAAGCTCCGGGTCGGGCACGGAGCCCGCGAGGGTCAGGAGCTCCTGCTCAAGGGCGGTGAGGGCGGTGTCAGGAGTGGTGGTCACCATGACGCCCCCGGGTGGCTGCGGTGCAGATGCTGCATCTCGGCGAGCATCCGCCCGAAGGATTCCGTGTGCAGCCCCTGGCGGCCCGCGCCCGCCGCCCAGGCCCCTTCCCGAGGGCCGGAGGGCACGGTCAGCGTCGCCCGCTCGATGACCGCGGTCACGGAGTCGGTCCAGCTCTCCTCCAATGCCCCCCAGTCGATGCCGGCGAGGCCCTGGACCGGCTGGAACATCTCTGCGGTGAACCGCCAGAGCGCGTCGAGTCCGCGCTCCATCCGCTCATGGCTCTCCGCTGTCCCGTCGCCGAGCCGCAGCGTCCACTGCTCCGCGTGATCCTGGTGGTAGGCGACTTCTTTGACCGCTTTCGCCGCCAGCGGGGCGAACTCGCCGTCCCCGCTCGCCAACTGCCCGTACAGCAAGGTCTGGTAGGTGGAGAAGTAGAGCTGGCGGGCGATCGTGTGCGCGAAGTCGCCGTTCGGCTGCTCGACCAGCTGAAGGTTGCGGAAGGCGCGCTCTTCGCGCAGATAGGCCAGCTCGTCCTCGTCCCCGGCCAGGGAGAGCAGGATGCGTGCCTGGCCGAGCAGGTCGAGGGCGATGTTCGCGAGGGCGACCTCTTCTTCGAGGACGGGCGCGTGGCCCGCCCACTCCCCCAGGCGGTGCGAGAGCACCAGTGCGTCATCGCCAAGGGCGAGAGCGGTGGCGTAGGACGGCGGGGTCAGTTGCTCGGTCATAGGTGCTTCACCCCCTCCGGGATTTCGTAGAAGGTCGGGTGGCGGTAGGGCTTGTCGCCCGCCGGTTCGAAGAAGGAGTCCTTCTCGTCCGGCGACGAGGCCGTGATCTGTGTGGACGGCACGACCCAGATCGAGACGCCTTCGCTTCTGCGCGTGTACAGATCGCGGGCGTTGCGCAGGGCCATCTCCGCGTCCGGCGCGTGCAGGCTGCCCACGTGGGTGTGGGAGAGCCCGCGGCGGGAGCGCACGAACACCTCCCACAGCGGCCATTCGGTCGAGCTGCTCATGCCTTCGCCTCCCCGTGCTTGGCGGCGAAGGCCGCTGCTGCCTCGCGCACCCACGCACCTTCGTCGTGTGCGCTCTTGCGCTGGGTGATCCGCTGTTCGTTGCACGGGCCGTTGCCCTTCAGGACCGCCCAGAACTCCGTCCAGTCGATCGGCCCGAAGTCGTGCTGTCCCCGCTCCTCGTTCCATACGAGGTCCGGGTCGGGGAGTGTGAGTCCGAGCGACTCGGCCTGGGGGACGCAGATGTCCACGAAGCGCTGGCGCAGCTCGTCGTTCGAGTGGCGTTTGATCTTCCAGATCATCGACTGCTCCGAGTGCGACGACTCGCCGTCGGGCGGGCCGAACATCATCAGGGACGGCCACCACCAGCGGTCCACCGCGTCCTGCGCCATCGCGTGCTGGGCCTCGGTGCCGCGGCTGAGGGCGAGCAGTGATTCGTACCCCTGGCGCTGGTGGAACGACTCCTCCTTGCAGACGCGCACCATGGCGCGGGCATAGGGGCCGTACGAACAGCGGCAGAGCGGGACTTGGTTGGTGATCGCGGCGCCGTCCACCAGCCAGCCGATCGCACCCACGTCCGCCCAGGTCAGGGTCGGGTAGTTGAAGATCGATGAGTACTTCTGGCGGCCCGAGTGCAGTTTGTCGAGCAGCTCGTCACGGCTGGTGCCGAGGGTCTCGGCCGCGCTGTACAGATACAGGCCGTGGCCGGCCTCGTCCTGGACCTTGGCCATCAGGATCGCCTTGCGCCGCAGGGAAGGGGCGCGCGTGATCCAGTTGGCCTCCGGCTGCATACCGATGATCTCGGAGTGGGCGTGCTGCGCTATCTGCCTGACCAGCGAGGCGCGATAGGCGTCGGGCATCCAGTCGCGCGGCTCGATGCGCTCGTCGGCCGCCACCGCGGCGTCGAAAGCGGATTCGTACGCCGCTGTGCGGGCGGTGTCGGCCGCCTGGTCCGGTTCGGACCGGGCCGTCTGGTGCTCGGCTGCTGTCGCCATCACGGTCCCTCTCGACCTCTAGCTAGCTACCGACCGATCGTTCGGTTCGCGGAATTCAATGGTGCGGCTCAGCGCCATAAGGTGTCAACCCTGTGGATAACTTCACGGACGCTGTGCCTGGCGGGCAGGCATGAGTACCGTTCCGGTGCGAAGCGAGCGGTGGAGAGGCGTGCGACGGGCGGCAGGGACCCGTGTGACGGGCGGGCCGACGGGCGCATCAGTGTGCGGGATCGGGGATCGGGGCGGAATGGACGCGAACGAAAGCAACGCGAACGAGTCGCCACCGTCCCCGCCCCCACCCCGTACCGGTATCGCCGCACTCTCCCCGCGCTACCAGGTCGGAGCCGCGCTCGCGCTGGCGCTCATCGCCGTCACGGCCTGCGTCCACATCGGGATGCTCTTCCTCCATGTCGCCCCCGCGAACACCATGACCAAGCAGCACGGGCAGGTCATCGACGACTGGATCTACCCCGAGTTCGAGCAGAACTGGAAGCTCTTCGCACCCAACCCGATGCAGCAGAACATCGCGGTGCAGGCCCGCGCCGAGATCCGTGCGGACAGTGGCAGCACCCGGACCACCGATTGGTACGACCTCTCCGCGCGCGACGGCGCCGCCATCGACGGCAATCCGCTGCCCAGCCACACGCAGCAGAACGAGCTGCGCCGGGCCTGGGACTTCTACGTCACCGCGCACGACGCGCAGAATCGTCCCCGCGGCCTGCGCGGACAGCTCTCGGAGAGCTACATCCGGCGCATCGTCGTGATGCGCGTCGGCCGCGAGGAGTCCGTGGACCGGGGCGCCACCATCGAGCGCGTCCAGGTCCGCTCCAGGACCACGAATGTGCCCGCCCCCGAGTGGAGCGATGAGAAGGTCGGCACCAAGCCCGTACTCCGCCAGCTGCCGTGGTGGCCGGTGACACCCGACGACACCCCGTCGGCAAAGGCTCAGGGGGATGCCCGATGAACCGCTTCGGCACCCAGCTCGCGCGCGGCGTCGGCCGGGTGACCTCATCCGCGCTCGGTCCCTACCAGACCGCCGTGATCCGCATCGGATTCGCCGGCACCTGGCTGCTCTTCCTGCTGCGCGAGCTCCCCAACCGTCTGGAGCTGTACGGGCCCGACAGTCCGTGGAGCTGGGACATGGCCCAGCAGCTCATCGCGGACAATGACGCCTTCACGGCCCTGATGTGGTCCGACGGGCGCATCTGGTTCGAGGCCGTCTACGCGCTCGCGGTCCTGAGCAGCGCCCTGCTGATGCTTGGCTGGCGCACCCGCACGATGTCCGTGCTCTTCATGATCGGCGTGCTCTCGCTGCAGAACCGCTCCGTCTTCATGGGCGACGGCGGCGACAACGTCATCCATCTGATGTCGACCTATCTGGTCTTCACGCGCTGTGGCCAGGTCTGGTCGCTGGACGCCCGCCGCGCCGCACGCGCGCGTGCACGTGCCGTGGCCGTCGAACCGGGGAGTCAGGGGAGTCCGGCGGAGACTGTCGACCGGGTCGGGCCCGTGCTCTGGTGGGTCCTCGGGCTCGGCCTCTCCGTGGTGACGTTCATGGGGGAGCTCAGCGGGGGCTGGCTGCTCGTCTTCTGGGGGCTGTGGATGACGCACGGCCTGTGGTGGGCGGTCGGACGCCGCGCGCCCCAGGGCGAGGCGCGCATGTTGCTCGACATCATCGCCAAGCTCGCGCACAACGCCGCGCTGCTCGTGATCATGGTTGAGGCGTGCCTGATCTACGCGACGGCCGGCTGGTACAAGATCCAGGGCAGCCGCTGGCAGGACGGCACGGCCGTGTACTACCCGCTGCGCCTCGACTACTTCTCCCCCTGGCCCGCGCTCTCCGACCTGCTCGCCTCGCACGGCCTCATGGTGATGCTGGTGACCTATGGGACGGTCGCCGTGCAGGTCGCTTTCCCCTTCACCCTCTTCAACCGGCGGGTCAAGAACGTCCTGCTCGCCGCCATGATCTGCGAACACGCGGTCATCGCGGTCGTCCTCGGTCTGCCGTTCTTCTCGCTCGCGATGATCGCGGCCGACGCGGTGTTCCTGCCGACGCCGTTCCTGCGGCGGGTCGGCGGATGGACGGCACGCGCGCGTGGAGCCCTGTTCTCTCGCATCTCACGCAGCTCTCGCATCTCTCGTTTCTCGCGTGGCCGTACGGTGCCCGGACAGCGCGGAGTGGACGAGGAACCGGCAGGGGAACCCACCGAGCACGCGCGCGTAGGCTTCCGTTCATGAACGGGACGTACGCGGGATGAACGGGACGCACCGGCGTGACCCGGACGATGCCGTGCGTGCCTGGCGGGGCCTCGCCGATACCTCCGTGCTCCTGGACGGCTTTCACGCCATCAAGCACGCCCTGCGCTTCGGAGCCGGGATTCCCTCGGTGCTGACCAGCGACAGGGCCGCCGTCCTGGCTCTGGCCGATGAGCTCGCGCCGGATGTGAAGGACGCCCTCGACACGCTTCTCGTGCAGGTCCCGGACAACACCCTGCGCGCCCTTGTGCCGCGTCTGCACCCCACAGGGGTGGCCGCTCTGGCGGTACGCCCTTCTCGCAGGGCCAACCTCGAAGCGCTGGCGCGGATGCCGAGGAGCGCCCCGGTCGTCGTGCTCGACGACCCCCGCAATCTGGGCAACGCCGGGGCCGTGATCCGGCTCGCCGCCGGGTTCGGGGCGACGGGCGTCGTCACGACCGGCACGCTCGACCCCTGGCATCCCACGGTCGTACGCGGTGGTGCGGGCCTGCACTTCGCCACGGCCGTCGAGCGGATGGACGTCGGCGCGCTGCCGCCGGGGCCGGTGTTCGCGCTGGACGCGGAGGGCGAGGACATCCGGGGGCTCAAGCTGCCGGACGGTGCCGTGCTGGCCTTCGGGTCCGAGCGCAGTGGCTTGTCCGAGCGGCTGCGGGCCCGCGCCGACCACTTGGTGTCCCTGCCGATGCGGCCCCAGGTCTCCAGCTACAACCTGGCCACCAGCGTCGGGATGACGCTCTTCCACTGGTCGGCGGACAGGCCTCCGGGCGCGGAGGCCTGAACCCGCCGCCGGGCGTCAGGCGTCCCTGCGGATCTCCACCACACGGAAGCGGTTGGCCACGAACGCGCCGTCGCACAGGGCGGCGTTCGCCGCCGGGTTGCCGCCCGAGCCGTGGAAGTCCGAGAACGCCGCTGTCTGGTTCACATAGACACCGCCCGTGAGGTTCAAGGAGAGCTGGGCGCACTCCTCCAGGCAGGTCTCCTCCACGGCGTCGGACACCTCGTCCGACGTGGTGTACGCGCCGACCGTCATCGCGCCCTTGTCGCGCACCGTGCGGCGCAGCAACTCCACGGCGTCCGCGGAGGAGTCGACCGCGACGGCGAAGGAGACGGGGCCGAAGCACTCGTTCAGATAGACCGCCTCGGCGTCCGGCTTCGCGCCGTCCAGCTTGACGATCACCGGGGTGCGGACCACGGCGTCCGGGAACTCCGGATTGGTGATCTCCCGTGAGGGCAGGGCCACTTCGCCGAGACCGGCCGCGGCCTCCAGGCGGGTCTTCACGTCCGGGTTGACCAGGGCGCCGAGGATGCCGTTCGCACGGGCGTCGTCGCCGAGCAGGCCGTTCACCGAAGCGGCGAGGTCGGACACCACGTCGTCGTACGACTTGGCTCCGGCGTCCGTCGCGATGCCGTCGCGCGGGATCAGCAGGTTCTGCGGGGTCGTGCACATCTGGCCGCTGTACAGGGACAGGGAGAAGGCCAGGTTGGACAGCATTCCCTTGTAGTTGTCCGTCGAGTCGACGACGACGGTGTTGACGCCCGCCTTCTCCGTGTAGACCTGCGCCTGGAGGGCGTTGGTCTCCAGCCAGTCACCGAAGGCTGTCGATCCCGTGTAGTCGATGATCTTGATCTCGGGGCGGACGGCGAGGGTCTTGGCGATGCCTTCGCCCGGTCGTTCGGCGGCCAGACAGACCAGGTTCGGGTCGAAGCCCGCTTCGGCGAGGACCTCGCGCGCGATGCGCACGGTCAGCGCGAGCGGCAGCACCGCGCGCGGGTGGGGCTTGACCAGGACCGGGTTGCCGGTGGCCAGGGAGGCGAAAAGGCCCGGATAGCCGTTCCACGTCGGGAACGTGTTGCAGCCGATCAGGAGCGCGATGCCGCGCCCCACGGGCGTGAACCGCTTGTCCATCGCGATCGGGTCGCGCTTGCCCTGGGGCTTGGACCACTCGGCGGCGTCAGGGGTGCGCGCCTGCTCCACGTACGCATACGCCACCGCTTCGAGGCCGCGGTCCTGGGCATGCGGGCCGCCCGCCTGGAAGGCCATCATGAAGGCCTGGCCACTGGTGTGCATGACCGCGTGCGCCAGCTCGTGCGTGCGTGCGCTGATGCGCGACAGGATCTCCAGGGAGACCATCGCGCGCACTTCCGCGCCCGCGTCGCGCCAGGCGCGCATTCCGGCGCGCATCGCGGGCAGCAGCGTGTCGATGTCCGGGTGGGGGTACGTGATGCCCAACTCGGGCCCGTACGGAGAGACTTCCGCGCCCGTCCAGTCGTCCGTGCCCGGCTGATCGAGCTCGAAGCGGCTGCCCAGGAGTGCGTCGAAGGCGGCTTTGCCCTCGGGCAGGCTCAGGCTGCCGTTCTCTCCATAGGCCTTGGGGTGCTCGGGGTGCGGCGACCAGTACGCGCGCGAGCGGATCGTCTCCAGCGCTTGGTCGAGTGTGGGCCGGTGCTTGGCGATCAGCTGGTGCGCGGTGAGTTCGGCGGCCATATCGGACCAACTCCTCGTCGAGCCGGCTCTCCATCGAGCCGGCGAGCTGGGCAGGGCAGTGGGCAGAAACAGACAGACAGGGCTAGAGTAACCGAACGATCGGTCGGGACAAGGGGGTCCGCCGAACCTGTGGACAACTTCTCGCCGGGCACCCCCGCACCCTCCGGCGGACACCTCGTGCGGGAGGATCGCGAGCATGACAGCACTCGAGCTCAGCAGCCCCGTTGCCGTGGTCGGCACCGGCACCATGGGGCAGGGCATCGCCCAGGTCGCCCTGCTCGCGGGCCACCCGGTGCGGCTGTACGACGCCGTGGAGGGCCAGGCGAAGACCGCTGCCGCCACGATCGCCGCCCGCCTCGACCGGCTCGTCGAGAAGGGCCGGATCACCGCTGACGACCGGGCCGCCGCGGGGGGCCGCCTCCTACCGGTCGAGACCCTTGCCGAGCTCGCCGGGTGCGGGCTCGTCATCGAGGCGATCCTTGAACAACTGGCTGTCAAACAGCGGCTCTTCGAAGAGCTGGAAGAGATCGTCTCCGAGGACTGTCTCCTCGCCACCAACACGTCCTCCCTCTCCGTCACCGCTATCGCGGGCACCCTCAAGAAGCCCGGCCGCTTCGTCGGCCTGCACTTCTTCAACCCCGCGCCGCTCCTCCCCCTCGTCGAGGTCGTCAGCGGCTCCGCGACGGACGAAACGGCGGCCACGCGCGCGCAGAAGACAGCACGGAACTGGGGCAAGACCCCGGTGCGCAGCGCGGACACCCCCGGCTTCATCGTCAACCGCGTCGCCCGCCCCTTCTACGCCGAGGCGCTGCGCCTCCACGAGGAGCGGGCCGCCGACCCGGCCACCATCGATGCCGTCCTTCGCGAATGCGGCGGCTTCAAAATGGGCCCCTTCGAACTCACCGACCTCATCGGCCAGGACGTGAACGAGGCCGTCACCCGCTCCGTGTGGGATTCCTTCTTCCAGGACCCCAAGTTCACGCCCTCGCTCGCCCAGCGCCGCCTTGTCGAATCACGCCGCCTCGGCCGCAAGTCCGGGCAGGGCTGGTACGCCTACGGGGACGACGCCCCTCTCGCGAAGGCGCACACGGCGGCGCCCGCACCGGCCCCTGCGTCCGTCGCGGTGCACGGGGAGCTGTTCCAGGCGCAGGCCCTGGCCGAGCTGATCGGCGGCGCCGGGATCGAGGTCGCGCACGAGGAGCCCATCGACCCCGACTACCCCGGCTGGATCGAACTCCCCAGCGGGGTGCGGCTCTTCCTTGCCGACGGTGCCGCCGCGGACGACGCCGAGGCGCCGGTGATCCACTTCGATCTCGCGCTCGACTACAGGTCCGCGACCAGGATCGCCCTGGCGCCCGGCGTGAAGGTGGGCGAGGAGCAGCTCCACGAGGCTGTGGGCCTCTTTCAGGCGCTGGGCAAGCAGGTCAGCGTCATCGCCGACGTCCCGGGGATGATCGTCGCCCGTACCGTCGCGATGCTCGTCGACTTCGCCCAGGACGCGGTCGCGCGCGGTGTCGCCGACATGGAGGACGTCGACACAGCGATGCGCCTCGGCGTGAACTACCCGCGCGGACCGCTCGCGTGGGGCGAGGAGCTCGGCGCGAGCTGGGTCCTCGACACCCTGGAGAGCCTGCACCTGGAGTACCCCACCGGCCGCTACGCGCCGTCCCAGGCGCTGCGCCGAGCGGCAGCGCGAGAGGACCACTCATGACCACCAGCAGGCGCGACACGTACACCCCGGAGACTCTCCTGACGGTGGCGGTTCGGATCTTCAACGACCGTGGCTACGACGGCACGTCCATGGAGCACCTCTCCAAGGCCGCCGGAATCTCCAAGTCCTCGATCTACCACCACGTCTCGGGCAAGGAGGAACTGCTGCGCCGCGCGGTGAGCCGGGCGCTCGACGGGCTCTTCGGGATCCTCGCCGAGGAGCACGCGCGCGTGGGCACGGCTGTGCAGCGCCTTGAGCACGTCACACGACGCACCGTCCAGGTGCTTGTCGCCGAACTGCCCTATGTGACGTTGCTGCTGCGCGTGCGCGGCAACACGGACACCGAGCGGTGGGCCATGGAGCGGCGCAGGGAGTTCGACCAGCAAGTAGCCGATCTGCTCAAGGAGGCCGTCGCGGACGGCGACCTGCGCTCGGACCTCGAGCTGCGCCTCGCCACCCGGCTGCTCTTCGGGATGATCAACTCCATTGTGGAGTGGTACCGGCCGGAAGCCCGTGGCGCGGTGTCGGGCGAGGAAGTCGCGGACGCCGTCGTCCAGCTGGCCTTCGCGGGGCTGCGCAACAGCAGCTGAGCAGGCCGGGCCACCCGACTGGCCGGGAGGTCAGCGGTCCGGATCCAGGTCGTCCTCCTCGAAGACCAGCAACGTACGCGTGCTGAGCACCTCGGGGATGGATTGCAGGCGGGTGAGGACCAGCTCGCGCAGTGCGCGGTTGTCCGGCGTGTGCACCAGGAGCAGTACGTCGAAGTCCCCGCTGACCAGCGCGATATGCGAGGCGCCGGGCAGCGTGCGCAGATGTTCGCGGACCGTGCGCCAGGTGTTCTGGACGATCTTGAGCGTGATGTACGCGGATGCGCCCTGGCCTGCCCTTTCATGGTTGATCCTGGCGCCGAATCCGCGAATCACTCCGTCGTCGATGAGGCGGTTGATGCGCGCGTACGCGTTGGCGCGTGACACATGGACGCGCTCGGCCACGGACCGTATCGACGCGCGACCGTCCGTGTGCAGGATCTGAAGGATGTCGCGGTCGATCGAGTCCAGCGGGCGGGGCATACCCTCCTGCCGGTCGCCGGACCAGCTTTCCTGGCGATCACCGGACCGGCTTTCCTGACGATCACCGTCATGCCCGTCGGCCATTCGTTCAGATGCCATGTCCCCCCGCCTCCCTACCATGGACGTACTGCATCCATCCCAGGCTGTGGAGAACCGTTTGTCCACAGCCTGGAGGTGCCTGTAGCCAAAATGTGCCGACGACCGAACAATCGGTAGGTGAGGCGCCTCACATTGCCGCGCCTCTTTTGCCGCTCCCATGAGGAGATCGCTTCCACCTGGAGGTGCCGACATGACGGTCATGGAACAGCGGGGCGTCTACCGGCCCACCCCGCCGCCCGCATGGCAGCTGAGGACCGACCCCGCACCGCTGCTGCCCGACGCGGAGCCTTACCGCGTCCTGGGCACGGAAGCCGCCGATCAGGCCGACGAGAAGCTCCTGGGCCGGCTGTACGCCCAGCTGGTGCGCGGACGGCGGTACAACACGCAGGCGACCGCCCTGACGAAGCAGGGCAGGCTCGCCGTCTACCCGTCGAGCACCGGCCAGGAGGCCTGTGAGGTGGCCGCCGCGCTCGTCCTGGAGGAGCGCGACTGGCTCTTCCCCAGCTACCGGGACACGCTCGCAGCGGTCGCCAGGGGCCTCGACCCCGTCCAGGCGCTGACCCTGCTGCGCGGCGACTGGCACACCGGGTACGACCCCCGCGAGCACCGCGTGGCGCCCCTGAGTACCCCCCTGGCGACCCAGCTCCCGCACGCCGTGGGTCTCGCGCACGCCGCCCGTCTGAAGGGCGATGACGTGGTCGCGCTCGCCATGGTCGGCGACGGCGGCACCAGCGAGGGCGACTTCCACGAGGCGCTGAACTTCGCGGCCGTCTGGCAGGCTCCCGTCGTCTTCCTGGTGCAGAACAACGGCTTCGCGATCTCCGTGCCGCTCGACAAGCAGACGGCCGCTCCATCCCTGGCCCACAAGGCCGTCGGGTACGGAATGCCGGGACGCCTGGTCGACGGCAACGACGCGGCGGCGGTGCACGAGGTACTGAGCGAGGCGGTGTCCCGCGCGCGCGGGGGTGGCGGTCCCACGCTCGTCGAAGCGGTCACGTACCGCATGGAAGCCCATACGAACGCCGATGACGCCACGCGCTACCGCGGGGACGCCGAGGTCGAGGCCTGGCGCGCACACGACCCGATCCTGCTCCTGGAGCGGGAGCTTACGGAGCGCGGACTCCTCGACGAGGACGGGATGCGGGTGGCCCGCGACGACGCCGAGGCCATGGCAGCCGACCTGCGTGAACGGATGAACCAGGACCCTGAACTGAACCCCATGGACCTCTTCACCCATGTGTACGCCGAGCAGACCACCCAACTGCGTGAGCAGGCCGCGCAGTTGAGGGCTGAGCTCGAGGCGTCGGACGAGGACGGCAAGGAGAGCGCGCGATGAGCACGGTCGCGGCCGAACGGGCCATCAAGAAGGCCGCCAAACCGGCCACCATGGCGCAGGCGCTCGGGCGCGCGCTGCGTGACTCCCTGGCCGACGACCCGACGGTGCATGTCCTCGGCGAGGACGTCGGAGCGCTCGGCGGGGTCTTCCGGGTCACCGACGGACTCACCAAGGAGTTCGGCGAGGACCGCTGTACGGACACCCCGCTCGCCGAGGCGGGCATCCTGGGGACGGCCGTCGGGATGGCGATGTACGGGCTCAGGCCCGTCGTCGAGATGCAGTTCGACGCGTTCGCCTATCCCGCCTTCGAGCAGCTGATCTCCCATGTGGCACGGATGCGGAACCGCACGCGGGGTGCGATGCCGCTGCCCATCACGGTGCGCGTGCCCTACGGGGGCGGCATCGGGGGCGTCGAGCACCACAGCGACTCCTCCGAGGCGTACTACATGGCGACTCCGGGACTCCATGTCGTCACGCCCGCCACGGTCGCCGACGCCTATGGGCTCCTGCGGGCCGCCATCGCGTCCGACGACCCGGTCGTCTTCCTGGAGCCCAAGCGCCTGTACTGGTCCAAGGCGGACTGGAACCCGGAAGCGCCGCAGGCCGTTGAACCCATAGGCCGGGCAGTGGTGCGGCGCACCGGACGCAGCGCCACGCTCCTCACCTATGGGCCGTCCGTGCCCGTCTGTCTGGAGGCGGCGGAGGCCGCGGTCGCCGAGGGCTGGGACCTCGAAGTGGTCGATCTGCGTTCCCTCGTGCCCTTCGACGACGAGACGGTGGCCGCTTCCGTGCGGCGGACCGGGCGCGCGGTCGTCGTGCACGAGTCGGGCGGGTTCGGCGGCCCCGGCGGTGAGATCGCCGCTCGCGTCACCGAGCGCTGTTTCCACCACCTGGAGGCGCCGGTGCTGAGGGTCGCCGGGTTCGACATCCCGTATCCGCCGCCGATGCTGGAGAAGCACCATCTGCCGGGCGTCGACCGGATTCTGGACGCGGTCGCGCGGCTGCAGTGGGAGGCGGAGAACTGATGGCTCCCGGTCTGAATGTGAACAGCCTCGAGTTCAAGCTGCCCGATCTCGGCGAGGGGCTCACGGAGGCGGAGATCGTCCGCTGGCTCGTGCAGGTCGGCGATGTCGTCGCCGTGGATCAGCCCGTCGTCGAGGTGGAGACGGCCAAGGCGATGGTGGAGGTGCCCTGCCCGTACGGGGGCGTGGTGACGGCCCGCTTCGGTGAGGAGGGGGCGGAACTGCCGGTGGGGGCGGCTCTGTTGACGGTGGCTGTGGGGGCTCCGGCTCCCGAGGAACCTGCGGAGAGGGCTCTGCAGGCGGCTGCCGCTGAGGAGTCCTCGGGCAATGTCCTGGTCGGGTACGGCACGGCTGCGGCGCCCGCGCGGCGCAGGAGGGTGCGGTCGACGGGGTCTGCCCCGCAGGGGTCGGCGCCCGCACAGCCTGTTCCGACGCTTCCCACCCTTCCGCCCTTGCCGAGCCCTCCGCGCCCGGACGGCCCGATTCCGGTGATCTCGCCCCTCGTACGCAAGCTGGCCCGTGAGAACGGTGTGGAGCTTCGGGAGTTGGCGGGTACGGGCCCGGACGGGCTGATCACACGGGTCGACGTGGAGGCCGCCATCGCGGCCGAGCGGACGCTCGCGCACGCGGTCACGGCGACGGCGGGGGCGGGGGCGGCGGCGGGGGCGGGGGCCGAGGTCAGGTATCCGCTGACCGGTATCCGGGGCCTCGTCGCGGACAAGATGGCCTGCAGCAGGCGCGAGATACCGGAGGCCACCTGCTGGGTCGACGCCGACGCGACGGAACTGCTCGCGGCACGTGCCGCGATGAATGCCGCCGCGAAGGGGGGAGAGGGAGACGGGCAGAAGGTCTCGCTCCTTGCGCTGTTCGCCCGCATCAGTGTGGCCGCCCTTGCCCGCTACCCGATGCTCAACTCCAGGGTGGACATGGAGGCGCGTGAGGTGGTGCGGCTCGCCGATGTCCATCTCGGCTTCGCCGCCCAGACCGACCGGGGTCTTGTCGTCCCCGTGGTGCGGGGCGTCCAGGCGCGGACGACGGATTCGGTCAACGCGGAGCTGATCCGGCTGACGGAGGCCGCGCGGGACGGGAAACTGACGCCGGGGGAACTGACGGGCGGCACGTTCACGTTGAACAACTACGGGGTGTTCGGGGTCGACGGCTCCACGCCGATCATCAATCATCCCGAGGCGGCCATGCTCGGCGTCGGCCGCATCGTGCCGAAGCCATGGGTGCACCAAGGGGAGTTGGCGGTGCGGCAGGTCGTGCAGCTCTCGCTCACCTTCGACCACCGGGTGTGCGACGGCGGCACGGCGGGCGGGTTCCTGCGATTCGTGGCGGACTGCGTCGAGCAGCCCGCGGTGTTGCTGCGGGCGGTGTGACAGCCATAGGGGCAGCGGAGTGAGTCACCGCGCGGTGGTGTGACTCCCTGTACAGAGGGGTGGCATTGATCCTTCGTACGCCCATACTCGGGGGATGACCGCGCAGAGGGCTCCGAGTGACGACGCCTCCGTCGCCCCGTACGACGCTGTGGTGCTCGCCGGTGGCGGAGCCAGGCGGCTCGGCGGGGCGGACAAGCCCGGTGTGCGGGTGGGCGGCCGGGCACTGCTCGACCGGGTGCTCGGCGCGTGCTCCGGCGCGGGGGTGACCATCGTCGTGGCCGCGCCTCGTCCCGCCGCGCGCCCCGTGGTGTGGGCGCGCGAGGAGCCCGCCGGGTCGGGGCCGCTCGCCGCGCTCGACGCGGGGCTGCGGTGTGCCGGGGCGGATCTTGTCGTGGTGCTCTCCGCCGATCTGCCGTTCCTGGGGGAGCCGACGGTCCTGCGCCTCCTTGCCGCGCTGCGGGAGAGCGATGCGGACGGCGCGGTGCTCACGGACCCCGGCGGACGGGATCAGCCGCTGGTCGCGGCCTACCGGAGTGCGTCGCTGCGGCGTGAGATCGGGCTCCTGTCCGCCGAGCACGATGGTGTGACGGGGCTTCCGTTGCGGTTGCTCACCGCGCGGCTCGAACTCACCCGGGTCGCCGACCCTGTCGCGTCCTTCGACTGCGACACCTGGGACGACATCGCGGCCGCCAGGGCGCGTATCAGGGAGCATGGGCACGTGTTGGATGAATGGATTTCCGCAGTCAAGGACGAACTGGGCATCGAGCTCGACGTCGACACCGGCGTCCTGCTCGACCTCGCCCGCGACGCCGCGCACGGCGTGGCCAGGCCCGCGGCTCCGCTGACCACCTTCCTGGTGGGGTACGCGGCGGCGCAGGCGGCAGCGGGCGGCGGGCCGGAAGCGGTGGCCGACGCGGCCCGCAAGGCGGCGGCGCTGGCCACGCGGTGGGCGGAGGAAGGCGGCCCCCCGGCGGAGCCGGGCCCGAAACCGGCCGGGAAACCGGAGCCGGGCCCGAAACCGGCCGGGAAACCGGGGGCGGTGCCTGAGACGGCGCCTGAGCCGATGCCTGGGGTGGCACCGGATTCCACCCCCGACCCGGCGTCAGGTGCCGAGCCCGGTGTGCGGCCGGACGACGCGGGATGAGCGGGCCACATGCTTCGGATGCCGACGTGGATGAGGCGCTCGCGTTGGTGAACGAGGATCGTCAGGGCCGTGCGCCCGCGCCCGCGCCGAGGACACCGCCCACGGCATCACCCGCCGCCGGTCAGGGCCAGGCCAAGCACCGCGACGCCACCCCCTGGCCCGGGGCCCGCACCACCGCGGCCCGCGCCCCCCGGCCCGCTCCCGCCGCCACCGTCCCGCTGGATCAAGCCCTCGGTCTTGTCCTCGCAGCGCCCCTCACCGCACTCACCGATCTCCCCTCCTTCGACACCTCCGCCATGGACGGCTGGGTCGTCGCGGGACCCGGGCCCTGGGATGTCCAGGATGTTCAGGGGGACGGGATTCTGGCCGGGGAAGGGCGGGCCCCCGCGCTCGGGGACGGGGAGGCTGTGCGCATCGCCACCGGGGCGCGCATTCCGCGGGATGCCACCGCCGTCATCCGCAGCGAGCACGGCCTCACCGACGACAAGGGGCGGCTGCACCCCCAGCGTGACGTCACGCAGGGGCAGGACATCCGGCCGCGCGGCCAGGAATGCCGCTCCGGGGATCAACTCCTGCCGGCCGGTGGAGTGGTGACGCCCGCGCTGCTCGGACTCGCCGCCGCCGCCGGATACGACCAGTTGTCCGTCGTCCCCCGGCCCCGCGTCGAAGTCCTGATCCTGGGCGACGAGTTGCTGACCGAGGGGCTCCCCCACGAGGGCCTCATCCGCGACGCCCTCGGGCCTATGCTGCCGCCCTGGCTTCGCTCGCTCGGCGCGGAAGTCATCGCCGTACGCAGGCTCGGTGATGATGCCGAGGCGTTGCACAAGGCGATCACCACCTCCGCCGCCGACCTCATCGTCACCACCGGCGGTACCGCATCCGGCCCCGTCGACCACGTCCACCCCATCCTGCGCCGCATCGGCGCCGAACTCCTCGTGGACGGCGTCGCCGTGCGCCCCGGGCACCCCATGCTGCTCGCCCGAATCCGGCCCGGCCGGCACCTCGTAGGCTTGCCCGGCAATCCGCTCGCAGCCGTCTCCGGCCTGCTGACCCTGGCCGAACCCCTGCTGCGTACGCTCTCCGGGCGCCCGGCCCCGTCGACGTACACCGCTGCTGTGAGCGAGGACGTGCACGGGCATCCGCACGACACCCGCCTCGTCCCCGTCACCCTCCGCGCCGATCACGCGGTGCCGCTGCGCTACAACGGCCCGGCGATGCTGCGCGGGATCGCGGTGGCCGACAGCCTCGTGGTCGTCCCGCCGGGCGGCGCACGGCAGGGCCAGGAGCTGGAAGTCCTCGACCTCCCCTGGGCCGCTGCCCTGCCGGAAGCGGGCACCCCCACAGTTACAGGCACCCCCACAGTCACGGGCACCCCCACAGACGCGGTCGGGGAGTGTTTCACGTGAAACTTCCCGGCCACGACGCGATCGCCCGCAACCCCGACGAACACCTCGTGACCCACCGGATCAAGCTGCCCCGACGGGTCGTCGAGCGGCCCTTGGTGCAGGTCGGCAGGCGGTTGCTCATGGCACTCGCCGTGCTGGCCCTGACGACCTTCATCGTCTGGATCGACCGTGACGGCTACCACGACAACTCGGACAACGGGCTCGACTTCCTCGACGCCGCCTACTACTCCACCGTCACGCTCTCGACCACCGGCTACGGCGACATCGTCCCGTACAGCGACAGCGCCCGGCTCTGCAACATCCTCCTGATCACGCCGCTGCGCGTGCTCTTCCTGATCATCCTGGTCGGTACCACCCTTGAAGTACTCACGGAGCGGACGCGCGAGGAATGGCGTCTGAACCGCTGGAGGTCCAACTTGCGTGAACACACCGTCGTCGTCGGCTTCGGCACGAAGGGCCGATCCGCGATCCAGACCGTCTGCGCGACCGGTCTGAAGCCCGAGCAGATCGTGGTCGTCGACCCGAGCGCGAAGGTCGTCGACGCCGCCACAGCGGAGGGCTACGCGGGCGTCATCGGCGACGCGACGCGCAGCGACGTGCTGCTCCGTGCCGAGGTGCAGCGCGCCCGGCAGATCATCATCGCGACCCAGCGCGACGACACCGCGGTCCTGGTCACGCTGACCGCCCGGCAGATGAACCGCGGGGCGAAGATCGTGGCCGCGGTGCGCGAGGAGGAGAACGCCCCGCTGCTCCGGCAGTCCGGCGCCGACGCGGTGATCACCAGCGCCAGCGCGGCGGGACGGCTGCTCGGCCTCTCCGTGCTCAGCCCCAGCGCGGGCATGGTCATGGAGGATCTGATCCAGCAGGGCAGCGGGCTCGATCTCGTCGAGCGGCCGGTGATAAAGGCCGAGGTGGGGCTCGGCGTCCGGGAGACGGACGACCTGGTGGTCAGTGTCGTACGCGGTCATCGGGTGCTCGGCTACGACGATCCTGCCGTCGGAAAGCTGCAGTTGATGGACCGTCTCATCACCATCGTGCGGGCGACGGCGACGTCACCGATGGCGCCCGACGCCCGCTCGAACCCGCCGCGCGGTGGTCTCCGCACGTAGTCGAACCGGCTGGAATCCGCAGGGAGTAGCCTCGCCCGCATGTATGCGATCACGATCCCCGAAGCCGGCGGCCCCGAAGCGCTCGTATGGGCGGAGGTCCCCGATCCCGTACCCGGTGATGGCGAGGTCCTGGTCGAGGTCGCGGCCAGCGCCGTGAACCGCGCCGACCTGCTCCAGCGCCAGGGCTTCTACAACCCCCCGCCCGGCTCGTCCCCCTACCCGGGACTCGAGTGCTCGGGCCGCGTCACGGACATCGGCGCGGGCGTATCCGGCTGGGAGATCGGCGACGAGGTGTGCGCGCTGCTCGCCGGCGGTGGATACGCCGAGCAGGTCGTCGTCCCCGCCGGTCAGCTGCTGCCCGTGCCCGACGGCGTCGACCTCGTCACGGCGGCCGGACTGCCCGAGGTGACCTCCACGGTCTGGTCCAACGTCTTCATGATTTCGCACCTCCGCCCCGGCGAGACGTTCCTCGTGCACGGCGGATCGAGCGGCATCGGCACCATGGCGATCCAGCTGGCGAAGGCCGTCGGCGCCAAGGTCGCGGTCACGGCGGGCAGCAACGAGAAGCTCGACTTCTGCCGGGAGCTCGGCGCGGACATCCTCATCAACTACCGCGAGCAGGACTTCGTCGAGGAGATCAAGAAGGCCACGGACGGCGCGGGCGCGGATGTCATCCTCGACAACATGGGCGCCAAGTACCTGGACCGGAATGTGCAGTCCCTCGCGACGAGCGGCCGACTCGCGATCATCGGTATGCAGGGCGGCGTCAAGGGCGAGCTGAACATCGCCACGCTCCTGACCAAGCGGGCCGCCGTCACGGCGACCTCGCTGCGGGGGCGTCCCGCCGGGGAGAAGGCGTCGATCGTCGCGGCGGTGCGGGAGCATGTGTGGCCGCTGATCGGTGCGGGGCATGTGCGGCCGATTGTCGACCGTACGGTGCCGATGAGGGACGCGGCGGCCGCGCATCGCGTGCTGGAAGAGAGTGCGCACATCGGGAAGGTGCTGCTCGTTCGCTGAGCGGGCTGTTGGAACACTGTGCTCGACCTGCGGCCCGGTGGGGGCTGAGCGCGCAGTTCCCCGCGCCCCTGACGGGACGCCGAGCAGTTCCCCGCGCTCCTGACGGGACGCCGAGCAGTTCCCCGTGTCCCTGACGGGACGCCGAGATGCCGGAGTTACGTAGCTGTGTGACGCTTTATGCAGCTTCAGTTATCTCTCTTCATCTTGGCAACCCGGTGACGGGAGGGGGCCAGTGCGATGACTTCATGGCTTCGCCCCTTGTTGGTTCTGATGGTGCTCCTGGCCGTCTCACCCGTCATCTCATCCGCGTCTCTCTCGTACGCCGCCGACCCCTCCCCCAGCGAGACCCGCGCCGGAAGTGCCTCCGGCGAAGGACGTGCCCGGCCGGGGCGTGCGGACCCACTGCCACCACCGCCCCCTCCCGTGTCCGTGCCCGCCCATAAGCCGGTGCCGGTGCCGACACCGAGGCAGGAAGCGGCATCGAAGCCGATCCAGCGCACCGCCGCCGGGCCCGCCGTCCCCGGCCTGAGTGTGCTGCCGCTGGGCAGCGGACTGGTCCTCGTCGGTCTCGGCCTCGGCTTCTTCGCCGTACGGTTGCGCGGCGGCTGACACGGCAGGCGCCCTCGTACACGGTGGATCAGGCGCAATTGGGGGCACCACCGATGTGTGATGTACGGGTGCGAGAGAATGGCTGCATGGAAATGCCGAGGAACGAAAGGTCGCCGGAGAGCCCCCAGGTCCTGGTCGTGGGCCAGGACGGAATGGCGCTTGGCGGCGGCGGAGACGACGACTCCCGCGAGGTCCCGGTGACGGAGATGGTCGAACAGCCGGCAAAGGTCATGCGCATCGGCAGCATGATCAAGCAGTTGCTCGAGGAGGTGCGCGCGGCACCTCTCGACGAGGCGAGCCGGGTGCGGCTCAAGGAGATCCACGCGAGTTCCGTCAAGGAGCTCGAGGACGGTCTCGCCCCCGAGCTCGTCGAGGAGCTCGAGCGTCTCTCCCTCCCCTTCACCGACGACGGAGTGCCCAGCGACGCCGAACTGCGCATCGCGCAGGCCCAGCTGGTGGGCTGGCTCGAGGGGCTCTTCCACGGGATCCAGACGACACTCTTCGCGCAGCAGATGGCGGCGCGGGCGCAGCTCGAATCGATGCGGCGCGCGTTGCCGCCCGGTGCGGGCGGCGGCGAGGAGGACGAGGACGGCGGCATCGCTGGGCGGACCGGAGGGCCTTACCTGTGAGCTTCCGAGCTTCCGAGCCTCTGAACCTCTGAACCTCTGAACCTCTGAACCTCTGAGCCTCTGAATCTCTGAGCCGCTGAATCTCTGAGCCTCTGAATCTCTGAGCGGTCGCCTGACATGTGAAGAGCGCAGCGCGAAGGGCCCGGTCACTCGTGACCGGGCCCTTCGCGTGTGTCAGGTACTGCGGTCGATCAGGCCGGATTGCCCGTGGAGATGTCGAACTGGATGTCCACGTCGTCCGGGTCGACGTCGGAACCCTCCTTCGGGGACTGCCGCATGACGGTGTCCTTCCCGTAGGTGTTCTCGTCGACGTCCCTCTCGTCCGACTGCCAGCCGGCCGCCTGGAGGCACTTCTGCACGGACTTCCAGTCCCTGAACGTGAAGTCAGGGACCTTGATCTTGTTCTCGTCGTTGTACGCCGTTTCGGGCTCGGTGCAGTCCGTGGTTTCCATCGTGTTGCTCCGGTCGGGGCCTCGATACCCCGCAACCGGCGCGTTCGACTTCTTGTCCTTGGCGCTCTTGCCGCCCTCGTCGTCGCCACCGTTCAGCGACATCGCCGTGATCAGACCGCCGATGGCGAGCAGTGCGACGACGATCGAGCCGACGATCACCGGCATGTTCCGCTTGCCGCCGCCCGAGCCGGATCCGCCGCCCTGACCGTGGGCCGCGGTCTGTCCGGGCTGCGGCGAGAGCGTGTACGGCGGCGGGGTCTGCGAGGCCTGCGGGGCGTACGCGTTCGTGGGCGCCGGGGTCTGGTAGCCACCCTGCTGCGGATAGCCGTAGCCCGGGGTCACGGGGGCCGGGGCCGGGGTGGCAGGGCCGTAAGGACCCGGCTGGTACGGCGTCTGGACGCCGCCCTGCTGCGGCAGCGAGGAGTCGACCGGCGGGAAGACCGAGGCACCGACGCCCGCGCCGCTCGTCGTCTGTGCGCCCGGCACGATGCTCGGGGCGGCGGCCTGGAAGGACTGGGCCACGCGCAGGCACTCGTCGCGCATCGACTCGGCGGTCGGGAAACGCTCGTTCGGGTTCTTCTTGAGCGCGCGGGCGACGATCGCGTCGACGGCCGGCGGCAGCGAGCGGTTGATCGAGGACGGAGCGACCGGCTCCTCCTGGACGTGCGCATACGCGATGGCCAGCGGTGAGTCCGCCTCGAAGGGCAGCCGCCCGGTGGTCAGCTGGAACAGCATGATGCCGACGGAATAGAGGTCGGACCTGGCGTCGACGCCGCGGCCGAGGGCCTGCTCCGGGGAGAGGTACTGGGGGGTGCCGACGACCATGCCGGTCTGCGTCATGGAGGTGACGCCGGACTGCATGGCGCGGGCGATGCCGAAGTCCATGACCTTGACGACGTTGCGCTTCGTCATCATCACGTTGCCCGGCTTGATGTCGCGGTGGACCAGACCCATCTCGTGGCTGATCTCGAGCGCCGCCAGGACATCCGCGGTGATCTTCAGCGCCTGGTCGCTCGGCATCGCGCCGAACTGGGCGACGGACGCGTCGAGCACGGAGCCGAGCGGCTTGCCCTCCACGTACTCCATGACGATGTACGGCATCGTCGTGCCGTCGAGATCGTCCTCGCCGGTGTCGAAGACCGAGACGATGTTCGTGTGCGTGAGCTTGGCCACCGACTGGGCCTCGCGACGGAAGCGCTCGCGGAAGGATTGCTCGCGGCCGAGTTCGCTGTGAAGCGTCTTGATCGCGACTTGACGGTCGAGTACGGAGTCGTACGCCAGGTGAACGGAGGCCATGCCGCCTTCACCGAGAAGATCGCGCAGCTGGTACCGGCCACCGGCCAGCGAGCGCCCCGCATACCGTCCCTGTGCGCCGTCCTGGCTGCTCATGTCGTGCGTCCCCCATCGGCGCGGTGTGCCGGACGGCTCCGCGATCGCTGATCGATTCCCGCTATTCCTGGCCAAGTCTGCCCGAGGGCAGTGACACGTCAAGCTCGATGCCCGTTCCGTGACCGTACGCGCAAGAAGCGTCTCGGAAGCGTTACAAGTTTGCGCGCGACGGCCCCCGGAGGGTTTGATGTCCGGTCCACCTCGAACCGGCGCGCCGCGCGAAGGCTGTAGCGTGGCCCGGCGGGGCTCCCCTAGTACCACCAAGCACCACGACGAGTACCACCAAGCACCACGACCAGAAACGACGGCGAGGACTGATGGCACAGACGCAGCGCGCTCAGGGCCCGTCCGACCCCGAGGCGACTGGCGGCGGTATGTCGGATGCGCCGGAGTTGTGGGGTAATGGCGGCCTTGTCGGGGATGGTCGATATCGACTGACCTACAGACTCGGCCGGGGCGGCATGGCAGAGGTGTTCGCGGCCGAGGACGTACGTCTCGGTCGTACGGTCGCCGTCAAACTGCTCCGTTCCGACCTCGCCGAGGACCCGGTCTCCAAGGCCCGCTTCACACGCGAGGCCCAGTCGGTCGCGGGACTCAACCACCACGCGGTGGTGGCGGTCTACGACTCCGGCGAGGACGCGGTCGGGCCGAGCATCGTCCCGTACATCGTCATGGAGATCGTCGAGGGCCGGACGATCCGCGATCTGCTCCTCAACGCGGAGGCGCCGGGCCCCGAGCAGGCCCTGATCATCGTCTCCGGAGTGCTCGAAGCGCTCGCGTACTCGCACCAGCACGGCATCGTGCACCGCGACATCAAGCCCGCGAACGTGATCATCACCAACACCGGCGCGGTCAAGGTCATGGACTTCGGCATCGCCCGTGCGCTGCACGGCGCGCAGTCGACGATGACGCAGACCGGCATGGTCATGGGCACGCCCCAGTACCTCTCCCCGGAGCAGGCGCTCGGCAAGGCCGTCGACCACCGCTCCGACCTGTACGCGACCGGCTGTCTGCTCTACGAACTCCTCGCGCTGCGGCCCCCGTTCACCGGTGAGACGCCGCTCTCCGTGGTCTACCAGCACGTCCAGGACATCCCCGTGCCGCCGTCCGAGACCTCGGACGCGGCACCGCCGGAGCTGGACGGCCTGGTGATGCGTTCGCTTGCCAAGGACCCGGACGACCGGTTCCAGACCGCCGAGGAGATGCGCGGTCTCGTCCAGTACGGCCTGCAGATGCTGCACGAGCAGGGCAGCCACACCGGGACCTGGAACACCGGACCCGTCGACGTCGCGGGGATGCACCAGGGCGGCAGCACCCCGGCGATGGGCGTCGCGGGTACCACCGCGATGCAGCACCCGGGCGACTCGGGCACCGCGCAGATCCCCGGCCCGATGCTGCGTCCGCCGGGCGACGACGGCGGCTTCGACGGCTACAACGACAGGAACGGCAAGGGCGGCGGCCGCGGCAAGATGTGGATCCTCGCCGTGCTCGCGATCATCGCGATCGCCGTGGGTGTCGCGTTCGCGCTGACGTCGGGCGACGACAAGCCGAAGGACAAGGACGCCCCGACGAAGGCGCCGACCAAGCAGTCGGAGTCGAAGAAGCCGAGCAAGAGCCCGTCGGATGAGACCTCGGACGACGCCACGCAGCCCGGCGACGGCTCCGGAGGTCAGGGCGACTACACCCCGTCGGCGCCGCCGACCACCGACTACACGCCTTCGCCCACCGAGAGCCAGTCGTCGGAAGACACGACGGAGCCGACGGACGATCCCACGGAGCCGACGGACGACCCGACGGAGCCGACGGACGATCCGCCCACGACCCCTACGGACGATCCGCCGGTGACCGGCGACCCGGCCGGCGGGATCGGCGGCGACGAGGGCGGCTGAAGCGTGTAGCGCACCAGCGCACTCAGCTGCGACAGGAACCAACGGCACGCGCGCGTGGAGCCCTTCCGGGCTCCACGCGCGCGTGTCGCGTTGTAGCTGGTTCTACGTGGTCATGGCGCGGTCACGGTGCACTCATGGTGCCCTGAAGATGCCGCTTCCGGCCGCCCTGCAGCGTATGCACGGTCGCCAGCTGCGGCTCTATGCGCAGATAGACCGGGTCGTAGAGGTCGCCGTCCACGTAGTGCGGACCCGGGCCGAAGAGTTCAAGCTCGGCGTTGGTCGGCTCGATGGCCTCGCAGACGCCGACGAACTGCACGATCCACTGTCCCGCGCCCGCGCCCGTGCCCTCGCCCGGTCCCGTGTCCTTGCTCGCGGCGTTGAGATTGTCCGCTCCGTAGGCGACGACGCTGCCGATGCAGGCCTGGTGGTAGCCGTATCCCTTGTGCATCCGCAGCAGAATGTGCCCGTCCACGACGATGTGACGGGCGGCGGCGAGGAAGGGCAGCGCGCGCATACTGGTCGCCACCCGGCCGTATTCGGTACGGCCGAGCAGTTCGAAGGCGAGCCGTTCGTCCTGTTCGTCGATGGGCATGAGTCCACCCTCTGGCACGGGCAGGGGGCCCGGAAAGAGGAGCCCGCCCCTAGGGGACCGGGACGTAAGTCCCTCAGATCACGAACACCGTTTTGCCCCGCGCCCCGCCCGCCCGGTTCTTGGCGATGGCTCGTGGCGCCCTCTCCAAGGGGACCTCGGCATCGATGAGGGGATCGAGGGCTCCCTTGGCGGCTGCCGTGGCCAGGATGTCGAGCAGTTCGGAACTGGCGTCGAGCTCGAAGTCGATGACCTCGACGCCGTCCGGGGACGAGGACGAGGTCTGCGCCGGGTCGGCGGCGAAGCGGGTGGTGAGGGCGACACCGCCGTCGCGGACGAGGGCGGCGCCGGCCGCGAAGGACTCGGGGTCGGCGGAGACCAGGTCGACCAGGGCGTCGACGCCCTCCGCGTACTCGAAGCGGACCGCGGCCGCCAGGTCGGCGGAGGTGGTGTCGATGGTGACGGCGGCGCCGAGCGCGCCCATGCGGTGCTTCTCCGCGCCGCGTACGGCCGCGAGAACGCGTACGTCACGGGCTGCGGCGAGCTGGGTGA
The DNA here is from genome assembly GCF_043200235.1 of Streptomyces sp. NPDC048441. Lineage (NCBI taxonomy): Bacteria > Bacillati > Actinomycetota > Actinomycetes > Kitasatosporales > Streptomycetaceae > Streptomyces > Streptomyces sp. NPDC048441. The sequence continues at coordinate 337,938 of NZ_JBICXM010000003.1, forward strand.
GGACGGTGCCCACGCCGCCCGTGGCGCCGATGACCAGGAGGCTCTCGCACTCGCGGATCGCGGCGGTCTGAAGGATCTGCGCCGCCGTCATCCCGGCGGTCGGCAGGACGGCCGCGTTCTCCATGCTGAGACCGGGCGGCACGGCGGAGATGACGGAGTCCTGCGGCATGGTCACGTACTCGGCGAAACTGCCCGTGCCCACGGGAGGCCGGGACGCCTGGCCGAAGACGGGGTCGCCGATCCGGAAGCGCTCGACGTCCGAGCCGACCGCGTCCACCCGGCCTGCGAAGTCCATGCCCATGACCAGGGGAAAGACGTGCGGGGCTTTGCCTTCGAGGAGGCCGTCGGCGGCCTGCCAGTCGAAGGGGTTCAGCGCGGCGTAGTCGACCCTGACGAGCACTTCACCAGGGCCCGGTACGGGATCCGGCACTTCCACCAGCTCGGGCTCGGCCTTGAACGCCCTGACCGCGACAGCTCGCATGGGGGAAACGCCTTCCTGACGGCCCCCCTGGCCCCCTGGCACCCCTGGCCGCTCTGCGGTGGCTCAGTGCTTCTCCGCCTGCAAACGTGCCACATACGCGGCTGCCTGCGAGCGTCGCTCCATGCCCAGTTTGGAGAGCAGACTGGAGACGTAATTCTTGATCGTCTTCTCGGCGAGGTGCAGCCGCTCACCGATCACCCGGTTCGTCAGGCCCTCGCCGATCAGGTCGAGGATCTTCCGCTCCTGGTCGGTGAGGCTGGCCATGCGGGTGTCGCCCTTGGGGGCGTTGCCGTCGCGCAGACGCTCGAGGACCCGGGCCGTGGCAACGGGGTCGAGCAGGGACTTTCCGGCCGCCACGTCACGTACGGCGGAGAGCAGTTCATTGCCGCGAATGGCCTTCAGGACATAACCGGAAGCGCCCGCCATGATCGCGTCGAAGAGAGCCTCGTCATCCGCGAACGAGGTGAGCATCAGGCATTTGATGTCCTCATTACCTGAACGGATCTCACGGCATACCTCTACGCCGCTGCCGTCCGGAAGACGCACGTCGAGCACGGCCACATCGGGGCGCGTGGCCGGGATCCTGACCAGGGCGTCAGCCGCCGTACCGGCCTCGCCGACGACCTCGATGTCGGATTCCACGGAGAGCAGCTCATGGACTCCTCGCCGCACCACTTCATGGTCGTCGAGGAGAAATACCGTAATTTTTCCGTCTTCGCGCACGGAGTCAGTCTCACACACGATCTCTCCCAGTGCCTGAGCTGAACTCTTCCCGTGCGTGGGGTGGCCGGGATAACGTGCCGGTGTTCCGGCCCCCTGCCAGGCTGTGATCAGTGCTGTGACCAGGAAGTGTTCCCGACTTTCTCGATTTACTCGGAAATCCAAGCAGTCAGGTACTTGGAAATCCAAGCAAATTCGCAGGTCAGATGGGGTTTCACAGAATTGGCGAGCACTGGGTAACGTGCATTGTGCAGGGCGCTCGCCGGGGCACCTGTCACGCCTGTTCCCGGCCGAGTCGCACCCACCCCGTGCGCGGGCACGGATCAGGCGAGCCGCACTGGCCTACCCGGTAACCCCCGGGGGCCGGACCGACGGAGGAGCACACGTGACCGTGGAGAGCACCGCCGCGCGCACACCGCGCCGCAGCACTACGAGCGGCGGCAAGCGCACGAGCGCAAAGAAGGCCGCGCCCAAGAAGAGCACGGAGCCGCAGCTTGTCCAGCTGCTGACGCCTGAGGGCAAGCGGGTCAAGAATCCCGAGTACGACGCGTACGTCGCGGACATCACCGCCGACGAACTGCGCGCCCTGTATCGCGACATGGTCCTCACCCGCCGCTTCGACGCCGAGGCCACCTCCCTGCAACGCCAGGGCGAGCTGGGCCTGTGGGCTTCGCTGCTCGGCCAGGAGGCCGCCCAGATCGGCTCGGGCCGTGCCACGCGCGAGGACGACTACGTCTTCCCGACCTACCGCGAGCACGGCGTCGCCTGGTGCCGCGGGGTCGACCCGGCCAACCTGCTCGGCATGTTCCGCGGTGTGAACCACGGCGGCTGGGACCCGAACACCAACAACTTCCACCTGTACACGATCGTCATCGGCTCGCAGACCCTGCACGCGACCGGGTATGCGATGGGCGTGGCCAAGGACGGCGCGGACTCGGCCGTGATCGCGTACTTCGGAGACGGCGCATCGAGCCAGGGCGACGTCGCGGAGGCCTTCACCTTCTCCGCGGTCTACAACGCTCCTGTCGTGTTCTTCTGCCAGAACAACCAGTGGGCGATCTCCGAGCCCACCGAGAAGCAGACCCGGGTGCCGCTCTACCAGCGCGCACAGGGCTTCGGCTTCCCGGGTGTGCGGGTCGACGGCAACGACGTGCTCGCCGTGCTCGCCGTCACCAAGTGGGCTCTCGAGAGGGCGCGTACGGGCGAGGGCCCGGCGCTGATCGAGGCGTTCACCTACCGCATGGGCGCGCACACCACGTCCGACGACCCGACCAAGTACCGCAGCGACGACGAGCGCGAGGCCTGGGAGGCGAAGGACCCGATCCTGCGCCTGCGCACCCACCTCGAGGCCGAAGGTCACGCTGATGAGGGATTTTTCGCGGAACTCGAGGCGGAGAGCGAAGCGTTGGGAAAGCGAGTGCGAGAGGTGGTGCGGGCGATGCCGGATCCGGATCTGATGGCGATCTTCGAGAACGCGTATGCGGACGGGCATGCGCTGGTCGACGAGGAGCGCGCGCAGTTCGCCGCGTACCAGGCGTCGTTCGCTGAGGGCGGGGAGGGCAAGTAACCATGGGCGTACAGAAACTTCCTCTTGCCAAGGCGATCAACGAATCGCTGCGTACGGCGCTCGACACCGACCCCAAGGTCCTCATCATGGGCGAGGACGTCGGCAAGCTCGGCGGCGTCTTCCGGGTGACGGACGGGCTGCAGAAGGACTTCGGCGAGGACCGGGTCATCGACACCCCGCTCGCCGAGTCGGGCATCGTGGGCACGGCGATCGGGCTCGCGCTGCGTGGCTACCGGCCCGTGGTGGAGATCCAGTTCGACGGATTCGTCTTCCCCGCGTACGACCAGATCGTCACGCAGCTCGCGAAGATGCACGCCCGCGCGCTCGGCAAGATCAAGATGCCGGTCGTCATCCGCATTCCGTACGGCGGCGGCATCGGCGCCGTCGAGCACCACAGCGAGTCCCCCGAGGCCCTGTTCGCGCACGTCGCGGGCCTCAAGGTGGTCTCTCCCTCGAATTCCTCGGACGCCTACTGGATGATGCAGCAGGCCATCCAGAGCGACGACCCGGTGATCTTCTTCGAACCGAAGCGGCGTTACTGGGACAAGAGCGAGGTCGACACGGACTCCATCCCGGGTCCGCTGCACAAGGCCCGCGTCGCACGCGAGGGCACGGACCTGACGCTCGCCGCGTACGGCCCGATGGTGAAGGTCTGTCTGGAGGCAGCGGCAGCCGCCGCTGAAGAGGGCAAGTCCCTTGAAGTGGTGGACATGCGCTCCATGTCGCCGATGGACTTCGACACCGTGCAGGCCTCGGTCGAGAAGACCCGGCGGCTCGTCGTGGTCCATGAGGCCCCGGTCTTCCTGGGCACGGGCGCGGAGCTCGCGGCGCGCATCACCGAGCGCTGCTTCTACCACCTCGAAGCTCCCGTGCTGCGGGTCGGCGGTTTCCACGTGCCGTATCCGCCGGCGCGGTTGGAAGAGGAGTATCTGCCGGGCCTCGACCGGGTGCTCGACACTGTCGACCGCTCGCTTGCGTACTGAGGAGAGGGGCGTGACGACGATGACAGACGCTGCGCTGGCCGAGTTCAAGATGCCCGACGTGGGCGAGGGGCTCACCGAGGCAGAAATCCTCAAGTGGTTCGTGGCGCCGGGCGACACGGTCACCGACGGGCAGGTGGTGTGCGAGGTCGAGACGGCCAAGGCCGCCGTCGAGCTGCCCATTCCCTTCAACGGTGTCGTACGGGAACTGCGCTTCCCCGAGGGCACGACGGTCGACGTCGGCCAGGTGATCATCGCGGTCGACGTGTCCGGGGGAGCCGCGGCTTCCGCGCCCGCGGAGGTAGCTGCCGCCCCGGTAGCTGCCGCCCCGGAGCCGGAGGCGGCTCCCGAGCCGGAGGCCGCTTCCACCGGTCGCCAGCCCGTGCTCGTGGGCTATGGAGTGGCCGAGTCCTCGACGAAGCGCCGCGCACGCAAGTCCGTGCCGGAGCAGGCCGATGAGCCGCCCGCCGGTACGTATTACGCGGCCGCGGTGCAGGCCGAGCTGAACGGCTCGAGCACGGCAGCGCAGGTGACCGCCCCTTCGGGGACGCGTCCGCTGGCCAAGCCGCCGGTGCGTAAGCTCGCCAAGGACCTGGGAGTCGACCTCACGGCCATCGTCCCGTCCGGTCCCGACGGGATCATCACGCGCGAGGACGTGCACGCGGCGGTGGCTCCGGTTTCCGCTCCGCAACCCGTGTCCGCGCCGCAGCCGGTGGTGACCGAGGCGCAGGCACCTGCCGCCGCTGCCCCCTCCGTGGTGGGCGGCACCGACGCCCGTGAGACCCGGATCCCCGTCAAGGGCGTCCGCAAGGCCATCGCCCAGGCGATGGTCGGCTCGGCCTTCACGGCGCCGCATGTCACGGAGTTCGTGACGGTGGACGTGACGCGGACGATGAAGCTCGTGGAGGAGCTGAAGCAGGACAAGGCCTTCGCCGGCCTGCGGGTCAATCCGCTCCTGCTCATCTCCAAGGCCCTGCTCGTGGCGATCCGGCGCAATCCCGCCGTCAACGCGGCCTGGGACGAGGCGAATCAGGAGATCGTCCAGAAGCACTATGTGAATCTGGGCATCGCCGCGGCGACCCCGCGCGGCCTGATCGTCCCGAACATCAAGGACGCGCACGCCAAGACGCTCCCCGAACTGGCCGAGGGCCTCGGTGAGTTGGTGTCCACGGCCCGCGAGGGCAAGACCTCGCCGGGCGCGATGCAGGGCGGCACGGTCACCATCACGAACGTCGGCGTCTTCGGCGTCGACACCGGTACGCCGATCCTGAACCCCGGCGAGTCCGCGATCCTCGCTGTCGGCTCGATCAAGCTCCAGCCGTGGGTCCACAAGGGCAAGGTCAAGCCGCGTCAGGTCACGACGCTCGCGCTCTCTTTCGACCACCGCCTGGTCGACGGCGAGCTCGGCTCCAAGGTGCTCGCCGATGTGGCGGCGATCCTGGAGCAGCCCAAGCGGCTCATGACTTGGGCGTAAGCAGTAAGCAGTAAGCAGTAGGCAGTAGGCAGTACGACGATGGGGCCCGCCGCAGTACGCGGCGGGCCCCATCGTCGTATCCGGGGATACAGGTATCCCCGTATCCCCGTAAAGGGCTACTTCTTGAAGCCGTAGTCCATCAGCTTCTTCGCGTCCGACGTCCGGTTGGCCACGGAGGTGGAGGTGAGGACCGTGCCGATGACCGTCTTGCCGCTACGGGTCGCGGCGAAGACGAGGCAGTACTTGGCCTGCGGTCCTGATCCTGTCTTCACGCCGATCGCGCCGCTGTAGCTGCTGAGCAGGTTGTTCGTGTTGCTCCACGACATGTAGCGGTAGCCGCCGGTCTTCGTCGTGACCTTCTGCTTCGTCGACTTCGTCTTCACGACCGTACGGAACGTGGAGCTCTTCATCGCGCTGCTGGCGAGCTTCGTCAGGTCGCGGGGCGTGGAGTAGTTGCCCGCACCGCCGATGCCGTCGAACGAGTCGAAGTGGGTGTTCGTCAGGCCGAGGCTCCTGGCCTGGGTGTTCATCTTGCCGATGAACGACTTCACGCGCGCGGAGCGGGTGGTGCCCTTGCCGAACTTGTCGGCGAGCGCGTACGCCGCGTCGCAGCCGGACGGCAGCATCAGGCCGTACAGGAGCTGGCGGACGGTGACCTTGTCGCCGACGATGAGGCGGGCGGACGAGGCGGTGTTCTTGACGATGTAGTCGCTGTACGCCTTCTCGATCTTGACCTTGGAATTGAGGTTCAGGTTCGACTGCGCAAGCACCACCTTCGCCGTCATGATCTTGGTGGTGGAGCCGGTGGACCGGCGGGTGTCCGCGGCCTTGGTGAAGAGGGACTTGCCCGTGCCGTTGTTCATGACGAAGCCGCCCTTGGCGGCGATCGACGGCTTGGGCAGCGCGGCCGCATGGGCCGGGGTCGTGAGGGCTCCGCCCGCGAGTACCGCACCCGCCGTGACGATAACGGCCGATGCGCGACGAATGCCCTTAATGGGGGTTTTCAAGGTCTATGCTCCAAATGCCCCTGGAATGCGGCCACATGAGGGTGCCGCTCGATGGTGAGACGCATGAGGGGGGCGGATGGATGTGCTCACGTACGGGTGATGTCCGGATCGTGGAATAGACGACCTCATGGGTACGTGTTGTATCTATGCTGTGCGCATGTCTGTCGCTCCCGCCTCGTCCCCCACTCCAGCTCCAGCTCCTCCTCCAGCTCCCACTCCAGCTTTGAAGCAGCCGCCCGCCGCCGAGCGCGTGTACGCGCACGTCAAGCAGGGTGTGCTCGACCGGCGCTACGAGGGCGGCACGCTGCTCACCGAGGGTGAGCTCGCCGAGGCCGTCGGGGTGTCCCGCACGCCGGTGCGCGAGGCTCTCCTGAAGCTGGAGGTGGAGGGGCTTCTCCGGCTCTACCCGAAGAAGGGGGCACTGGTTCTGCCGGTGTCCGCGCAGGAGATCGCCGATGTCGTCGAGACGCGGCTCCTTGTGGAGGTCCATTCGGTGCGCAAGGCGGTGCCCGCGCCTCCGGCGTTGATCGCCCGGCTCGAGGAGTTGCTGCGGCAGCAGCGGGAGCAGGCCGCCGCGGGGGCCCTCTCGGAAGCGGCGGTCACTGACCGCTGCTTTCACGCCGAGATCGTGCGGAGCGGGGGGAACGAGATCCTTTCCCGCCTGTACGACCAGCTTCGTGATCGGCAGTTGCGGATGGGGGTCGCTGTGATGCAGTCCCATCCTGACCGGATCGCCAAGACCCTCGCTGAGCACGAGGAGCTTCTCGGGGCTTTGCGGGCCGCTGACGCGGAGGCTGCGGAGGGTGTCGTCACCCGGCACGTCGGGTGGTTTCGGGAGCTTGCCCGGGGTGAGGTCCGATGAGGCTTTCTTCTGCCGCTTCGCGGCATTCTTCCCGCACGCCCACCCGGAACTCCGCAGCACACGAGCGCCGAAGAAGCACCTCCGGGCGCGCCCGGAGGTGCTCCTGATGAGCGCGGCCTCCGCCCCCGTCTCCCTCCCCGGTGATCCCCCCGGCGGCAAGAAGGCCATGCTCGTCTGGGGCATCGGCGTAGCCGTCTACTTCGTCGCCGTCATCTTCCGGACCTCGCTCGGTGTCGCCGGGCTCGACGCCACCGACCGCTTTCACGTCAACGCGTCCGCGCTCTCCACCTTCTCGATCCTCCAACTCCTCGTCTACGCGGGTATGCAGATACCCGTCGGCCTGATGGTCGACAGGCTCGGCACCAAGAAGGTCCTCACCATCGGAGTCGTCCTCTTCACGCTCGGGCAGCTCGGCTTCGCGTTCTCGCCCTCGTACGGGATGGCGCTCGCGTCCCGCGCGCTGCTCGGCTGCGGTGACGCGCTGACGTTCATCAGCGTGCTGCGGCTCGGCACCCGCTGGTTCCCGGCCCGGCGCGGCCCGATGGTCGCCCAGCTCGCGGGCCTCGTCGGCATGGCGGGCAACCTCGTCTCCACCCTCGTCCTCGCCCGGCTCCTGCACTCCGTCGGCTGGACCGCGGCCTTCGCCGGCAGCGCGCTCTGCGGTGTCGTCGTCCTCGTACTGATGACGCTGTTCCTCAAGGACCACCCCGAGGGCCACGAACCGGAGCCCGTGCGGCACACCGGCGGTGCCTTCGTGCGCAAGCAGATCGCCCTGAGCTGGCGCGAACCCGGCACCCGGCTCGGGCTCTGGGTGCACTTCACCACGCAGTTCCCCGCGATGGTGTTCCTGCTCCTGTGGGGGCTGCCGTTTCTGGTCGAGGCGCAGGGGCTCTCGCGGGCGACGGCGGGGACGCTGCTCACCCTCGTAGTGCTGTCCAACATGACGGTGGGCCTGGTCTACGGGCAGGTCGTCGCCCGGCACCACGCAGCACGCACACCGCTGGCCATCGGCACGGTCGCGGCGACCGCCGTCATGTGGGCGGCCACGATCCACTATCCCGGCGACCACGCGCCGATGGGGCTCCTCATCGCCCTGTGTGCCGTGCTCGGCGCGTGCGGCCCCGCATCCATGATCGGCTTCGACTTCGCGCGGCCCGCGAACCCGCCGGAGCGCCAGGGCACGGCGTCCGGCATCGTGAACATGGGCGGCTTCGTCGCCTCCATGACGACACTGCTCGCCATCGGCGTGCTCCTGGACGCGACCGGCGACAACTACCGGATCGCCTTCTCCGCCGTCTTCGTCCTCGAAGCGGTCGGCCTCAGCCAGATCCTGCGGCTGCGGACGCGCGCGGTGCGCCGGGAGAAGGAGCGGCTTGTCGCCAGCCGCGTGGAGGCCGTGCACGTCCCTGTCTGAGGCCTCCTGGGGGGAGGGCTACGGAGTGACCGCGAAGTCCCGCAGGATGGCCTCACCGAGGGCATGATCGCCCTCGATCTTGATCCGGTCGGCCACTGAACCGAGCGTGATACGGCCGCACGCGAGGCGGAAGTACGTATCCCAGTCCAGGCTCAGCGTGGCGAGCGGGCCGAGCGAGGGGGCGCTGTCGACCGTGGCGTGGCCGTCCGCGTCGACGCGGACCGTGCGCAGGAACTCGACGGGGCCGCTCACATCGAAGACGACCGCCGAATTCACCGGCGCCCCTGCCTTCTTGGCGACCACGTCGGCGAGGCCGTGCAGGAGGAGGTCGCGGGCCACGTACGCCCCCTGCGAGTCCAGGTTGCCGGGCTTCTTCAGCGTCGTACGCAGATCCTGCTCATGGACCCAGACATCGAACGCGCGCAGCCGCGTGGCCAGTTCGAGGGTCTGCTCGGTGCCGAGCGGGCCGCGGATCTTGTGGGAGGGGTCACGCGATTCGTTCCGCAGCTGACGCGTGCGGCGGATGACCGTGTACTCCAGCTCCGATGTCATCTCGGGCGCCGTGTGGTGGCGCCGGACGTCGACCTGCATCTCCATGTAGCGCTGGCCCTCGGTCTGTACGTGGTACAGATCGCGGGGCAGGGTGTGGATGGGGCGCGGATCGCCCAGCATCTCGCAGTCCAGGCCTATGACATGGGAGACGATGTCCCGCACAGACCAACCGGGGCAGGGCGTGGCCCAGTTCCACTCCGCCTCGGCGAGCGGTGACACCAGCTCGGATATGGCTGATACGGATTGGGTCCAGGCGTCGGCATAGGTTTGCAGGCTGGGATGGAGACTCACGGGACCCCTCGGTCGTACGCGGGCGGTGGGTGTCTGACACGCTAAGTTACGCTGCCCGCAGGCACCCCGGCAGTGCTTTCGTGTGACGATCGTAGGCCTGCATTGACGACTCGAATGCCAGGACGGTGGTAGTGTGCGCGCCTCCCTCATCCAGATCGCCGTAGACGAGGGCGAATCGGTCAATTCCCGTCGCTCGCGGGTCTCTTCACTGGTACGTGAGGTAGCCGGGCGGGAGCGGCCGGATCTCGTCGTTCTTCCCGAACTGTGGACGACCGGCGCTTTCGCGTACGAGTCGTTCGCGAGCGAGGCGGAGCCGCTGGCGGGGCCGACGTACGAAGCGATGGCCAAAGCCGCGAGTGACGCGGGCGTCTGGCTGCACGCCGGGTCCATTCCGGAGCGGGACGCCTCGGGGGACCTCTACAACACCTCGCTCGTCTTCTCGCCCCAGGGCGAGCTCGCAGCCTCGTACCGGAAGATTCACCGGTTCGGCTTCGACAAGGGCGAGGCGGTGCTTATGGGCGCGGGCAGCGAGCTGGTGACGGTGCGCACGCCTGACGCGGCGATCGGCCTCGCCACTTGCTACGACCTCCGCTTCCCCGAGCTCTTCCGGGGGCTCGTCGACGCGGGCGCCGAGGTGTTCGTCGTGCCCGCGGGGTGGCCCGCGCGGCGGCGGGAGCACTGGACGCTGTTCGCCAGGGCGCGGGCCGTCGAGGACCAGGTGTTCGTCCTGGCGTGCGGGACCGGCGGTTCGCACGCCGGGGTTCCCCAGGCGGGGCACAGTGTCGTCGTCGACCCGTGGGGCGAGGTGCTCGCCGAGGCGGGGGACGGTGAGGAGGTCCTCACCGTCGACATCGACCTTCCGAAGGTGGCTGCCACGCGGGAGCAGTTCCCGGCGCTGAAGGATCGGCTGCTGGGAGTAGCCGTCCCCCGGCGCTGAGGCCTCAGGACCGCTGCCCCCCTCAGTCCTCGTCGCCCCGTTCCTTCTCCGCCAGGCGGATCACGCAGACCGCGATGGCCAGGAGCAGGGCCGGGTCGGCGTCGTCCCGGGTGATCTGGAGGCCGTACGTGTCGCGGACCGTGAACCAGCGGCGGGAGATGTCGGCCAGCAGTTCGCCGTCGTACTCGATGGCGAACTCGCGGTCCAGGATCTTGCCGCTCACGTCCAGTTCGGTGCCGTCGACCAGGGCCACGCGGTAGTGGTTGCGCAGCAGCGAGAGGCGCTTGCGCTTGACCGTGGCAAGGGCCTGGTCGTCCCGTTCGATCACCATCGTGTCGCGCACCGAGAGCATCTTGGCGTGGATGTCGATGAGGACACGGCCCTCCATGTCCTTGAGCTCGAAGGTCTCGCGCAGGCGCATCGCCTTGCCGTCGACGAGGAAGACCTTGCGGCCCTGGTCGTCCTCGATCCAGTAGTCGTCACCGATGCCGAGCAGCCGGTCGCGTACGAGAAGTCTCATGACGCCATGACTACCCCACAGCCGCCGGCATCGGACACTTCCTGGCGTACTCAGTGGGTCAGCCCTCCAGGAACGCCACCAGCGCGTTGGCGAGGAGGTAGGGGTCGTCCGCCCCGCACAGCTCGCGCGCGCTGTGCATGGAGAGGATCGCCACGCCGATGTCGACCGTCTTGATGCCGTGCCGCGCCGCGGTGATCGGGCCGATCGTCGTGCCGCACGGCATCGAGTTGTTCGACACGAACGACTGGAACGGCACGCCCGCCTTCTCGCACGCCGCCGCGAACACGGCACGCCCGGTGCCGTCCGTGGCGTACCGGTTGTTGACGTTGACCTTGAGGATCGGGCCGCCGTTGGCGCGCGGGTGGTGCGTCGGGTCGTGCCGCTCCGCGTAGTTGGGGTGCACGGCGTGCCCGGTGTCGGAGGAGAGACAGACGGTCCCGGCGAAGGCGCGGGCCTTGTCCTCGTACGAGCCGCCGCGGGCGAACACGGACCGCTCGAGCACGCCGCCGAGCAGCGGGCCGTCGGCGCCGGTGTCCGACTGCGAGCCGTTCTCCTCGTGGTCGAAGGCGGCGAGTACGGGGATGAAGGGGAGGGAGTCGGCTCCGTCAGCCGTGGCCACAGCGGCCAGCGCGGCCGTGCAGGCGTGCACGGAGAGGAGATTGTCCATGCGCGGGCCCGCGATGAGGTCGCGGTCGCGGCCGAGGTACGCGGGCGCCTCGATGGGGTGCGTCATCAGGTCCCAGCCGGTGACCTCGCCGGGGGCGAGCCCCGACTCCTCCTCCAGGAAGCGGACGAGGTCGCCGTCGTGCACGTCGTCGCCGAGCCCCCAGATGGGCTGCATGTGCTTCTGCTTGTCCAGCTTGAGACCGTCGGCGATCACCCCGCGGTCCATGTGGATCGCGAGCTGCGGCACGCGAAGGAGCGCCCGGTCGATGTTCACGAGGTGCGTGGAGCCGTCCCGCAGCGAGAGCCGGCCCGCGAGGCCGAGGTCCCGGTCGAGCCAGGAGTTGAGCAGCGGCCCGCCGTAGATCTCGACCGCCACCTGGCGCCAGCCGTGCGCGCCGCTGTCCGGCCTCGGCTTGACGCGGAGGTTCGGGGAGTCGGTGTGGGCGCCGACGATGCGGTACGGCGTGTGCGCGGCGGCCCCTTCAGGGACATACCAGGCGATGATCGCGCCACCGCGGAGCACATACTTCCCGCCGGTCGACCCGTCCCAGGCTTCGGTCTCCTCGACCTGCCGGAAACCGGCCTTCTCCAGCCGGTCCGCGGCGCTGGCCACCGCGTGGTACGGCGAGGGGCTCTGGGCCAGGAAGGTCATGAGGTCGTCGGAGTGGCCGCGGGTGAAGCGGGCAGGTGTGCTCATGGCTTCCAGCCTAGCTAGCGGGTGCCCCATGGCGCGGGGCGGCTTTTCTGGGAGGTTCTGTACGTGATTTGCCCTCAGCGGGGGCGCTTGTACCGCCGCTTCGCGGCGGATCTTTCCCACCTCCCCCAAGCTCTTAAGGAGCAGGGGGGACCCCCATCCCGTTTACCCGGCAGTGGCCCGCCCCCGAACCGGGAGCAGGCCACTTGGAAGTGCCGGGAAAGCTAGAACGCAGCCTCGTCCAGCTCCATCAGGCCCAGCTCTACGCCTTCGGCGAGCTTCCGCTCGGCCGCGACCCCCGGCAGGACGTTCGCCGCGAAGAACTTCGCGGCGGCGATCTTGCCCTGGTAGAAGGCGACGTCCTTCGTGGAGGCCGTCTCCAGCTTCTCGGCGGCGACCGCGGCGCCCCGCAGGAGGAGGTAGCCGACGACGACGTCGCCCGAGGCCATCAGGAGGCGGGTCGTGTTCAAGCCCACCTTGTAGATGGACTTCACGTCCTGCTCCGTGGCCGCGAGGTCCGTCAGCATGACGCCGACGATGGCCTCCAGCTCGACCGCTGCCTTGGCCAGCTCCTCGCGGGCCCCGGCCAGGCCCTCGCCGCCGGTGCCGACCGCGAGGAACTTCTTGATCTCCTCGGAGAGGCCGTTCAGCGCGGCACCCTGGTTGCGGACGATCTTCCGGAAGAAGAAGTCCTGGCCCTGGATGGCCGTCGTGCCCTCGTAGAGGGTGTCGATCTTGGCGTCACGGATGTACTGCTCGATGGGGTACTCCTGGAGGTACCCCGAGCCGCCGAACGTCTGGAGCGACTGCGCCAGCTGCTCGTACGACTTCTCCGAGCCGTAGCCCTTGACGATGGGCAGGAGGAGGTCGTTCAGGGCGATGAGCGCCGACGCGTCCTCGCCCTCCGCCTCCTTCACCGCGATGTCGTCCTGGACAGCCGCCGTGTGCAGGACAAGCGCGCGCATACCCTCCGCGTACGCCTTCTGCGTCATCAGCGAGCGGCGTACGTCCGGGTGGTGCGTGATCGTCACCTTGGGCGCCGTCTTGTCCATGAACTGGGCGAGGTCGGGACCCTGGACACGCTCCTTGGCGTACTCCAGGGCGTTCAGGTAACCCGTCGAGAGCGTCGCGATCGCCTTCGTGCCGACCATCATGCGGGCGAACTCGATGATCATGAACATCTGGCGGATGCCGTCGTGCTTGTCGCCGATCAGCCAGCCCTTGGCGGGGTGCTGGTCGCCGAACGTCATCTCGCACGTGTTGGACGCCTTGAGGCCCATCTTGTGCTCGACGTTCGTGGCGTACGCGCCGTTGCGGGCGCCCAGCTCGCCGGTCTCCCAGTCGAACTCGTACTTCGGGACGAGGAAGAGCGAGAGGCCCTTCGTGCCGGGGCCGTGGCCCTCGGGGCGGGCGAGGACGTAGTGGAGGATGTTCTCCGACATGTCGTGCTCACCGGACGTGATGAAGCGCTTCACGCCCTCGATGTGCCAGGAGCCGTCCTCCTGCTTGATGGCCTTCGTACGGCCCGCGCCCACGTCCGAACCGGCGTCCGGCTCGGTGAGGACCATCGTCGAGCCCCACTGCTTCTCGACGGCGATCGCGGCGACCTTCTTCTGCGCGTCGTTGCCCTCGTCGTGCAGGATGCCCGCGAACGCGGGGCCGGAGCAGTACATCCAGACGGCAGGGTTGGCGCCGAGCAGAAGCTCCGCGTAACCCCAGATCAGGGAGCGGGGAGCGGTCGTGCCGCCGATCGCCTCGGGGAGGCCAAGGCGCCAGTACTCGGAGTCCATGAAGGCCTGGTAGCTCTTCTTGAAGGACGCCGGGACCGGCGCGGTGTTGGTCTCGGGGTCGAACACCGGAGGGTTGCGGTCGGCGTCCTCGAAGGACTCGGCCAGCTCGTTCTCGGCGAGGCGGCGCAGCTCGTCGAGGATCGTCTTGGCGGTGTCGACGTCCATCTCCGCGAACGGGCCGGTGCCGTACAGCTTGTCGCGGCCGAGCACCTCGAAGAGGTTGAACTCGATGTCGCGGAGATTCGACTTGTAGTGGCCCATAGCGAAGGCTCCGTAAGCAGGAAAGGGATCAACGGGATCAGTACCAGTAAGTAGCTACGATGATGCTACCCGTCAGTAATAAGAAGCAACCCCTAATGGGTCATCTGTGACTCAGTACTCTTACGCTCATGTACGGCTACGACCAGAGCCCAGGCGCCCAGCAGCAGTACGCCCCGCCCGGGGCGCAGCCGCCGCCGCAGCAGATGCCCGGCGGTGCGAGCGGGTACGCCCAGCAGCCCCCGCTCTACCCGGAGCCGTCGCCGCCGTCCCTCGCGGACGCGGTGCGGGCCTTCACCACGGGCTCTATGTCCGCCGAGGATTTCCAGCAGGCCTTCGCCACGTCGAAGGTCTACTGCCCCCGCGGGGACAACCCCGGCTTCCTCGCCCTGCACAACACCCAGCAGCCGGTGATCCCGATGTTCACCTCCCTCAAGGAGCTGCGCAAGTACGCGGGCAAGGAGTCGAAGTACTTCGTGATCACGGGCGCGGAGGTCATCGACCTGCTGCCCACCGGCTACGGCTTCGTCCTGGACATGGAGGGCGAGCACCGCATGGTCTTCGATGCCAAGGCCGTCGAACAGATGGTCGACTTCGCGATGCGAAGGATGTACGGGTAAGGGCTGTTTCAGGACACACGTGACGCCCGGAGGGAATTCCCTCCGGGCGTCACGTGTTCCCGGTGGCAAGAAGTTCTACGTTCAACTAAAGTGAGCGTACGAAGAAGGAGGCACCGACATGCCCGCAGTAACCGTCGAGAACCCGCTGACCCTGCCCCGTGTGGCCGCGTCCGCCGACGCCGTGGCCCGTCCCGTGCTCGCCGTGACGACCGCGCCGAGCGGTTTCGAGGGCGAGGGCTTCCCGGTGCGCCGGGCGTTCGCGGGGATCAACTACAAGTACCTCGACCCGTTCATCATGATGGACCAGATGGGTGAGGTGGAGTACGCGCCGGGAGAGCCGAAGGGCACGCCCTGGCACCCCCACCGCGGCTTCGAGACCGTCACGTACATCATCGACGGCATCTTCGACCACCAGGACTCCAACGGCGGTGGCGGCACCATCTCCAACGGCGACACCCAGTGGATGACCGCGGGCTCCGGCCTCCTGCACATCGAGGCGCCCCCGGAGGCCCTCGTCGTGTCCGGCGGCCTCTTCCACGGCCTCCAGCTGTGGGTGAACCTGCCCGCGGCGGACAAGATGATGGACCCCCGCTACCAGGACATCCGCGGCGGCCAGGTGCAGCTCCTGACCACCCCCGACGGCGGCGCGCTCCTTCGCGTCATCGCCGGTGAGCTCGACGGGCACGAGGGCCCCGGCATCACGCACACCCCGATCACGATGATCCACGCGACGGTACGTCCCGGGGCCGAGGTCACCCTCCCCTGGCGCGAGGACTTCAACGGACTCGCGTACGTGCTCGCCGGGCGCGGCACGGTCGGTGCCGAGCGCCGTCCGGTGCAGATGGGCCAGACCGCGGTCTTCGGCTCCGGTTCATCGCTGACCGTCCGCGCGGACGAGAAGCAGGACGGGAACACCCCCGACCTGGAGGTCGTGCTGCTCGGCGGGCAGCCGATCCGGGAGCCGATGGCGCACTACGGGCCGTTCGTGATGAACAGTCAGGCCGAGCTCCAGCAGGCGTTCGAGGACTTCCAGAAGGGCATGCTCGGTACGGTCCCGGCCGTGCACGGCATGTAGCCGTACATAACGTGCGGGGGCGATGACGCCATGCTCGGGTAGGAGGGTGAGCACCCTTCTGCCCGAGCCCGCACGGCGTACCGCCGCCTGGTGCGTCGTCCTTCTGCTCGTCGCCGGCGTGGCCGCCGTGGCGATCTGGCTCTTCGTCACTTTCAAGACGGCCGTCACGCCCGTCCTGCTCGCGACGCTCGGCACGGCGCTCCTCGGGCCCGTCTACCGGTGGCTCCTGAAGATGAAGGTGCAGCGCTCGCTGGCCGCCGGGCTTACGTGCGCGGTCGTCGTCGCCGTCGTCGGCGGCGCGATGTACATCGTCGCCAGGGCCCTGATCGACACCGGCGACCAGATCATCACCTCCCTGAAGCAGGCCGCTGACGACCTGTCCAAGTACTTCGGTGCCGCGGGGACCTCCCTCGACGACATGGCGTCCAACGCCAAGGACCTGCTCGGCAAGTTCGGCGGGTCCGCCGCGTCCGGAGTGATCAGCGGGCTCAGCGTCGTCGGCGAGATGATCGCCATGGCCGTCCTCGCGCTGCTGCTCGTCTTCTTCTTCCTGCGCGACTCCGACCGGGCCCTCGGCGCCATGCGCTCGCTCGCCCCGCGCGGCACGGCCGACGTCGTCGAAGCGATGGGCCGCCGGGCTTTCGAGGCCGTCGAGGGCTTTATGCGGGGGACCACGTTCATCGCGCTCATCGATGCCATCTGCATCACCGTCGGCCTGCTGATCCTGCGAGTGCCCGGGGCGTGGGGGCTCGGTGCGCTCGTGTTCATCGGCGCCTACATCCCCTACCTGGGGGCCTTCATCTCCGGGGCCGTCGCCATCCTCGTCGCCCTCGCCGACCGCGGGGTGCTCATCGCGCTGTGGGCGCTCGGTGTCGTACTCGCCGTGCAGGTCCTGGAAGGGCACGTGCTGCAACCGGTGATCCAGTCCCGGACCGTGCAGATGCACCCGGCGGTCGTCATGCTGGCGATCACCGCGGGGGCGTCCGTTGCCGGAATCCTCGGGATGCTGCTCGCGGTGCCGGTGACGGCGGCCGCGTTCGGGGTGTACTCGGAGCTGCGGGCCCGCTATGCGGCGGGATCGGTGAGCTCGACGGGATCGGCGGGATCGGCCGGCTCGGTGGGGAGCGCCGCATCGGAGGGCGCGTCGGAGGGCCCGTCGGAGGGCCCCGGAACCCCCTCGTAGAGCTCGAACCAGATGCTCTTGCCCTCGCCCCTCGGCTCCACGCCCCACTCGTCGGCAAGCAGCTCCATGAGGACCAACCCACGCCCGGACGAGGCGAGTTCACCGGGGTGGCGCTTGTGCGGCAGGTCGTCGCTGCCGTCCGACACCTCGGCCCGCAGGCGGCGCGCGCCCGGCTCCCCGATGACCTCGGCGACAAGGAGGGCGTCACCGTCCGTGTGCACCAGTACGTTCGTGATCATCTCGGAGACCATCAGGACCGCCGAGTCGATCTGATCGGCGTCCGCCCAGTCGTGCAGCAGCTCCCGCACATGACGCCGCGCCCCGGCGATCCGCTCCGGCTCGGCCTGCGCGACCGTCAGGACGGTGCGGCGGGCGGGCGTGCGATAGGCGGGGTGGCCGGTCCTGCGGAGCAGCAGGACCGCTATGTCGTCCTCGCGGCGGTCCACGAGCGGGCCCGTCGTGTGGTGCGACGAGGGCCCGTGCACGGCCTGTACGAGGGTGTCGGCGAGCTTTTCCAGCCCATCGTCGCCACCGCCTCCGCCGCCTCCTCCGCTTCCGTCGCCGTCCCCCTCGCCCCCGTGCTCCTCGAGGATCTTGCGGATCCGCGTCCAGCCGCTGTCCAGGTCGTGGCCGCCGGTCTCGATGAGGCCGTCGGTGCAGACCAGCATCGTCTCGCCCGCCTCCAGGACCAGGCGGGTCGTCGGGTAGTCGGCGTCCGGGTCGATGCCCAGCGGCAGGCCGCCCGCCGTGGGGCGGAGCAGGACCGTTCCGTCACTCATCCGTATCGCGGGCTCCGGGTGGCCCGCGCGGGCCATCTCCAGGATGCCGGTGACGGGGTCGGCCTCCACGTAGAGGCAGGTCGCGAAGCGCGGGTCGGCGCGGTCACCTCCGGGGTCGCCGTCGGAGCCGATCGTGATGCCGTCCGTGATCCCCGAGAGGAAGCGCGTCGCCCGGGAGAGCACGGCGTCCGGGCGGTGCCCTTCGGAGGCGTACGCGCGCAGGGCGATCCGCAGCTGCCCCATGAGACCGGCCGCGCGTACGTCGTGCCCCTGTACGTCGCCGATGACGAAGGCGATGCGGCCGTTGGGCAGCGGGATCATGTCGTACCAGTCGCCGCCCACCTGGAGCCCGCCGCCGGTCGGCACGTACCGCGCGGCCACGCTCATCCCCGGGATGCGCGGCCCGAGCAGCGGCAGCATCGAGCGCTGAAGGCCCTCCGTCAGCTCACGCTCCGACTCGGCGACCCCGGCCCGCGACAGGGCCTGGGCCAGCATCCTGGCCACCGTCGTCAGGACGGAACGCTCGTCCGGCGTGAACGAGACGGGGTAGGCGAAGGCGGCCAGCCACGCGCCCATCGTGCGGCCCGCGACGGTCAGCGGCAGGAACGCCCACGATTGCCGCCTGAAGGGCTGGGCGAGGGGCCAGGTCGCCGGGTAGCGGCGCTGGTACTCCCCGGGCGACGAGAGATAGACGGCACGCCCCGTGCGCACCACCTCGGCGGCCGGATAGTCCGTGTCCAGGGCCATCGCCGAGAACGGCAGGTCGTCCCCCGGCTGATGGCCGTAATGCCCGATGACCTTGAGCCGGTCGCCCTCGACCCCGAAGACCCCGAGCCCGTCCGGCGAGAACCCCGGCATGGAGAGCCCTCCGGCCACCCGGAGCACCTCCTCGGTCGACCGCGCCTCGGCGAGCGCGCGCCCCGCGTCCAGCAGGAAGGCCTCGCGGGAGCGGCGCCAGTCGCCCGTGACGGGGCTGCGTGCGGCGGCGCCCGGCGGGGGCTCGGTGACTTCCTGAAGGGTGCCGATAAGGGCGTACGCGTGCGTGACCTCGTCCACGACGGGCTTGGAGCGGCTGCGCACGATCCGGATCACCCGCCCCCGCTCGTCCATGATCCGGAGCCGGGCCTCGGCGAGGGTGCCCTCGGCGACGGCGAGCTGGACGATGCCGTCGATCTCGTTCCAGTCGACGGGGTGGAAGCGGGACCGTACGCCCGCCTCTGTGAGGCTCTGGGCGCGTGCGGGGAGCCCGAGGAGCCTGGCGGCCTCGGCGTCGAGCGTGACCGTCCCCGTCGTGTTGTTCCAGCGCCAGAGGCCGGTCGCGATGGCGGTCAGGACGTCCCGTACGGGAGGCAGGGGTTCATCCTCCGCCTGCTGCAAGGGATCGTCGGTGCGCATTGACCCACTTTAAGAAGATCTGCCGCCGAGACGCCACTGAGCCGGGACGCCGCTGAGAGTATTCGGAAAGCGATCTTCACCCGGGCGGTAGCCTTGAGCCCTGCCTGCTCTCTCCCCTATTCGCGAAGACTGGATGAAACGACGATGCATCGGTACAGGTCCCACACCTGCGGCGAGCTCCGCGCCTCTGACGTCGGCTCCGACGTCCGGCTGAGCGGCTGGCTGCACAATCGCCGAGACCTGGGCGGCATCCTCTTCATCGATCTGCGCGACCACTACGGAATCACGCAGCTGGTGGCCCGCCCCGGCACCTCCGCCGCCGAGACGCTCGACAAGCTCTCCAAGGAGACGGTCGTCCGTATCGACGGCAAGGTCGTCTCGCGCGGCGCGGAGAACGTGAACCCGGAGCTGCCCACCGGCGAGATCGAGATCGAGGCCGCCGAGGTCGAGGTGCTCGGCACCGCCGCCCCGCTGCCCTTCACGGTCAACGCGGACGACGGCGTGAACGAGGAGCGGCGCCTCGAGTACCGCTTCCTGGACCTGCGCCGCGAGCGTATGCACCGCAACATCATGCTGCGCTCGTCCGTGATCGCCTCGATCCGCTCGAAGATGGTGGCGCTCGGCTTCAACGAGATGGCGACGCCGATCCTGGCCGCGACGTCCCCCGAGGGCGCCCGCGACTTCGTCGTGCCGTCCCGCCTGAACCCGGGCAAGTTCTACGCGCTCCCCCAGGCCCCGCAGCAGTTCAAGCAGCTGCTCATGATCTCGGGCTTCGACCGCTACTTCCAGATCGCGCCGTGCTTCCGCGACGAGGACGCGCGCGCGGACCGCTCGCCGGGCGAGTTCTACCAGCTCGACGTCGAGATGAGCTTCGTGGAGCAGGAAGACGTCTTCCAGCCCATCGAGAAGCTGATGACGGAGATCTTCACGGAGTACGGCGGTGGCCGCGAGGTGACCTCCCCCTTCCCGCGCATCCCGTTCCGCGAGTCGATGCTGAAGTACGGCAACGACAAGCCGGACCTGCGGGCGAAGCTCGAACTGCACGACATCACGGACATCTTCGCGGACTCCGACTTCAAGGCGTTCGCGGGCAAGCACGTCCGCGCCCTCCCGGTCCCGGACACGGCATCGCAGTCCCGCAAGTTCTTCGACGGCCTCGGTGACTACGCGGTCGAGCAGGGCGCGAAGGGCCTGGCCTGGGTGCGGGTGGCCGAGGACGGCTCGCTGACGGGCCCGATCGCGAAGTTCCTGACGGAAGCGAACGTAGAGGAGCTCACGAAGCGCCTCTCCCTCTCGCCCGGCCACGCGGTCTTCTTCGGCGCGGGTGAGTTCGACGAGGTCTCGAAGATCATGAGCGCGGTGCGCGTCGAGGCGGCCAAGCGTGCGGGCCACTTCGAAGAGGGCGTCTTCCGCTTCTGCTGGATCGTCGACTTCCCGATGTACGAGAAGGACGAGGACACCGGCAAGATCGACTTCTCCCACAACCCCTTCTCGATGCCCCAGGGCGGCATGAAGGACCTGGAGGAGAAGGACCCGCTCGATATCCTCGCCTGGCAGTACGACATCGTCTGCAACGGCATCGAGCTGTCCTCCGGCGCGATCCGTAACCACGAGCCCGATGTCATGCTCAAGGCCTTCGAGATCGCGGGCTACGCGGCCGAGACCGTGGAGCAGGAGTTCGCGGGAATGCTGCGCGCCTTCCGCCTCGGCGCCCCGCCGCACGGCGGCATCGCCCCCGGCGTCGACCGCATCGTGATGCTGCTCGCGGACGAGCCGAACATCCGCGAGACGATCGCGTTCCCGCTGAACGGCAACGCGCAGGACCTGATGATGGGCGCGCCGTCCGAGCTGGAGGAGTCGCGGCTGCGGGAGCTGAACATCACGCTGCGGAAGCCGGTGTCTGCGGACAAGGACAAGTAGCGCTTCCTGGTGACTAGCTAGCTGGATGCCTGGCTGGCTTGCTGGGTTTGCTGGGCCCGGGACCTGCTGGTTCCGGGCCTTCGCCCAGGAGCCGAGGACGGGTTGGCCTCACTCATGCGTTACGTACGGGCGAGGAAGCGCTGACCGGCGGTCCCTGCGTGCTTAGCCGACCGCCTCGCCGAACCACTTCGGCAGCGCGTCCAGCAGGCCCCGCTGGTCCTCGCCGACCCAGGCCACGTGCCCGTCCGGCCGCAGCAGCACCGCCGGGGCGTCCAGTTCCTCGCTGACGTCGACCACATGGTCGACCCGATCCTCCCAGCCCGCCACCGAGAGTTGCCCCGTCTGGTCCAGCAGCAGGCCGCGGCCGTCCCGCATCAGTTCGTAGAGGCGGCCCTGCTTCAACTCCACGTCCCGCATCCGGCGGCCCAGCAGTTCGTGGCCCTCGCCGAAGTCGTAGTGGATGTCGACCGCGGTGATCATCCCGGTCACGTACCGGTTCACCTCCTCGAAGTCCATCAGCTTCGAGAACAGTTCCCGTAGCGCGACCGCACCCGGATCGGTCCCGAGGAGTGTGATCTGCGCGTGGGTGTTGGCGAGGATGCGGGCGCCCACCGGGTGCCGTTCGCTGTGGTAGCTGTCGAGGAGCCCTGCCGGTGCCCAGCCGTTGACCGTTGCGGCCAGCTTCCAGCCCAGGTTGAACGCGTCCTGCACGCCGAGGTTCATCCCCTGACCGCCGGTCGGCGGGTGGATGTGGGCCGCGTCGCCGGCCAGGAGTACCCGGCCGACCCGGTAGCGCTCGGCCTGCCGTGTGGCGTTGGTGAACCTGGAGATCCAGCGCGGCGAGTGCACGCCGAAGTCGGTGCCCGCGACCGCCCGCAGTTGAGTCTTGACGTCGTCGAGGGTCGGGGCGGTCGTACGGTCCTCGGTCACCCCGTCGGCGGGCACGACCACGCGGCACACACCGTCCACTGGGGGAGCGACGCCGAACCGCAGGTGGGTCTTGCGGACCTCCTCGACCGCGGCGGCTACCGTCGCCGGATCCTCGGCCACCTCCATCTCGCCGATCAGCGTCTCGACCGTGGCGGGTTCGCCCGGGAAACCGACGCCGGCCAGTTTGCGCACCGTACTGCGGCCGCCGTCGCACCCGACGAGGTAGCGCGAGCGCAGGTGGGTGCCGTCCGCGAGGTCTACGGTCACCCCTTCCTCGTCCTGGTTGAGACCGACCACTTCACAGCCTCGTCGGATCTCCGTGCCCAGCTCGATGGCGTGCTCGTTGAGAAGCTTCTCGGTGACCGGCTGGGGGGTGGCGACGCCGTATGGGTGCGCCGTGTCCAAACGGTCCGGCCACGGCTTCATGATGCCGCCGAACAGGCCGCCGACCTGGAACTTCTCGCTGACCGCGAGGAACCGGTCGAGCAGGCCGCGCTGGTCCATCATCTCGACGCTGCGCGCGTGCAGGCCCTGCCCGCGCGACTCCTTGGTCGGCTCGGTCAACTTCTCGAGCACGACCACGTGCACTCCGGCGAGCCGCAGCTCGCTCGCCAGCATCAGCCCGGTCGGTCCGCCCCCGGCAATGATTACGTCGATCATCACAAACCACCGTTCACTTCCACAGATTCTGCCTTCGAGCGGTGATTCTGCGGTACGAACCGGGCCTTGCCGCAAGCCCCCACCTGCGCTATATCTTGATAGTGGCAAGGAGAGGTAATCCCTCCTTGCCTTTTTGTTTCTCTCCTTGGCGGGCTCAGTCGGTCGGGACCAGCCATGGCTCCTCCGACAGCGGACTGCCCGTCTCCAACAGGGACTTGAGGTTGGAGAGGACCGCGGGCCAACCGGACGCCACCCCGTTCCGCTCCGCCTCGCTCGCGAGGTTCTCGTGCGTCACCGTGAGCCTGACGATTCCGCCGTACGGCTCGATGTCGAACGTGACCTGGGAGGGCCCGGTGGCGTCGGGCGGCGTCGCGTCGGGCTCCGCCCATGTCGTCACCAGGCGCTTCGGTGGCGTTGCCGCCACCACCTTGCCGACCACGTCGGCGATGCCCGAGCCGAGATCCAGCGGGTGTGCGCGGCGGCGCTGCGAAGCTGGGAGGGTCTTGTCGAGGAGAAGCTGCTCGGCTCCGGCTTCGGGGCGGCGGATGCGCGCGAGGTCGCGACCACCGTGATCAGCGCCCTGGAGGGCGCCGAGGTGACCGCCCAGGTCAACCGCAGCGAGGAGCCGCTACGGGCGGCGGGGCGTCAGTTGGCGCGGCTTGTGGGGTCGTACGAGGTGGGGTCGTAGAGGTGGCGTCGTACGAGGCGGAATCGTGCGAGGCGGAGTCGAGTCGTACGACACGGAATCTGTGAACGCTGGGCGGTAGTTCAGGCGACCGGCGAATGAGTTGCCGCCGTGGCCGTGGCTTCTGCCCACTCCGCCACCAGGCGTTCGTACTCAAGATGCTGCTCCGGGCGCAGATACCCGCCCGTGCTGAGCCAGAGCGCACGTATCTCCTCGTTCACCTCGGCCGCGGAGCGCCGCGGCCGGTCAGGGGTATCGGGAGTCGTGGTCATAGCGTGAAGCCTACGTGTGAAGATGTGAAGGCGACGTGAGTTCTGGTCGAATGTGATCGGTATCGCTATCTGGTAGGCATGAATGCGCCAACTTGGGCAAAGAGAAGGGGCCCGCGATGTGTATCGCGAGCCCCTTCTGTGCATTTCAGGGCAGTTCGGGACGGACCCGGAGCAACTGTCCGCCGGTCATGCCTTCTTCGGCTCCTCCAGGCGCGGGAACAGCACCGCGCCCTTCGTCACCGTGGCACCCACCGGCAGCTGGCCCCACGTGCCCGCGTCCTGGACCTTCTGCTCGGCGAGCGGGCCGAGCGAGGCCTCCGCGCCGAGCGAGTCCCACAGCTTCTGCGAGGTCTCCGGCATGATCGGGTTCAGCAGGACGGCCACCGCGCGCAGCGACTCCGCCGCCGTGTAGAGGATCGTCGCCAGGCGGGCCTGGCCCTCCGGCGACTCGTCCTTGGCCACCTTCCACGGCTCCTGCTCCGTGATGTAGCCGTTGACCTGCTTGACGAAGGCGAAGACCGCCAGGATGCCGCCCTGGAAATCCAGCTCCTCGCCGATCTTCAGGTCGGCCGTCGCGACCGCCTTGGCCAGGCCTTCCTGGACCGCGCGCTCGGCGTCACCGGCCGCCGTGGCCTCCGGCAGCGCGCCGCCGAAGTACTTGCCGACCATGGCCGCCACGCGCGAGGCGAGGTTTCCGTAGTCGTTCGCCAGCTCGCTCGTGTAGCGGGCGGAGAAGTCCTCCCACGAGAACGAGCCGTCCTGGCCGAAGGCGATCGCACGCAGGAAGTACCAGCGGTACGCGTCCACACCGAAGTGCGACGTGAGGTCCTGCGGCTTGATGCCCGTCAGGTTCGACTTCGACATCTTCTCGCCGCCGACCATCAGCCACCCGTTGGCCGCGATCCTGCCCGGCAGCGGCAGGCCCTGCGCCATCAGCATCGCGGGCCAGATGACCGCGTGGAAGCGGAGGATGTCCTTGCCGACCAGGTGCACATTGGCCGGGAACGTCGACTTGAACTTCGCCTCGTCCGCGCCGTAGCCGACGGCCGTGGCGTAGTTGAGGAGCGCGTCGACCCAGACGTAGATGACGTGCTTGTCGTCCCACGGGACCGGGACGCCCCAGTCGAAGGTCGAGCGGGAGATCGACAGGTCCTGAAGGCCCTGCCTGACGAAGTTCACGACCTCGTTGCGAGCCGACTCCGGCTGGATGAAGCCGGGGTTCGCCGCGTAGTGCTCGAGGAGCTTGGGGCCGTACTCGCTCAGCTTGAAGAAGTAGTTCTCCTCCTTGAGGAGCTCCACCGGCTTCTTGTGGATCGGGCAGAGCTTCTGCCCCTCGTACGCGCCGCCGGCCTCGCCGTCGATCAGATCGCCGGGGAGTTTGTACTCCTCGCAGCCCACGCAGTACGGGCCCTCGTAGCCGCCCTTGTAGATCTCGCCCTTTTCGTGGAGATCCTGGACGAACTCCTGCACGCGGTCCGTGTGGCGCTTCTCCGTCGTACGGATGAAGTCGTCGTTCGCGATGTTCAGGTGCTCCCAGAGAGGCCGCCAGGCCTCGTCCACGAGCTTGTCGCACCACTCCTGGGGCGTGACGTCGTTCGCCTCGGCAGTGCGCATGATCTTCTGACCGTGCTCGTCCGTGCCGGTGAGGTACCACACCTTCTCGCCGCGCTGACGGTGCCAGCGCGTGAGCACGTCCCCTGCAACGGTCGTGTAGGCGTGGCCCAGGTGAGGAGCGTCGTTGACGTAATAAATGGGGGTCGATACGTAAAACGCCTTCGCGTCTTCTGCGCTCGTCCCCTGCTTCTCGGATCCAGTGGCCGCCATGGTCGAAATCCTAACGGCCGCGGAGGGGGCGGTTCACCTCGATTCCAGGGGGTGGACCCCGAGAGGTCCGAGGGTCCACCCCCTGGGGGGTTACGGGCGCCAGGCCGCCAGGAGGCCCTCGTACAGTTCCTCGTCCGTGAGCTCGCGGGGGGTGGGGCCCGCGTGGAAGAAGGCCGCGTTCTCCGCCTTCAGCTTGCGGAGGTAGTCGAAGCCCTTCGCCTCGTGGTCACCGAAGGCCACGAACTGGAAGAAGAGCGGGTGCGCGGCCGCTTCCGCGAGGGCCTGGGTGGCGGGGCCCTTGGCGTCCGGGGCGCCGTCCGTCTGGAACACGACGAGGGCGGGGCTGCCCTTGTGCTCCGACTTCTCGTAGTGGGTTACGACCTCTTCGATCGCCCGGTGGTAGCTGGTACGGCCCATGTGGCCCGCGGCCGCGTGGAGCTCGTCGATGCGGGACTCGTGGGCGGGCAGGGTGAGGGTGCCGGTGCCGTCGATGTCCGTCGAGAAGAACGTCACGTGGACGGTGGCTTCGGGGTCCGTGTGCGCCGCGAGTGCGAGGACCTGTTCGCCCAGGCTCTGGGCGGAGCCGTCCTTGTAGTACGGGCGCATTGACCCGGAGCGGTCGAGGATGAGGTACACCGGGGCGCGGACCCCGGTGAGGTCCCGCTTCTGGAGGGCGGCACCGGCCGCCTTGTAGGCGGTGGCGAGGCCGGGGGCCTGGGTCTTCAGCTTGGCGGCTGAGAGGGCGGGCTTTCCCTTGGCGGGGGCGGGGGGCTCCGCCCGGGGTGGGGTGGCTTCTGCGTCTTCCGCTTCTTCTGTCGCTTCTGCCGCTTCCGTCTTGGCGGCGGGGGCTTCGGGCTCCGTCGAGGTCACGGGTGCCTCGGCTGCTTCATCGGCGCCCTGCGTCGAGGGCACAACTGACGGTTCCGACGCAGCGGCGTCGGCGACAACCGGCTCGGGCTCCGGGGCGACCGCTTCGGGCTCCGGCGCAGGCTCCGGCTCCGGGGCGACCGCTTCGGGCTCCGGCGCAAGCTCCGGTTCCGGGGCGACAAGCTCCGGTTCCGGCGCAAGCTCCGGCTCGGGGGCGACAAGCTCCGGCTCCGGCGCAGGCTCCGGTTCCGGGGCGACATGCTCCGGCTCCGGCGCAAGCTCCGGCTCCGGTTCCGCCGCAAGCTCCGGCTCCGGGGCGACAAGCTCCGGTTCCGGCGAAGGTGCCGGTACCGTCACGCGGTCGCGGTCGAACGCCGCCGCGACGAGATCATCCGTCGCTGAAGGCGAAGGTTCGGACGACGGTGCAGGGACCGTAGCCTTCGGCTCGGCAGGCGCAGCAGAAGGCACCCGCTCGGACGACGGCGCAGGCACCGTCGCGGACGGAGAGGCGGACGGAGAGGCGGACGGAGAGGCAGACGGAGAGGCGGCAGCCTCCGGCACCGCCTCCGGAGCCTCAGGCTCCGCAGGGTTCTCCCTGCGTGACCTTCCGAACGCGTTCCGCAGGACACTCAGAATGCCCATGGGTGCACCCCTTCGCGTGAGTTCATTCCCGATAACCCCTGGCCAGGGCGGACACGTAAGGTTAGCCGCCGCAATTGGCGATCTTGGTGAGGGTCACCCCCGCGTCACTCCAGTGTCACCCCCGCCGCATCCACACCCCGCACACGCGCCCCAACTGCCCTATGTGCGCCCCCGGTTCACCCTCCGTTCATCCGGCGGCCGTCGCCCTGCCGACCTCCACGCCTAGCGTCGCGGCGGAAACAAGCCACGCGACACACACGTCACACAACGGAGGAACCGTGCGCAAGCTGCTGCCGATCATCACCTCGCATCAGGGGAGCGGCGGCCGTTCCGCCTTGACCTGCCGGTTCCGTTGTGGGGATGCCTGCTTCCACGAGGTGCCCAACACCAGTGACAACGCGTACGTCGGTGACGTCATAGCGGGCGCGCTCAGCCGCCGCTCGATGATGCGCGCCGCCGCGGTCGTGACCGTGGCGACGGCGGCCGGCAGCGCCGTCGTCGCGGGGCCCGCCGCCCCGGAAGCGGAAGCGGCCACCGCCTCCCAGAATCCCGCGTCGTACAAAAGCAACAAGAGCAACAAGAGCAAAACGGGGGCGCGCGGTCTCCGCTTCGCGCCCGTCGCGCCCAACACCGCCGACTCCGTCACGATCCCGGACGGCTACGCCCAGAACGTCGTCATCCGCTGGGGCGAGCCCATCCTCCGCGGCGCCCCCGCTTTCGACGCGGACAAGCAGACCGCGAAGGCCCAGGCCGCGCAGTTCGGCTACAACAACGACTTCCTCAGCCTCCTGCCGCTGCACCGCGAGCACGGGCGCCAGGTCCTCGTCGCCAATCACGAGTACACCGACGAGATTCTGATGTTCAAGGGCTACGATCCCGCGAACCCGACCCGCGAGCAGGTAGAGATCGCCTGGGCCGCGCACGGCCTCTCCGTCGTGGTCGTGGAGGAGGAGCGCAAGAGCGGGCAGCTGAGCGCCGTAACCCGCCACCAGCTCAACCGCCGCCTCACCGCCACCAGTGAGTTCAAGCTGTCCGGCCCCGCCGCCGGCAGCGAGTTCGTCCGTACGAAGGCCGACCCGCGCGGCACCACCGTCCTCGGCACGCTCAACAACTGCTCGGGCGGCACCACCCCGTGGGGCACCACCCTCCACGGCGAGGAGAACTTCAACCAGTACTTCGCCAACGCCGAGAAGGTCACCGACCCGGCCACCGCCGCCCGCCTCAAGCGCTACGGCGTCATCGGTGCCGCGTCGGAGCGGAAGTGGGAGCGGTTCGACGACCGTTTCGACCTGGCCAAGGAGCCCAACGAGGCCAACCGGTTCGGCTGGGTCGTCGAACTCGACCCGTACGACCCGGAGTCGGCCCCGCGTAAGCGCACCGCGCTCGGCCGCTTCAAGCACGAGGCCGCGCAGCCCCGCCTGACGAACGACGGCCGCCCCGTGGTCTACATGGGCGACGACGAGAAGTTCGACTACTTCTACAAGTTCGTCAGCAGCAAGCACGTCGCCAAGGGCAAGTCGCGGTCCGCGCACGCGCACAATCTCACCCTTCTCGACGAGGGCACCCTGTACGTCGCCAAGCTGACCGGTGACTCCCCGGCCGGTGACATCGACGGCACCGGCAAGCTGCCCGCCGACGGCGAGTTCGACGGCAGCGGCGTCTGGATACCGATCGCCACGGCAGGGCCCGGCGGTCACGCCGTCTCGCACGTCGACGGCATGAGCGCCGAAGAGGTGTACGTCTTCACGCGCCAGGCCGGTGACAAGGTCGGCGCCACGAAGATGGACCGTCCCGAGGACATCGAGCCGTCCCCGCACTCCGGCAAGGTGTACGTCGCGCTCACGAACAACTCCGACCGCGGCAAGGCGGGCAAGGCCGCAGCCGACGAGGCCAACCCGCGCAACCTCAACAAGCACGGGCAGATCCTCGAACTGACCGAGCGCCGCAACCGCGCGGAGGCCACCACCTTCGCCTGGTCGCTGTTCCTCGTCGCCGGTGACCCGGAGGACCCGGCCACGTACTTCGCGGGCTTCCCGAAGGGCAAGGTCAGCCCGATCTCCTGCCCCGACAACGTCGCCTTCGACCCGCACGGCAACCTGTGGATCTCGACGGACGGTAACCAGCTCGGCTCGCACGACGGCCTGTTCGGCGTCGCGACCAAGGGCGGCAGCCGCGGCGAACTGAAGCAGTTCCTGACCATGCCGACGGGCGCGGAGACCTGCGGCCCGCTGGTCCAGGACCGCCGGGTCCTCGTCTCCGTGCAGCACCCGGGCGAGGTCGACGGTGCGTCGGTCGAGAAGCCCGCGAGCGCGTGGCCCGACGGGCCCGGGAAGATCGTCCGTCCGTCGGTCGTTTCCGTGTGGCGCCAGGACGGCTGCGACATCGGAGTCTGAGCGGTAAGAGGTAGGCGGTACGGCGGTACGGCGGTACGGCGGTACGGCGGTACGGCGGTACGGCGGTACGGCGGTACGGCAGTACTGCCGTACCGCCGCTCCTGCTGCGTCAGTTGTCCTGCTTCCTGCGGTACAGCGCGAAACCGAGGCCCGCCGCGCCGAGCGCCGCCATGCCACCGCCCGCCGCCATCAGCGGGGCACTCTCGCCCGCCGGCTTGACGCCCTCCGCACCTGCCTTGACGCCGCCCTTGGGGACGATGCGGGAGGTGCCGTTCACCGGCTTGGGCTGCGGCTTCGGCGGGGTCGGCTTGGCCTCTGTCCTGGTGATGGTGCCGTCGGCGGAGAGCTTGAAGGTGTTGCCGTCGATCTTGGTGCTCGCCGGGTCGATGTACGCCTTCAGGGAGCCCTTGGTGGTGCCGTCGAGGGAGATGGAGGCTTTGGCCGTACGGGCGGAGGCGTTCACGTCGACCTTGGCGGACCAGCCCTTGCCCAGGTTGGCCGTGCCCTTGGAGACCCAGCCGCCGGGGACGGGCTTGTCCTTGTCCTTGTCCTTGTCCACGAGCTTGGCGGTGACCGTGCCGTCGGGCGTCAGGGTGAACGCGTTGCCGTCGATGGTGGTGCTCGTGGCGTTCTCGTAGGCGGTGAGCGAACCCTTGGCGGTGCCGTTGAGGGATATGGAGGCCTTGGCCGTACGGGCGGAGGCATTGACGTCGACCTTCGCGGACCAGCCCTTGCCGAGATCCGTCGTGCCCTTCGACTCCCAGCTGCCGGGCTGCGGGGTGTCGGTGTCCTGGCCCGTCTGATCCGGGTTGTCGGTCTGGTCGTCCTGGGCCACCTGCCCCTGCGGAGCCGACGGCGTGTCGGCGGCGAAAGCTGCCGCGGTCGGAGCGGCGAGGGCGGCGATCGCTCCGGTGGCGATGGCGGCGGTACGGAAGGTACGGCGGGTGGCGCGCATAGCGGATCCCTAGTGACTGGTCGGTCTGGCTGCTCTGACTGCTCTGGATGCTCTTACTGTCCGGCTTTGTGTCTCTTTGTCGTGGCGACAGACATGAAGCTACGGGCGCCATGTGTGCGTCATCCATAAGGAACGTAACGAACAGCCGCATACGGTGACGCAGAACCGTAAAGCGGGTAAAAGCGCAGGTCGGGGGCGTGTTGCCGAAAGTCCTCGGTTGTCAGGGACCTAGGGCCCGCCGCCCGGAGTGTGACAATGCGTGGGCATGAGCATGGGGCTGGTGGCGGAGAGGGTGGCGCGGTGAACGACAGCGGCGGTGGCGGCGCGGTGCACGCTGGCCGGTCCAAGCGGGCGGACGCCCGGCGCAACGAGGAGACGCTGCTCGACGCCGCCGCCACGGTCTTCGTCACCTCGGGCGTGGAGGCGCCGGTGCGTGACATCGCGGCCGAGGCCGGTGTCGGGACGGGCACGATCTACCGCCACTTCCCGACGCGGGCAGACCTCATCATCGCTGTCTACCGGCACCAGATCGAGGCCTGCGCCGATGCCGGTCCCGCCCTGCTCGCGTCCGGCGCGACCCCGTACGCCGCGCTGGGGCAATGGATCGACCTCTTCGTCGATTTCCTCGTCACCAAGCACGGACTCGCCGCCGTACTGCAGTCCGACAGCACCGGATTCGAGACGCTGCACGCCCACTTCCTCGACCGTCTCGTGCCCGTGTGCGCCGAGCTCCTCGACGCGGCGGCCGGTTCCGGCGAGATCCGGACCGGCGTGCAGGCCTATGAGCTCCTGCGCGGTGTCGGGAATCTTTGCATCGGGGCAGGTCAGGACGGTCGCTACGACGCACGCCGACTGGTCGGTCTCCTCATCGCGGGACTGCGCCGACAGCCGGGGCAAGAGGGTCCGTAGCCTCCGCTTCCCGAGCTCCGGCTTCCCGAGCTCCGGCTTCCCGAGCCTCCGCTTCTCTCCCCGCGAGCCACTCCCCGTACGCGGGCGACTGCCGTGCCGCATCCCAGTACGCGGACTCCAGCTCCCCGTACACCGCGTCGAGCTCCCCCTCCGTACGGGCCGTCACGAACAGCCGCACGCCGAGCGGGTCGCCGTGCAGTGGCCGGACGGCCATGTCGGGTCTCGCGCGCGAGGTCGGCTGGCAGAGGGCGACCACCTCGCCGGTGGCGACGAGGGATGAGGCGGTGAGGTAATCGCCGTGCAGGACACGGGGGTTGAGCCCGGCCGTCCGCAGGACCCGGAGCAGCCCGTCCCACTCGCCGTCCACTGTCGGGTCCACCATCCACCGGTCGGCGGCGAGGTCGTCCAGGTGGACGACGGACCGCTTCGCCGCCGGGTGATCGGCCGCGAGGAAGACGAACTGCGGCTCACGCTCGACGAGTACGCGCCGCCGAAGTCCCTCCGGCAGCCGCAGCGGGCTCCCCTCCACCTCGTGCACGAAGGCCACGTCGAGCTGGCCGCCCGCGACCATGCGGAGCAGCGCGTTCGCGGACACGTCCATCTGGAGCGAGGTCTCGGTGTCCGGCAGAGACACGCGCAGGCGGCGCAGCCAGCCCGGTATGGCACGGCTCGCCGTGGAGCCGATGCGCAGCTGCGGGCCCTCGGCGGCGCGGGCGGCTGCTGCCTTGGTCTCGCTGATCAGCGCACGCATCTCGCTGACCAGGGGCCGGGCGCGGCTGAGGGCGACCCTTCCCAGCGGGGTCGGGCGGCAGCCGGTGCGTTCGCGGGTGAAGAGCTGGCCGCCGATGGAAGCCTCGATACGGCGTAGCTGGGTCGTCAACGAAGGCTGACTCATGCCTAGTTGACGCGCGGCCTTGTGCAGACTGCCGGTGTCGGCGATGGCGCACAATGCGCGGAGGTGCCTCACCTCGAGCTCCATGGTCGTGAGCGTAGAGCGGCGGGCGTCGCCGCACCAGACTCACAAATCCCACGGGAACCGCCCGAGTTGGGCACGGCCGGAACGGGAGTGATAGTTCCGCGCTATCGCCACTTGCCATCATCCCCAGACGCCCCCTGCTCCCCGACACTCCCGGTACCGAACCGTTCACCTTTCACAGAACGAGTAGGGAGCCCCCCACATGAGCAAGCGTTACCTGTCAGTCGCGGCCGTAGTCGGCCTCGCTGTCGCCGGTCTCGGCACGACTTCGGCAACGGCCGCGACCCCCACCGCGTCCCCGTCCAAGGTCTCCACGTCCACGGCCTCCTCGATCGCCGAGTACAACGGCTCGGGCGAGGAGAAGGCGGCCAACAAGGCGTTCTTCGAGGCCGTCCTGAAATCGGTCGCCGAGAAGCGCGCCGCCCACCCCGGCGCGAAGTCGGTCACCGTGGTGTACGACGCCTCCGGTGCGCCGAAGTTCGCGCAGCAGATATCCAGCAGTGCCTCCATCTGGAACGGCGCGGTGTCCAACGTGAAGCTCCAGGAAGGGAGCAGCGGCGCGAGCTTCGAGTACCGCGAGGGCAATGACCCGCGTGGCTCGTACGCGAGCACGGACGGCCACGGCAAGGGGTACGTCTTCCTGGACTACGCGCAGAACGAGGAGTACGACTCGACGCGTGTGACGGCGCACGAGACGGGCCACGTCCTCGGCCTCCCCGACCACTACGAGGGCCCGTGCAGTGAGCTGATGTCGGGTGGCGGTCCCGGCCCTTCGTGCACCAACTCGCAGCCTGACGCGAATGAGAGCGGCCAGGTGGACCAGCTGTGGGCCAACGGGCTCGCGAAGGCGCTGGACAAGCTGGACAAGGTGAGCTGACCTCTCGCTCGAACGAACTAGAGCGAACTAGAGCGAACTAGAGCGACCTAGAACGAAAAGTACGGGCAGGCCGAGCGCTCGGCCTGCCCGTACTTTTCGTTCTAGGTCAACTGGCCCGAGTCCAGGTCAACTGGCCCCCGTCCAGGTCAACCGGCCCCGCGCTCGCCCCGCCCCTCGCTCGTGTAGTAGCGGTAGAACATCACCGCGAACACGCCCGCCGCGACGCCGACGGCCATGATCGTGGAGCGCAGGACGGTCGGCCCCGGCATCCCCTGGCTGTACATGAAACCGAACGTGATCCCGGCGAAGCTCGCCCACGCCGTCGCGCGCAGCTCGCGCGGCAGCCGGGGCGCCGCCCTGTACATGCCCATGAAGAGCACGGCGAAGACGACGCCGGAGACGACGCCAAGCCATGCGTTGCCATCAGCGAGCGAGCCCGCGGCGCGCTGGGCGACCACGATGCCGAAGACGAGGCCGAGGAGCACGGCGGCGAGGCCGGCCCTGCCGGCGGTGGAGCCGGCCCGCAGGTGTGGTGCGGATGCAGCGGATGCCATGTGAGCCATGACGGTCCCTCCAGACTCCTACGCTCCCGGTACAGCTCCCGGTACAGCTCCCGGTACAGCTCCCGGTACAGCTCCCGGTACAGCTCCTGGTACAACTCCTAGTACGGCTCCTAGTACAGCTCCTTCAAGGGCACACCCGCGTACGCCGTCCGGCAACTCGGCGGCTTCAGTGGTAGCGGTTGTAGCCGCCCTGGCACGTGTCCCAGCACGGCTTGTACTGCTGGCAGGGATCCGCGGACGCGCAGCTGGGCACATGCTGCCCGCCGACATCGACGTACGCGGCGCTGGCCCAGCCCTGCACTCCGCCGAGCCAGTACCAGTGCGGATTGCCCCAGACGCTCGTACCCTGCGTCGCGCACTCGACCCGGTCCTGGCTGCCCGCAGGCAGTCTGTCGACGATCGAGGCGCTGGTGGACGGCTGGTCCCGGACCTTCAGGTCGACGGGGGCGATCACCGTCCCCCAGATCACGTCGTGATGGTGGGTGGGCGCCGCGGTGGCGGATGCCGGGGACGCACCCCCGAGGGACAGGGCGCCCGCGGTCATGAACGCGGCGGCAAGAGTTCCCAGGGCGGCCGGAGTGGTTCTCAGGGCCGGAGTGGTCCGCATGATCGACCTCCTCTTCCCCCGCTCCCCCCCACGTCTTGTCTCTTTCCGTCCCCCTCCAGTTCCTTCCCCCCTCCAGCAAACACCCGTTCGGACCAACGCTCCACCGGACGGCCCGGCAGCGGCGGGACCGGGGGAATGCAACCCTTCCCCCACATCCAGCCGTCTCTGAGGGAGGATTCGAGATCCCATCAGACGGAGAGGCCGGTCCTTGGACAGCGCAACGGCGGCGGAGACAACCTCCCAGGACGGCTGGCCGGAGTCGCAGGCGGAGGGTCGGCGGCGCCCCAGGCACCGCCCCTCCGCCTGGCTCGCCGCCCTCCTCCTGTCAGGCGTCACCGCCATCATCGGCTTCAGGCTCGCCGACTCCGACGGCTTCACCCCCGTACCCCAGATCCTCGCGTTCCTGCCCTGGCTGCTCGCCCCAGCCATCGCCGCACTGCTGCTCGCGGCACTCGCCCGCTGGCGCATCGGCCTCCTCTGGGGCGTCATCGCCCTCGGCGGCGTCGCCTGGTTCCTGGAGCCGTACGGCAAGGCCGACGACCCGCGGGGACCGGCGGTCGCCGACGTCCGCGTCATGGCGTCGAACGTCGAATTCGGCAAGGGCACCCAGGACTTGATCAAGGCGGTCCGCAAGGAGAAGCCGGACCTCCTCTTCGTCCCGGAGTGCGACTACGCCTGCTCGGACCTGCTGCGCGACGAACTGCCCCGCTCCGAGTACCCGTACCGCAGCGCCAGCGAGGCAAGCGGCGCCGAGGGTTCGGTGATCGTCAGCAAGCTGCGGCTGAAGAAGGCGAACGGCGTCGCGGGCACCCTGGGTATGCCGGGAGCCGTGGCCGAGCTGAAAGGTGGCCACCAGGTCCGCATCCAGCTCGCCCACCCCATGCCGCCGCTGCCCAAGCAACTCGGCACCTGGCGCACCGAACTCGCCGGACTCCGCGACTACGCCGCCGAAGGCAGGCGCGGGGACGGGAACAAGGGCAAGGGCCAGGTC
This sequence comes from Streptomyces sp. NPDC048441, assembly GCF_043200235.1. Taxonomy (NCBI): domain Bacteria; kingdom Bacillati; phylum Actinomycetota; class Actinomycetes; order Kitasatosporales; family Streptomycetaceae; genus Streptomyces; species Streptomyces sp. NPDC048441. Next base: position 373,274 of record NZ_JBICXM010000003.1, read on the forward strand.
AAGTCCACCATCATCGCCGGGGACTTCAACGCCACCCAGGACCACGCGGCTTTCCGCGACATCCTGGACACCGGGGGCGTACGCGACGCGGCCCGCCTCTCCGGCTCCGCCCGCACCCCCAGCTGGCCCACCGCCCTGTTCTCACCCCTGGGCACCCAGATCGACCACGTCCTGGCCACCCCGGACTTCTCGGCCCGCGACGCCCACTTCCTGGACATCGACAACACGGACCACCGGGCCCTCGTGGTGGACCTGACGCTGCACAAAAACCGATAAGGCGCAGGTCAGGCACCGCAAACCGGCCATAATGGCCACATGCGCCGCCGCGACTCACCCGCACCACCCCGCTCCCTGAGCGCCCGCGCGCTCGCCCCACCCCCCTGGCTGGTCAGGACGCTCAAGCCGCAGACCGCGCCGATCCCGTGGGCGGCGGTGGCGCGTGCGTCCATCGCCATGGCGCTGCCTCTCCTCATCGGCCTCGCGGCGGGGCAGCCCGCGTACGGCGCGCTCGCCTCCATGGGCGCGCTCTCCGGAGTCATCGGCGACACCGCCGACGCGTACCGCATGAGGATCTTCAACATCGCCGTACCGCAGCTCTTCGGCGCGCTCGGCGTCACCATCGGCTCGCTCGTCTTCGGGCACGGCTGGATCGCGGTCGGCGTGGTCACGCTCGTCGCCCTCGCCTCCGGGATGATGTCCACGATCGGTGCCGTGGCGTCCGTGGCAGGGCTTCTCCTGCTGCTCAACTCCGTGGTGGGGGCGGGGCTTCCGATGCCGGGAGAGTGGTGGCTCGCCCCCGCCCTGATGACCGGCGGAGGCCTCCTCGTCCTGACTCTCGCCCTCCTCGCCTGGCCGCTGCGGTCCGGCGTCCCGGAGCGGGCGGCCGTCGCCGCCACCTACCGCAGCGTGGCCGCGCTGCTGGAAGCGGCGGGCACCGAACGGTACGGGGAGGCGCGGACAGCGGTCACCACATCCCTGAACCAGTCGTACGACCTCGTTCTCGCCCGGCGGACCCGCTCCCACGGCCGCAACCCCGATCTGGTGCGCCTGATCGCCCAGTTGAACGCGATCACGCCGGTCGTCGAGGCCGCGCCCGTCGCGCACCAGTGCGGGGAGCCGATGCCGCCGGAGGTTCCGGCGGCGGTGCGGCGCCTGGCGGATGAGGTGGCGTCGCCGGGGGACGGCGCGGTGCCCGCCCCCGTACTCCCGGACCCGTTGAACCTCTCCGCCGACGCCGTCGACCACGCCTTGCGGCATGTCGCCGAGACCCTCAACAACCCCGATCCGCACGGCATCGTGAATGTGGACGACCGCCTGGGCCGCCCCGCCGCCCTGCGCGTACGAGCCCGCCGGGCGGCCCGCAACGTACTGCTCTCCAGCGCCTCCTGGCGCTACGGCCTGCGCCTCGCGCTCTGCATCGGCATCGCCCAGTCCCTGGTCTCGCTGATCGAGGTGCCGCGCTCGTACTGGGTGGCGCTCACCGTCACGTTCGTGCTCAAGCCGGACTTCGGGTCGGTGTTCTCGCGAGCGGTGCTGCGTGCGCTCGGCACGGCGGCGGGGCTCGTGGTGGCCGCCGCCGTCCTCTCCGAGGTGCCGCGCGGGTGGTGGGACGTGCCGGTGATGATGGTGCTCGCGGCACTGATCCCGGCGTTCACACCGCGGGGATACGGCTACCAGACCGCCGCGATCACCCCGGTGATCCTGCTCCTCTCGGACGTCCTGAACCACCAGGGCTTCGGGCTCGTCGTGCCGCGCCTCGTCGACAGCCTGATCGGCTGTGCGATCTCGCTGGTGGCGGGGTATCTCCTCTGGCCGGAGAGCTGGCACACCCGGATCGGCGACCGCCTTGCCGATGCGGTCGCCGATACGGCTTCGTACGTCGAGAGCGCGTTCGGCACGGCCGTGGAGCCGGCGGCGCGGGCCCGGATGCGGCGGCGTCTCTACCGGGACCTGTCCGTCATCCGGACGGAGTTCCAGCGTGCGTTGACGGAGCCGCCGCCGATGGGGGCGCGGGCGGCGGCGTGGTGGCCGCTGGTGATCGCCGTCGAGCGGATCGTGGATGCGACCACCGCTGCGCGGGTGCGGATTCGGCATGGGGCGGAGGAGCCGGGCCTCACGGAGGTGGGGGAGGTCGCGCGCCAACTCCGGGAGTTGGAGGAGGGGTTGCGGGGCTCGGAGATCCTGGAGGAGGTCCCGACGTCCTTCACCGGGCCTCAGGAGAGCGTTCTGGAGCCACTCCGCCAGGAGGTCGTCGCCGCGAGGGCGATTGCGTCGCCGGGGCGGTGAGGGGGTTCTCTTCCCCAAGCCCACCCCTGCCCGAATCCCCCCGAATCCCCCGAATCCCCTCGGCTCCGCCGGCCCGTGCGCGCAGCCGGTTTCGGGAAGGGGCGGGATCGGGGACTAAAGCGTTTCGAGGTCCACCGCGCGGGCCATCGCCCGATACCCCGCGTCATTGGGGTGCAGGTGATCCCCACTGTCGTACGCGGGAGCGATCCGCTCCCCATCAGCCGGGTCGGCAAGCGCCTTGTCGAAGTCGACATACGAGTCGTACTCCCCCGAAGTCCGAACCCACGCGTTGAACGCGTCACTCACCCCCGCAGCCCGCTCCCCGTAGTGATCAGATCCCCCCAGCGGCAGCAGAGTAGCCCCCACCACCTTGACCCCCTTCTCATGTGCCGCCCGGATCAACTTCCGGTGCCCCGCGATGAGTTCACCGGCGCTCACCTTCGGCGCAGGCTTATAGGTCGGCGTATCGCTCTCGCTGAAACCGATGTCGTTCAGCCCTTCAAGAACGACCACGGTCCCCACCCCCGGAAGGGACAACGCGTCGCGCCCGAAGCGGGCCGTACCCCTCTCCCCGTACCAGGCCGAGTCGTTGAGGACGAGATTGCCGCCGATACCGGCGTTCAGCACAGGCCGAGGCGTCCCCGCCGCGGCGAGTCGCTCGGCCAGGGCATCGGACCAGCGGCGGTTGAGGTCGGTGGAGGAGGCGAAGCCGTCGGTGGTGGAGTCGCCGAAGAGGGCGATGCCGTTGTTCCGGCGGGGCCGGTCGCCGCCGCTCACATCCACGCCCGACAGGAAGTACCAGGACTCCGACGACTCATCGAACGCCCCCGCCCCCGTGTCCCCGACATGCTCCCCGTCCGCCCGGTAACTCGTCGCGAAGGACTGCGCGTGGAACGTGGCGGGCCCCGTCGTGCGGGCGAGGTGCAGGGTGACGGTGACCGAATCGAAGGCCTGCAAGCCCAACCCCGCTCTGTCACTGGAGAGTTGACCGTGCGCCGGTATCGCCACCGACCGCTTCCCCCCGAACGTGAGCCGCCGCACCGAGCCCTCCTCGACCGCCGCCCCCTTCTTCGTACGCGCGATGGTCGCCCCCGCGATGTGCAGGGGTGACGTGCCGTACGCGTTGGAGAGCCGGATACGGGCTCTGTCGCCGCCCTCCGTGACGCGTACGACCTGGCGCACGGTCTGCCCGGAGAAGCCGTCCTCCGACCAGTTGGGCTTGAATCCCGTACTGGCCCGCTGCGGTGACGCGGCCCAGGCGGCGGTCCAGTCGGGCCCTGACGATTGCGAGCCGGAGGCGTGGGCCCCCGTGACGGCGAGACCGGCGGTCAGGGCGAGCGCGGCAGCGGCAGCGGCAGCGACGGCGACGGCGGATGTGCGAGTGCGAGTGCGAGTACGCGAAAGCATGGGAATCTCCGGGGAGTTGAAAGAACGGGGAGTTGAAAGAAGAAGTAATGCCGTCCGTTGACCGGACTCCTCCAAGATCCGCCTCCGCCACCCCCCCGATCAACGGCGATCCATGAAACGATCGCGACGCTCAGGCTTATAGATGCAGGTCACAGCCGTACATGGTCACAGCCGTACAAGGTCACAGCCGTACAAGGTGAAGGAGAAGGGGAGACCAGTGGAACGACAAGAGCTCGAAACCTTCCTGACCCTCGCCGAAGAACTCCACTTCGGCCGCACCGCCGAACGCCTGCTCCTCTCCCAGGCCCGCGTCAGCCAGACCGTGAAGAGGCTGGAGCGCAAGATCGGCGGCCCGCTCTTCGAGCGCACGAGCCGCAGGGTGGAGATGTCCCCGCTGGGCCGTCAGTTGTACGACGACCTCGCGCCGCTGCACGTGCGCATGGAGGCCGCGGTCGCCCGCGCCAAGGACACGGCGCGCGGCGTCGACGGCGAGCTGACCGTGGCCTTCCTCGGGGCGGGGGCGGGTTCGCTGACCTCGGCGATCCTGGAGACGTTCCGCGGACGCTGTCCGAGCTGCGACGTACGGATGCGGGAGACCCACGTCGGCGACCCGCTCGGCGCACTCCGCAGCGGTGACGCCGACGCGCTGTTCACCTGCCTGCCCGTCGAGGAGCCCGACCTCACCGTCGGCCCCGTCGTCATCAACGAACCCCGTATGCTCGCCGTCCCCCTCGGCCACCGCCTCGCCGGACGGCGCGACGGCGTATCGCTCGAAGAGCTCGCGGGCGAGACGTTCTTCGGCGTCGTGAACGGCGCGCCCGCCTACTGGTGGGACTTCCACATCCCGCCCCGCACCCCCAGCGGGCTCCCGATCCGCCGCGGTCAGTCCGTCGCCGGTTTCCAGGAGCTGATGACGCTCGTCGCCACGGGGCAGGGGGTGTCGCCGGTGGTCGCGTCCGTGGAGAAGTACTACTCGCGGCCCGACATCATCTTCGTACCCCTGCACGATGTTCCGTCGGCCGATGTCGCGCTGATCTGGCGTACGGCCGCCGCCGGCACCCCGCGCCTGGACGCCTTCGTCCGCGCGGTGCGCGACACGGTCGCGGCCAACGGCGGGCCCGCGGCGTTCTAGGCGCGGCGCGGTACAGGATGCCGTGCGTGACCGCTGCTCTGACCTATTCCGCCGCATTCATCACCTTCTTCTCCGTCGTCGGCCCGCCCAAGGTGCTGCTCGCCTTCGGCGGCATCGCGCAGAACCATCCGGTCCGCGAGCTGCGGATGATCGCCCTTGTCTCGTCAGGGGCCGCCGTCGTCATCGGCCTTGTCGCCGGGTTCACCGCGCCCTGGCTGCTCGACCTCTTTCACATCTCGACGCCCGCGCTCCAGCTCGCGGGCGGAGTCATCTTCTTCATCTACGCCGTGGGGCTCGTCCTCGGCGTCCACCTCGGCTCGGACGGCGCGCATCAGGACGCGCCCGATCTCGTCAGCGGCGTACGCGAACTGCTCATGCCGTACATCGTGAGCCCGCTCGCCATGACCGCCGTACTGATCGAGGCGGCGGCCCGCGACACGTGGTCCTGGCGGTCCACGGTCGTCGGCGCGTACGTCACCGTGGTCGCCCTGGATCTGGTGTGCGTGGTCCTCCTGGCGCGCATCCTGCGCGGCACGCATCACGCGACGGTCGAGCTCTTCAGCAGACTGCTCGGCCTGCTCCTCGCCGCGGTCGGCGTGGACCTGGTCCTGGACGGGCTCGCCGCGCTGGGGGTACCGGGCCTGGGCCGCTCATGACACGGTCCGCTGTCCTTCTTCCTCCCTCTCCCCCTCGATCAGCATGTCCGGGCGCCCCGTCACCAACAGCCAGGCGGGCAGCGCCGCGACGCACAGGATGGGCAGCAGTTCGAGGTCCATCACCACGACCGCCGCCGTGAACAGGCTCAGCCAGCCCTGCCGCGTCGTGGCGAGCAGGATGCCGAGGACGGCGCAGGTGATGGCGAGGGCGGGCGGCACCGCGTCGACGAGCGCGTGCGCGAACATGCCGAGGGCCACGCCCACGAAGACGGCCGGGAAGATCCGCCCGCCCCGGAAGCCGCAGGAGGCGGCCACGCAGAGCGCGAGCAGTTTGACCAGGGCGAGCAGCAGCAGATTGCCCGCGTCGTGGTCGGCGGCGTGCGCGGTCAGTTCCTTCATCTCGTCCAGGCCCTTGAAGAGCGTGAGATGGCCGCCGAGCGCGCCGAGGGCGCCGAGCACGAGGCCGCCCACCGTCAGCATCAGTACGGGGTGCCCGAGCTGGCGGAAGACGCGGTGGAGGTAGGGGAAGGCGTACACGGCGCCCAGACCGACAGCCGCCGCCCCGGTGCTGATGACCATCGCGGAGAGTACGTCGCCCCAGCTCGGCCCCTCGTACGCCGGGACGTCGATCTGGAACGTCGGATGCGCGATGAGGACGGTGGTCAGCGCCCCGGCACCGGCCGCGACCAGCGGCGCGAAAAGACGGTCCCACAGGGGCCGCGGGTCGGGTCCGGGAGACGTGACGGTCTCGGAGAGGATGAGCGCCGCCGCCACCGGCGTACCGAAGAGGGCGCCGATCGTCCCGGCGGCGGCGAGGGCGACCCAGTCGGAGGCGGGCGTACGCGGCATGGCTTTCATGCCGAGCGCGTAGGCGAGGGCGATGTTGATCGCGGTGATCGGGTTCTCCGGGCCGAGGCTGACGCCGCCCGCGAGGGCCACGATGACGGTCAGCGCGAGGCCGGGGAGCACCCGGACGGGCAGCGGCGGATCGACGAGGCCGAGCGTCGCTGGGTCGGGCCCGGCGTGCCCGGGGACCCTCCACACCACAAGACCGACGACGAACCCGGCCACCGTCAGCACGGCGATGATCCACCCCGCCGACGTCCCGGAGACCCCGACCGCGTCCGGCAGCGTGTCCCACAGCAGATCCTGCATCCGCTCGGCGACGAAGCTGAGCAGCAGCAGGACCAGGCTGGACCCGACGCCGATCAGCAGGGCGGGCACGACGAGCGGTAGGAGAGCGCGGGCCTGCGGTGTCATAGGCCCCTCCGGAGCTGCCGCTGCCTCGCGTCCGGTCAGGGGGCGGTGGGAGGCGTGGGGCCAGGGCCTCCGGGTGTGGGGGCGCCGGAGCCCTCGGCGAACGGGCCGGGTCCGCTGGAGGTGCTCCTGGGTCCCCAGCCACCCTCCGCGGCTCCGCCGCTCGGCGGACCGCCACGGCCCGCGTCGCCGTCGGACTGGTGGTCCGTGCACAGCGCCCAGATGACGAAGACGCCGATGGCGATCGAGATCAGCGCCCAGACCGGCTGGTAGGGCAGCCACAGGAAGTGCACGACGACGGCGAGCGAGGCAAGGGCGACACCGAACGCCTTGCCCCAGGCGGCACCCTTGAGGATGCCGTAGCCGACGACGGCGAGCAGGATGCCGAGGGCCAGGTGGATCCAGCCCCACGTGGTGAGGTTGAACTTGTAGACGTAGTCCCCCATGCGCGCGTAGACGTCGTCCTTCGCGATGGCGGCGATGCCTTCGAGGATGCCGAGGACGCCGTAGACCAGCATCAGGACGCCCGCGAACGCCGTACCGCCGGATGCCCAGGGGCTGTCGCCCCGCGGGTTGCTCGTACTGCTGCTCATGGGCACCTCGTCTCTGTTGCTCACGGCCGCGTCTCTACGGCCGGAATTCACAGCGTGTGACAGCCCTGCGGGCGGCGCGAGCGGGCTTGGCCCGAATGAGCAGGCCCTGGTGCCGCCCCCTCGGCGTCACACTCGGACGAGCGACGAGGCTGCCGATCTCATGGAGGCGATGGTCGGCGCGGCGGCGGGGTAACGCTTCGTGTGAGCGAGCGCCGTGACGATGGGCACAAGCACGGCTCGATCTGAGATACAGGGTGGTCTCCCCCGAGACGACCCTGGGTGGCCTTGTACGTGGTGGTGATGCCGTCCTTCAGACCGTCCTTCAGATTGCCCCTGGCCGAGGCCGGCTTGAACTCCGGAATGGAGGGTCGTGGTCCAGGCCCCCGACAGTGGCCGACGTGGCGGACACGACCTAGGGCGCCTCGGCGACAGCCCGGGTGATCTCCGCCGTCATCCGGCGGATACCCGGTGAACGCGCCGGGCAGGGGCGGGACTTGGCGGTAGTCGGCGCCAGGCAGAAGTGCAGATAGTCATCGCCGCGATGCAGCGCCGTCCGCCCGCGCCCCGGCTCCGTGCAGTACGCCGGGTTCTTCGTCTCGTACGCCGTGCACGGCAGCTTCTCCACCCATGTGTACCGCCCCGAAGCCGGTGCCACCATGCGGCCCGCGTCGGCGACGATCCCGCCGGAGGCCCGCGCCTGCGCCTCGTAGATGCTGTTGACGCGCCGCACGCGATCGGGGGTGATCGGGTCGGGCCCCTGCATCACCCACACGATGCGCGGCCGGTCCGCCCCGGCGGCGGCGTCGTTGATCTGGGAGGTCAGCGCCCTCGCGTCGGCGGCGTACCGATCGAAGTACTTCGCCCGCGCCTTGTCGTACGTGATGCCGTCCATGCACGGCGTATAGCCCCACGCGTTGCCCCAGAACTGGAGCACGACATAGTCCGGCCGTTCGGACCGCACCAGCGCGGCGGCCTTGTCCTTGTCGGGGACGAGGGAGTCCTTACCGGTTCCGTCGAGGTAGTCGCAGAGGGTGGTCCCGGAGTAGGGCGCGCTGCGGTAGCGGGCACCGAGCTCGGCGCGGAGCTGGTCGCCGAGGACGGTCTGGTTCTCCATCGCGAGAGAATCCCCGAGGTAGAGAACCTTTGGTGCTTCCGTCCGGGACTTTCCTGCGACGCGCCGACGGGTGGTGGGGGCGGGCGTGGGCGACGCCGAGGGCTCGGCGGCCTTTGTGGCCTCGGGGGCTTCGGGGGCCGCCGGGGCCTCCGCGCTCTCGGACGACCCCGGATCACCGCACGCTCCGAGGAGCAGTGCAGCGGCCAGTAGCCCACCGATCCACGGCTTGCGCATACGCCAACTCCCGTCCAGGCGACCGAAATAGCCCCCAAGGCAAGCACAGTCACGTGCGCGTGAGAAGACACCGGGAAGCGGGAAGCGGGAAGCGGGCACCGGGAAGCGGGAAGCGGGCAGCGCTTCGGCGGTCCCGCATTACCCCGGACGTAATCGACCCGCGTCGCCCCGCACGGCAAGCTCAAGTCATCGGGAGAGCAACCCGGTTGAACACTTCACAGGAGGCTGACCCATGAATGCCGCACACACCACTTCCGCGTACGAGACCGCCGTCGCCCGCTACTTCGAGGCGTGGAACACCGAGAGCGCCGAGGACCTGGCCAAGGCCGTGGCCGCCGCCTGGAGCGAGGGCGGCAGCTACACGGACCCGCTGGCCGACGTCTCGGGGCACGAGTCGCTCGCCGCCGTGATCGCGGGGGCCCACGAGCAGTTCCCGGGCTTCGAGTTCCGGCAGACCGGCGCTGTCGACGGGCACCACGACACCGCGCGCTTCGGGTGGGAGCTGGTGTCGGTCGCGGACGGTTCCGCGCCCGTCGCCGGGTTCGACGTCATCACGCTCGCCGATGACGGCCGTATCCGTGGCGTGTACGGATTCCTGGACCGCGTGCCCCAGCCCTGAAGGGAACGGCGAACGGCCTAGGGCGCTAGGGCCCTAGGGCCCTAGCGCGCCACGTACTGCGTGAGGATCGCCTGCACCTCGTAGATGTCGACGCCCTTGGTGAAGGTCTTCTGGATCGGCTCGTGCGTGCCGGAGATCCAGATCTTCAGCTCGGCGTCGAGGTCGAAGTGACCTGCGGTCTCCACCGAGAAGTGCGTGATGCTGCGGTACGGGACGGAGTGGTACTCGACCTTCTTGCCGGTTATCCCCTGCTTGTCGACGAGGACGAGCCGGCGGTCGGTGAAGATCATGGTGTCGCGTATCAGCAGGAACGCGGCCTGTACCTGCTCGCCGTTCCCCAGCAGGCGCGCGTAGTCCTGCTGCGCGGCCATCGGATCGATCGTGTGCGCGTTCCCGAACAGCGCCATGAGAGGCCCCCCACTTGTTTTCATCGGAACTCATAGAATTTTCGGACCGACTCTAACGCGCCCGTCACATCTTGCCCGGCCCGTCCGTCAGACAAGTGAAGGCATCAGAACGGCCTCACTGACGGCATACGGCATACGGCATAGGAGTGCGCCATGGAAGCTCGGTTGAATCTCTTCGGCAACGCGGTCGCGGGCAAGGCTCTGCGGCACATCAACTCGGCGGGCAAGGTCGCCTCCGACTCGACCCTGCCTGCCGAGACGCAGGAGCTGGTGAAGATCCGCGCCAGCCAGATCAACGGCTGCGGATTCTGCACCGACATGCACACCAAGGACGCCATGCACGCCGGGGAGACCTCGTCGCGCCTCAACCTGATCGCCGCCTGGCGCGAGGCCAAGGTGTTCACGGACGCCGAGCGTGCGGCCCTGGAGCTGACGGAGCAGGGGACCCGGATCGCCGACGCGGCCGGTGGTGTCACGGACGCGGCCTGGGCGGATGCCGCCAAGCATTACGACGAGGACCAGCTCGCAGCCCTGGTGTTCCTCATCGCCGTCATCAACACGTACAACCGCGTGAACGTAATCGTTCAGCAGCCGGCGGGGGACTACCAGCCGGGCCAGTTCGGATAGTTGGGCGGCCCACCCGCCCCGACCGCGGTCTGAGAAGATCGGCTTCCTTGAACGTAACGCGTGACGTGACGCGTGACGTGACGCGTGACGTCACGCGTGAAGAAGGGGGAAGCCATGATCGTGCTGCTCAGCGTGCTGGTGCTGCTCACGGCCGCGGGGTTCGCGGCCGTCGTCTGGGCGTCGCGGGGCGGGCCGCGGTGGGTCCATGGCGTGGCGCGAGTGGTGCTCGTCGTGGCGGAGCTGGTGACGATGGCGAAGCCCTTGAAGGGCCGGTCGGGCAGCAACTCCGGTGACTAGGACGGGTGAGGCGGCGAGGTCAGGGCTGCCCTGCTGAGATACGGGCGGCGAATCGGGGCCAGGCGAGGAGGACGACGGGGTAGACGGCGTAACCGACTCGGGTGGCCGGGGACAGCGCTATCGCCAGGAGCAGCCCCAGGGCGAGCCGGTCGGCGGCGGCGGTGGCGGTGCGTGGCGGACGTACGAGAAGTGAAGCCCCCACCCCCACGGCGCTCAGCGCGATGAGCCCCATGGTGACGGACTCGCCGTTCGGCACCAGCGAGACGATCAGATGCCCGAGAAGGGGGCTCTGGGCGGAGGAGGCCGTGGGGCCGAGCCCCAACGGGTAGAGAACGACGTTCTGGTAGAAGGCCGCCCTGTCCACAAGGAGCACCGGCAGGGCGGTGAGGACGGCGATCCCCACGGCTCCCGCCGCGCACCTGACTGCGGCCCGCGTCCCGCCGCGTACCGCGAACAGGGCGACGATCACCGGAATGGCAGGCCAGGCGGTCCACTTCAGCGCGGCAGCGGCCCCCAGGACCAGACCCGCGCGCCCGGCGTCGCCGCGGTGCGCGAAGGCCAGGGCGAGGCAGATGAGCCCGATGACGGGCGGGTCCACGCCACCGATGGTGAGCGGCAGCGCGACGACGGGGCAGGCGATGAGCCACAGGACACCGGCCCCCGCACGGGCGCGGCGGCTCGAGACCCCACCGTCCTCGACGTCGTCGACGCCCCGCTTCCCACCGGCCAACACCCGCACGGCACCGACGACGGCGGCCAGGAACCCCACGGCGAACCACAAGCGGGCACTGCTGAGCGGGCCGTCGCCGAACACCATGTGCGGTATCCCGAAGACCGCCATGCCGGGAAGGTACGGATTGAAGTCCCGCACGATATGCGGCGTGGCGCTGTAAGGGGTCCCGGACGAGAACAGCAGCTCGGCCCCGCGCTCCACGACGCCGACCTCCATCTGCGCCTTGCCGATGACGGTCAGGTAGAGGAGAGGCACGAGGACGGAACCGACGACTGCGATGACGGCCACACGCGGCGCCCACGGGGCGGACTTCAAGGCGACGAGACCGGCACACCCATAGCCGAGGGCGGAGGCAAGCCCCCAGGCCTGCTGCGAGGTATCGGGGGGAGAGGCGAGCCCGACGGCGAGCGCCGACACCGCACACACGAGAAGGACGGGCCAGTCCCAGCGCCGCGCGGGGCGGGGTGAGTCACCGGAGTTCTTCGGACGCGCGGCGGTATCCGGGCGCCCGAGTGGGGGGAGCGTCGTGATCATGCGTGGGACTATACATGGTGAGTATACGCGCGGTGTATACATGCCGCGTATAGGACGATGACCAGGGCGGGAGCTGGGGATGTGGGTGGCTATCGGCTGCCGCGGATGGACGGCGCGGCCAGGCGTAGGGTCGCGGCGACAGGGGCGACAGGGGCGACAGGGGGTGTCCCAACCCGCCGAAGTCCGTGACACGGTCGCCGACGCGGTACGACGCGAGACCGGCCCCGGAACCGCCGCGTGATCATCGTCATCGCCGACACCTCCGGACTGCTGGCCGCACTCGACTCCACCCACCCGGAGCACGGCGCGGCGAACGAGGCGATTCTGGCGGCCGGCCTTCTCGTCGTGTCCCCGCTCCTGCTCGCCGAACTCGACCACGTCGCGACGCGCGAACTGGGCCGTGAGGCCGCACTCGGCGCGGTTGACGCATCCGGCACTGGATACGTCGGGGCCGCATCGTCGCGCCGGAGATCGCGGAGGACCACCTGGGTGTCGCCCAGTCCATCCGCGCGCTACAACTCGCTGGACCTCGACCTCGACCTGGACCTCGACCTGGACCTGGACCTCGACCTCGCGGACGCGGTGAATGTGGCCCTGGCCTCCGAGTGCGACAGGGGCGCGATCCTCACACTCGACCGCCGGGACTTCCGCGCCGTACGCCCTCTCGGCCGCCACAAGGCATTCCGGGTCTTGCCCGTACGACCGCCAGAGGGCCTGGGCCTGGCTCGATAAGCCATGATCCAACGAAAAAGGCCCAGGTCGCCGACCTGGGCCTCAGCTGTTCAACTATGGAGCGGGTGACGAGAATCGAACTCGCACTCTCAGCTTGGGAAGCTGATGTTCTACCACTAAACTACACCCGCGAAAGACGCCGTCTGTGGCGGTGTCATAACGTCGCACACTCTACCTCATCCCAGGCCCCGGGCGCTTTTGCCCCGGGGCCCGCGTGCTGTCCGGGGCGTGGATGGCGCTGCGGGACGCGGGAGTTGGGGCGTACGGTGAGGGATCGGAGCGCCGCCTGGAGGGTCGCCCCTTTCGTCCCGTAATGTGGCCTTTCGGCACCCGCTCACGCATGAGGTGAGTCAGGGGCGCCACGAGCTCAACTACGGCTTTGGGGAAGGGACTCGAGGACTTGATGGAGCGCACCGTCGTCCGTTGTGCCGAAGGGCACGTGTTCAGCACTGCTTCGTTCCCGATGCAGAAGGCCGACCGGCTCGGACCCGGCCGTCTCATCCGCTGTCCACGCTGTGCCCGATTGCGGCATTCCGTGCCGATCACGGCGCCGAAGAGGTAGCGGGACACCGCGGCGTCAGCGTCGCGAGCAGCAGTCGCGAGCAGCCACCACAGCAGCGATAACGCGCGCGGGTCCGTCCGATTGGGGCGCGCCCGCGCGCACTGCGTATCCTCGGTGCGTGCTTCTCTCAGACAAGGACATCCGGGCCGAGATCGACGCCGGACGAGTACGGATCGATCCGTACGACGAATCCATGGTGCAGCCCTCAAGCATCGATGTGCGGCTCGACCGCTACTTCCGGGTGTTCGAGAACCACCGCTACCCCCACATCGACCCCTCCGTCGAGCAGGCCGACCTGACGCGGCTCGTGGAGCCCGAGGGCGACGAGCCGTTCATCCTGCATCCCGGGGAGTTCGTGCTCGCATCGACGTACGAGATCATCAGTCTGCCCGATGACCTCGCGAGCAGGCTCGAGGGGAAGTCGAGCCTGGGGCGGCTCGGGCTCGTGACGCATTCCACCGCCGGGTTCATCGACCCCGGCTTCACCGGGCACGTGACGTTGGAGCTCTCCAACCTCGCGACGCTGCCCATCAAACTGTGGCCCGGCATGAAGATCGGCCAGCTGTGCTTGTTCCGGCTGACCTCGCCCGCCGAGTCGCCCTACGGGTCCGAGCGGTACGGGTCCCGTTACCAAGGGCAGCGCGGCCCGACCGCCTCCCGTTCCTTCCTCAATTTCCATCGGACCCAGGTGTGACATCCAGCATGAGTGACGTGCGCGAGAACCTTACGTACGAGAAGTTCGGCGGGGCGGTGCGCGAGCTCGCGCAGGCCATCGCCGATGACGGGTACCAGCCCGATGTCGTCCTCTCCATCGCACGCGGTGGCGTCTTCGTCGCGGGCGGGCTCGCGTACGCGCTCGACTGCAAGAACATCCACCTCGTGAATGTCGAGTTCTACACCGGGGTCGGTACGACCCTGGAGATGCCCGTCATGCTGGCCCCCGTGCCGAACGCGATCGACTTCACCGACAAGAAGGTCTTGATCGCTGATGATGTCGCCGACACCGGCAAGACCCTGAAGCTCGTGCACGACTTCTGCCTCGACCATGTCGCCGAGGTGCGCAGCGCCGTGATTTATGAAAAGTCGCAGTCGCTCGTGAAGTGCGAGTACGTCTGGAAGCGCACCGACGACTGGATCAACTTCCCGTGGAGTGTCGAAGCGCCCGTCGTGCGGCGTGCCGGGCAGGTTCTCGACGCCTGAGGTGTGAACGAACGGAGAAGGCCCCGGCGGAGCATTCCGCCGGGGCCTTCTCCGTCTCAAGTACTAGCTAGAACGTGCCCAGCTTGATGATCGCGAGCAGCGCGAGCAACTGGATCGACGCCGCGCCCAGCGCCTTCGGCCACGGCAGGTCGTGCGACTTGCTCACCATCGCCGTGAGCAGCGCGCCCGCCGCCACCCAGGTCACCCAGCCGAGCAGCTGGACGAAGGGCTGGCCGCCGCCGAGGAACATCGCGACGACCACGCGGGGCGCGTCCGTGAGCGACATGATCAGCATGGACAGGCCGACCGTCGGCTGCCAGGCGCCGTCGCCGCCGAGCTGGCGGGCGAGGGTGTGCGTGACCACGCCGAGGATGAAGGCACTGATCGTGATCGCCACGGCCGTGGTCAGGACGTACGGGACGGCCGTCGAGAGCGTGGCGTTGATGGCGTCCTCGCGGGCGCCGTCGAAGCCGAAGATCGCCAGGAGGCCGTAGAGGAACGTGACGATGAGGGCGGGGGCCCACATCGCGTAGTCCCGCATCTGGAGGAAGGTCGGACCCGGGCGCAGCACGATGCCGCGCAGAAGGTCCTTCCAGTGCAGGCGGGGCCCCATCGGTGCGGGGGCCTGACCGGCGCGGTACGTGTCGCCCTGGTTGTACCGGTCGTCGTTGATGGAGAAGGCCTGGGTGTGACCGGGATTGTTGGCGGCGTAGGGATCGAAGCCGCCCTGGCCGCCCTGGCCCCCGTGACCGCCATGGGGCCCGCCTCCCTGCCCCGGGTCGCCCGGTCCGCCGAAGTACTCCGGCTCGCCGTGATGTCCCTGGTTGCCGCCCGCCTGCGGCCACTGCTGCCCGCCGTAACCGCCCTGGCCGCCGCCTTGACCGCCGCCCTGGCCTCCTTGGCCGTACGGCGGCTGTCCGCCGTACTGCTGCTGAGGGGGCGCCTGAGGGTAGCCGTACGGCTGCTGCCTGCCCTGGGGGGCCTGCTGCCCGTACGGCTCCTGCCGCGGTCGTTGTTGGGGGCGTGCTTGCGGGGTGCGGTTGTCCCGGCCGCGTCCGATCCTGAATCCAGCCACGAATCGAACGTACCTGGTCTGGAGGGCCGGGGTCGTCCGTCCTCGGGAGGAGAGAGGCTTTGCCGCTGACCTGTGACAACCCTTAGGGGGACCCTGAGGGGTTATCCCCAGAGCCCCAGAGCCCCAGAGCCCCAGAGCCCCAGAGCCCCAGAGCCCCAGAGCCCCAGAGCCCCTGGGGCCCAGGGACGTCGCCGGTGTCGCGCCGGTGTCACCGATGTCGTCAGGGACTCGCTACTTCCCGAGCACAGCCCCATACGCCAGCGGGTCGGAAGAGGCGGGCAGGCCGAGGGAGTTGGGGGTGACGACCGAACCGCCGGCCGCGGCGCCCGGCAGGTCCCATACGCCGCCCGCCGAGGAGTTCTCGCCGGGTGCGGCCACGGAGAGGTCCGGGCGGCCGTCGCCGTTGTGATCACCGAAGGCGAGCGCGCCACCGAACAGGTCACCCGCCTGAGCGACGCCCAGGATGCCGGGGGAGTTCTGCTGGAACGCGACCGTTCCCTTGTTCGCCGCGCCCGCCGGGTCGAGCAGGCCCATCTCGCCGCCCTTCAGGACGGTGACGCTGCCCGCCTTCGCCGCGCTGCCGATGGCCTCGCCGGGGGCGCCCGCGATCAGGTCGTCGTGGCCGTCGGCGTCGATGTCCGCCACGGCGAGTGCGTCGCCGAAGCCGTCACCGGTCTCGGCGACGCCGGGCATCCCGGCGGTGTCCTGGTTGAACGTCTGCTGCTCCCAGCCGAAGCTGCCGTTGGCGCCGCCGAAGCGGATGTGGACGGCGCCGCCCTTGGCGAGCTCCTCAGGGCCGCACGGGTCGTCGATGTTCTCGTCGGCGATCTCGCGGCAGTTGCCGACGGCGAGGTCGTCGTAGCCGTCGCCGTCGAAGTCACCGGACGCGAGGGCGTTCGCGGCGCCGTTGGAGTTGTTCCAGAAGTTGAGCATGGAGCCCTCGTCCTTGTTCCAGCCGTAGAGGCGGAGGTGGGACTGGGTGTAGGGCTGGCCCTTCGTGTAGTAGGCGAGGGCGAGGTCGGGGAGGCCGTCGGTGTCGAAGTCGCCGGTCGTCAGGACGGGGGCGCGGCCGCCCATGCGGTCGGCCATGAGCGGCTGAGTGTCGGCGGTGTACGGGTTGTAGTTGGCGACGACCTGGTCCTTGCCGCCGATCGCGAGGTCGACGTCCGTGTCGCCGGTGAAGTCGGCGGCGGCGAGCGCGTTTCCGTACGCGTCGCCGGACTTCGCGCCGCGGGCGGCGGTGTTGGCCTGGGCGAAGCCGTCGCCGGTGCCGTACAGGACGGTGACGGAGCCCGCGTCGGTCTTGGCGTCGATGTCCTCGCCGGGGGCGCCGATGACGAGGTCGGCGTACTTGTCGTCGTCCACGTGCGCGGTGGTGACAGAGCCCCCGAAGCGGTCACCGGACTCCGGGGTGCCTGGCACCTCGACGGTGGCCTGAGTGATGCGTCTGACGCCGTGCGGGCCCGGACCGTGCTGGCCGCCGAACACGACGCTCACGTATCCGGCCTTGGCTTTCCCGCCGACGGTGCCGCTGGGCACGCCGACGGCGAGGTCGGCGTAGCCGTCGCCGTTGAAGTCGGCGCCGCCGGGCTGCGCCGCGGTGGGGGCCGCGGTCGCGGAGGTTGCCGTGAGGGTGAGGAGTCCGCCTGTCAGGGCCGCGGCAGCGGCGGTCGCCGCGACCAGACGGCCGGGTCTGTGGGTGCGGGTGTGGGTGCGGGTGCGGGTGCGGGTGCGCTTTGGCATGGGGGCTCCTGGGGTTCGTTGGTTGGTGTGCGGGTGTGCGGGTGTGCGTGTGTGCTCGTGCGTACCGTTGATCACCGGCTTCGCCGCGCCGCGCTAGCGGCTCAGCACCGCCCCGTACCCGCTCGCCCCCGACAGCCCCAGCTTCCCGGGAGTCACCGAGACCACCGGCGGGTACGGGCCGTCCGTAGGCGTCGGGGCGTACCAGACACCCCCCGACTTCGCGTCCTCGCCGGGCGCGCCCGTGGCGACATCCGGGAGGCCGTCGCCGTTGTAGTCGCCGGCGGCCACCGCCGCGCCGAGGCGGTCGCCCGCCTCCGCCGTGCCTGCCACTCCCGCGGAGTTCTGGCTGAAGGCAGGCCCGGCGAGGCTCGTGCCCGTGCCGGTCGAGGCGAGGAACCAGTACGAGCCCGCGTTCTTGGCGGTGCCCACCGCCTCCGCGTCGGCGCCCGCGATCAACTCGTCGCGGCCGTCCTGGTCGGTGTCGACGGTCGCGAGGTGCGCCCCGAAATGGTCTCCGGACTCCGCGCTGCCGCCGACCTGCGGACCGCTCTGTGTCGTGCAGGAGGCGGCGCCGCCCAGCGTGGTGCCCTTCTTGCCGTAGACCGTGAGGATGGCCCCGCCGAGGCGGTCCTCGCAGTTCGTGCCCTCCGCCTCCGGATTGGGCTTGACGTCGCCGATCGCCAGATCCGCCGTGCCGTCGCCGTCGAAGTCACCGGTCGCGAGCGCGGTGTCGGTGCTGTCGGCCGTGGACCAGGTCTCCTTCCACTCGCCCGTACCGGCATCGCGGCTCTTCACCGTCGTACCGCTGATCTCCATCCCGTCGTACGAGATCGCGAGGTCGTCCCCGCCGTCCCCGTCGAAGTCACCGGCGGCGAGCGCGGCAGGTCCGGCGAAGTGCCAGCCTTCGACCCGGGACAGTTCGGCGGGCGACCCCGCCGTGAAGGGGCCCGGCCGCATCATGACCGAACTGCTCTCGTCGAAGTGGGAGTTGAGGGCGATGTCCTTGTCGCCGTCCTTGTCGAAGTCTCCCGTGGCGAGGAGCGCGCCGTAACTGCTGTCGCTGTAGCCTCCGTTGGCCGCGGTGAAGCCGCCCTTGAAGCCGTCGGCCGAGCCCCACACCACGGCGACGGTGCCCGCGGACAGGCCCGCGTCGTTGTCCTCGTCGGGTGCGCCGACGACCAGGTCGCTGTAGCCGTCGCCGTTCATGTCGTCCGACTCGACGGCCTTGCCGAACCCGTCGCCCGCCTCCACCGTGCCGGGCACGCCCGGTGTAACCTGGCTGACCGTGGTCGCACCGTGCTTGCCCAGGCCGGACTTGCCGCCCCAGACCACATTCACGTATCCGGCCTTGGCCTTGCCGCCCACCGTCGCGCCGGGCACGCCGACCGCGAGGTCCGCGTAGCCGTCGCCGTTGTAGTCGGCCGTCGGTTCGGCGGGCTCGGCGGCGGTTGCGCCGCCCGCCGTCAGGCCCGCGACGCCGAGCACGGTCGCGGCACAGAGCGCGCTCGCCGCGAGGACCTTGTTGCGGAGGGGTTTGCGTGTGTGCGTGGCCACTTGCGTCATCTCCAACTGGATCATGGGATATGGGGGGTTGACGGACCGATTGACAGACCGATTGACAGACCGACTGGCGGTCCTATTGGCGGTCCGATTGGTGGACCGGAACGATCAGCGCAGCGTCCTGCCGAAGCCCGCGCCCGCGCCGCCAGCGCCGCCGATTCCGAAGTCCGAGCCGTTGAAGGAAGCCGCGTAGGACGACGTCAGACCCGTCGACGTGCCGCGCAGGACCCACACGGCGCCGACGTCCCGCGTCGTGCCGATGTCCTCGCCGGTCGCGCCGGTGGCCAGGTCCGCCTTGCCGTTCTTGTTGATGTCCTTGAGGCGGACGGTCGTACCGAAGTGGTCGCCTTCCTCGGCGACGCCCGGCACGCCCGCGGTCTCCTGATGCCAGGCCTTGCCCGAGGTGAAGGCGCCCGCGGAGGACTTGAGGAGCGTGACGCTGCCGGTCCCGGCCACCGTGCCGACCGTCTCGCCGGGCGCGCCCACCGCGAGGTCGGGGAGGCCGTCGCCGGTCACGTCACCCGCGGAGACGGAGGCGCCGAAGCGGTCGTCCGCCTCGTCGGCGCCCGGTACTCCCGCGCTGTCCTGGTTGTACGTCACCGGGGAGCCGAACTTGCGATCGCCGCCGAACCGCACGGTCACCGAACCGCCCTTCCCGTCATGGGAGTTGCCGGTGATCAGGTCGGCGTAGCCGTCGCCGTCGACATCACCGGCGGTGGCCGCGTCGCGCGTCGCCGTCGGGTCGTCTCCCTCGCCGATCAGCTCGGCCTCGTAGCCGTAGTCGCCGACGCCACCGTTCATGTGGGCGGTGTAGGCGCCGCCGTCCGCGCGCTCGCCGTACAGGACGAAGCTGTCGCCGTCCTTGTACTTGAAGTTGCCGGTGACCATGCCGTCGAGGCGGACGCCGTCGGGCAGGAAGTCGACCTCAAGGCCGACCGGGTGGGTGTCGCCCTCTCCGCTGCCGCCGTAGAACCACCAGTTGTCGCCGCTGATCACGGCCAGCTGGGGCGATCCGTCGTAGTCGAGGTCGGTCCAGGCGGTGGCCTCGCCGAAGCGGCCTGCCGTGTCGCTCGGCGCGTTCACGACGTAGCTGCCGCCGGTGAAGCCGTTCTTGCCGCCCTTGATGACGGTGACGGAGCCGGAGGGCTTGCCCGTCACCTTCTCACCGGGGGCACCGACGATCAGGTCGGCGAAGCCGTCGTCGTTCACGTCACCGCTGGTGATGTTCTCGCCGAACTCGTCCTCCGCCTCGGTGACTCCGGGGACTCCGGCCGTGTTCTGGCTGACGGTGACGGAGCGTCCTTCGGACACGCCTGATGCCGAACCGAACGTCACCGTCACGGAGTTGGAGCCGGGCGTACCGACCGCGAGGTCTCGGTAGCCGTCGCCGTTGTAGTCGTCCTTGAGCGTCGACGCGGCGCTCGCCGTGCCCGCGAAGGGCAGCGTGAGGCCTGCGACGCCGAGGGCCGCGACACTCGCGGCGATGGCCAGGGTTCGTACGCGCACGTGGGGCTCCCGGGAGTGGGGAATTGCTTTCCCGGGGTGTGACAGGTGAGGTGTACGAATGGTTGTGCGATGGGGGTGGGGCGGTGTCCGGCCGGTGAACGAGGGCCCCCGCCCTGGAGGGGCGAGCCGCCTGGAGGGGCGAGCCGCCTGGAGGGGCTAGCCACCTTGAGGCTTAAGGCTTCAGGTAGTTCAGCGCGAAGTACTGCACCTGCCCCGGATCGAGCCCTTCCTCCGTCCCCCGGAAGGCGAGGAACGCGGGCTTCTTCTTCTCCCACTTCTCGGCGAGGACGATCAGGTCCTGGCGGCCGTCCCCGTTGAAGTCGAGCAGCTCGTCGGTGCCGAACTCCGTCCACTTGTACGGCTTGCCGCCCGTGCTCGGCAGGCCCTCGGTCAGCGGGCTCACGGTGTGCGCGCTGTCCAGGTCCGGGCCTTCGGAGGTGCCCGGCAGGAGGGAGACCTCGCCGCCGCTCTCCTTCGGGTCGTTGTCGCCGAGGACGAGGTCGGGCACCTTGTCGCCGGTGACGTCGCCGACCCTCGGGCCGAAGCCCCAGGTGGACGCCTTCTGCTCTATCTTCTTTGCCGAACGCCCCTTGCCCAGGCCCGACTTGGCGCCGTAGATGATGGTGATCTCGCCGGGGTCACTGCCCCCGCCCGCATGGTGGTCGGAGGCCTCGCCCGAGCCGATCACGTCGTCGATGCCGTCGCCGTCCGCGTCGGCGACGGTGACGCCGCGCAGTCCGTCCAGGGTGCTCATGGCGTCGTACAGGTCGGGCTTCACATCGGGCCCCGGCACCAGGCCGCCCTTGGTGTCACCCCGGTAGTAGGCCAGCGCCGTCAGATCGTCGGGGGCGAGGTCGTCCTGCTCGGCGTCGAACGTGTACGGCAGGAGGACGTCGGTGCGTCCGTCGGCGTCGAAGTCACCTGTGTGGGCTTCGAGCGGTGTGGTGTAGCCGTGCTGGCTGAAGTCCATGGCCCAGGAGCGGGTGGGGGTGCCGGTGCGGTTGAAGGGGCCGAACAAGACCTCACCCCTTTCCCGTTCGGCAGGCAGCCTCGGGTCCCACTCCGCACCGCTTTCGTCGTCGGTCGTGCCGACCCCGCCGTCGAGGAGATCCACTGTCCCGTCCCCGTCGAAGTCACCGGCCGCCAACGGACGGAATCCGTCCGGCACATAGAGGTTCTTCGGGGCGGAAAGACCGCGCGCGCCGCCGAACAGGGCGAAGGTCTGGAAGTCGGGGTACTCCCCGCGTGAGCCGATCAGATCGGTGAAGCCGTCACCGTCGAGGTCGGCGCGGAGCGGTTCGCTGAAGAAGCCGTCGCCGCCGCCCTTGCCATCCTTGGGGCTCTCGCCGCTCTCGCCGCCCTCTCCGTCCGGCACCCGTACCGACGACCCCGTGAGGAGCCCCTTCGCGGAGCCGTAGACGACGGCGAGTTCGGTGTCGGCCCGGCTCGCGTCCGGGCCGTTGAAGTCGACCTCCACCGCGTAGTCGTCGAACCCGTCCCCGTTGAAGTCCCCGGTGTCGGGGTCCTTCGAGGCCTTGCCGACGGCGGGCGAGCCCTTCAGCGGAGGCCGGACCTCGCTGCGGGCGCTGCCACCGTCCGGCGCGCCCCCGCATCCGGCGGCCAGCAGAGCAGTCGTACAGCAGAGGGCCAGCAGGCCGACGCGTCGCAGTGTTCTCACGAACCGTCGCCAAGGGCCAGGAACTCCCGTGTGGAGAAGGTCAGTTGAGGCTTGCGAGCGATCAGGTCGCCCTTCACTCCCGGATACACCCCCACCGTGTCCTCGCCGTCCCCCCGATACGTACGAAGGACCAGATCGGCCCGCTTGTCCCCGTCGAAGTCCGCGATGCCGAGGACCTGCGTGGTGCCCTTGGCAGCGGGGATCACAGTCGCCGACGCGTTCTTGTCGAGCAGCGCCGTACGTCCCCTGAAGACCCGCACCTCACCGGCGCCGCCCCCGCTCCCGCTGCCGCCCCCGCTCAGGACGAGCTCGCTCAGGCCGTCCCCGTCGAAGTCGCCCGCGTCCAGCGTCACATTCTTCGCCTCAAGGGCGCCGCGTCCGGTGCCCGGCACGTCGTAGCGCAGGGCGACACCGGCCGGGCCCGCGACGGCCGCGTCCGTGGCCTTGCCCTTGCCGAAGCGGCCGAACGCGATGTCCGTGCCCGCGGGGAAGAGCACGCCGGTCTCGGCGGGGCCCTTGGGGCCGCCGAGGACGAGGGCGCTGGTGGCGGCGCCTGACGCGTTCGTGGCCTTGCGGACGAGGAGGTCGTCGTAGCCGTCGCGGTCGACGTCCGTGGCCTCGCCGGTGACGAGGTTGTTGCCGGGCGCGGTCAGCGGCTTGCCCGCGGCGCGCGGGGCACCGGTCCGCTTGAACGGGCCGCGCAGGAAAGTGAGCCGGGCGCCGCTCGCGTGCAGGACGAGGTCGTATCCGCCGTCGCCGTCGAAGTCCCCGCACACCGGTTGGTCGGACCAGTCGTTGCCGATGCGGGACTGCGCGGGCACCTTCACCTTCACGGCCTTGCCGGTCAGGCCCTTGGGGGAGCCGAAGATGATCTGTAGCGGCACGGGCGGCTGGCCGAGGCCGTCGTACGGCGGATCGGTGGACACGAGCAGATCGCTGAAGCCGTCCTTGTCCAGGTCGCAGGACGCCTCGGACTCGAAGGACGCGGGCAACTCACCTTTGGTGCGGGCCCCGTTGGCCCGCGCGCTCAGCAACTGCCGCGCGCCGGGCCGCAGTCCGCCCCGGCTGCCGTACACGACACCTATTCCCGCGTCGTCGCCGTGACCGCTGTGCACCAGATCATCGAGTACGAGATCGGGGGCGCCGTCCCCGTTGAAGTCGTCATCGACCTTGCTTCCCTTGCCCCGGGGGACAGGCTGCTGGGCCGAAGCCTTGCCCGCCATGCTGACGGGCCGGTGCTCGGCGTCGGGCTTCCCCGCATCGTCATTGCCGCCGCACCCGGCGAGCAGCAGCGCGCAGCTGAGGACGGCGGCCGTACCCACGACACCGCTGCCCCTCGTCTGTCTCACGCCACGTATGCCACGTATCCCGGCACTCCGCATGACCATCACCCACCCCGACTGCCCCACCCGACAACAACCAGCACATGATGCCCCCCTTCCGTACGACACGAAAGGCCGGTCCCGCCCCGAAGGGCGGAACCGGCCTGAAGTACTCCGAGTGCCGTTACTTGACCGGCTCGGGCTCTGGTTCGTCTGCGGTCTCGGCTTCGCCGGTGGGGTCGGCTGGGGTTTTCACGGAGTCGAGCAGGAGTTGTGCGACGTCTACGACGGTGAGGGATTCCTTGGCGGCGCCGTCGTTTTTCTTGCCGTTGACGGAGTCGGTGAGCATGACGAGGCAGAAGGGGCAGGCGGTGGAGACGATGTCGGGGTTGAGGCTGAGTGCCTCGTCGACCCGCTCGGTGTTGATGCGCTTGCCGATCCGTTCTTCCATCCACATTCTGGCGCCGCCGGCGCCGCAGCAGAAGCCGCGTTCCTTGTGGCGGTGCATTTCCTGCTGGCGCAGGCCGGGGACGGCGGACATGATCTCGCGCGGCGGTGTGTAGATCTTGTTGTGGCGGCCCAGGTAGCAGGGGTCGTGGTAGGTGATGAGGCCCTCGACGGGGGTGACGGGGGTGAGTTTGCCCTCGTCGATGAGGTGCTGGAGCAGCTGGGTGTGGTGGATGACTTCGTAGTCGCCGCCGAGCTGGGGGTATTCGTTGGCGAGGGTGTTGAGGCAGTGGGGGCAGGTGGCGACGATTTTCTTCGCGGACTTCGGCTTCTTGGTCGCGGGGTCTTCGTCGTCCTCGCCGTAGGCCATGTTGAGCATGGCGACGTTTTCCTGGCCGAGCTGCTGGAACAGTGGCTCGTTGCCCAGGCGGCGGGCGGAGTCGCCGGTGCATTTCTCGTCGCCGCCCATGATGGCGAACGTGACGCCCGCCATGTTGAGGAGTTCGGCGAAGGCTTTGGTGGTTTTCTTCGCGCGGTCTTCGAGGGAGCCTGCGCAGCCGACCCAGTAGAGGTAGTCGATGTCGGTGAGGTCTTCGATGTCTTTGCCGACGACCGGGACTTCGAAGTCGAGTTCCTTGAGCCATTCCAGGCGCTGTTTTTTGGCGAGGCCCCAGGGGTTGCCCTTCTTCTCCAGGTTCTTGAGCATGGTGCCGGCTTCGGAGGGGAAGGCGCTCTCGATCATGACCTGGTAGCGGCGCATGTCGACGATGTGGTCGATGTGCTCGATGTCGACGGGGCATTGTTCGACGCAGGCGCCGCAGCTGGTGCAGGACCACAGGACGTCGGGGTCGATGACGCCGTTGTCCTGGGCGGTGCCGATGAGGGGCCGCTCGGCTTCCGCGAGGGCGGTGGCGGGCACGTCCTTGAGCTGTTCCGCTGTCGCCTTTTCGTTGCCTTCCAGGTCTTTGCCGCCGCCGGCGAGGAGGTAGGGGGCCTTGGCGTGGGCGTGGTCGCGCAGCGACATGATCAGGAGCTTGGGGGAGAGCGGCTTGCCGGTGTTCCAGGCGGGGCACTGCGACTGGCAGCGGCCGCACTCGGTACACGTACTGAAGTCCAGGAGCCCCTTCCAGGAGAACTGCTCGACCTGGGAGACACCGAAGACATCGTCCTCACCCGGGTCCTCCCAGTCGATCGGCTTGCCGCCGGACGTCATGGGCTGGAGCTCGCCGAGGGTCGTGGAGCCGTCCGCCTCGCGCTTGAACCAGATGTTCGGGAAGCCGAGGAAGCGGTGCCAGGCGACACCCATGTTCGTGTTGAGCGCGACGACGATCATCCAGATGAAGGACGTCGCGATCTTCACCATGGCGAAGAAGTACGTGAGGTTCTGCAGCGTGGAGAGATCCATGCCCCGGAACCACGAGACGAACGGGTACGAGATGAAGAACGACGCCTCGTAGCTGTCCACGTGGTGCTGGGCACCCTCAAGGGCGTGCAGCGTGAAGATGCAGACGCCGACGATGAGGATGACGGCCTCGACGAAGTACCCCTGGCCCTTCTTGGAGCCCGCGAAGCGGGACTTGCGGCCCGGCTTGTCGGGGTTGCTCAGCTGCCGGATGACGATCAGGGTCAGGATGCCGACCACCGTCATCGTGCCGATGAACTCGACGAAGATGTTGTACGGCGGCCATTCGCCGATGACCGGCAGCATCCAGTCGGCCTTGAAGAGCTGGCCGATGGCGTTGACGATCGTCAGGAGCAGCGTGTAGAAGCCCACCGCCACGAACCAGTGCGCGACACCGACGACGCCCCAGCGGTTCATACGCGTATGGCCCAGGAACTCCCTGGCCACGGTGAGGGTGCGCTGCACGGGCTGATCGGTGCGGGTGCCGGCGGGGACCGGCTGACCGAGCCGCATGTACTGGACGATCTGCACGATGGCACGGCCGAACAGCGCGACGCCGACCGCGATTAGGACCAGCGACACGATGATCGCGGCGAGTTGCATTTGGGGCTCCTCGGGCCTGCGAGGCGAACTATTACTAAGCGGTAACTTAGGTAGTCCGTCTGAGACTACCCACTTACTCAGCCGCACTGTAGCCAGGGCGGGGGTGATCTGCGTTGCTCAGGTGACCCTTGCCGCGTCGGGGCGCCCGAAGGGGCGCGGGGAACTGCGCGACCAGCCACAGCGGACCCGCAGTCGAGTGGATCGCGCTCAGTGAGGGGCCCCGACTTGCGCGTAAGGGCTGGATAAGAGTTGAGTCCCTCACGCTCAGCTCTGTTGACTCCAGCGAAGCGCTCATGCATCCTTGAGCCAGTTCCACTCAAGAAGTACATCTGGAGGAATCGAAATGGCACGTGCGGTCGGCATCGACCTGGGCACGACTAACTCTGTCGTCAGCGTTCTTGAAGGCGGCGAGCCCACCGTCATCACCAACGCCGAGGGCGCCAGGACCACGCCGTCCGTCGTCGCCTTCGCGAAGAACGGTGAGGTCCTGGTAGGCGAGGTCGCCAAGCGCCAGGCAGTCACGAACGTCGACAGGACCATCCGTTCGGTCAAGCGCCACATGGGCACTGACTGGAAGGTGGACATCGACGAGAAGGGGTTCAACCCCCAGCAGATCTCGGCGTTCATCCTGCAGAAGCTGAAGCGCGACGCGGAGTCCTACCTGGGCGAGAAGGTGGCCGACGCGGTCATCACCGTCCCGGCGTACTTCAACGACTCGGAGCGCCAGGCGACGAAGGAGGCCGGCGAGATCGCGGGCCTGAACGTCCTGCGCATCGTCAATGAGCCGACGGCCGCCGCTCTGGCGTACGGCCTCGACAAGGACGACCAGACGATCCTCGTCTTCGACCTCGGTGGCGGCACCTTCGACGTGTCCCTCCTGGAGATCGGCGACGGCGTCGTCGAGGTGAAGGCCACGAACGGCGACAACCACCTCGGTGGTGACGACTGGGACCAGCGCGTCGTCGACTACCTGGTCAAGCAGTTCAACAACGGCCACGGCGTGGACCTCTCCAAGGACAAGATGGCGCTCCAGCGCCTGCGCGAGGCGGCCGAGAAGGCCAAGATCGAGCTGTCGTCCTCCACGGAGACCTCGATCAACCTGCCGTACATCACGGCGTCCGCCGAGGGCCCGCTGCACTTGGACGAGAAGCTCACGCGCGCCCAGTTCCAGCAGCTCACGTCCGACCTTCTTGAGCGGTGCAAGAACCCGTTCAACAACGTCATCAAGGACGCGGGCATCCAGCTCTCCGAGATCGACCACGTCGTTCTCGTCGGTGGCTCGACCCGTATGCCCGCCGTCGCGGAGCTCGTCAAGGAGCTGACCGGCGGCCAGGACGCCAACAAGGGTGTGAACCCGGACGAGGTCGTCGCCATCGGCGCCGCGCTTCAGGCCGGTGTCCTCAAGGGCGAGGTCAAGGACGTCCTGCTCCTCGACGTCACCCCGCTGTCCCTCGGTATCGAGACCAAGGGAGGGATCATGACGAAGCTCATCGAGCGCAACACCACGATCCCGACCAAGCGCTCCGAGATCTTCACGACGGCCGAGGACAACCAGCCGTCCGTCCAGATCCAGGTGTACCAGGGCGAGCGCGAGATCGCGGCGTACAACAAGAAGCTCGGAATGTTCGAGCTCACCGGTCTGCCGCCCGCCCCGCGCGGTGTCCCGCAGATCGAGGTCGCCTTCGACATCGACGCCAACGGCATCATGCACGTGACGGCCAAGGACCTCGGCACCGGCAAGGAGCAGAAGATGACCGTCACCGGCGGCTCCTCGCTGCCGAAGGACGAGGTCGACCGTATGCGCCAGGAGGCCGAGCAGTACGCGGACGAGGACCACAAGCGCCGCGAGGCCGCCGAGTCCCGCAACCAGGGCGAGCAGCTCGTCTACCAGACGGAGAAGTTCCTCGCGGACAACGCGGACAAGGTTCCGGGTGACGTGAAGACCGAGGTCGAGTCCGCCGTCGAAGAGCTGAAGGAAAAGCTCAAGGGCGAGGACACGGCGGAGATCCGCACGGCCACCGAGAAGGTCGCGGCCGTCTCGCAGAAGCTGGGCCAGGCCATGTACGCGGACGCTCAGGGCGCGCAGGGTGCCGAGGGCGCTGCCCCCGGTCCCGAGGGCGCTGACGGCGGCGAGGGCCCGAACATGTCCAAGGACAAGGACGACGACGTGGTCGACGCCGAGATCGTCGACGACGAGAAGCCTGGTGACACGAAGGGCGGCGCCGCATGACCGAGGAGACTCCGGGCTTCGGCGACAACGCCGAGCAGCCTGACGTCCCCTCCGGCGCCACCCCTGATGACGCGGCGCCGCAGGCCGCCGAGCCCTCCACCGAGGAGGGCCCGGCGGCCCCGGCCGGGGACGCAGCAAGCAGTACAAAGAAGGGCCAGTCCGGTCAGTCGGCTCAGTCCGCTCAGGACGTGGGTCTGATCGCGCAGCTGGACCAGGTGCGTACGGCGCTCGGCGAGCGCACGGCGGACCTCCAGCGGCTCCAGGCGGAGTATCAGAACTACCGCCGTCGTGTGGAGCGGGACAAGGTGACGGTGAAGGAGATCGCCGCGGCGAACCTCCTCTCCGAGCTCCTCCCGAGCCTCGACGACATCGGCCGCGCGCGTGAGCACGACGAGCTGGTGGGCGGGTTCAAGTCGGTGGCGGAGGCCCTTGAGACGGTCGTCGCCAAGATGGGCCTCCAGCAGTTCGGCAAGGAGGGCGAGCCCTTCGACCCGACGATCCACGAGGCCCTGATGCACTCGTACGCACCCGACGTCACCGAGACGACGTGTGTCGCGATCCTGCAGCCGGGTTACCGCATCGGTGAGCGCACCATCCGCCCCGCGCGGGTGGCCGTGGCCGAGCCGCAGCCGGGTGCCCAGCCGGCCAAGGGTGACGAACCCGCCGAAGCCTCCGCCGATGCGGCGGAGGACAAGGAGACCGGTGGCCCGGACGAGGGCTGACGTAACGGTGTTGATGGTGAAGCGAGAGGAGGGACGTCGGGGATGAGTACCAAGGACTTCATCGAGAAGGACTACTACAAGGTTCTCGGCGTCCCCAAGGACGCCACCGAGGCCGAGATCAAGAAGGCGTACCGGAAGCTCGCCCGCGAGAACCACCCGGACGCCAACAAGGGGAACGCGAAGGCGGAAGAGCGCTTCAAGGAGATCTCCGAGGCGAACGACGTCCTCGGGGACCCCAAGAAGCGCAAGGAGTACGACGAAGCGCGTGCTCTCTTCGGCAACGGCGGCTTCAGGCCCGGCCCTGGGGCGGGCGGCGCCGGAGGTTCGTTCAACTTCGACCTGGGTGACCTCTTCGGAGGCGGCGCCCCGGGTGGCGGTGGACCGGGCGGTCCCGGCGGTGCGGGCGGCTTCGGGGGCGGTCTTGGTGACGTCTTCGGGGGCCTGTTCAACCGGGGCGGCACGGGCGCGGGCGGCACCGGCACGCGTACACAGCCAAGGCGCGGCCAGGACATCGAGTCCGAGGTCACGCTGAGCTTCACGGAGGCGGTGGACGGGGCCACGGTCCCGCTTCGCATGTCGTCCCAGGCGCCCTGCAAGGCCTGTTCCGGAACCGGCGACAAGAACGGCACACCGCGCGTGTGCCCGACGTGCGTCGGCACGGGCCAAGTCACGCGGGGAGGCGGCGGCGGTTTCTCCCTCACGGACCCCTGCGTGGACTGCAAGGGTCGTGGGCTCATCGCCCAGGACCCCTGCGAGGTCTGCAAGGGCTCTGGCAGGGCGAAGTCGTCACGCACGATGCAGGTGCGGATCCCCGCAGGAGTCTCGGACGGCCAGCGCATCCGCCTGCGCGGCAAGGGCGGCCCGGGTGAACGGGGCGGCCCGGCGGGCGACTTGTACGTCGTCGTGCACGTCGACACCCACCCGGTCTTTGGCCGCAGGGGCGACAATCTGACGGTGACGGTTCCGGTGACGTTCACGGAGGCGGCACTGGGCGGCGAGGTCAAGGTCCCCACGCTGGGCGGCCCTGCCGTGACCCTGAAGCTGCCTCCGGGCACGCCCAACGGTCGTACGATGCGGGCGCGGGGCAAGGGCGCGGTCCGCAAGGACGGTTCGCGGGGCGATTTGCTCGTGACGGTGGAGGTATCGGTTCCGACCGACCTCTCCGACTCGGCGAAGGAAGCCCTGGAGTCCTACCGCAAGGCGACTGCGGACGACGATCCGCGGGCAGAACTGTTCCAGGCCGCGAAGGGAGCATGAGATGGACGGCCGTCGTCGAAATCCGTACCAGTTGACCGACGAGACGCCGGTCTACGTCATCTCGGTGGCCGCCCAGCTGAGCGGCCTCCACCCGCAGACCCTGCGCCAGTACGACCGCCTTGGCCTCGTCTCCCCGGACCGCACACCGGGCCGGGGCCGCCGCTACTCCGCCCGCGACATCGAACTGCTGCGCACGGTGCAGCAGTTGTCGCAGGAGGAGGGCATCAACCTCGCGGGCATCAAGCGCATCATCGAGCTGGAACACCAGGTCGCGGCGCTGCAGTCGAGGGTGGCCGAACTGGCCTCGGCGGTCGAGGGGGCGGCCACCGCGATGCAGCAGCGCGAGGCGGCGGTGCACGCGTCGTACCGCCGTGACCTGGTCCCGTACCAGGATGTGCAGCAGGCGAGCGCGCTGGTGGTGTGGCGACCCAAGAGGTCGTCGGAGCAGTAGATTTCTGGATTTCGTACGCTCATGTAGGGGCCGGGAGGTGGCAACCTCCCGGCCCCTACGTTTCTTTTCTGCGGGGAAAGTGGGGGCGCGCGCCATGGCCATGGTGGGACTGTTCTGGATCGCCGAGGGCGACGTATACGTAGGCGCGAAGCCGTCGGGCCTGGCGGCCGGGGTGCGCCTGACGCCGGAGGGCGTGGTGGCCCTGGGCGACAGGCAGTCGGCGTTCTGGCTGTGGGACGAGGTGCGCGCGCTGACGATCGAGGACGCCCCGGTGAAGTCCCTCAAGCGCCAGGTGGGCGTCCTGGTGGACATGGCCCTGACGATGGGCCTCGGCGGCTCGGACGACGCACCGGCGATGACGGTACGGATCGCGACGGCCGGGGGTGACACGGACCTGTTGGCCTACACGGCGGCGGCAACGGGCTACTCCCAGACGGAGTACGACCTCTCCCTGGCCCTCCTGTCCCGCATGACGGAGGGCGAGGCAACCCTGCGGACCACGCTGGCGGCGATGGCGGAGTGGGGGCGGCGGCATGAGGGGGGCACGCCGAGGGCGGGGGAGCGGGAGGGGGTGCTGCGGGGGTGGGCGGAGGGGTGAGGGCCCTCTGGGAGTGTGCTGGATCCCGGTGGCTCGGGGGCTTTGGGGGCGTGGGTTTTGCGTGGCTTCCGGTGGCTCGGGGGCTTTGAGGACGTGGGTCCTGCTCGGCCTCCCGTGGCCCGGGGGCTTTGAGGCGCTGGGCCTGCCTGACTGCTGGGGGTGTCAGCTTCCGGCGGTCCAGGGGTGCCGCCGCGTCCCCACCCACCCGCCCCCGCCTGGCCGGGCAGCCCAGCCAGGGCTTCGGTGCACCGGTGGACACGGCGCCGGGGCCGTCCGGCTCTCCGCGTGACATTGCGACTTTCGCGCGACGCGGCAACACAGGAGCTCGGCTCAGCGTTGGGGTGCCTCGCGCTTCAAGTGCAGCAGGAGGGCGGAGAGCTGGGGCGGGGCGGTGGTCAGCTGTATGGCTGGGGTGTCGCTTTCGCGGAGGCGGAGTGTTCCGCCGGGGGCGGTGGCGAGGTAGAGGCATTCGCCCTCGGGGCCGCCGCTGAACGTGGACTTCTGCCATTGCCGGTCCGGTATGGGCATGGTTAGCCCTCCGTCAGTGCGGGGCTCTGCCTGATGTGGCCCATGAGCGCCGCGAGTTGAGTGGGCGCGGTAGCCAAGGTGACGGCTGGGGTGTCGCTTTCGCGGATGCAGATTGTTCTGTTGGGGGCGGTGGCGAGGTAGAGGCAGTCTCCTTCCGGGCCGCCGCTGAACGTGGACTTCTGCCATTGCCGGTCCGGTATGGGCATGGTTAGCCCTCCGTCAGTGCGGGGCTCTGCTTGATGTGGCCCATGAGCGCCGCGAGTTGAGTGGGCGCGGTAGCCAAGGTGACGGCTGGGGTGTCGCTTTCGCGGAGGCGGATGGTGCCGTCGGGGGCGGCAGCGAGGTAGAGGCACTCTCCCTGTGGGCCTCCGCTGAACGACGACTTCTGCCAGGTGAGCAGGTTCATGGTCAGCCCTCGGTTATCTGGGGGCAGCTCTTGATGTGGCGCAAGAGCGCGGAGAGTTGCGCTGTGTCGGTAGTCAGGATGATGCCAGGGGTGTCACTTTCGCGGAGGTGGATCGTTCCCTCGGTGGTGGTGGCCAGGTAGAGGCAGTTGCTCTCCGGGCCGCCGCTGAACGAGGACTTCTGCCAGTCCAGGCGGGGCATTCGAGGCTCCTAGAGCGTATAGAGCAGATGCTTGATCAGGGCCAACGAGTCCTTGACCGCGAGTTCCTTGGAAGAGGTGTCGTGCTCTGTCGTGATCGGCGCGACTGCGCTCCCCATTAGACGGTCGAACATAGTGTCGTACAAGGCAAGGTGTTCGTCATCGCCGATGTACAGCGGCCCCGCTGGATGATCGAGAACGATCGTGCTCAACGTGCGCACAGGTGTGACGGCATGTAGGAACGACCCGGTGAGCGCGGCATCCAGGTCAGCTCCGAACGGGAAGATCTGGATGGATACGTTGGGTAGTTGAGCGACTTCGACGAGGCGCAGCAGTTGCTCTCGTAGAACACTGGAGCCGCCGAATCGCATGTGCAGGGCAGCCTCATGGATCACCGCGTGAAAGGTCGGGGGGTTCTCGGCGGTCAGAACCGCTTGCCGTTCCAAGCGGAAGGAAGTCGCCTCGTCGACGTCGCGTACACCCAACTTGGGGTTGGAGAAGATCGTGCGGATGTACTGCTCGGTCTGGAGCAGGCCGGGGATGAACAGCGTCTCGTGGTTCCGCAGGGACGTGGCACCCGCTTCGAGCTCGGCGAGGTTCATCGCCGCCCCACCGATGCTCCCCTTGTAGGTGCTCCACCAGCCTTTACCAGTGGCTTCAGACATGACAACGAGGGCCTCGACATAGGGCACGCTTTCGCATCCGAGTGCGCGGCACAGGTCACGTAGCCGGTCCGACAGGATTGAGGTGCGTCCGGCTTCGATGTGGCTGAGCTGGCCACGCCCCATGCCGATCCGCTCGGCGGCCTCTCCGGCAGACAAGTCTGCTTGCTCGCGCAGCTTCTTGAGCTCGTAGCCGAGGCGTCGTTGTCGCTCGCTGATGGTGGTGCGCATTCCCAAGGGGTGTCTCCTCAGTGGTGTGGCCAAAGTCTGCCCCGATAGAGGGAGTTGGTCCATCGAATCGAGAGAGTAGGTTGCGAAATTGTGCCCTGTTTCCCTACTGTGAGTGTGGCATCAGTCACTCAATGGAACTGCTTAACTCCCCCTGCCCGTAAGCCGAAAGGCACCCGAAGGCCCCGCAAGGAGCTCAAGGGCAACGCCATCGCCCGGCGCGGGGCACCCCCTCACTCACCCTCCCGACGGGAGAAACCGCCATGCCCCCTGCCCCCGCCTGCCCGGACGGGCCCCGCGCAGCGCACCGCGCGGCTCAACTGACGTACGACTACAGCCTGTTCGCGCCCGGTGATGCGACCGCCCCGAAAGTCTGCCGGGACTTCGTACGGGCGATCCTTCGCTCCCTGGAACGGGACGAGCTGGTCATGGTGGCGACACTCTGCACCTCGGAGCTCGTCACGAACGTCCACTTGCACACCAAGGGCTCGGCGATGCTCCGCATCAGGCTGACCCCGGTGCGTCTCCGCCTGACCGTCTTCGACGAGAGCCCGGATCCGCCGGTGGTCGCGCACCCGGCTGCCGGGGCGGCGGCCTGCTGGGGCCGGGGGCTTGCCCTGGTCGCGGAGACGGCTGACGCGTGGGGCGTCGCGGGTGAGAGGGCGGGGCGGTACGCGAAGGGGGTCTGGTTCGAGCTTTCGAGCTAGGGGGGCGGCGCGGATGCGGAAGCGTTCCTTCCGCACCGCATCGGGTGACGGAGAGCCGTTCCCCCAGGTAGGCCCCCGTACGTACTTACCGTGATCGCGTTGCTTGTGCCGCGAGGACGCCAGCCCACACTGGAAAGGAGGTGCGCCATCATGACCGCTCTTGCACACGAGAGGGCCGACACCATGCCTGAGGCCACGACAGATTCCGAATCCATGTCTGATTTGGGGGCCGAGCTGGACATCGGCCTGTGGCAGACGTGGAAGGCCATGGAACTCCCTGAGGGCTACCGCGCCGAGATCATTGAGGGAGTCATCGAGGTGTCGCCCACTGCTCGGCTGAGCCATGCGCAGATCGCGAACCGTTTGCGGCGGGCGCTGGACAAGTTCCTGGACGGTGGAGAGGACGCATGCCATCAGGACGCCAAGGTGATGTATGGCCGAAGGGTGTGGATTCCGGATGCCTTCGTCGGGCCGGAGGACCTTGCGCCGTACGTGGACGAGGAGGGCCTTGGCGTCAAGTCCGAGGCGGTGCACCTCGTGGTGGAGGTCGTGTCGACCGGCAGGCGCAATCAGGACCGCGTCCGGGTGAGCAAGCGTCGGGAGTACGCCCGCGCCCGTATCCCCGTGTACGTGATCATCGATGACTACGACGGGCGGGGCAGCGTGACCGTTCTGACGACCCCTTGCCCCGAGAAGGCCGATTGGGACGACGTGCACCACGTCCCTTACGGCACCGAGGTCACCATCCCCGAGGGACCGGCCAAGGGATTCGTGATCACGGAGGCAATTACTGGGCCTCGGCGCGGGTAACGGCGCACCGACCCAGGCAGGGTCAGTCGCCGCGTGGGAGCCAGCGCCTGGCCTGGCCTCTGGCGATTGAGGTTGCCCACACCCACATCACGAGGCTGATGGCCACCACCACGGCCGTGCTCGTGAGCAGCAGGCCGAGGGTGATGTACGACTCTCCGTCACTGGAGACGGGAGCGGCCAGCATCGCCGCCACGGCGGTTCCGGCCAGGCCGGCGAGGGTCAGCGGGGCCAGGACCGACCAGGCCGCGCTGGTGCGAAAGACGCGGTAGCCGCCGGTCAGTACCGACAGAGGGGCGAGAGCCCGGCCGTGACGGAGAAACTCGGCCATGCCGCTGAGCCCGGCCGTCAGGGCGAGTACGCCGATGCCGACCACGCCGAACAGCGCACTCCAGCGGCCTTGGTCACGGTTGGGGATACCGGCCGTCAGTTCTCCTTCGCCGGGCGCTCGCACAGCCGCCCCCCTGGGGAAGACCTCGTACGAGAGCTGTTTGAGGGCCGGGACGGAGAGACTGCCGCCCTTGGAGTTCACGAGGGCGAGGGTGGTGTCCTCGCCGCCTGCCGCCGCCTTCTCGGCGAGTGCGGCGGAGTCGACGCGGTTGACCTTCAGGTGGGAACTTCCGTCGTGCACACTCCACTTGACCAGTTCGCGGAGGCGGGGATCCGAGGGTGTGTGTTGGAGGCGGGCACGTCCGGCTTCCGGGCAGGCCACGTGCAGACTCTGAAGCGCTGAGCAGCTGCCGTGCAGGGTGGCAGGGCCGTTGTAGGCATGAGGGGAGGGCGTGAGCAGTACGGTCCTGGTGCGCTGGGGCAGCCGTTGGAAGAAGGAGTCCATCTCGGCGGCGGACACCTTGCCGTGTGTCCCGACGGCGAGCGCACTCCTGCCGATCCGGTCCATGGACGTCTGCGCCTCCGCGCTCTGGGAGCCGAACAGACCCTGCCAGGCGACGGCCTGCATGAGCACGATCAGAGCGATGGTCACGCCGGTTACCAGGCGCGCGGTGGCCCCTGGGTGCACGCTGTTCCGGCGACCCGCCACCAGCGTGCCGGCTTGTCCCCGCGCCCGCGCCCAGCGGGTCAGCAGCCGTCCGAGCGCGGCGGTGCCGTTGGCCACCGCGGCAGGCAGGGTGAGGACGGTGCCCGCGATGCCGATCCAGCTCAGGAGCACTCGGAGCGCGGAGTCCGGTTCGGCGAGGTCGGGGCCGCGTACCGCAAGGAGGATCATCAGCGGGCACAGTGGGGTGAGGCGAGAGAGACGGCTACGGCGCGGGATGCCGACGGGCCTTGTACCTCCCCGCCCTCCCCGGCCTCCCCGCCCTCCCCGGCGGGGCATTTGATCCGAAAGCACCGTGGCGGTGAGGACCACGACAGCGGCAGCGACCGGTGCGAGGGCGGCGTGCCATCCGAACTGCCGGAGGTACGCGGACGAGAGCAGATAGCCGGTGTGCGGCACAGCCAGGTCGCGCACCATGGCGGTGGCGACGAGTGCGCCCGCGGCGACGGTACCGAGGACCACGGGCAGGTATGCCTCACCGACAGCGATCAACGCGCGGTCGGAGCGCCGGCCACCGAGCGCGGCGACGAGCGCGGTCCTGCGGTCGCGTGTGTGCGCACCCGTGCGGACTGCCACGAAGAGGAGAGCGAAGCCGGGGATGAGCAGCATCCCCGTCACAAGGCCGAGAAACATCCACTCCGGTTTGTCGTCGTCGCGGCTCGATCCGGGTTCGAGTCCCGGCGAGAGCTGGCCTGTCGCGCTCGCACCGAACCCCACGACGGTCTCATTGGGGGGCTGCGGCGTGAGGCCCTGGGGCGGACGAACATAGGCGAGCCACTCGGACGGCTCCTCAAGTCCTTCCTCCCCGATGGTCCCCACGAGCTTCCCGTAACGCCGGTCTATGCGCTCCGCCGCTCCGGCCTTTCGCAGAGCGGGGGAGAGGACCGCTTCGCCAGGTCCCGGCCAGTGATCGACACCGGGGGGAAGCGGTGCGTGCTTGGTTCGTGGCGACAGGTATACGACGCTGAAACGCCGCTCACCTTCAAGGGAATCGGATCCTCTGAGCCACATCGTGGCGGCTGCTCTGCCCTCGCTACTGGTCGAACTGTGGCTTTGAGTAACGGGGGTGCGTGCCTCCCGCTTGGGCAGCTTCCCCTCGTACGCGGCGTGCACGGCTGCGAGACTCCCCAGGCCGACCGCGATCACCACGGTGGCGATGAGCAGCGCCGTGAAGCGGATCCCGCCGGCTTCGGCGCGGCGCCCCGCGACGTTGCCGATGGCCAGGAGGCGACGCGGCAGTCGCGTGTCGGGCCGACGGGGGTCGGGCCGCCGCCTATCGGGCTGGAGCTCGGAGGCATCGTTCATCGGACACGCACCTCCTCCTCTTCCTCGGTCGCCGAGGCGGGGATCAGCGTTCCGCCCTCCAACCGCAGGACACGGTCGGCCCGTGCGGCGACGGCAAGGTCATGAGTGACCACGAGCAGTCCGCAGGAGCGCTGCCGGGGAAGCGCGAAGAGCAACTCCGCGGCGATGTCCCGGGTTTCGGCGTCCAGGGCTCCGGTGGGCTCGTCCGCGAGGAGCAGCTTCGGTTCGTTGATCAGTGCGCGGGCCATGGCGGTGCGCTGACGTTCCCCGCCGGACAGCTCGTCACTGGTCGCGGCATCGGGGACGCCGAGCTCTTCGAGGAGCTTCTGTGCCCTCTCGCGTGCGTCACGATGATTGACGCTGCGGGACAGCAGCGCGGCCAGGGTCACGTTGTCCACCGGGCTGAGTTCGGGCAGTAGCTCCCCGAACTGGAAAACCATGCCGATGGAGTGGCTGCGCAGGGTGGCGAGGCGGGCGGGGCGAAGTCCCGTGATCTCCGTACCCGCTACACGGACGGAACCCGCGTGAGGCTTCAACAGGCCGAGTACGCAGGCGAGCAAGGTGCTCTTGCCGGATCCGCTGGGACCGATCACGGCGACTGACTCACCGGCGTGCAGGGTCAGGCGGAGCCCTGAGAACAGTTCGCGCTGGCGGATGGTGAAATCCAACGCAGCTATTTCCAGGACGAGTTCGCGCACACCGGGAGCCGAGCTGTGGGCCGAGCGGTGGGATGCCGGTCCGGGGGCGTGGGCACCACGGGCGTCTTCCGCGCCGGGCCCGGTGTCCGTCTCGGTGTCGTCAGTAGTCATAGGTGATGCCCTCGCTGTCTCAGGCTGTGCGCTTCGGTCAGCAGGTGCACAATGAGTGCCGCGGGGGCGGGCGAGGTCGATTCGCCCGCCCCCGCGTATGAACTCAGCGGCCGTCGCCCGGCCGGTCGTCCTTCCCGCACCTGTCGGTGAGAGTCGCCCTGGACCGACCGCGGGGGACGTTCGGCCAGGGCGACTCGAAGAAGCAAGTCCTGCGCAGCGGAATCGCGCAGGGCTCGCCACTGCGGTCCGGAGCCCCGGATGCCGACCGAGGCCTCGTCTCGCTGTGGTCCACATTGCCGTGCTGGGAGTGGCTGCCGACAGCGTCATCTTGTTGCGGTGCAGGGAACTGAGGCGGGGGCATTCAGTGTGAATGGGCATATTGGGGGCGGAAGGTGAGCTTCAGTTCTGGGTGTCCAGGATTCCCAACTGGCCAATGAGGAAGCCGAGTTGGGCCCGGCTCTCGCTGCCGAGGGTGTTGGCGAGTTTGGCGATGTGTACGCGGGCGGTGCGGATGTTCATGCCGAGCCGGGCGGCAATCTCGGAGTCCGTCAGGCCCTCGGTGAGGAGGCGGGCGATGGCGCGCTGGCGCGCGGATATGCCGTTCTCGGGGGGCTGAGGGGCTGCCTGGGGCCACATGGGGGTGGCCAGGCGCCAGAGGCGGTCGAAGGCGGTGGCGAGGTACTTGACCAGGGCGGGGTTTCGCAGTTCGAGGGCGAGGCTGCGGTCTTTGCTGGCCGGGATGAAGGCCACGGTCCGGTCGAAGACGAAGAGGCGTTCCGTGACTTCGTCGAGGGTGCGGGCCTCCGCGTCGCCTTCGAGCCGTTCGAAGTAGGCGAGGACGGGCAGGGAGTGACGGGTGGTGTGCTGGTAGAGGGTGCGCATCCGGCAGCCGCGGGAGAGCAGTGCCTGATCGCGGGGGAGGGCTTCGGCCAGGGTCTCCGGGGGACGGGTGCCGCCGGGTTGCACGGCGAGGAACTCTTCCGTGGCCTCGGTCATGGCCTGGTCGATAGCGGAGTTGATCCGGTCGAGGCCGTCGAGGACGGTGATTGCGGGGTCGTCGTCGCCCGACGCGGAGGCGAGCTGCGCGTCGAGCGCGATGAGCGGCTCGAAGGCCGCGGTGAGCTGGTCCTCGCGGCGCCGCTGGTCCGCTATGCGGTCCTCGATGGTGCGGAGGAGGCGGGGGAGGGCGGCGGTGGGGGCGGTGGGGCGCAGGCGGCGCATGTCGTCGACGTCGGGGTGGAGCAGGCCGAAGTCGAGCAGGCAGGGCGCCTGTTCGGCCTCTTCTCCTTGGATGTGGCCTTCGCGCAGGGCGCGGATGTAGAGGACTGTGCCTGTGGCGCAGAGATCTTCGGGTCTGTGGGGTGTGTGCTCCAAGGTCATGTGCGCTCCCTCCCGCTCGGTCGAGGCGCCGAGATTCTATGCAGGAGGCGTGTGGGCCGGGTCACGGGCCGTCGTTGAAGTGGCCACTTCCCGCGGCCGGGGTCACGTCGGTCCGTCCGGTTGTTACGGCTCGTGCTCCGGTCTTCGGCGGTCCAGAATCCCGGACTGGCCTATCAGATAGCCGAGTTGTGTCCTGCTGTGGCTGCCCAGGTGCGAGCTGAGCTTGGCGATGTGGACGCGGGCCGTGCGGACGTTCATGCCGAGGCGAGTGGCTATTTCAGTGTCGTTGAGGCCTTCGGTGAGGAAGGCGGCGATGGCGCGCTGGCGGGTCGTGATGCCGTTCTCAGCCGGTTGTGAGGCCGTCTGGGGCCACATGGGGGTGGCGAGGCGCCAGAGGCGGTCGAAAGTGGTGGCCAGGTGCTCGACGAGGGCGGGGTGCCGGAGTTCCAGTGCGAGCGTTCGGTCTTCGTTCGCCGGGATGAAGGCCACGGAGCGGTCGAGCACGATGAGGCGTTCGGTGACTTCGTCCAGGGTGCGGACTTCGACGTCACCGCGCAGGCGCTCGTAGTGGGCGAGCGCGGGCAGGGAGTGGCGCGTCGTGTGCTGATAGAGGGCACGTGAACGGCACCCCTTGTCGAGCATCGCCTGATCTCGGGGGAGAGCTTCGGCCAGAGATTCGGGAGGCCGCACTCCACCCGGCTGGACGGTGAGCACCTCCCGGTGAGCGTGGTCGAGTGCCCGGTCCAGCGCCGCGTTGATCCTTGGAAGGCCCTCCAGGACCGTGATCGCGGAGATTTCCCGGTCGGGCAGGCGCGAGGTGTCGATCGCGAGGAAGGGCTCGAACGTCGCCGCCAGCTTCTCCTCACGGCGCCGGTGGCGTGCCACCCGGTCCTCGATGGTGCACAGCAGCCGGGGGAGGGCGACGGCCGGGGCGGTGGGGAGTAGCCACCGCTGGTCGTCGACGTCGGGATGCAGGAGGCCGAGGTCGAGCAGGCAGGGGGCGTGGCTGGTGTCCTCGCACCGGATGCGGCCTTCGCACAAGGCGCGTGTGTAGACGGCCGAGCCGGATTCACAGAGTTCGTCGGCTTCGTGCGGTATGTGTACGGCGCCTACGTGCTCTGCCGTCATGTCGGGCGGCTCTGGTCGAGGATCCCGGACTGGGCGATCAGAAAGCCGAGTTGGGCCCGGCTTCCACTGCCAAGGGCTGCGGCGATCTTCGCGATGTGGGCGCGGCAGGTACGGACGTTCATGCCGAGTCGGCGGGCGATCGCCTCGTCGACGTGGCCTTCGATGAGGAGTCTGGCG
Source organism: Streptomyces sp. NPDC048441 (assembly GCF_043200235.1). Taxonomy (NCBI): domain Bacteria; kingdom Bacillati; phylum Actinomycetota; class Actinomycetes; order Kitasatosporales; family Streptomycetaceae; genus Streptomyces; species Streptomyces sp. NPDC048441. Next base: position 413,647 of record NZ_JBICXM010000003.1, read on the forward strand.
ATCGTGCGCTGAACACCCGTGATGCCGTCGGTGGTCGGCGCGTAGGGCACCTCTTCGACCAGGGGAGTCGCCCGGTTCCAGAGCTGCTCGAAGACGTTGGCCAGGTACTCGATCAGGCCGGGATGGCGGAGTTCCAGAGCCGCGTCCTGGCGGGTGTGCGCGGGGATCAGGGCGACGCTGCGATCGAAGATCATCAGCCGGTCGACCAGTTCCTCCAGGGTCCGTACTTCGACGTTTCCCTTGGCCATGCGGTCCGCATAGGCCAGCGTGCCCTGGCTGTGCCTGACCGTGTGCTGGTAGAGAGTGCGCATGGTGATGCCGCGGTCGATGACGGTCTGCCCGCGCTTCATCGCCAGGTTGAGCACGTTCTCGCTGCGGCCGCCGCCCGGCTGGATCGTGAGAATCTCGGAATGGCAGTCCGCTGTGGCGCGTTCGATGACCGCGCCGATCCGGGCATCTCCCTCCAGGACGGTGAACCCTTGAGTTGTGGGCTCCATGTGGGAGGTAATGGCCATAAATGGCTCGAAGATGTCGGTCAGTTCAACAGCGGTTCTTCGCCGTTCCTGGATTTCGCGCTCGATGGGGTGCAGCCGCTGCGCGAGCGCGGCTGACGGCGGAACCGGACGCAGCCAGTCGGCGTCGTCGGGATCCGGATGCATGAGCGCGGATTCCTCGAGACAGGGAACTTTCTCGGCCTCCGAGCGTGCGAGGCGCCCCGCGCTCAGTGCCGTGGCGTACAGCCTCGATCCCTCAACACAAAGTGGGGTTGAGGGGTGAGGATGTGTCGGTATTGCACCTGTTGTAAGCAAATCTCCACCCCCCAGGGTCCTGAACGTGCAGGAACATGATGCATCCACCCTGTGGCTTTGACGTGCTGGATTGAGACATCGTCTTGTTGAGCCGGGGGAGAGGAACCTACCAAGTGAGGACGAAGCCGACCATGTTTAAGCGCATGCTTCGCTCGGTGCTTGTCACCACCTTCTCCGCAGGGCTGGTCTTGGGTGCGGTGAGTACGTGTGATCTTGTCTGGGGGGCCAAGTCCGAGCAGGCGACTTCTGTTTCGGCCCTTCCCGGGGATCTCGTCTGGGGCGTGGCGCCCGCGGGAGGCCCCGCATGAGCACTCCCCCCGACGACCGCACCTTCCGCCGAGAAATGGCCACCGCCTACCGCTCAGGTTGGCACTTCATCGATCTCGCCACCGCGATACCCCACGCAGGCGACTCGTTGATGGTCACGCTTCTCGGTGAGCCAGTCGTCGTCACCCGTGACGACGAGGAGGAGATCCGGGCCTACCGGTGCCTCCGTAAGCCGCGAGGCGCCCCGCAGCCCGTGCGGTGTGCCATTCGGTACGGGATGGTCTTCGTCAATCTCGACCGGCGTGACCATCAGTTGGTCGGTGACCCCGGCCAGCAGGACGAGCAGCAGAGTTCCAGCACTACAAGAGCCATCACAGCCACCCCCCGCAGCGCCTGACGCGATTCCCCCGTCGTTGTAAATCGCGCAGGTGCTTCCCCCAGCAGCGGCGCCACCGTGGACCTGAACACGGTGGCGCCGCTGTGGTGCGTGCCGAGGGGGGCACGCCATGCAGACACCAGGGCAGGGCTATGCCTCGCCCAGCGACCGCGTTCCCATCGCCCGCGTCAGCGCTATCTCGATCAGCACCCGGTCCGGATTCGGCCTCGGCACCCGCCCGTACCGCTCCTCGTAGCGCCGTATCGCCTCCGCGATCTCCCCCTCCTCCGTACGTACGCTCGCGTACCCCTCCAGCGTCGCCCAGCGCCGCCCGTCGACCTGGCAGACCGCCACCCGCGCCCCCGGCTGCCCCTCCACGCCCGTCGCGGCCAGGACGTGGGAGACCTTCGCGCTCGACTTGTTCGCCAGTACGCGTGCCACGCCCGCCCCGGGGTCGTACGTCACGCCCACCGGCACGACGTGCGGGGTGCCGTCCGGGCGCGGGGTCGTCAGCGTGCACAGGTGCCGTTCTCGCCAGAAGCTGAAGTACGACGGTGTCGGGTGGAGCGGGTCTATGGCCATGCGGGGAACCTAGCTGCCCGGCTGCCGGTAGCCTCCCGCCGCCCTTCCGTTCTTCCGCCCTCTGCCTTGAGCGGAATAGACTCAACTTTATGTATGGTTAATAAGTCAGGTAGTAGGCCAGGCCGTACGTACCGCAAGGACGCAAGCACGCAAGGAGGAGACGACCACGTGGATGCCGAGCTGACCAACAGGAGCCGGGACGCGATCAACGCGGCCAGCAGCCGGGCCGTGGAGGGCGGGCACGCCGATCTCACCCCGGCGCACTTGCTGCTCGCCCTGCTCGAAGGGGCGGACAACGAGAACATCACCGACCTGCTCGCCGCGGTCGACGCCGATCAGGCCACCCTCCGCGCCGACGCCGAGCGAGCCCTGAGCGCCCTGCCCAGCGTCACGGGTTCCACCGTCGCCCCGCCGCAGCCCAACCGCGAGCTGCTCGCCGTCATCGCCGACGCCTCGCAGCGAGCGAAGGAGCTGGGCGATGATTACCTCTCCACCGAGCATCTGCTGATCGGCGTCGCCGCCAAGGGCGGCCCCGCCGGCGAGGTCCTGACCAAGAACGGGGCCACCGCCAAGAAGCTGCTCGACGCGTTCGAGAAGGCAAGGGGAGGACGCCGGGTGACCACACCGGACCCGGAGGGGCAGTACAAGGCCCTGGAGAAGTTCGGCACGGACTTCACCGCCGCCGCCAGGGAGGGAAAGCTCGATCCCGTCATCGGGCGGGATCAGGAGATCCGGCGCGTGGTGCAGGTTCTGTCCCGGCGTACGAAGAACAATCCCGTCCTCATCGGCGAACCCGGCGTCGGCAAGACCGCCGTCGTCGAAGGGCTGGCGCAGCGCATCGTGAAGGGGGACGTCCCCGAGTCCCTGAAGAACAAGCGGCTCGTCTCGCTCGACCTGGGGGCCATGGTCGCGGGCGCCAAGTACCGCGGCGAGTTCGAGGAGCGCCTCAAGACCGTCCTCTCCGAGATCAAGGAGAGTGATGGGCAGATCGTCACGTTCATCGACGAGCTGCATACCGTCGTAGGGGCCGGGGCCGGCGGTGACTCCGCCATGGACGCGGGCAACATGCTCAAGCCCATGCTCGCCCGCGGTGAACTGCGGATGGTCGGCGCTACCACCCTCGACGAGTACCGCGAGCGCATCGAGAAGGACCCCGCCCTCGAGCGGCGCTTCCAGCAGGTGCTGGTCGCCGAGCCGAGCGTCGAGGACTCCATCGCCATCCTCCGTGGGCTCAAGGGGCGGTACGAGGCCCATCACAAGGTCCAGATCGCCGACAGCGCGCTCGTCGCCGCCGCCGCTCTCTCCGATCGGTACATCACGTCGCGCTTCCTGCCCGACAAGGCCATCGACCTCGTCGATGAGGCCGCCTCCCGGCTGCGGATGGAGATCGACTCCTCTCCCCTGGAGATCGATGAACTCCAGCGCGCCGTCGACCGGTTGAAGATGGAGGAGCTGGCGCTCAGCAAGGAGACCGATCCGGCCAGTAAGCAGCGGCTCGAGAAGTTGCGGCGCGATCTTGCCGATAAGGAGGAGGAACTGCGTGGGCTCAATGCCCGTTGGGAGAAGGAGAAGCAGTCCCTCAACCGTGTCGGCGAGCTGAAGGAGAAGCTCGACGAACTGCGCGGGCAGGCCGAGCGCGCCCAGCGCGACGGCGACTTCGACACCGCGAGCAAGCTGCTCTACGGCGAGATCCCCACCCTCGAACACGACCTGGAGCTCGCTTCCGAGGCCGAGGAAGAGGTGTCGAAGGACACCATGGTCAAGGAGGAAGTGGGGCCTGACGACATCGCCGATGTTGTCGGCGCCTGGACCGGCATTCCCGCCGGGCGGCTCCTCGAAGGCGAGACGCAGAAGCTGCTCCGCATGGAGGACGAGCTCGGCAAGCGGCTCATCGGTCAGACCGAGGCCGTGCGCGCGGTGTCGGATGCCGTACGGCGTACGCGCGCCGGGATCGCCGATCCCGACCGGCCCACCGGGTCCTTCCTCTTCCTCGGGCCCACCGGCGTCGGCAAGACCGAGCTGGCCAAGGCCCTCGCCGACTTCCTCTTCGACGACGAGCGCGCCATGGTCCGTATCGACATGAGCGAGTACGGCGAGAAGCACAGCGTGGCCAGGCTGGTCGGTGCCCCGCCCGGGTACGTCGGCTACGAAGAGGGCGGTCAGCTGACCGAGGCCGTGCGGCGGCGCCCGTACAGCGTCGTCCTTCTGGATGAGGTCGAGAAGGCCCATCCAGAGGTCTTCGATGTGCTGCTTCAGGTGCTCGATGACGGGCGGCTCACCGATGGGCAGGGGCGGACCGTGGACTTCCGCAACACCATCCTCGTCCTCACCTCCAACCTCGGCAGTCAGTTCTTGAGCGGACACAGCCTCGCCCAGCCGCTCACCTCCGAGGAGGAGAAGAAGCGGCAGGTTCTGGAGGTCGTACGCGCCTCTTTCAAGCCGGAGTTCCTCAACCGGCTCGACGACCTCGTCGTCTTCTCCGCGCTCGACAAGGACGAGCTCGCGCACATCGCCAAGCTGCAGATCGACCGCCTCGCCAAGCGGCTCGCCGAGCGGCGGCTCGCGCTCGAGGTCTCCCCGGAGGCGCTTGCGTGGCTCGCGGACGAGGGCAACGACCCCGCGTACGGCGCGCGGCCCCTGCGGCGCCTCATCCAGACGTCCATCGGCGACCGGCTCGCGAAGGAGATCCTGTCCGGCGAGGTGAAGGACGGCGACACCGTGCGCGTGGACACCTTCGGGGACGGTCTGATCGTCGGCCCGGCGACGTCGGATACGGGGTCGAACACGGGGGAGACGGCGACAGGGGAAAAGACGTTGTGAGCGTCGCGAAGCGCCCTTCGACGGCATAACCCGGTCACATCTGGGGCGGGGGTTGCGAGCCCCCGCCCGACATGGGGCAGGATGGCGGAATCCGTACGAAGGGACTAAGCACGTGAGCATCGACCCGTCCTCGATTCCGAATTTCGGGGGACAGCCCGAACCGCAGCAGGGCGATGGACCGGCGGGCCCCGTTGTCCCCGACCAGGACCTGGTCAAGCAGCTTCTGGACCAGATGGAGCTCAAGCACGTCGTCGACGAAGAGGGTGACCTCGCGGCGCCGTGGGAGGAGTTCCGCACGTACTTCATGTTCCGTGGCGAAGGAGACCAGCAGGTCTTCTCGGTGCGGACGTTCTACGACCGTGCCCACGGGATCGACGAGAAGGCACAGCTTCTCGAAGCGATCGACGACTGGAACCGCCGCACTCTGTGGCCGAAGGTCTACACGCACACGCACGACGACGGCACCGTCCGTCTCATCGGCGAGGCGCAGATGCTGATCGGCACCGGCGTCGCCCTCGAGCACTTCGTGTCGTCGACGGTCAGCTGGGTGCGGGCGGCGATCGAGTTCGACCGCTGGCTCGTCGAGCAGCTCGGCCTCGAGGCCGACGTCGACGCCCCGGAGGGCGAGGAGAAGCCCGGCGACGACGAGGCCTAGGCCTGGCGACGACGAGGGCCTTGCTGCCACGATCAACAGCCCGGTCGGGGCGCCCACCTGGGCGCCCCGACCGGGCTTTCGTCGTCGCAGGGGCGAGCGGTTTCAGAGCCCTGAAAGCACCGTGAAAGCACCGTGAAAGCGCGCTGAATGCGCCCTGCCGCAATCTCTGCGGCATGACCACAACGACATCGCACTCACCCGCCATCGCGGCCAAAGGGCTGCGCAAGGCGTACGGGGACAAGACGGTCCTCGACGGAATCGATCTGACCGTCCCTGAAGGAACAGTCTTCGCCCTGCTCGGCCCGAACGGCGCCGGCAAGACCACCGCCGTCAAGATCCTCTCCACCCTCATCACCGCGGACGGCGGCGAGCTGCGCGTCGGCGGTTACGCCCTCGCCACCGAGGCACAGGCCGTACGGGGCGCGATCGGCGTCACCGGGCAGTTCTCCGCGGTCGACGGCCTGATCACCGGCGAGGAGAACATGCTCCTGATGGCGGACCTCCACCACCTCTCCCGCAGCGAGGGCCGCCGCACAGCCGCCGAGCTCCTGGAGCGCTTCGACCTCACCGAGGCCGCGAGGAAGCCCGCCTCCACCTACTCCGGTGGCATGAAGCGCCGCCTCGACCTCGCCATGACCCTCGTAGGCGATCCGCGCATCATCTTCCTCGACGAACCGACCACCGGCCTGGACCCACGCTCCCGCCACAACATGTGGCAGATCATCCGCGAGCTCGTCTCCGACGGCGTCACCGTCTTCCTCACCACCCAGTACCTCGACGAGGCCGACGAACTCGCCGACCGCATCGCCGTCCTCAACGACGGCAAGATCGTCGCCGAGGGCAGCGCCGAAGAGCTGAAGCGCCTCATCCCCGGCGGACACATCCGCCTCCGCTTCACCGACCCGGCCGCGTACCAGAGCGCCGCTGTCGCCCTGCGTGAGGTCACCAGGGACGACGACGCGCAGTCCCTCCACATCCCCAGCGACGGCACCCAGCGCGAGCTGCGCTCCATCCTCGACTGGCTCGACTCGGCCGGTATCGAGGCGGACGAACTGACCGTGCACACCCCCGACCTCGACGACGTGTTCTTCGCCCTCACCGGCAGCACCGATGTGCCCAACCAGTCCAAGGAGACCGTCCGATGAGTGCCCCCGCCCTCACCCTCGCCGTCCGCGACTCGTCCACGATGCTGCGCCGCAACCTGCTGCACGCCAAGCGCTACCCGTCGATGACCCTGAACCTGCTGCTCACCCCGATCATGCTGCTGCTGCTCTTCGTCTACATCTTCGGCGACGTAATGAGCACAGGCATCGGCGGCGGCGGCGCGGACCGCGCCGACTACATCGCCTACATCGTCCCCGGCCTGCTGATGATGACCATCGGCTCCACCGTCATCGGCGCCGCGATCTCCGTCTGCACGGACATGACCGAAGGCCTCATCGCCCGCTTCCGCACCATGGCGGTCTACCGCGGTTCCCTGCTCATCGGACACGTCCTGGGAAGCGTGCTGCAAGTCCTCGCCAGCCTGGTCCTCGTCGGCGTAGTCGCCGTGGCCATCGGCTTCCGCTCCACGGATGCCACCGCCCTGGAATGGCTCGCCGCCCTCGGCCTGCTCGCACTGTTCGCCCTGGCCCTGACCTGGATCGCGGTCGGGATGGGCATGGCAAGCCCCAACCCCGAAGCGGCCGGCAACATGGCCATGCCGCTGATCCTCCTGCCCCTCATCTCCAGCGCCTTCATCCCCGCCGACACCATGCCCGGCTGGTTCCAGCCCATCGCCGAATACCAGCCCTTCACCCCCGCCATCGAAACCCTGCGCGGCCTGCTCCTCGGTACCGAGATCGGCAACAACGGCTGGATCGCCCTCGCCTGGTGCATCGCCCTCACCGCACTCGGCTACCGCTGGGCCACCGCACAGTTCAACCGTGACCCGAAGTAGCCGGGGCGACCGTGCGGGCCGCCTCCCGCAACTCGTCCCGCTCCAGGGCGGCATACTCCGACACCGCGTCGGCGTACGCCGCCCTGTCGGCGTTCTCGGCCGCCTGCCTGGCGCGGTCCCGTGACATCGAAGGCTGGAACTCGCGGAACACCCGCAGCCGTTCGGCGAGCGCGATCATCCGTACGGCACCGGTGTCGCCGGACGCGAGCCCCGCCATGCCGAGCGCGTGCAGCACCGTTCCGAACAGCAGGAGCTCCATGGGTGACCCTGCCGGACCGTCGAGCAGGGTCCGCAGCCCCTCGCGCAGCCGGTCGAGCGGCTCCGCGACCAGTTCGATACGGCCGACGTGCGCGTGCGCCGTCACCGCCGCCGACTGGATCTGGAGCGCCCACGGGTCGAGCGAGGGGTCGCCGTACAGGGAGTCGGCCTCGGTCAGCCGCTCCACGGCGCCGCGCCACAGGCCGAGCCCTACCTCCGTGAGACCGCGGGTGAGGGCGATCTCGGCGCGCCCGCCGAGGTCAGGGCGGTAGAAGGCGCCCGTCTGAGGGGTGTTGTCGCTCTCCGCCTGCCGCAGCCAGTACTCGGCCTCGTCGGGGTCCCCGCGTTGCAGGCAGGCGAGGGCGAGGCCCGTACGGATGAAGGTGTAGTCGTGCCCGTCGCCGAGCCGCGGCACCACGTCGAGCGCCGCCTCGAGATGCTCGTACGCCTCCTCGCCCCGCCCCGTCCGCAGGCACAGCTCGCTCAGCCGGGAATGCCCCATGAGCCGCATCGTCGGATTGTCGACCAGGGCCAGTTCGGTGAGTATCCGGCGGGCCGAGGTGAGCGCGCGGTCGATGTCGTGCTCGTACTCCCAGATGTACGTGGCGATGGACTCGGCGACCCCGGCGAGCAGCGGCTGCCCGCTCTCGCAGAGCCCGCGCAGCACCTCGTGGTCGGGCGGCAGCATCTCGGGGATCGCGCTCAGCACCGCGGCGACGGCGCGAAGCAGCGTGTCGGGCGGGGCCGTGGGCAGCCGCCGGAGGGTGACGAGCTGGCGTACGGGGAGCGGACCGTAGCCCATGAACAGGTTCGCCGTGCACAACACCGCGGCGGCGCGGGCGACTTCGACGTACTCGGGCTCGGGGTAGTAGTGCGAGAGGGGCGGGCCGGTGTCCGCGGCGAGGGCGGCGAGGCGGTGGAAGTGGGAGTCGGTGGACCACAGGGCGGCGAGGACCGCGGTGAGCGCGGCGATGGTGGGGCCGTCCGTACGGGCCAGGGCATGCGGGCTGTCCGTGCGGGCCAGAGCGTGCCGCAGGGCGAGGACGAGGTTGTCCTGCTCGGCCCTGATCTGCTCCCAGGCCGCCCGCGGTTCCGAGCCGAACGCCCAGTCGTGGTACGTGACTCCGAGGTCCCGTGCCCAGGCCAGGAACCGGCCGACGGCCTCCTCGTCCTCGCTCGCCTCCGCACGCCGGGCCGCGCAGAACTCCCGTACGGTCTCCAGCATCCGGAACCGCACCCCGGCCGGAGTGTCGGCGACGGTGAGGAGCGACTGATCGGCCAGCTGCTCAAGGAGGAACAGCGCGTCATCGCCGAGCACGTGCTCCGCCGCATCGCCCGTGAAACCGCCGGGGAAGACGGACAGCAGGCGCAGCGCGGCCTTCGCTTCCTCGTCGAGGAGGTTCCAGCTCCACTCCACGACCGCGTGCAGCGTGCGGTGGCGCTCCGGCACGTCCCGCACCCCGCCACGGAGCAGCGCGAACCGGTCGCCGAGGCGGCGGGCGATCTCCGGCACGGACAGGACCCGCACCCGTGCCGCCGCAAGCTCCACGGCGAGCGGAAGGCCGTCGAGGTGGCGACAGAGCCCGGCGACCGCGTCCGGCGGCAGCTCCACGCCGGGCCGCGCGGCGCGGGCCCGCTGCGTGAACAGCTCGGCCGAGGTGTCGAGTCCGAGCTCGGGCAGCGCGTACACCGCCTCCGACGTGAGGCCGAGCGGGGCCCTGCTGGTGGCAAGGACCCGCAGGTCCTTCGAGGACGAGACCAGGGCCCGTACGAGGTCGGCGGCGCCCCGGACGACCTGCTCGCAGTTGTCGAGGACGAGCAGCGCGGGCCCGGAGCCGAGCACGCCGAGGATGCCGGACACCTGGGCGTCCTGGGCGTGCTGGACGTCCTGGCTGTGGCCGCTCGCGGCGCCGGGCCGCCCTTCGCCCGCGCCGAGCGCGGAGGCCACCTCGGCGGCCACGTCCCCGCCCGCGGTGACGCCTGCGAGCGGCACGAAATACACCACGCGCTGCTCGGCACCGCGGCTGACGGCATGCGCGAGCCGGGTCTTGCCGAGGCCGCCGGGGCCGACCACCGTGACGGCGCGGGAGTCGCGAAGGAGTCGCAGCACCTCCGCGATGTCTTCGGCACGGCCGATGAGCGGGTTCGGCTCGTGCGGCACCCCGTGCCTGGCCACGGGTGCCTCGCCGCGCAGCAGCTCCTGCTGTACGGCCTTGAGCGCGGGGCCCGGGTCGGTGCCGAGCCCGTCGCGCAGCTCACGGCGGTACGCCTCGTACCGCGCAAGCGCCGCGGACGGACCCGCCGTCGCGGCTTCGGCGCGCAGCAGCTCGGCGAGGACCTCCTCGTCGCGCGGATGGTCCGCGCTGGCCACGGCGAGCGGCCCCGCCGCCTCCGTGTGCCGACCGAGGCGGGCGAGCGCGAGTGCCCGTGCGCGGACGAGCGTGGCGTGGACGGGGGCGCGTTCGGCACGCAGGGCGGCCAGGGGGTCTTCGGTGTCGCAGCCCCCGTCAGGAGTGCCCTTCCACAGCGCGAGCCCGGCATCGGCCGCGGCCAGGGACCCCGCGTAGTCCCCGGCCCTGGCCCGGTCCGCGCTCGCTGCGGCGTGCAGCAGCAGGGCCGAGCTGTCGACCTGCTCCTCGGCGAGGGTGAGCCGGTAGCCGGTCGGCGTGCTGACGACGGCGTCGGCGCCCAGCTGCGCCCGCGCCCTGGACACGAGGACCTGCACCGCTTTCCCCGGCCGCTCGGGCAGCTCGTCCGGCAGCCAGAGCCCCTCCACGAGCCGCTCGATGCCGCAGCCCGTGCGCAAGTCGCCCGCGAGCAGCGCGAGAAGACCGCGGAGCCGGGGCGCGGTGACCTCCTGCCCGCGATAGGCGACACGCGGCAGCAGGGTCAGGTCGGTAGTCACGGGTGCAGATTAGCCACGACGCAGATTGGCCACTACAGGGACTTGAGCTACAGGGACTTCAGCCTGGAGACCGCTTCCGCGAGGACCTCGTCCTTCTTGCAGAACGCGAACCGTACGAAGGGCGCCCCGGCGTCCCGGTGGTCGTAGAAGACCGCGTTGGGAATGGCGACGACACCGATGCGTTCCGGCAGGGCCCGGCAGAAGGCGAAACCATCGGACTCGCCGAGCGGACGGATGTCGGTGGTGATGAAGTACGTGCCCGCCGGGCGGTAGACGTCGAAGCCCGCTGCCGTCAGGCCCTCGCTCAGGAGGTCCCGCTTGACGCGCATGTCCTCGCGGAAGGACGTGAAGTACGAGTCGGGGAGGGCGAGCGCCTCCGCGATCGCGTACTGGAACGGGCCCGAAGAGACATAGGTGAGGAACTGCTTCGCCGAGCGGACCGCCGTCACGAGCTCCGGCGTGGAGGTGATCCAGCCGACCTTCCACCCCGTGAACGAGAACGTCTTGCCCGCCGAGCCGATCGTCACCGTCCGCTCGCGCATACCGGGGAAGGAGGCGAGGGGGATGTGCGTCGTGCCGTCGCCGTCGTCGAAGACCAGGTGCTCATAGACCTCGTCGGTGACCACGAGGAGGTCGCGCTCGACCGCGAGCTTCGCGATCTCGGTCAGTTCGGCGCGGGTCAGGACCGTGCCGGTCGGGTTGTGCGGGGTGTTGAGGAGGAGCAGCCGGGTGCGGGGCGTGATCGCGTCGCGCAGCTCGTCCAGGTCGAGGCGGAAGCGGCTGTCGGCCGCGTCCGGGCGCAGGGTCACCGGGACGCGCTTGCCGCCCGCGAGGGCGATCGACGCCGCGTACGAGTCGTAGTACGGCTCCAGGGCGATCACCTCGTCGCCCGGCTCCACGAGGGCGAGCAGGGACGCCGCGATCGCTTCCGTGGCGCCCGCCGTGACCAGGACCTCGCGGTCGGGGTCGTACGAGAGGGCGTACCGGTGCTCCTGGTGGGCGGCGATCGCGGTGCGGAGCTCGGGGATGCCGGGGCCCGGCGGGTACTGGTTCCCGCGGCCGTCGCGCAGGGCACGGACCGCGGCCTCGCGGATCTCCTCGGGGCCGTCCGTGTCGGGGAAGCCCTGACCGAGGTTGATGGCACCCGTGGTGACCGCGAGCGCGGACATCTCGGCGAAAATCGTCGTACCGAACTCGGCGAGGCGGCGGTTGAGCAGCGGGCGCCCGCTCCCGGATGTGGAGGTCATGGCCGCCATCCTGCGCCGAACCTCTGGAGTTCCTCAACTCTGCTTTGGATCGGCGGCTGCCGGGGCATTCCCCTTTCACACAAGAACAACATGCAAAAAGAACATGCAAAAGAACATGCGGAAGAACGCGGACCCACGGGGGGCCTGCTTCGGGGGAATGGAAAGGGGCGTGAAGGTCATGATCTTGGTCTTCGTGTTTGTCGCGGTGGTTCTGGTCGTCGTCGCACTCGCGGTCGCCGGTAGCAGGGGAAGCGGCAGCCGGTCGCACTCCGGCGCGGCCGGTGCGGCGGGCTCCGGCGGCAGCTGGTGGGCGGGCGGTGGCGACAGCGGCGGCGACAGCGGTGGCGGCCACCACGGCGGTGGCTCCTGTGGCGGCGGGTCGTCGTGCGGCGGCGGCTCTTCGTGCGGCGGCGGTGGCGGTTGTGGCGGTGGCGGAGGCAGCTGACACGGGGCAGCTGGTCCGTCGAACCGTTGTAGTGCCCGGCAGGAGGCAACTCCTGCCGGGCACTTTGTCGTTGAGTCATTGAGTTGAGTCATTGAACAGTTGAACCGTGCAGCCCCCGAGGGGGTGGAAACCCTCCGAAGTTGGGTAAAAACGCTGTGTCAGCGCAGTAGTTCATGATTCCCTCTTACCCGTCAGCATCACCCTCGAACGGACGACTTGGACAACAAGGGCGTTCGCGTGGGCACGAGCCGGCATTCCGGCCGCCCGGTCTCCGACCGGGTGCGCCGGCACCACTTCCATTGCGTGTTAGCGGAGCCGACCCATGCTCACGACCCTGAAGACTGTCTATACCGACACGTGCGCCGCGGACCTCGCCTGGACCCTGGGGCGCGAGCCGCTGCCCGCGCTCGCCACACTCGTACTCGAACTGGGCGACGCGAGAATGGAGTTGAGACTCCTGGGGGCGTCCCACCAGGTACTCCTCGAGGAGGAGCAGGGCACCTGCTCCGAGACCGTCGCCTGCATCCCCGGCAGCAGCACGCCGCTGCCGCTCGGCGTCTCCAAGCGCCTGGGCGAGTGGGAGTACGAATTCGCGGCGCGCGTCGAGACCCTCTCGCGTGGCCAGTTCGCGGGCCGCGCGCAGGAGTTACTCGCCCTCGTGGCCGAACATCCGCACGGCCTCGCCGGGGTCTTCCCCGGTAGCCCGCACGCGTTCACGGCGATGCTGGCGCAGCGGCACGAGGGCTCGGTGCAGTGGCGCACCTGGCACGCCTACCCGCAGGACGGGCAACTCGTCGCGACGCGTACCCGCGTGGGAGCGCGGATGCCCGCGGTGCTCTGACCGGGCGGGGTGCCCCGCTGTCCGGTGGTGGTGCTTGCCGCTTTCGCCGGTAGGTGTACTCATGTGGGGGACCCGGTGTGAGGGTGTGGTGACGTAGCGTTTCCAGGATGATCGAGCCGTCAGCGCATTTACCCGTCACGCCCCGGACGGGGCGGTTCCTCGTCCTCGCGGGCGTTTTCGTCTGTGCGGCCTGCGGTCTGGTGTACGAACTCGAACTCGTCGCCCTCGCCTCGTACTTGATCGGTGACTCGGTCACGCAGGCATCGGTGGTCCTCTCGGTGATGGTCTTCGCGATGGGCATCGGCTCGCTGCTCGCCAAGCGCCTGAGATGCCGCGCCGCGGCCGGGTTCGGCCTCGTCGAGGCGGCGCTCGCGCTGGTCGGCGGGCTGAGCGCGATGGCGTTGTACGCGGCGTTCGCCTGGACCGGCGACCGGGGCGAGGTGTGGGCGAGCGGCTCGCGGTATCTGCTCGTCGCGTTCTCGCTCGCCATCGGCCTTCTCATCGGCGCCGAAGTGCCGCTGCTCATGGTGCTGATACAGCGGATCAGGCGGCAGGACCCCAGCGGCGCCGTGTCGGACCTGTTCGCCGCCGACTATGTGGGCGCGCTCGTGGGCGGCCTCGCCTTTCCCTTCCTGCTGCTTCCCCTGCTCGGCCAGCTGACCGGAGCGCTGATCACCGGTGCGATCAATGTGCTCGCGGGCGGCGCCCTCGTGTTCGGCCTGTTCCGGCGCGACCTGAGCCCGCGCAGCCGCTGGGCGCTGCTCGTCGCGAACATCACGGTCCTCGGAATGCTCGCCGCGGCGGCCGTCCTCGTCGGCGACTTCGAGGCGGCGGCGCGGCGGGCGGTCTACGGCACGGACGTACGGATCGCCCTGCAGACCGACGTCCAGGAAGTGGTCCTCACCGGCGGCAGGCGCGCCTCCCTCGACCTCTACCTCGACGGGCGCCTGCGCGTCAGCGGCCGTGACGAACACCGCTACCACCGGGCGCTCGTCGGCCCCGCGATGAACGGACCGCACGCGCGCGTGCTCGTCCTCGGCGGTGGCGACGGCCTCGCGGCGCGCGAGGTGCTGCGGCATCCGGGGGTGCGGCGCGTGGACATCGTCGAGCTCGACGCGGGGGTGGTGGACCTGGCGCGCCGCGACCCCGCGCTGAGCGACCTGAACGAGCAGGCGTACCGCGATCCCCGGGTGCGGGTGGTGATCTCCGACGCGTTCCGCTGGCTGCGCTCGCCTCCTCGTACGTACGACGTGGTGATCTCCGACCTGCCCGACCCCGGCATCACCGCGAGCACCAAGCTCTACTCCCAGGAGTTCTACGGCCTGGCGTGCCGGGAGCTCGCGGAGGGAGGCCGGCTCGCCGTGCACGCGGGTCCGGTCGCCGCGCGGCCCCGCGTCTTCTGGACGGTGGAGGCGACGCTGCGCGCGGCGGGGCTGCGGACCGAGCCGTACCGCGTGGGCGGCAGGGTCTCCGGGTTCGCCGCGGGGCCCGACCGGACGGCGGACGGCGCGTCGGCGCCGCGCGACTGGGGCTTCGTCCTCGCCGCCAGGTCTCGGCCGGTCCTCGAACCGCCCGGGAGCGGGAGCGGGACCGGGGCCGGGACAGCGGGACTGCTGCGGGCGGACGTCGCGTCGGCCGAACGGACCCGGATGGGGGGCCTGGCCCCCTCCACGTTGGTGCACCCGCGGTACGCGAACTGACGAACTGACGTACATGGTGTGGGCCGCGTGGGTAGGCTCGGCTGCCATGGAGCATGAGGTGTTCGTTCCGGTTCCCGCCGACCGTCTTCAGCAGGTGCTGAGCGATCCCGAGCAGGTCGCTGGGGCGGTGCCCGGACTTCAGCGCGACGCCGACGAGTCGGCCTCGCCGCTCTCCGGCCGTCTCAAGGTGCGGGTCGGGGGGCACACGATCACGTACCGCGGCGCGGCGCGGGTCGCTGCGCGGGGCGACGGGTCGTACGCCATCGAGGGCGAGGGCGTGGAGGTGCGGGGCAGCGGCTCCGTGAAGCTTTCGCTCACCGTGCGGCTTCATCCCGCGGATGACGGGAGCGGGACCCGGGTCGTCTTCGGCGGGACGGGTGCGGGTGACGGCCGCGTCGCCGAAAGTTCTCCACAGGCTGTGGAGGGGGCGGTGCGGCGGCTGCTCGAGCGGTTCGGGGCGGGGCTCGGGGCGGGGGCGCTCGCTGCGGTCGAGCCGGAGCCTGTCGTGATTGAGCCCGTGGTCGAGCCCGTGGTCGAGCCCGTGGAGGAGGTCTCCGTCTTTGAGACGGAGGTGCCGCCGTCGTCGTTCGATGAGGGCGAGGACGACGGGGGCGAGGACGACGGGGGCGAGGACGAGATCCTGGTGCCGCCGGCGGAGGCTGCCCACGCGCGGCGGACGATGATCGGGCGTAGCGCGGAGGAGGTCGACCATGCGCCGCCTCGGGGGCGGTACGCGCCGGCGCCCGCGGCGGAGAGCATGTCGACTTCGGCGACGCTGCGGTGGGCCGCGCCCGCTGCCGCGGTGGTGCTTGCCTCGGCGATCGTGGTGGGGCGGGCGCTTCGGCGTAGGCGTTGATTTCCCCGGGTCGGGCAGCAAGAAAGCCTCTCCCCGTAGGGTCAACCCCGTGAGTAGCGAAGAAGACGTGACACTGACCGCGGGCGACGCGGAAGTTACCGTGCAAGCGGGGAACGGCTGCCGAGTGGGGAGCCTTCGGGTCGGCGGAGTAGAACTGCTGAGGCAAGGGCCGCGCTACGGCTGCTTCCCCATGGCCCCCTGGGTCGGCCGCATCAGAGACGGCAGGTTCCGCAACGGCGGCACCCTCCACCAGATGCCCCTCAACTCCCCGCCCCACGCCATCCACGGCTTCGCCAGGGACGCCGCCTGGCGCACCGCCCGCGCCGGTAAGAGCGAGGCCGCGTTCACGTACGACCTCACCGACCCCTGGCCCTACGAAGGCCGCGTCACGCAGCTCGTCGCCCTCACCGAGGACTCCCTCACCCTCACCATCGGCATCGAGACGTACGGCGACTCCTTCCCCGCCCAGGCGGGCTGGCACCCGTGGTTCAACAGGAACCTGGGGGGCGAGGGCAGCGAGGACGTCCGGATCGGCTTCAGCGCCGCATGGCAGGAGGAGCGTGGCGACGACCACCTCCCCACCGGCAACCGCATCGCCCCCACCCCCGGCCCCTGGGACGACTGCTTCGGGATGCCCGACGGCGTCGACGTCACCCTCACCTGGCCGGATCAGCTCGCGCTCACGGTGAAGAGCCGCGAGCCGTGGGTCGTCGTGTACGACGAGCAGGAAGCCGCCGTCTGCGTCGAGCCGCAGACCGGGCCCCCCGACGGGCTCAACACCCTGCCCCGCCTCGTCACCCCCATCGACCCTCTTGAGGCGTCGACGACCTGGACCTGGACGCGGCTCTGAGCTGCTGTACGCGGCTTTAAGCTGACAGGCATGACTGACGACGACGTACGTGGCGCCCTGCTGCGGCAGATCAAGGACAAGGCCGTGGTGCACGGCAAGGTGACCCTCTCCTCGGGTCTCGAGGCCGATTACTACATCGACCTGCGCCGCATCACCCTCGACGGGGAAGCCGCCCCCCTGGTCGGCCAGGTGCTCCTCGACCTCACCGCCGATCTCGACTTCGACGCCGTCGGCGGGCTCACCATGGGCGCCGACCCCGTCGCGGGCGCGATGCTGCACGCCTCCGCCGCGCGCGGCAAGCGGCTCGACGCCTTCGTCGTACGCAAGGCCGCCAAGGCACACGGTATGCAGCGCCGCGTGGAGGGCCCGGACATCAAGGGGCGCCGCGTTCTCGTCGTCGAGGACACCTCCACCACGGGCGGCTCCCCGCTCACCGCCGTCGAGGCCGTGCGCGAGGCCGGTGGCGTAGTGGTCGGCGTCGCGACCATCGTGGACCGGGCCACCGGGGCGGGCGAGAAGATCACCGAGGGCGCCGGGGTGCCGTACCTCTTCGCGTACTCGAAGGACGACCTCGGCCTGGACTAGATCCGGACCAGATCCAGTATGTGGCGGGCGGCCGGAGCCGCCCGGCGAGTCTGGAAAGATGGGGGCGACGATGACGTCGCCCCCTTAGGTCAGGGCCAAGCACACACCCCGCACATCACAAGGAGCGGACACATGCCCATCGCAACCCCCGAGGTCTACGCCGAGATGCTCGACCGGGCGAAGGCAGGCAAGTTCGCCTACCCGGCCATCAACGTGACCTCCTCGCAGACGCTGCACGCCGCACTGCGCGGCTTCGCGGAGGCCGAGAGCGACGGCATCATCCAGATCTCCACGGGTGGTGCGGAGTTCCTGGGCGGCCAGCACAACAAGGACATGGTGACGGGCGCCGTGGCCCTCGCCGAGTTCGCGCACATCGTCGCCGCGAAGTACGACATCACCGTCGCGCTGCACACCGATCACTGCCCCAAGGACAAGCTGGACACGTACGTCCGTCCGCTGATCGACGTCTCCGCCGAGCGCGTCAAGGCCGGCCGTAACCCGCTCTTCCAGTCGCACATGTGGGACGGCTCCGCCGAGACCCTCGCCGACAACCTGGCCATCGGCCAGGAGCTGCTCGCGAAGGCCGCCGCCGCGAAGATCATCCTCGAGGTGGAGATCACCCCCACCGGTGGCGAGGAGGACGGCGTCACGCACGAGATCAATGACGAGCTGTACACGACCGTCGACGACGCGCTCCGCACGGCTGAGGCCCTCGGCCTCGGCGAGAAGGGCCGCTACCTCCTCGCCGCGTCCTTCGGCAACGTCCACGGCGTCTACAAGCCGGGCAACGTCGTCCTGCGTCCCGAGCTCCTCAAGGACCTCCAGGAGGGCGTCAGCGCGAAGTACGGCAAGACGGCCGGATCGCAGCCCTTCGACTTCGTCTTCCACGGCGGATCGGGTTCGACGGCCGAGGAGATCGCGACCGCGCTCGAGAACGGCGTCGTGAAGATGAACCTCGACACGGACACGCAGTACGCCTTCACGCGTCCCGTCGCCGACCACATGTTCAAGAACTACGACGGCGTCCTGAAGGTCGACGGCGAGGTCGGCTCGAAGAAGCTGTACGACCCCCGCACCTGGGGCAAGGCCGCCGAGGCGGGCATGGCCAAGCGCGTCACCGAGGCGTGCGGCAACCTGCGCTCCACGGGCACGAAGCTGAAGTAGCCGCTGCGGCTCCGTACGGGCCCGGCACCCTTCCCTGGGTGCCGGGCCCGTACGCGTATGACGCAGACTGGAACCCATGGCCATTCACAAGGATCTGCTCGGGGGACCGCCCCCGACCCACCTGCCCGACGACCCGGAGCCGCGCGAGCTCCTCGCGAACGGCGCTGCGCCCGCCGACGTCGCCGCGAAATACCCGACCTCCTCGCTCGCCTGGGCGCAGCTCGCCGACGAGGCGTTCGAGCGCGGCAGCGTCGTCGAGTCGTACGCGTACGCCCGCACCGGCTACCACCGCGGCCTCGACTCCCTGCGCCGGGCCGGCTGGAAGGGCCACGGCCCCGTGCCGTGGGAGCACGAGCCGAACCGCGGCTTCCTGCGCGCCCTGCACGGCCTCGCCCGCGCCGCGCAGTCCATCGGTGAGCAGGAGGAGTACGAGCGCTGCTCCAGCTTCCTGCGGGACTCCTCCGAGGCGGCGGCGAACACTCTGGGCTAGGGCCCGTCAGAAGCGCCCTAGCGCTCGGAGCACGTGCGTGACCTGCCTGGACGCCGCTGTGACCAGGCAGGTCTTGCCGTTTTGTGGGATGTTGCGGAGGATGCCGGTGGGGACCGGGGCCCCCGTGTCGGTAACGGCAGGGGCGGACCGCTACCCGGAGTACGTATTCAAGGAGACCGCGATGTCCGCGATGTCCCACGAGGCGGAGACCCCGAACCTCGATTTCGCCGGAACCACCCCTTACGAGGACTACGTCCAGGCGGATGTCCTCACCCACCTCCAGCACCTGCGCTCGGACGACCCCGGCGAGATGGTCTTCCTGGTCACCACCCAGGTCATGGAGCTGTGGTTCACGGTCATCGTCCACGAGTGGGAGACCGCGTCGCACGCCCTGCGCCGCGACGACGTCCCCGTGGCGGTGGCCGCGCTCAAGCGAAGCCTCCGCGAGCTGGAAGCGCTGAACGCCTCCTGGCGCCCGCTCGCCCAGCTGACCCCCGGGCAGTTCAACTCCTACCGTGCCGCGCTCGGCGAGGGATCCGGATTCCAGTCCGCGATGTACCGCCGCATGGAGTTCCTGCTCGGCGACAAGTCCGCGTCCATGCTGGTACCGCACCGGGGCGCGCCGCGCGTCCACGCGGAGCTGGAGAAGGCGCTCCAGGAGCCGAGCCTGTACGACGAGGTCCTCGCCCTGCTCGCCCGCCGCGGCCACGCCGTCCCCGCCGCCGTGCTGCAACGTGACCTGACACAGAAGTACGAGCCTTCGCCCGAGGTCGAGAAGGTGTGGACCGATCTCTACGCGGGCGACGAACACGACGAACTCGCCCGTCTGGGCGAGGTGTTGACGGATGTCGCCGAGCTGGTGTGGCGATGGCGCAACGACCACCTGGTGGCGACGCGACGCGCGATGGGCTCCAAGACGGGCACGGGCGGTTCGGCGGGCGTGGCCTGGCTGGAGAAGCGTGCGACGAAGAACGTGTTCCCCGAGCTGTGGACTGCGAGGAGCTATGTCTGAGGTTTCGTTCGACCTCCGCGCGCAAGCCGCCAAGAGGGACGCCGACGACGAACTCCGCGCGAAGCGCGAGGAGTTCGTACTGGACGACACCGTCTACCTGGACGGAAACTCGCTGGGCGCGCTGCCCGCCGTGGTCCAGGAACGCGTCGCGGACGTCATCTCGCGCCAGTGGGGCCAACTCCGCATCCGCTCCTGGGAGGAAAGCGGCTGGTGGACCGCCCCCGAGCGCATCGGCGACCGCATAGCCCCCCTCGTGGGAGCCGCCCCCGGCCAGCTGGTCGTCGGCGACTCGACGAGCGTGAACATCTTCAAGGCGCTGGTCGCAGCCGTACGCATCGCCCGTGAATCCGGCGAGGAGCGGGACGAGATCGTTGTCGACGCGACGACGTTCCCCACGGACGGGTACATCGCCGAGTCCGCGGCCCGCATGACGGGCTGCCGTCTGGTGCCGGTCACACCGGGCGAGGTGCGGGGCGTGCTCGGCCCGCGTACGGCGGTCGTGCTCCTGAACCACGCCGACTACCGCACGGGACGGCTCCACGATCTGCCCGCGCTGACGGCGGCCGTGCACGACGCGGGCGCGCTGGCCGTCTGGGACCTGTGCCACACCGCCGGTGCGCTGCCCGTCGGGCTCGACGCGCACGGTGTGGACCTCGCTGTCGGGTGCACCTACAAGTACCTGAACGGGGGGCCCGGTTCACCTGCCTACATCTACGTACGGGCGGATCTGCAGCCCCGTTTCGACTCGCCACTGCCCGGCTGGAACTCACATGCCGAGCCGTTCGGGATGCGGCCGGAGTTCGAGGCTGCGGAGGGCGCCGTACGGGGGCGGGTCGGTACGCCCGACATCCTCTCGATGCTGGCGCTGGACGCGGCGCTCGACGTCTGGGACGGCGTCTCCATCGAGGCGGTGCGGGCCAAGTCCCTCGCGCTGACGGACTTCTTCGTCGAGTGCGTGCGGGCCTACGTCCCCGAGGGGCGTGTGGAGGTGCTCACCCCGGCCGCGCACGGGGAGCGCGGCAGCCAGGTCGCGTTGCGGTCCGATGACGCGGGTGATGTGATGCGGCGGCTCGTCGAGCAGGGTGTGGTCGGCGACTTCCGGGCGCCGGATGTGCTGCGGTTCGGATTTACGCCCTTGTACGTGGGCTTCGCCGATGTGGAGCGGGCTGCGGGGGTGCTTGCGCGGACGCTGGGCTAGCATCCTGGCGGCGGAGCCGGTATCAGGGAGGGGCGGGGTAGGGGAAGATCAAAAGAACAGCACCCCGCCCCATCCCCAGAGAGGTTGTCGAATGCCGGACGACGCCGACGCCGTGGCCCGCGACGCCGCAGAGGCGGAAGCCGCCTTCTCGCACCCCGCGGTGACGCCTGACGTCACCGCCGCGTACGGCGAACACCCCGACCAGGTGGTCGACTTCTACGCCCCGCGGACCGCCACGGACGCCTCCGCCCCGCTCGTCGTGGTCCTGCACGGCGGCGCCTGGCGCGCCCCGTACGACCGCGTGCACCTCACCCCCTTCGTGGACTTCCTGGCCAGGCGCGGCTTCGCCGTGGCCAACGTCGAGTACCGCAGGGGGAGTTCGATCCCGGCCCAGGGTGACGGGCCCGTCGCGGGCCGCTGGCCCGAGACCTTCGACGATGTCGCCGCCGCCTTCGACGCGCTCCCCGCCCTCGTGCGGGAGCACCTGCCGGCGGCGGACATCCGCCGCACTGTCGTCACCGGTCACTCCGCGGGCGGCCACCTGGCGCTGTGGGCCGCCGCCCGGCACGTACTCCCCGAAGGATCCCCCTGGCGCACCGACCGCCCCGCGCCCCTGCGCGGCGTCGTCGCCCTCGCGCCCATCGCCGATTTCCGGGCCGCGCGGGAGCTGGCCGTCTGCTCCGGTGCCGTACTCCAACTCCTGGGCGGGGAAGCGAAGTTCGAGGAGCGGCTCCCGCACGCCGACCCGGCGGAGCTGCTGCCGACCGGCATCGCCACGGCCATCGTCCAGGGGCGTACCGACATCGTCGTGCCGCAGGCGGTCGCCGAGGCGTACGCCGACGCGGCGGCGAAGGCGGGCGAAGTGGTGGGCTTCACGCTCCTCGATGACGTGGGGCACTTCCCCCTGATCGACCCGGCGGCGGACGCCTGCGCGGTGGTGTCGGAGGAGATCGCGCAGCTGGCGTACTGAGCCGGGGGCCCTCAGAGCCTGTGTCATATCCCCGGTCGGGCGCGCGGGGTCTGGCACGCACGCTCGCGGCGTTGCCAAAATGCCCTAGTAGCTCCGCTACGAGAGCATTCCGGCGCCTTGCGATCGCACGCACCAGACCCCGCGCGCTGATCCGACCGGGGATATGACACAGGCCCTCAGGCCTCGACCAGTAGCTCGCCGAGGCCCCGGATCACGAAGTTCGGCTTGCGCTCGGGCTCCGCTGCGAGTCGCAGCCCCGGAGCCCGGCGGAGCAACGCCCCTAGGGACGCGGCGAGTTCGATGCGGGCCAGCGGTGCGCCGATGCAGTAGTGGATGCCTGCGGAGAAGGAGATGTGCGGGTTCTCGGCGCGGGCCAGGTCGAGTTCGGCGGGGGCGGTGAAGACCGCCGGGTCGTGGTTCGCGGAGCCGAAGAGCAGCGCGACTTCGCTGCCGCGAGGGATGCGCGTGCCGTCGAGCTCGATGTCGTCGAGCACCCAGCGTTCGAAGAGCTGGAGCGGGGTGTCGTACCGCATCAGCTCCTCCACCGCCGTGGGGATCAGCGCTCCCGGGTCCGCGCGCAGTGCGGCCAGCTGCGCCGGGTTCCGGAACAGCGCGTACCAGCCGTTGACGGTGGCGTTGACCGTCGCCTCGTGCCCCGCGTTGAGCAGCAGCACGCACGTCGAGATCATCTCCTGCTCGCTGAGCGACTCTCCTTCGTCGTATGCGGCGATGAGCCCCGAGATCAGGTCGTCGCCCGGCTTCTCGCGGCGCGCGGCGATGAGTTCGCGCAGATACGCGGAGAATTCGAGGGAGGCGGTGACGGCTCGTCCGGCCGTCTCGTCGGACGGATTCAGCTCGTACATTCCGCAGATGTCGGCCGACCAGGGCCGCAGCTGATCCCGGTCGCTCTCCGGGATGCCCAGCATCTGCGCGATCACCGCTACGGGTAGCGGTTCGGCGACGCGCGCCGCGAGGTCCCCGCCGCCGTCGGCCACCAGGTCCCGTACCAGCGTGTCGGCCAACTCGGTTACATACGGCTTGAGTTGCTCCACCGTGCGCGGCGTGAACGCCTTCGACACCAGGCGCCGGATGCGGGTGTGCGTCGGCGCCTCCAGGTCGAGCATTCCGTTGTCGTTCAGGGTGTGGAACGGCTCGTGCGTCGCAGGTGGCGCCTGCCGCCCGAACTCCTCGTGCGTGAACCGGTGGAGATAGGTCCGGCCGAGGCGCCTGTCCCGCAGCAGCGCCGATACGTCGGCGTGGTGCGGGACGAGCCACTGGTCGGTCGGTTCGAAGTAGTGGACCCGGCCGGCCGCTCGCAGCTGGGCGTAGGCGGGGTAGGGGTCGGCGATGAACTCGGGGGACCAGGGGGCGAAGGGGGCTTTGGCGGCTTTGGCGGCGTCCATGGAGTGACGTTAGTTCTGGCTACCCCGGCGTGACCAGCCTTGCCTCGTACGCGAAGACCGCCGCCTGCGTGCGGTCCCGCAGGCCCAGTTTCACCAGGATGCGGCTCACGTGGGTCTTGATCGTGGACTCGGCGACGACGAGGCGCGAGGCGATCTCTCCGTTGGACAGGCCCTGAGCGATGAGTACGAGCACCTCTGTTTCGCGTTCGGTGAGTTCGCCGTACTGCTGCGCCTGGACCGTCGCCGAGAGGCGCGGTGTCTCGCCCAGTTTGGAGAATTCCGTGATGAGGCGGCGCGTCACGGAAGGGGCGAGGAGGGCTTCGCCCGCGGCCACTATCCGCACGCCGTCCGCCAGTTGGCGTGCGGAAGCGTCCTTGAGGAGGAAGCCGGAGGCGCCTGCGCGCAGAGCCTGGTAGACGTATTCGTCGAGGTCGAAGGTCGTCAGGACGAGGACCTTTGATGTGACGTCCGCAGCGACGATCTCTCGGGTCGCCTCGATGCCGTTCAGTTCGGGCATACGTATGTCCATCAGGACCACGTCCGGGGTGAGTTCGCGGACACGGTTCACCGCCTCGCGGCCGTTGACCGCCTCGCCGACGACCTCGATGTCCGGCATCGCGTTCAGGAGGACGGAGAAGCCCTCGCGGACCATCATCTGGTCGTCGGCGATCAGTACGCGGATCGTCATTCCTGGCCTCCGGTGGGTTCCGAGGTGGTCGCGACCGGCAGGAAGACGGTGACTTCGTAGCCGCCGTCGGCCGTCTCATCGGTGGTCATCTCGCCGTCCAGCATCGTGACGCGCTCGCGCATTCCGGTGATGCCGTGGCCCGCTCCGGGCGATGGTTTTACCAGGCCGGTCGCCGGGCCGTTGACGATGCGCAGGCCCAGGCCGCCCAGGACATAGCCGACCTCGACCCGGGCCGTGGCTCCCGGCGCGTGGCGCAGGGTGTTGCTCAGGGCTTCCTGGACGATGCGGTACGCGGAGAGCTCTACGCCCTGCGGGAGTTCGCGGACCGCGCCGGTGATGATCTTTTCGACGGTCAGGCCCGTTTCGCCGACGTTCGCTATGAGCCGGTCGAGGTCGCCGAGCGTGGGCTGCGGGGCGTCCGGTGCCTCGTAGTCCTCCGCGCGTACGACACCGAGGACGCGGCGCAGCTCCGTCAGCGCGGCCACGGCGTTCTCACGGATGGTGACGAACGCCTGCTCCAGCTCGGGGGGCGGGTTCTGGACGCGGTAGGGGGCGGCCTCCGCCTGGATGGCGACCACGGACATGTGGTGCGCGACCACGTCGTGCAGTTCACGGGCGATCGTTGTCCGCTCTTCGAGGAGGGTGCGCTTGTCACGCTCTATCGCGGTGACCGTCCGCTGCACGCTGACCTCGCGCTTGGCCTCGCGGCGGATATGTACGAGGGAGGCGGCGAGGAGGGCGAGCGCGGAGAAGAAGAGCATCTGCGGAGTGTTCGTGCCGTAGCCCGCGCTGAGGAAGACCTCGGCGGCGACGCCGAAGAGCGCGGTGCCCACCCACATCCACGCTGCGGTGCGGGGGCGGGTCCGCAGGGTGATCACCGTCATCACGGTGATGTGCGCGAAGAAGACGCTCGGCGTCCATGGATAGTCCCATTGGCCGCTGATGGCGCCGGAGAAGGGCGTGCTCGCCAGCAGGATCCACCAGGCGGCGACGGGCCTGATCAGGGTCATGGCGACCGTGGCGGCCGGGATGAGCCCGGTGATCACGTAGTCGATGCCGCCGGGGTCGTCGGCGTACGCGAGGAGGAAGGTGAAGAACGCGGCGGCCGCGACCGCCGCGTGCGGGGCCCAGCCCGCGTACTGGCGTATGCGGGTGGGAAGGCGCCGGGTCACGGGGCCGTCCGTACGGATCGCAGGTAGCGGGCGGTAGGCGAAGGCGTTCCGGAAGAGGTCCTGGCGGAGCCCTCCGAGAGCGTCCACGGCCATCCGGAACTCCGGGCTGCGGGGGGTGGTCTTGGTCGCGTCAGTCACGCATACGAAGGTACGGGGGCGTGGGGGGAGGGGGCGTCCCCTCTGGGAGGGGTTCTCGGGGGTCCGTCGTAGGTACTACGTGGGGGTACTACGCGGGGGTACTGGGCGGGTGTGTGGGTGGGATGCCTGCGGCGCCTGTTTCGGTTGGGTGGGGGTTGGCGACGCGGCATCGGTCCGTCGGTGGCAGCGGGGCCGCGCCGGTATGTCCGTCCTCGCTGTCACCGGGTGCCTCGTGGCGCAAACACTCCGGGGCAATCGGGCGGCTGGGCGGGAAAGGCCCTTCGGTGCAGGCAACGCCGCGGGGCAACCGCAATCCGGGTCCCCCCGCCCGTCACACGCTCATGTCCCTGCGGCGCAGCCCCACCACGCCTGCTGCAAGCAGAGCGAATGCGACGGCCAGTAGTGCCGCTACCGGGGCCCACTCCATCCCGGAGCCCGGCAGCTTCGGGAGGTGCGAGAAGGGCGAGAGGTTCATCGCCCCCTGCGGAAGGCTCAGCGCTGGGCCGATCCAGCCGATCGCCAGGAAGACTCCGGCCACCGCCCACGCCGCCACCGCCGCCTTGGGGAACGCCCCCACCAGCAGCACCGCGAGTCCGCCGAGGGCCCAGACCGCGGCCACCTGCACCAGGCACGCGCCCAGGATCGGGCCGAGGTCCTGCCCGTAGCCCAGGGCGAGCCCGAGACCGCCCACCAGCATCAGCAGCACCGCACCGCCGAAGGCGATGACCAGGTGGCTCCCGGCCCACCGGAGCCGGCCCACGGCTGCCGCGAGGATCGGTTCGGCGCGTTGGGAGGTTTCCTCGCCGTGCAGGCGCAGTACGGAAGCGACGACGTACAGCGAGGCGACCATGCCGAGGATGCCGATCATCGTGGCGAGGAACGCGTCCGTGAGGCCCGACTGGCCGCCCATCCGCTCGATGATGTCGCGGGTGTTCTGGTTGTCGCCGACGATGACGGCCGCGCCGTCGACCATCCCGCCGAAGACGATCCCGGAGGCGAGGAAGCCGAGCAGCCAGCCCAGCACGCTGCCGCGCTGGAGCCGCCACGCGAGCCCGCCCGCAGTGGCGATCCCGCCCTTCGCGGGCCCCGGCCGCGTCGGCAGGAAGCTCATGCCGACGTCACGACGCCCAGCGAGGTTGTACGCGACGGCCCCCTGCGCGACGATCGCGCCGCCGATCAGGAGCAGCACCCACCACCGCTCACCGGCGTACGCCCGGATGTTCTCCAGCCAGCCGAGCGGTGAGGTCCAGGTCAGGAAGGACGAGCCGTCCTCGGTCCCGGCGTCACCGGCCGCCTTCAGTACGAAGGCCGCCCCGAGCACCCCGGACGTCAGCCCCTTGGCGAGCCTCGCGCTCTCAGTGAGCTGGGCGACGATCGCCGCCATGGTGGCGAACAACATGCCGCTGCCCGCGACGCCGAGCCCGAGCGCCAGCGCCCCGGCGGAGCCCTGCCCGGCCATCCCGGCGGTGATGAGGAGCCCCACGGCCGCGTTCGCCACGAACGCGGCGAGCAGCGCGGCGGTCAGCGGCGCCCGCCGCCCCACCATCGCGGCGGAGATCATCTCCTGGCGGCCCGTCTCCTCCTCGTCACGTGTGTGCCGTACGACGATGATCAGGCTCATGACGGCGGCGAGGATCGCGGCGTAGACGCCGATCCGCCAGGCGGAGAGCGCGCCGATGGAGTCCCCGAACACCGGCGAGTACAGCGCCCGCATCGAGGAGTTGGCGTTCATTGATTGCATGGCGTCGGCGCGTTCGGCGGCCGTTCCGTACGTTTTCTCCAGGGAGCCGGGCATCGCGAGGACCATGCCCGCGACGACCAGGATCCAGGTGGGCATCATGACGCGGTCGCGGCGCAGGGCCAGCCTCAGGAGGGTTCCCGTACCGGCGAGTTGGCGGGACCCGCCGGAGCGCGTCTCGAAACGCGTCGTGGTCACGGCGGTCATCGCGACACCATCTCGGCGTCCTGGTAGTGGCGGAGGAACAGCTCCTCCAGCGTGGGCGGGGTGGAGATCAGCGACCTGACCCCGGACTCGGTGAGCGAGCGCAGCACGGCGCCCAGCTTGTCGGTCTCGACCTGGAGCTTGACGCGATTCCCGGATACGTCGACGTCGTGGACGCCGGGCAGCTGCGCGAGACCGTTGGGCGGTCCCGCCAGTTCGGCGGTGACGGCGGTCCGCGTCAGATGGCGCAGGTCGGAGAGGGAGCCGCTCTCGACCGTCTGCCCCTTGCGGATGATGCTGACCCGGTCGCAGAGGGTCTCCACCTCGCTGAGGATGTGCGAGGAGAGCAGGATGGTGCGGCCCCGGTCTCGCTCCTCCTCGACGCAGCTCTGGAAGACCTCCTCCATGAGCGGGTCGAGCCCGGATGTGGGCTCGTCGAGGATCAGTACGTCGACGTCCGACGCGAAGGCGGCGACCAGCGCGACCTTCTGCCGGTTGCCCTTGGAGTACGTGCGCCCCTTCTTGGTGGGGTCGAGTTCGTACCGCTCGATGAGGTCGGCCCGGCGGGCCTTGTCGAGGCCGCCCCGCAGCTTCCCGTAGAGATCGATGACTTCGCCGCCGGAGAGGTTGCGCCACAGGGTGACGTCACCCGGTACGTACGCCACGTGCCGGTGCAACTCGACCGCGTCGCTCCACGGGTCCTTGCCGAGGAGCTGGGCGGCGCCGGAGTCGGCGCGGAGGAGGCCGAGGAGGACCCGGATGGTCGTGGACTTCCCGGCGCCGTTGGGGCCGAGGAAGCCGTGCACCTCGCCGGTCTCGACGTCCAGGTCGAGGCCGTCGAGCGCGTGTGTCCTGCCGAACGACTTGTGCATTCCGGAGACGCTGATTGCCTTCGTCATGTTTCAGAACGTACGCTAATTTCACAAAGTTGTGAAGTTAAGGAAGCGTATAAACTCGGCGGTGCATGAACGCACAGGGGAGAGGATCGGCACATGCCCAACGGGTCCGATGAACCGGCGCGACGTGACGATGATGTCGTCTCGCGCTTCGTCGAGCAGTTCGCCTCGCAGCTGGTCGAGGCGGGTATGCCGAGGATGCCCGCGAGGATCTTCGCGGCGCTCCTCGCGTCGGACTCGGGCGCGCTGACCTCGGCGGAGCTCGGGGAGCAGCTGCGGGTGAGCCCGGCGGCGGTGTCGGGCGCAGTCCGCTACCTCACGCAGCAGTACATGGTGACCCGGGAGCGCGAGCCCGGCTCACGCCGGGACATCTTCCGGGTGCACAGCAACCAGTGGTACGAGGCCCTCGGCAACCGGGACGGGGTGCTCAAACGCTGGGATAGCGCGCTGCGCGACGGCGTCACCAACCTCGGCCCCGACACCCCGGCAGGCCAACGCCTGTCCGAGACGCTCGCCTTCTTCGAGTTCGTCCAGCAGGAGCTGGCAGGGATGATGGAACGCTGGCGCGTGCGCAGGGAGAGCTTGTTCGGGAAGTAGAGCTTCCCCTGCCGGGTGTCGGACCACGGCGCTCACCGAGGCAGCATCAAGCCCCAGGCATTGGCCCGCACCGACCACGTCCGCGTCCGCACCGGCCCCCCGATCACCGCATCCGCCCGGTAGCGGAAATCCGCCCCGGACACCGTGACCGTCCGCGCCCGCACCCGCAGCGCCTCCGCCGCCGCGCCCACCGAAGAGGGCCGCACCTCGACCTCCGCGAAACCGCCGGCCACGGACCGCACCGAGATGCCCTCCACCGGCTGGTTCAGGTCCACCACGAGGACCCCGTCCGCCTCCACCCGCAGCCGCGCCGGCGCGGGGCCGGTCGCCGATGCCACTCGGGAGGGACGCGTGGCGAGGGTGCGTACGAAGGACTGGCACGTACGCAGCCAGGGCGGGCCGTCCACCGGCGTGCTCCCGGCGGCCGGGGAGACGACCGGCGGGATGCGCAGATCCCCGAGGACCACCCCGCCGCTGTCGTCGACGAGCAGATCGAGCCGCCGCTCCACCCCTTCGAGCACCGCACGGGCGGCGGCGACGGCCCCCACGGGCACTCCGAGCGCCCGGGAAAGAACCTGAGCGGCCCCCACGGGAACGACCGAAACCGTGCACGAAGCAAGCTCCCGCTCCCGGTGCAGGACCGCCACGGCCCGCAGCAGAGCACGGTCGTCGCCGATCACCACGGGACGTCTCGCACCCCTCCTGGCCAGGGCTTTCGCGAAGTCCTCGGGCCCTTCGGGCAGGCAGATACGGACGGCCGCACCCGCGCCGAGTACGTCCTTCGCGATCCTTACCGATTCACCGTCCGTGCGCCGGGCGACCGGGTCGATGACGACTAGCAGCTGGTCGCGAGCCGACACGTCCGTCCTTCCTCGGGTAGCATCTTTGTGCAAGAGCCCCTTGCGCTATTGCGCCAGGGGCTTGGTCTATTCCGGGGCAGCATCCAAGGCACACCCATATGGCGGCTACGGCCCCTGACCTTGGACATGCCCCGCCCGGAAGGGGTGTACGCCTGTGCCCGCACTTGTGCTGCTCGGTGCTCAGTGGGGTGACGAAGGCAAGGGAAAGGCCACTGACCTGCTCGGTGGCTCCGTGGACTATGTAGTGCGATACCAGGGCGGCAACAATGCCGGCCACACGGTCGTCGTAGGCGACCAGAAGTACGCACTGCATCTCCTCCCTTCCGGGATTCTCTCCCCGGACTGTGTGCCTGTCATCGGCAATGGAGTCGTCGTCGACCCGTCGGTCCTGCTCTCCGAGCTGAGCGGTCTGAACGAGCGCGGCGTCGACACGTCGAAACTGCTGATCAGCGGTAACGCGCACATCATCACGCCGTACAACGTGACCGTCGACAAGGTGACGGAACGGTTCCTCGGGAAGAGGAAGATCGGTACGACGGGGCGCGGTATCGGCCCGACGTACGCCGACAAGATCAACCGCACCGGCATCCGCGTCCAGGACCTCTACGACCAGTCGATCCTGGAGCAGAAGGTCGAGGCGGCGCTCGAGGTCAAGAACCAGCTTCTGACCAAGCTGTACAACCGCCGCGCGATCGAGGTCGGCCAGATCGTCGAGCAGCTCCTGGAGCACGGCGAGAACATCAAGCAGTACGTCGCCGACACGACGCTCATCCTGAACAACGCGCTCGACGAGGACAAGGTCGTCCTCTTCGAGGGCGGCCAGGGCACGCTCCTGGACGTGGACCACGGCACGTACCCCTTCGTCACCTCCTCGAACCCGACCGCGGGCGGCGCCTGCACGGGTACGGGCGTGGGCCCGACGAAGATCAGCCGCGTCATCGGCATCCTGAAGGCGTACACCACCCGCGTCGGAGCCGGTCCCTTCCCGACCGAGCTCTTCGACGACGACGGCGAGGCGCTGCGCCGCATCGGCGGCGAGCGTGGCGTCACGACCGGCCGTGACCGCCGCTGCGGCTGGTTCGACGCGCCGATCGCGCGCTACGCGACCCGTGTGAACGGCCTGACGGACTTCTTCCTCACGAAGCTGGACGTCCTGACGGGCTGGGAGCAGATCCCGGTCTGCGTCGCGTACGAGATCGACGGCAAGCGCGTCGAGGAACTCCCGTACAACCAGACCGACTTCCACCACGCGAAGCCGGTCTACGAGTACTTCCCCGGCTGGTCCGAGGACATCACCAAGGCGCAGACCTTCTCCGACCTGCCGAAGAACGCGCAGGGCTACGTGAAGGCGCTCGAGGAGATGTCGGGCGCGCCGATCTCCGCGATCGGTGTCGGTCCCGGCCGCACGGAGACGATCGAGATCAACTCGTTCGTCTGAGGCCTCTGAGGCCTCTGAGGCGTCTGGGGTGCCTAGGGTGCCTGCGTCATCTGAGAGCGCGCCCGCGTCCGGCTCATCAGCCGGTCGCGGGCGCGCTTCGTTTCGCTTCGTGCACCGTCACTGGTCCTCGCCGCACATCCGAAGCCCCACCGGCGTCTGGCACGGCAGGTGTCCGTGCGTGTGGACCACGTCCTGGCCCTTTCCCCGGGTCGCGTACGCGAGGAAGCTCGACGCCAGGGAGTTGGCGGGCGGGCGGCCGTAGGTGTAGGCGTACTCGATCTCGCGGTAGGGATAGCCGCTCGACTGGATGTGGTCGATGGACGGGGCGTGGCCGTTGAGGCTCAGGCGGTGCGTCTTCTTGAGCGTGGTCGTCTGGCGGAGTTCGCTGTAGCCGATCGCGCCCGGGGTGTCGGCGACCGTGTCCAGAACCTGTTGCGTCTCGTCGAGTTCGCAGCGGATGACCGGGGCGGACGCGCTCATGTCCTTGGTCAGGCAGTCGCTCGAGGACTCCTGCATCTCCGACGCGCCCTTCAGCACGCGGTTCTGGAGCGTGATGCGCGTGCCGGAGCTCGAGCTTCTGCTCACCAGGACCACCGGGCGGTCCGGGCCGCCGGGCAGTTCGTTCCAGTTGCGGATCTCGCCCTTGAAGAGGCGGCCCACGTCCGTTGTCGAGAGGTTCTTGATCGGGACGCTGTCGTTCAGGACGACGGCGAACAGGGAGACCGCCACTCTGGTTTCGCTCAGCTGCGTATAGCTGGAAGGGCGCGGGCCGTCGGAGAAGGCGATCACCGGCGGGGAGCCCGCCTCGCCCTCCGTGCCCTCCGTGCCCTCCTTGCTCTCGGCGGACTTGGCGTCCATGGCCGCCAACTCCCTTATCCCGCCCCGGCTTCCGTTCGCCTTCACCTCGATCTTCGCGCCGTCGCAGGACTTCATGTACTTGTCCGCCAGCTCGTCGGCGGCCTGCTCGAACGCCGTCGACCCCGTCAGGGTCAGCGTGCCCCGTTCGCAGTATGAGGGCAGCGGCACGGCGTCGGGGAGCAGGATGAGGCCCGCGAGGCCGAGGATCACCAGGCTCAGCGCGATGGCCACCCGCTGGGACAGCTTGCTGAAGACCGGCGGCTTCTCGTCGGGGGCCGCGCTGTGGTTCTCGTGCGTCTCGCCGCCCTGGATGCCGCCGATGACGGTGTAGCCGCTGTCCACGGGGCCGCCGGTCAGCAGGACGAGGAGCTTGTAGTACTCGCCCCGGTTGAGCGGCACGCGCGGGATGCGCAGCCTGCCTTCCGCGTAGCCGAGGCTCGTGTCGGGCCCGAAGTGCTCCATCAGGTGGTCGGCCTCCGGCGGCAGCGTCACCGCGACCCCCCGGATCGTGCGGTTCTCGAAGACCGCCGTCAGGCCGTGCGGCGAGAGGCCTGTGTAGTCACCCACGTCGATCGACAGCGAGCCGTCGTTCTCGATGCGCAGGAGCACCAGCGTCGCGTCCGTCATGTCGGGGTCCTCGTCGAAGAGCCCGAGGCGCGCGTTGGCGTCGCCCGTACGGACGTTGTCGCCTATCGCCGTGTCCATCTGCCTGCGGTAGCCGATGCGCTTGCGGCGCGGTACGCGGCGTTCGAGCAGGACAGGGACGAACGCGCCCGCGATGCCGACGACGATGGCGAGCACGGCGATGACGTTTTCGGTGCTCAACCAGTCCATGGGCGGCACGGTAGGGGGCGGGCGCCCCTGCCGGACCCGCCTTTCCGTACGGACGGGTGATGTTCGCCCTTGGTTCAACTACCGCTGGGCGCTCAGCCCTCCTTGTCGTACGTCAAGCCCTTGTCCGTGCCCGTGTTCTCGCGATGCAGCCTGCCGTCGGAGAGCAGCGTGACCGTGCTCGCCTTGCCCGGTCGGCAGGAGGTGGCGGGCTCGCCCACGATGACGTCGGTCGGGCCGATGCTGAGCGTGCTGCCGCTCGCCGACTCCAGCTTGCCCTGGAACACGCAGTGGTACGTGCCGCCCGTGTCGGTCGGTCCGTCCGCCGTGATCGAGACGATCGTGTCGCCGACCTCGCCCTGCTGGAGCACGAGTTGCCGCGTGTTGTGACCCAGGTCGTTCTCGATGGCGCCGCTCCAGGTGCCGAGGAAATCGTCCGGGACGGAACCCTCACCGTTCTTGGACGCGGGCGACGTGGGCGGGCTCTCGGGCCCCGTCGAATCCTGCTCCGAGGGTGAGCCGGACGACGAAGGGTTGTTGTCGGAATCGGAACCGGAAGGGGAATGGGAGCTCGAACTGCCCGCCTTCGTGGTGCCTTCGCCCTTCATCACCGCGTACACCGTGCCGCCCGCCCCTATGGCCACTACGACGGCCACCGCGATGAGCGCGGCGGTGGAGCGGCCGTTGCGGCGCGGGGGCTCGCCCTGGGGGTGGACCAGGGGGCCGTACGGGGGTGTGGGGCCGTAGGGGCCGTGCTGGGGCTGGGGGTAGCCGTAGGTCGAGGGGGGTTGGGGCTGGGGGTGTTGTTGGGGCTGCGGGTGCTGTTGGGGGTAGCCGTATGCCGCTGGGCCCGCGGGGCCCGGTGGCGCGGTGGGGGGCGGCGTCTGGCTGCCGGTGATCATCGTGGGGAGGTGGTCCAGGGGTGCCGCGTCGCCGGGTCTGCCGGGCGGGGGCGGGGTGTCGCCGGTGGCGGGGTCCGGCGGGGACGCGGGCGGAGACACGGGCGGAGACGCGGGTGTGGGCGTGTCCCCGGCCCCGGCTGAAAGCTCCTTCGGCGGCGTGAGAGACACCGCCGGAACCGCGGCTCCAGCAGCCCCGGCGACTCCAGGAGTCCCCGCCGGCGCCGCCCCGCCCTCGTCCGGATCCTCCGTGTCCAGCAACTGCACGGCGTGCCGCCCCAGTTGGGCCACCAGGGCCCCAGGAAGCCAGGGGTCGCGCGTCCGGCCGCCGTCGCCGAGTGTGTCCTCCGCGCCCGTCCGCTCAAGGAGCTGCTCCAGCGAAGGACGGTCCTCGGGATTCTTGCGCAGGCAGTCGCCGACCAGTTCGGCCAGCTCCTCCGGAAGCCCCTCCAGGTCCGGCTCCTCCTGCGCGATACGGAACATCAGCGCGTGCACGCCACTGTTCGACGTACCGAAAGGAAGCGCGCCCGAAGCCGCGTACGCCAGCACCGAGCCCAGGCAGAACACATCGCACGCCGGAGTGATCCGGTCGCCCCGCACCTGCTCGGGCGCCATGAAGCCGGGCGAGCCGACAAGCGCTCCGGTGCGGGTGAGGCCGCCGTCGGTGACCGTCTCCAGCGCGCGGGCGATGCCGAAGTCGATGACGCGGGGGCCGTCGATCGTGACGAGCACGTTCGACGGCTTGAGGTCGCGGTGGATGAGGCCCGCGGCGTGAATGTCCTTGAGGGCGTTGGCGAGTCCGGCCGCGAGAATCTTCACGGACCGCTCGGGCAGCGGCCCGTGGTCGCGAGAGATGACGCTCTGGAGGGAGGGCCCTGCGACATAACCCGTGGCGAGCCAGGGGATCGTCGCGTCCGTGTCCGCGTCGAGCACCGGCGCCGTCCACTCGCCGCCGACCCGCCGTGCCGCCTGCACTTCCTGCCGGAAGCGGTTCCTGAACTCCTCCTGCTCGGCGAGCTCTTCCCGCACCAGTTTCACCGCGACCGTACGTCCCCGGTCGGAGCGCGCGAGATAGACGTGTCCCATGCCGCCCGCACCGAGCCGCGCGAGCAGCCGGTAGGCGCCTATCCGCTGTGGATCCCCGGGCCCCAGCTTTTCCATCGCCGCGCCGACCTCCCCCGTTGGTGTGCAACATCCCGAGGATAGTGCGGTGGTACGACAAGAGGGGGCGGACCGCCTGCTACGGCTCCGTAACGGGTTGTTCCGAATCCCCTTCCGGATGCGGCTCGACTGTCCGCGCAAGGACGCTGGAGAGCCGCTCCAACACCCTCACCGTCTCGGCGAACTGGTCCTCTCCAAGGGCCGCCGCGAGCCGTCCGGCCAGTTCCGCATGACCGGGGCCGATCTTCCTGACGGCGGCCCGGCCCTCATCCGTGGGGCGCAGGAGTTTGGCGCGGCGGTGAGCGGGGTTCGGCGCGTACTCGGCGAGTCCGCGCCGCACGAGGAGATCGGCGATGCGCTGCACGCTCTGCCGGGTGATGCCCATCGCGCGGGCGATCCCGGCCACCGGCAGGGGTTCGGGCAGAACGGCCCCCAGCACCTGCCACCAGGCGGCGGTGAGACCGCCCGGCTTGGCCAAGTCCTCTGCCACGGAGAGGAATTGGCCATTGAGATGGAAGATGCCGAGGGCTGTGCGGGAGAAGAGATCCTGCTGCTCCTGCTGCTCCTGCTGAGTGGCCCTAGTGGCCCTAGTGGCCCTAGTGGCGCTCATGAGTTCAGTACCTCGTACGCCGCCGCGTCCGAGTCGTGGAACAGCCGGTACCAGGCGTCCAGCTTCTCGCCTTCGAAGGCGCCGAGCCGCCCGAGGATCTCGCGTGCGAAGGCGACGGGCTCGGTCGGCCCGGCCGTGGTCAGGCCGCCGTCGGTGACGGCGTCGGCATCGACGTACCGCTCGCCGCCCTTGTATCCGGTGGCCGCGAGATAGAACGACACCGCGCTGGTGTGCGCGCGGTCGTCGAGCAGTCCCTCGCGGGCGAGCCCGGCGGTGGCCCCGCAGATCGCGGCGACAGGCACGCCCGCGTCGAGGAAGGCGCGGGCCGCACGGCCGAAGGGGGCGAGGTCGTCGCCCGTGTCCCACAGGTCGGCGCCGGGGAGGATGAGCAGCGCGCTGTCATCGGGCCGCAGCTCCGCGAGCGTGAGATCGGGCTGTACGCGGAGGCCGCCGATGGTGGTGACGGGGTCGAGCGAGTCCCCGGCGACGGTGCGGATCTCGTATCCGGCGCGGGCGAGGTGCGCGGTGGCGTATCCGGGCTCCCAGTCGGCGAGCGTGTCGTAGACGGCGAGGTGCACGGGCTTGCGGCCGCGGGACGTAGCTGACATGGCTGCCTCCACTGGGTGATTGCCGTGGTTATGTAAGTATGCTGTCAAGAAGACAGCATACTGTCAATGGCCTCTCGTGCCGGAGTCCGGACCGGGCTCGTTAACCCCTACAGGGGGCGCCCTTAACCCCCCGGTCCCTAGCGTCCTGGTCATGGACAGCGCAGAGAACCTCGGACAGATGGCCGCCCACCTCGGCCTCGACCTGGTGGCCGTGACCCTCCTGACCTTCGGGGTCTTCTATCCACGGCACCGCAGACGGGAGTTGGTCCCCGCCTACCTCGCGCTGAACGTCGCGCTCTTCGCGGTCGTCTCCGCCCTCGCGAGTGCGGGCGGCAACGGAGGGCTCGCGCTCGGGTTCGGGCTCTTCGGGGTGCTGTCCATCGTCCGGCTCCGCTCGGACGCCTTGCAGCACCAGGAAGTGGCGTACTACTTCATCACCCTCGTTCTCGGCCTCCTCTGCGGGCTTCCCGGCCTCGATCTGCCGGTCGCCGCCGGGCTCGCGGCCGTGCTGCTCCTGGTGATGTACGGCGCCGACCACCCCCGCCTCTTCGCCGGTGACCGGCGCGCTGTCATCACCCTGGACGCCGTGTACCGCGAGGAGACCGACCTCCGTGCCGAGCTGGCGCGGCGCCTCGGGGAGCCGCTCGGCTGGACCGTGCGGGAAGTGGACTACGTACGGGACCTGATGGTTCTGGAAGTCCGCTTCCGGCAAACGGAACCTTCTGAGCGGCCCGGGGAGTTCGTACAGAGAGCACCACGACGCCGCACGACCTGGTCACGCACGCCTGCCGCCCACCAGAAGGAGACCGTGTGAACCCCGCCGTACGCGCCATCGGAAGGGCCGCGCTCGCCGCGCACCCCATCGCGCTTGACGAGGTGAACGCGCGAGCCGAGCTGCTCGCCCGCTACGACAACAGCTATCTCGTGCCGGTCGAGATCTTCGACGACCTGGCGGCGCTCCTCACGGACCCGCGCCGCCGGTCGGGCCCCTTCCGGGCCCTGAGCATCGGCGGAAAGCGCTGGTTCAGCTACCACTCCACGTACTACGACACCCCCGAACTCCTCACCTTCCACCACCACCGGCAGGGGCGGCGGCTGCGCTACCGCATCCGGGAGCGCGTCTACCAGGACAGCGGGGAGCGCCAGTTCGAGATCAAGCTGAAGAGCGGTCGTGGCGAGACGGTCAAGCACCGGCAGCGGCTCGAGGGCGACGACAGCGTGCTTGATGCCGCCCGGCAGGGGTTCCTCGCGGGTGTGCTGCGGGGTTCGTACGGCATCGAGGCGCCGGGCGGGCTGACCACGGCCCTGGTGACGGAGTATCAGCGGGCGACCTTCGTGGCCGATGGCCAGCGGATCACGTGTGACGCGGGGCTCGTGGTGCGGGACGTGGCCACGGGGCGGGCGGTGGAGGCCGACCGTGGGCTCGTGCTCGTGGAGACCAAGACGCAGGGGCAGCTGACGGAGGCGGACCGGGTCCTCCACCGGTACGGGGTGCGGGCCGCCGACTTCACGAAGTACTGCGGTGGATTCGCCGCCCTGCGGCCCGAGCTGGGGATCAATCGGTGGGCGCGGGCCGTGAAGACCGCGTTTCCGCGGGCGTCGGCGGCGCACTCGGATCAGCCGGTGCGGACGGGAAGGTGAGGGTCACGCGGGTGCCGGAGCTGCGGGTGCCGGTGTTGGCGTCCGTCGTGATCTCGAAGGCGCCGCCCGCGTCCTCCGCCGTACGCCGTGCGATGTCGAGTCCGAGTCCGGTGGAACCGCCGCCGCTGGTGCCGCGTTCCGCCGCGTACGTAGGCGGCAGACCGGGGCCTTCGTCGGCGACGACGAGTTCGGCCTTGCCCGCCGGGGTGGTGCGGACCGTGACGCGGAAGGCGGTGCCTTGGGGGGTGTGGTCGAGGACGTTGCCGATGAGGGCGTCAAGGGCGGCGCCGAGTTCGTCCTCCGGGACGGGGACGGGATGTGTTCCCTCGTGGTCATGGTCGTGGGTCGATATCTCGGTCGTACGCCCTTGATCCTCGGCCAACGGCTGCCAGAACGCGGCGCGTTCGCGGGCCACCGCCCCGAGATCCGCGTGCGGGGCGTCCCGTAGCGGTCGGCGGGCCTTGCGGATCACGTCGTCGACGCTGCGCTCCAGGGCGGCGACATCCGCCGCGATGCGCTGCGCCTCCTCCGAGTCGCGGAGGGTCTCGGCATCCAGGCGGAGGGCGGCCACAGGGGTGCGGAGGCGGTGGGCGAGGTCGGCCGCGTTCTCCCGCTCGGCGGTGAGGAGTTCGTCGATGCGGGTGGCGAGCCGGTTCAGCTCGCCCGCGACCAGGCGCAGTTCGGGCGGGCCCTCGGGGGTCGCTCGGGCCGTGAGGTCACCGGCGGAGAGCCGGTCCGCGGTGCGGGCGAGGCGGCGGGTCGCGCCCACGAGGCGGGCGCCGAGGCGGTCGGCGAGAAGCAGCCCGATGAGGACGAGGCCGACGCCGATCCCGGCGAGGACGAGCCAGGAGGTCATCGTGCCCGCGTACAACTGGCGGTCGGAGAGCGAGACCTGGACGACCGCGGTGCCGTCGGCGGCGCCCTGGACGGGGACGAGGACCTGGCGGCCACCGGTGGAAGGCTCGTAGGTGAAGGCGCGTCCGGTGCGGGCGAGGCGAATGGCATCGGTGATGTGCGGTTTGCTGGGTTTGCTGTGATCTCCGCGCTCGCTGTGCTTGCCGCCGATGACGGTGCCGTCGGCCAGGACGAGTGAAGTAGTCGGCAGCGCCTGGGTGTTGACGCTCTCGACGGTCTGCTCGGCGGTCTCACGTTCATCGGCGGTGGCGAGCGCGGGGCCGATGGCATGCGCCACCCACTGGGCTCGGGCGGTGGCTTCGGCGGTGGTGCGGTCGGCGGCGTGGGTGCGGGTGAGGAGGGTGAGGGGGACGAGGAGGGCGGTCAGTACGAGGGCGGTGGTGGCCGCGGTGAGAAGGAGGAGACTGCGCCGCATCAGCCGGCCTCCGGGCTGTCTGCTTCAGGGGCTGCTTCAGGGAGTGCCTCAGGGACTGCTCCAGGGGCTGCTTCAGGGAGTGCCTCAGGGACTGCTCCAGGGGGTGTGAGCTTGACGCCCACCGTGCGGACGGTGTGGACGTAGCGGGGCGCCTGGGCCGTCTCGCCGAGTTTTCTGCGGAGCCAGGAGAGGTGGACGTCGACTGTTTTGTCGGCGCCCCCCAGGGGCTGCTGCCATACCTCGGCGAGGAGTTCGCGGCGGGAGACGACTTGGCCGGGGCGGTGGGCGAGGTAGGCGAGGAGGTCGAACTCGCGTGGGGTGAGGTCGAGGGGGCGGTCGTCGAGGGTGACTTCGCGGGAGGACCGGTCGATGGTCAGGCCTCCTACCCGTAGGGGCTCCTCCGCCGCATCGGTGGCGCCCAGGCGGCGCAGGACCGCCTTGACGCGGGCGTCCAGCTGGGCGGCGCCGAACGGCTTGACGATGTAGTCGTCGGCACCGCCCTCGAGGATCGCCACCATCTCCGGTTCGTCGTCGCGCGCGGTCGCGACGATGACGGGTACGTCGCTGATCGCGCGGAGCATACGGAGGATCTGGGCGCCGTCCACGTCCGGGAGCCCCAGGTCGAGCACGATGAGATCGGGGCGGTTCGTCACCGCGGCGTCGAGGCCTGCCATGCCGCTGGGGGCGGTGGCGACGGCGTGCCCTCGGTCGCGCAGGGCACGTACGAGGGCGCCGCGCAGCTGGGGATCGTCCTCCACGACAAGAAGATGGGCCATACATCCACCGTAGTCAGCTGCTTTGGGCGGCCCTTAACCGGGCGTTAGGAAACTGTGCGGCACAGTGGCCGGATGAGGAAGTGGCGGAGCGCGGCGGTGACGGCGGCGTGGGTAGGGATCGGGACAGCCGCGGGGGCGCTGGGCGCCTGGCAGTTGGCGAGTTCGGACGGCGGGGGAGCGGCGCACAGTCGTCCGCTGGACGAGGGGGCGGTGGAGAGGGCACTGGCGGCGACGTCGGCTTCGGCGTCACCACCGGCTTCGCCGACTTCGCCGTCTCCGTCCAGCACGCCGAGCGCACCTTCGAAGGCAGCCGCCGATCGGTCCACCCTCCGGTTCACGGGGGGGACGGCGACGGTCGAGTGCAGGGGTGACGGGACGGTGTATCTCGTCTCCTGGAGCCCGGCGGACGGCTTCCACATCGATGACGACGTGGAGAGGGGCCCGGGAGCGGTGGCCCGCCTGGAGGCGGAACCGAGCGACGATGACGACGAGCAGGACGATCTGCCGTACGAGATCCG
Source organism: Streptomyces sp. NPDC048441 (assembly GCF_043200235.1). Classification (NCBI taxonomy): domain Bacteria; kingdom Bacillati; phylum Actinomycetota; class Actinomycetes; order Kitasatosporales; family Streptomycetaceae; genus Streptomyces; species Streptomyces sp. NPDC048441. Next base: position 453,982 of record NZ_JBICXM010000003.1, read on the forward strand.
GTGCGGGGAGGGGGGCCCGCGGGCGGGGGTGGTGGCGGACACGGACGACTGAGCGGCGGGGGTGGTGGCGGACACGGGCGACTGAGCGGCGGACACGGACGGGGCTGGCGGGGAAACCAAACCCCGACACTCTGTCCAGTACCCCCTGCCCCCACAAAACAGGACGCCCATGGCCCGTCCACTCCGTGGACACTTACCCTCGGCCACATGACCCCTCAGCCGAATCCCCAGGTCGGCGCCGCCGTCAAGGCCGCGGACCGCGCGCACGTGTTCCACTCCTGGTCCGCACAGGAGCTCATCGATCCCCTCGCCGTGGCCGGCGCGGAGGGCTCGTACTTCTGGGACTACGACGGCAACCGCTACCTCGACTTCACCAGCGGCCTCGTCTTCACGAACATCGGATACCAGCACCCGAAGGTCGTCGCCGCGATTCAGGAGCAGGCGGCGACGATGACGACCTTCGCGCCCGCCTTCGCCGTGGAAGCCCGCTCCGAGGCCGCACGCCTCATCGCCGAGCGGACCCCCGGCGACCTCGACAAGATCTTCTTCACCAACGGCGGCGCGGAGGCCGTGGAGAACGCGACCCGCATGGCGCGTCTCCACACGGGCCGCCCCAAGGTCCTCTCCGCCTACCGCTCGTACCACGGCGCCACCTCCACCGCGATCAACCTCACCGGCGACCCCCGCCGCTGGGCCTCCGACAACGGCTCGGCGGGCGTCGTCCGCTTCTGGGCGCCGTTCCTCTACCGCAGTGCCTTCTACGCCGAGAACGAGCAGCAGGAGTGCGAGCGGGCCCTCCAGCACCTCGAGGACACCATCGCCTTCGAGGGCCCCGCGACGATCGCGGCGATCATCCTCGAATCCGTCCCCGGCACGGCGGGCATCATGATCCCGCCGCCGGGCTATCTCGCCGGCGTACGCGAGATCTGTGACCGGTACGGCATCGTCTTCATCCTCGACGAGGTGATGGCGGGCTTCGGCCGCACCGGCAAGTGGTTCGCCGCGGATCACTTCGACGGGGGCATCGTGCCCGACCTCCTCACCTTCGCGAAGGGCGTGAACTCGGGCTACGTCCCGCTGGGCGGCGTCGCGATCTCCTCCGCCATCGCGGAGACGTTCGCGCGCAGGCCGTACCCCGGCGGTCTTACGTACTCCGGCCACCCGCTGGCCTGCGCCGCCGCCGTGGCGACGATCAACGTCATGGAGGACGAGGGCGTCGTGGAGAACGCGGCCCGCGTCGGTACGGAGATCATCGCCCCGGCCCTGGCGGAGCTCGCCGAGCGGCATCCGAGCGTCGGTGAGGTCCGTGGCCTCGGCATGTTCTGGGCCCTGGAGCTGGTCAAGGACAAGACGACCCGCGAGCCTCTCGTCCCGTACAACGCCACGGGTGCCGCCAACGCCCCGATGGCCGCGTTCGGCGCCGCCGCGAAGAAGCACGGCCTGTGGCCGTTCATCAACATGAACCGCACGCATGTCGTCCCCCCGTGCAACATCACGGACACGGAGGCGAAGGAGGGCCTGGCGGCGCTGGACGCTGCGCTGACGGTGGCGGACGAACACGTGTCCTGACCCCACAGCCAGCCGGGACCGCCTCCCGCTCCGGCTCCCGGCCCGGCCCCCACCCTGGCCCGTCGCTTCGCGGCGGGCTCGGCCCGGCCTTCACCTTGGTCCGTCGCTTCGCGGCGGGCTCGGCCTGGCCTTCACCCTGGCCCACCGCTTCGCGGCGGATCATTCCCACCCACCCACGCGTGACCCTGCGGCGCATCCCGCCCGCCCCACGGCCCTTCAGGGCATCCCACCCACCCGCCCGTGACCCTGTGGCGCATCCCACCCCCCATGCCCCTTCGGGGCAATCGGGTGGGTGGGCGGGAAAGATCCGCCGCGAAGCGGCGGCACAGGCGCAGACGGCGCCGAACCGCCCGCGGAACGCCCCTGGCCCCCCGGGAACCCCGACCGCGCGCACCGCCCGCGGAAACGCCCCCGCCCCCGAGGGGCGCCGAACCGCCCGCGGAACGCCCCGGGCCCCCGGGAACCCCGACCGCGTAGTCTGACGTGCTCGTAAGCAAGACGACGACCACAAGGCGCCCACGCCAGACCCGGCACGCCAGACTCCGCGGGGGAACCCAGATGCCCGGCACCGACGGCCCCGCCGTCATCCGCAGCACTCTGCGCCAGCAGATCGCCGACGCGCTGCGCGACGAGATCCTCGGCGGCCGTCTGGAGCCTGGCCAGGAATTCACGGTCAAGGAGATCGCCGACCAGTACGGCGTCTCCGCGACCCCGGTCCGCGAGGCGCTGGTGAATCTCGCCGCGCAGGGCCTCCTCGACGCCGACCAGCACCGCGGCTACCGCGTCCACGAGCACTCCCTCGCGGACTACCGCGGCATGTTGGAGGCCCGCAGCCTCATCGCGGACGGCATCTTCCGCGAGCTCGCGGCGGACGGAACCCCGTTCGAAGCGTTGCTCGGAGGCCCGAAGGGCTCCCAGAACGGCACCACGAACGGCGGCACCCCGAAGAAGGCCGAGAAGGAAGCCCTCCTCTCCGTACGCCGCCGTGGCGAGGAAGCATCGCGCGCCGCCTGCGCGGGCGACCTGAACGTCCTCATCGGCTACGACCTCCGCTTCTGGCGCGAACTCAGCGCCCTCTTCGGCAATCCCTACCTCTCGGATTTCCTGCACCGCCTGCGCGTCCAGTCCTGGGTCTGCGCCGTCACGTACCTCCGCCGCGCCGTCGAACACGGCGACGGCGATCTGCGCGGCACCCTGTGGGCCCGGCACACCGAGCTCGTCGACGCCCTCGCGCACCGCGATCCCAAGGCCGCGCACGCGATCGTCATCGAGTACAACGCGCACTCCCTCGCCCTCATAGAGCGGCTGGCCGCTGCATGAGGGTGGATCTGACCGTCGTCGTCCCCGCGTACAACGAGGAGCGGCGTCTGGGGCCCACACTCGCCGCGATCCGGGCCTACCTGGACGGTCCCGGCGGCGACCGCGGCGACCGCGGCGACCTCGGCGACCGCGGCGACAAGGACGACGCGAGCGCCCGCGCCCAGTGGGAGCTCATCGTCGTGGACGACGGCTCCACGGACCGCACCGCCGAGATCGCCGTCCAGGCCGAGTCCGACGACCCCCGCGTCCACCTCGTCCGTTCGGACCGCAACCGCGGCAAGGGCCACGCCCTGCGCCTCGGCGTCCTCGCCTCGCGCGGCGCCCGCGTCCTGATCACCGACGCCGATCTCGCGGCGCCCATCGAGGAGCTCGAGCACCTCGACAAGGCGCTCACGGACGGCCACGCGGCAGCGATCGGCTCCCGCGCGGGAGCGGGCGCGACGATCGAGGCCCGCCAGCACCGCCTGCGCGAGCTGATGGGACGTACGGGCAACTTCCTCATACGTACGGTCGCCGTCCCGGGCATCGGGATCCGCGACACCCAGTGCGGATTCAAGCTCTTCGACGGTGACCGCGCCCGCGAGGCCTTCGCCGCGTCCCGGCTGCGCGGCTGGGGGATCGACGTCGAGATACTGCGCTACTTCCGCCGCTCCGGCTGGCCGGTCGCCGAGGTGCCGGTGCGCTGGGCGCACCAGGAGGGCTCGAAGGTCCGCCCGGTCGACTATGTGAAGGTCCTCGCCGAACTGACCGCGCTCAGGGCCCGTGCCGTCCGCCCGGCGGATCTCCTTGTCGCGCTGCTCTTCCTGGCGATGGCGGTCACGCTCTACTCGGGCCGCTGGATCGCACCCGGCGACCGCTATCTCCCCGACTCCCTCCAGGACCAGAACCAATGGGAGTGGTTCTTCGCGGTGACGGCGGACAACGTCCGCCACCTCCAGAATCCCTTCTTCACGACCCTCCAGAACCACCCCGACGGCGTGAACCTCATGGCCAACACGGTCATGCTCGGCCTCTCCGTCCCCTTCGCCCCCGTGACCTGGCTCTTCGGCCCGGCAGCCGCTCTGAACGCGGCGATGACCCTGGGCCTGGCCGCGACCGCCTTCGCCTGGTACTGGCTGATCGTCAGACGTCTCGTACGCCACCGGGGCGCGGCGGCCGTCGGCGCGGCACTCGCGGCCTTCGCGCCACCCATGGTCAGCCACGCCCACGCGCACCCGAACTTCATGGTCCTGTTCATGATCCCGCTGATCATCGACAGGGCACTGCGACTGTGCGAGGACAAGAGGGGCACGAGGGTCGTACGGGACGGAGTGGTCCTAGGCCTCTTCACCACCTACCAGATCTTCCTCGGCGAGGAACCGCTGCTGCTCGCGGCGCTCGGCATGGTGCTGTTCGCGGTGGCGTACGGGGTGGTGCGCCGGGATGTGGCGAGGGCAGCGTTCCGGCCCTTGGCGCGCGGCATCGGGGTGGCCCTGGCGGTCACCGTCCCGCTGGTCGCCTTCCCCCTCTACTGGCAGTTCTTCGGCCCGCAGAGCTACACGAGCGTGCTGCACGGCGACAACGCGGGCAACAGCCCACTGGCCCTCCTCTCCTTTGCGGAACGCTCCCTCGCGGGCAACGAGAAGACGGCCGAAGCCCTCTCCCAGAACCCCACCGAGCAGAACGCCTTCTACGGCTGGCCCCTGGTCGCACTCGCCTTCGCGATCGTCGTACGGTTCTGGGAGCGGGCGGCGGTGAAGGCGCTGGCGTTCACGGCGGTCGCGGCGGCGGTCCTGTCCCTGGGCCCGAAGTTCCGCATCCCCCTGACGGACATCGTGCTCCCCGGCCCATGGGCGCCCCTCGCCCACCTCCCCCTCTTCGAGTCGGTCATCGAGTCGAGGGTGGCGATGGTGTGCGCCCCGGCGCTCGGCATGTTGGTCGCGCTGGCGCTCGCCCGCCTGCTCACTTCACCGCGCCTGCTCACTACTCCGCGCCGGACGACGGCCACGCGGTACGCGGGCGTGGCGGCGGTGGCCCTCGCGCTCCTTCCGATCGTGCCGGCGCCGCTGCGGGCGGTGGAGCGGGCGGAGGTGCCCGCGTTCTTCGCCGACGGCACGTGGAAGAGGTACGTGAGCGATGGCGAGTCCCTCGTACCGGTACCGCTTCCGGACCCCGGCAGCGCGGAGGCACTGCACTGGCAGACCACCGCGGACCTGGGTTTCGTTCTCCCCGGCGGCTACTTCAACGGCCCGTGGGGCCCGGACCGCGTGGGCATCTACGGCGCATCCCCCCGCAACACGTCGAACCTCCTGCGGGACGTCCGCTCATCGGGCCGGGCCCCGCAGATCACGGACGCGTGGCGCAGGGCGGCCCGCGACGACCTGGCGTACTGGAGCGCGGGCGTCCTGGTGCTCACCCCGCAACCGCACGACGGCGAACTGCGGGAGACGGTGGATGAACTCCTTGACCGCCCCGGAAAGTGGGTAGACGGGGTGTGGATCTGGGATCTGCACAAGGGGAGCTAGCGGGCCTGTGCCGCGGCTACGCTGCCTGAGCGCGAAAGAACATCCGACGTCCGATATGCCGTCCGACCTGAGGAGCACCGTTGGCCTGTGATCTGTGGCTGGTCCCGCTCGTCGATGTGCTGTGCCACAGTCCCGACAATCCGTTCGCGGAGGAGATCGCGGTGTACGACAAGGCGCTGAACGAGGCCGGACTGCCCTCTGTTCCCGTCTTCGCGTACATGCCGGGCCTGTCCGGGGACGTGGCCCCGGTCGCGGGCTTCGACTACGACGCGCTGCATTTCCTGCGCCGGGCGTATCTGCTCCAGGTCTGCGGCCTGGAGGTCACTCCGGTGGACGAACTGGGCGGGGACTACGAGCAGTTGCTGGAGATGTTCGACACGACGGCCCAGCAGTCGCACCTGGTCTGGCACTACGACCACGCGGGGGCGTACGTCCCGGTGGACTTCCCGTCCCCCCTCTCGAACGACGAACTCCTCTCGGGCGGCGGCCCGTTGGGCTCGGCCCAGGCGCTCCTGAGGGAGCTGGAGTTCGTGGCCCCGTCCATCGGCATAGACGCGGCGAACCCTCCGTGCCCGCCCACCCCGCCCCAGTCCCCGACATCCCTGGAGGAACCGGCGGCCCCGGCACCCCCGGACGACAGCCCGTTCGCAAGGGAACGGCACGTGTGGCTGGGGCTGCACGCGGCTACGACGAGGAGCTTGGCGCAGGGCTCAATGATCATCTACAGCTAGGCGGTCCAGGCGGTCCAGGCGGTCCAGGCGGCCAAGTGGGCGCTCACCGAGGTTCCGGCGGCCGCTGCCGAGGCATGTTGGGCCGAGCCCCCGGCGGCAACGCGGCCCGCGCGGGGGCGGTCCCGGTCTCCCCCCGGGAGGCCGGGACCAGCGACTGCATGGCCAGCGAGGCAGGCCCGGACCGAAACTCCACCATCCAGTCCGCGGTCTCGGCCCGCACAAGTTCCGTCACGTCTTCGGAGAACCGCCGCAGCACCCCGAGACACCGCTCGGCAGCCTCACTGGCCGTCCCGTCGGTGGGCCCGAGCACCTCTCGCACACTCTCCGAGGCCCAGTCGAACTGGAGCACCTGTAGCCGCCGCTGCACGGCCTGCGCGGTGGCGACATCCCGCATCCACCCGGATGTAAGACCGAAGAACCGATCGCACCCGACACACGCGACGCCCGCGAGCAGCGACACGAACCCCCAGCTGGCGACACCCCCCACGGCCCCCGTGAGATCGAGCAGCGGAAGCACCCCGGCCCCGACGGCCCCCACAGCGGCCCCCGCCCGCGAGAACCGCGCCCCGCGCCGCTTCCACGAGCGGTCGGACAGATACCACCCCGCGGTATTGAGCGCCCCCCGCTCCACCCACCGGTACAGCTCGTCGAGCCGTTCCCCCGGCTCACCCCAGTCACCGAGCGGGAAGGCGCGCCCCGTCAGATCCGTCAGGTCCCCGAGCCGCTGAGAGCCGTCCGTGCCACCGGGAGCGCCCTGCCCCTCGCCCGCCACTCCCTCGGGCTGCTTGTCCGGCTGGCTCACCCGCCACTCCCTCCCTCTGCTGACCGTCTGCCTCTGCTGATGCGCAGCCCTCAGTCCTACCGCCCAATGGGTGGCCGTGAGCCCGTTTTCTCGGTATTTCCGCCCGGAAGAGCGGCTTGATCAGGTATAGGAGTACGGCTGATCTCACTCGAAAGAGTGCTGGGGCGAGGGCACCCCCGACCACGTAGGCTCATTCCAGGCGGAAAACCCGCCCCGGACCGTCCCAGAACAGGAGCTGATCGTGATCCCCGGTGGTGGCCAGCCCAACATGCAGCAGCTGCTCCAGCAGGCCCAGAAGATGCAGCAGGACCTCGCTGTGGCGCAGGAGGAACTCGCGCGCACGGAGGTGGAGGGCCAGGCGGGCGGCGGCCTCGTCAAGGCGACGGTCACCGGCTCCGGCGAGCTGCGCGGCCTCGCGATCGACCCCAAGGCGGTCGACCCGGAGGACACCGAGACCCTCTCCGACCTGATCGTCGCGGCGGTCCAGGCGGCGAACGAGAACGCACAGGCGCTCCAGCAGGAGAAGCTGGGCCCGCTCGCGCAGGGCCTGGGCGGCGGCGGGATGCCGGGTCTTCCCTTCTAAGAGGGCCGCAGGCCAACTACCGTACGTAGAAGAGCCGAATACTCAACAAGACCAGAGCAGCAACAAGAGCAGCAACAAGAGCAACAACAAGAGCAACAACAAGAGCAAACGCAGGAAAGGCGTCCCGTGTACGAAGGCGTGGTCCAGGACCTCATCGACGAGTTGGGCAGGCTGCCCGGCGTCGGTCCCAAGAGCGCGCAGCGGATCGCTTTCCACATCCTGCAGACGGAGCCGACGGACGTACGCCGCCTCGCGCACGCCCTCCTAGAGGTGAAGGACAAGGTCCGCTTCTGCGCGACCTGCGGCAACGTCGCGCAGGAGGAGCTCTGCAACATCTGCCGCGACCCGCGCCGCGACCTCAGCGTCATCTGCGTGGTGGAGGAGCCGAAGGACGTCGTCGCGATCGAGCGGACCCGCGAGTTCCGGGGGAAGTACCACGTCCTCGGCGGCGCGATCAGCCCGATCGAAGGGGTGGGCCCGGACGACCTGCGCATAAGGGAGCTCCTCGCGCGCCTGGCGGACGGCACGGTCACGGAACTGATCCTGGCCACGGACCCGAACCTGGAAGGCGAGGCGACGGCGACGTACCTCGCACGCATGATCAAGCCGATGGGCCTGAAGGTCACCCGCCTGGCCAGCGGCCTCCCAGTCGGGGGAGATCTGGAATACGCGGACGAGGTCACACTGGGCCGCGCCTTCGAGGGGAGACGACTCCTAGATGTCTAAGAAGAAGCAGCAGCAAGAGAAGTCGGCGGAGCCGCAGACGGAAGCGACCCCCGAGCCGATCGCCGCCTCCGACGCGGCCTCCGACGCCGCCCCCGTACCGGCGGTCCTCCTGCATGCCTCCGCTCAGGACCCGGACTCCTTCGCGGTGCAGATCTCGGACCAGATCGAGAGCTTCATCGTCGCGGTGACGGAGGTGGCGAAGGGCGACGAGCCGGACTCGGCAGTCCCCTTCCTCCTCCTCGAGGTCTCCCAACTCCTCCTCGCGGGCGGCCGACTCGGCGCGCACGAGGACATCGTCCCCGAGGACCGGTACGAGCCGGACCTGGGCCCGGAACGGGACGTGGACGACCTCCGGGAGCGCCTGGCGGCGATGCTGGAGCCGATCGACGTCTACTCCGAAGTCTTCGACCCGTACGAGCCCCGCAAGGCCCCGGTGGCCTGCCGCATCTCGGACGACCTGGCAGACGTGGTCGCCGACCTCTCCCACGGCCTGGCGCACTTCCGGGCGGGCCGCACGGTGGAGGCCCTGTGGTGGTGGCAGTTCTCGTACTTCTCCAACTGGGGCTCGACGGCTTCGGCGGCCCTCCGCGCCCTCCAGTCCCTGGTGGCGCACGTACGCCTGAACCAGCCCCTCGAGGACCTGAACGGCCTGGACACGGACGAGGACCTGGCGGAGGACGCGCTCGCCGAGGCGGCGGGCAAGGTGATGGCGGAGGAGATCGCCGGGCCGCTGGGCCTGCGGTCGGTGCAGTAGCTCCGGGTCTCGCCCAGGGTCCGTTCCCCGCCAACGCCGGGATCCCGATGTACGTCACCGTGCGTGGCGTGCCGAAGCGTTGTACGCCGAGGGGCCACCGGTGGTTCTTCGCCGTACGCGACTCAAAGCTCCCCCTGAAGACCGGCCCCCGCCTGAGCGTCCCGGCCATCACCCTGAATACCGAGAAACTCAAGGGCTACGCCGACTGACACCCGCGCTGCTCAAGGCGCCAGGGGGCATCAGGGGTCAGAACCTGTGACCCGCCCCACTTTCCGGAGTGCCTCACTCCCCAGCGGGCATGTGCCAAGCCGAGCGGTCGGAACGTACGCCCCGAGCAGCGGGAGCGTATGCCGGTGGATGATCACGTAGTGGGCGGGACATCTCACGATGTGATATCTGCGAGGCGAATTTCGACCGCTCGTTAGACTGAGCCGACCGCAGCAGTGCGGTAAGAGACGGACTGAGCGAGGAGCGCACGTGAGCCTTGTCGTGCAGAAGTACGGAGGCTCCTCCGTAGCCGATGCCGAGGGCATCAAGCGGGTCGCCAAGAGGGTTGTCGACGCCAAGAAGAACGGCCATCAGGTCGTTGTCGTGGTGTCCGCCATGGGTGACACGACGGATGAGTTGATCGATCTTGCAGGGCAGGTATCCCCGATTCCTGCCGGGCGTGAATTCGACATGCTGCTGACCGCCGGAGAGCGGATCTCCATGGCATTGCTCGCCATGGCGATCAAAAACCTGGGCCACGCGGCCCAGTCGTTCACGGGCAGCCAGGCCGGCGTCATCACCGACTCCGTCCACAACAAAGCGCGGATCATCGATGTCACCCCCGGGCGGATCAGGACGTCGGTCGACGAGGGCAACATCGCCATCGTCGCCGGGTTCCAGGGCGTCAGCCAGGAGGGCAAGAACATCACCACGCTGGGGCGTGGTGGTTCCGACACGACCGCTGTCGCCCTCGCGGCCGCGCTCGACGCCGAGGTCTGTGAGATCTACACGGATGTGGACGGGGTCTTCACGGCCGATCCGCGTGTCGTGAAGAAGGCCCAGAAGATCGACTGGATCTCGTTCGAGGACATGCTGGAGCTCGCGAGCTCCGGGTCCAAGGTGCTGCTCCACCGGTGTGTGGAGTACGCCCGTCGTTACAACATCCCGATCCACGTCAGGTCGTCCTTCAGTGGGCTTCAGGGCACGTGGGTCAGCAACGAACCGCAAGGGGACCGCAAGGTGGAGCAGGCCATCATCTCCGGTGTCGCGCACGACACCTCGGAGGCCAAGATCACGGTCGTCGGTGTGCCGGACAAGCCGGGCGAGGCCGCCTCGATCTTCCGCGCGATCGCCGATTCCGGCGTCAACATCGACATGATCGTGCAGAACGTGTCGGCCGCCTCGACCGGGCTCACGGACATCTCGTTCACGCTGCCCAAGGCCGAGGGCCGCAAGGCGATCGACGCGCTGGAGAAGACCCGCGCGGCGACCGGCTTCGACTCGCTCCGTTACGACGACCAGATCGCCAAGATCTCGCTGGTCGGCGCGGGTATGAAGACCAACCCCGGCGTCACCGCCGCCTTCTTCGAGGCGCTCAGCGACGCGGGCGTCAACATTGAGCTGATCTCGACTTCCGAGATCCGCATCTCGGTCGTGACTCGCGCCGACGACGCGAACGAGTCCGTCCGCGCCGTGCACACCGCCTTCGGCCTCGACTCCGACACGGACGAGGCCGTGGTCTATGGAGGCACCGGGCGATGACCGGAAAGCCGACGCTCGCGGTCGTCGGAGCGACCGGGGCCGTCGGCGCGGTCATGCTCCAGATCCTGTCGCAGCACGCCGACATCTGGGGCGAGATCCGACTCGTCGCCTCATCGCGCTCGGCCGGCAAGAAGCTGGCCGTGCGTGGTGAGGAGGTCGAGGTCCTCGCGTTGAGTGAGGACGTCTTCGACGGTGTTGATGTGGCCATGTTCGACGTGCCTGATGAGGTCAGTGCGCAGTGGGCTCCCATCGCCGCCTCCAAGGGTGTTGTCGTGGTCGACAACTCCGCCGCCTTCCGGATGGACCCGGACGTGCCTCTGGTCGTCCCCGAGGTCAATCCCCATGCCGCGCGCGTACGCCCGCGCGGCATCGTCGCGAATCCCAACTGCACGACCCTCTCGATGATCGTGGCCATCGGCGCGCTTCATGCCGAGTTCGGGTTGCGTGAGCTGATCGTCTCCTCGTACCAGGCCGTGAGCGGGGCCGGGCGGGACGGCGTGGACACCTTGCGGCGGCAGATGTCGCTGGTGGCGGGCTCGGAGCTCGGCACGAGCCCCGGTGACGTACGACGTGCTGTCGGCGATGACACCGGGCCCTTCCCCGAGCCCGTAGCGCTCAATGTGGTGCCGTGGGCGGGGACGCTGCGGGACGACGGGTGGTCGTCCGAGGAGATGAAGGTGCGGGACGAGTCCCGCAAGATCCTCGGCCTTCCCGGTCTGAAGGTCGCCGCCACGTGCGTACGCGTGCCGGTCGTGACCACGCACTCCCTGACCGTCCACGCCCGCTTCGAGGACGAGGTCACCGTCGATCGCGCGCGCGAGATCCTGGCCACCGCGCCCGGAGTCGTGCTCTTCGACAACCCGGCCGCCGGTGAGTTCCCCACCCCCGCCGACGTGGTCGGGACCGACCCCACCTGGGTGGGCCGGGTGCGCCGCTCGCTGGACGATCCGACGGCTCTGGAGCTCTTCGTGTGCGGGGACAACCTGCGCAAGGGGGCCGCGCTGAACACGGCGCAGATCGCGGAGCTGGTGGCGGGGGAGCTCATTACCGGGCGTTAGGCCCTAGCCCTCCCGAGCCCTCCCGAGAGATGCCTGGCTTCCCGGCGTACGCCGCTAAATGCGCCCCGAAGCGGAAATCGTTGTGAGGTCTGTGTAAGTTCTGTGTCCAACTTGGTGGCCAGGACCGCTTGAACTGGACCATCTCCGCGTTCGAAGATTCCCACCCCGTCCACTGCAACCGGCAGCAGGGCGGGGCGCGTCTTTGCGGTAGCCCTTCAAGGGGGCGGGGGCTGACCGCTGCGAAATTGGGCATAGTGGAAGAGCTGGTACGTATGGGGGCTTTTGATGCATCGTCGCCAATCGCGACGATGCCCGCCGCAAACGCGCCGCTTGATGCGTACAACCCTCCAGGGGGGAAGCGTGTCCAACAGGCGTGGCAGAGGTACTCGATTTCACAGCGGTTCAGGCGAGGGGCGCGGCCCTTCGCCCGCCTCGCCGTCCCCGTGCGCCCTCCGGTATGCCGGTGATCGCGCCCATGCCCACTACGCGATCGGCCCGCATCCCGGCGCAGCGCGAGGGCGCTGACGAGGCGATGAGCGCGGGTACCACAGTTGATCATCTGACCGAGACCTACCGCGCCCACTACCGGTCGCTGCTCGGCCTCGCGGCGCTGCTCCTCGACGACACGGCGTCCTGCGAGGACGTGGTGCAGGAGGCGTTCATCCGGGTGCACTCGGCGCGCAAGCGCGTGCGGGACCCGGAGAAGACGCTCGCCTATCTGCGGCAGACCGTCGTGAACCTCTCGCGGTCCGCGCTGCGGCGCCGGATCCTCGGCCTGAAGCTGCTCTCGAAGCCGATGCCCGACATGGCGAGTGCGGAGGAGGGTGCGTACGACCTCCTTGAGCGGGACGAACTGATCAAGGCGATGCGCGGCCTTCAGCGCCGCCAGCGCGAGGTCTTGGTCCTGAGATATTTCTCGGACATGACCGAGGCGCAGGTGGCCGAGACCCTCGGCATATCGCTCGGGTCGGTGAAGGCGTACGGATCGCGCGGGATCGCGGCTCTGCGGGTCGCCATGGAGGCACCGGCATGAGCGGGCACGAGAGCGAGAACGAGCGTGAGCGCGATGAGCACGCCGAGAGCGCTGAGCACGCCGAGAGCGTTGAGGGCGCCGCGAGCGCCGAGTACGCCGAGAACGTTGAGTCTGAGCAGCACGCTGGGGACGGAACTGTGAACCACGGCCAGGGCAAGCAGGAGCCCACCGGGTCCGATGACGGCCTCGGCACCGACGAGCTGGCGCTGCGCAGGATGATGCGTACGGCCGTCCAGGAGATCGAGCCGGGAGACCAGGCCCTGGAGCGGCTGCGCCATGCGGTGCCCGCGCGCCGGGCGCGCAAGCGGCAGGCCGTGGTCGGCGTGGCCGCGGCCGCGCTCTTCATCGGCACCGCCATCCCCGCTCTCGTGCACGTCACGAACTCCGGCAGCGGCTCGGACGACCGGCCGTCGATCGCGGGCAACAGCGAGCAGACGCAGGGCGGTTCGAGTCAGGGCAAGGGTCCTGACGGCGGCGAGAAGGGCGAGAGCAGCGGCTCGGGGCCCTCCAAGTCGAAGGACAAGAAGGACAAGAAGGGCAAGAAGGGCGACAAGGGGAAGGGTGAGGCCAGCGGCGGCGCGACCGGCGGCCCCGACCCGGCGGGCACGGCGTCCGCCGACTCGCCCGCCTGCACGGCGGAGCAGCTCGGCAGCCCCTCCGGCAGCGCGGGCGTGGCGGAGGCCGACGGCAAGGTGTACGGCACCTTCCGGATCGCCAACGTCTCCGGGAGCCGCTGCACGGTCAGTACGGCGGGCGATGTCAGCGCCGCCGCCACGGGAGCGGCCGACCCCGCCAAGATCGCCGTCGCCGAGCATGTGGCGGGGGACGCGGCGACGGGCCTGCCCGACCCGTCTCAGGCGGTGGGCTCGCTGGTCCTCGCGCCGGGGGCCGCGTACGAGGTGAAGTTCGCCTGGGTGCCTTCGGAGGCGTGTCCGACGGAAGGCGGCGGCGACCCTTCGCCCGACCCGACCCCGTCGGAGGACGGCGGCGGCACGAACGGCGGGTCGCCCGACGGCACGGAGCCTCAGATGGTGCGGGAGGACGGCGGCGTGGTGGAGGGCGGCGTGACGGTGTCACTGACGGCGTCCTCGGGTGCGCCTGGCGCGGGGACGAGCATCGCCAACGCGTGCGCGGGGACGGTCTACCGGACGGGCATGTTGTCGGCGTCCTAGCGGTACGCACGGTACGCACGAGACGTACGAGACGTACGAGATGCATGAGATGCATGAGACGCAGGTGACGCGTCGGGCGGGCTGAAGCGGTTGCTATTCAGCCTGTCCGGCGGAGGTGGACGCGGGCGTTGACGCGGCGGCCACGGAATCCTCCGGCAGAAGCCCCAGCGCGGCGTCCCGCGCGACCTCCCGCTCCCGGCGGAAAAGACGGAACCACATGAAGACCACGAACCCGGCGAAGACGAACCACTCCCCGGTGTAACCGAGGTTCTGGAAGGCCTTGAGGTCGAGCCCGGAGTTGTCCGGCGCGGTCGCCGGTACGGCCTTCATCCCGGAGTCGCCCTTCTCCAGGGTGACCCACGCGTCGTACACATCGCCCCGGACCATGTTCACGAGCGAGGCCGCGCTGATCGCGCCCAGCTGCCCGTCCGGGAGCCCGCCCGCCGCGCTGACCCCGTTCGACCCGGGGCTCTCGGAGGACTGGAGCGCGCCCGTCACGGTGATCTCGCCGGAGGGCGCCGCGGGGGCCTTCGCCGCATTCGCGTGGCCGGGGAGCCAGCCCCGTACGACGGGCAGGTCCTTGCCGTTGCCGGTGCGCAGCAGTGTCAGGACGTAGTACCCGGACTTGTCGTCCAACTTCCGGTCCGGCACGAGGAGTTGCTTGCCGTAGTGGCCGGTGGCCGACACCTGCTCGCCGGATGTCTCCTGGTCCACGGGAAGGAGATCGTCCAGCGGCCGGGCCTTCGCCGCCGGCTGGGACGACTCGGCTGCCGCGGCCTGCCGGTCCGCCTGCTCCTGCGCGGCGTCATGCGCCTGGACGCGGTCCTCGAACCGCCCCAGCTGCCATGACCCCATGAAGACGCAGAAGGGGATGGCGAGCAGTACGAAGACGTTGATCCCCCACCAGCGGGGCGTCAGCAGGAACCGGTACACACCCCCACGGTACGGGGCTCCTTCACGGAGCCCCGCCCGGGGGTTGGCGACAAAGCCCCCCGCTAGCGGAGGTGCCGCGCGGCGAAGTCCAGTTCCAACCGCACCTGCTTGATCCGCTCGCCCACGACGAGCGAGCCGTGCCCCGCGTCGTACCGGTACACCTCGTGCACCGCGTCCCTGGCCTTCAGCCGCTCCACGTAGTTGTCGACCTGCTGGATCGGACAGCGCGGGTCGTTCACGCCTGCCGAGATGTAGACCGGCGCCTTCACCGCGTCCACGTACGTCAGCGGGGACGAGGCCTCGAAGCGCTCGGGGACCTCCTCCGGCGTGCCGCCGAGGAGCGTGCGGTCCATGGCCTTCAGGGCCTCCATCTCGTCGTGGTACGCCGTCACGTAGTCCGCGACCGGCACCGCGGCCAGGCCGAGTGCCCACGCGTCGGGCTGGGTGCCGATGCCGAGGAGCGTGAGATAGCCGCCCCAGGAGCCGCCCGCCAGGACGATGCGGTCCGGGTCGGCGAGGCCCGACGTCACCGCCCACTCCCGCACCGCGGCGATGTCCTCGAGCTCGATCAGACCGACGCGGTGCTTGAGCGCGTCCGTCCACTCACGGCCGTACCCCGTCGAACCGCGGTAGTTCACCCGCACCACCGCGTACCCGTGGTCCACCCAGGCGGCCGGGCCGGCGGCGAAGGCGTCGCTGTCGTGCCACGTCGGGCCGCCGTGGACCTCGAAGACCGTGGGGAGGGGGCCGCTCGCGTCGGCCGGCTTCTGTACGAGGGCGTGGACCCGGCCGCCGGGGCCCTCCACCCACACGTCCTGAACCGGCACGGAGGCCGGGGCCTTCATCCCCGGCGGGTCGAGCACGACCCCGCCCGTCGTCGACCGCACCACCGGCGGCTCGGCCGCCGACGACCACAGGTACTCCACGCTGCCGTCGGGGCGCGCCGTCGCTCCCGACACCGAGCCCGCGGGCGTCTCGACCTCGATCAGCTCGCCGGCGGCGAACGCGTACCGGAACAGCTCGCTGCGTGCCTCGAAGCTGTGCTCGATGAGCAGGGCCGAGCCGTCCGGATACCACTCGGCGCTCACGTCGCCCGGCAGCTCGACGGCCAGGTCCGTCTCCTCGCCCGACGCGACGTCCCACACCATCGGCTCCCAGCGGCCGCGCCGCTGATGCCCGACGAGCAGCCGCGTGTCCCCTTCGACCGGCGCGAAGCCGAGGACTTCAAGCCCGAGCTCGACCGTGCCGCCCTCGGTGTCGTCGAGCTCGGCGACCGTGGAGCCGTCCGGCCTGACCACCCGGAGGGCGGAGTGCATGGCGTCGCCGTGCTCCGTGTGCTCGACGGCGATCAGGGAGCCGTCGTGGGAGAGATCGCCGACGCCCGCGGACTCGCGGTGGCGGTAGATCTCCACGGGGTCCGCGCCCGGCGAACGTACGACATGGATCGTCGAACCTTCCTCGTCCGTCGAGCGGCCGACGACGGACATCCGCCCGTCCCGCGCGAGGGCGAGGCCCGCCGGATAGGACGGTTCGAGGCCCGCCACGGCGGGCTCGTCGGCGCCGTCGCCGCCCAGGAAGGGGCGGCGCATCCAGACGCCGAACTCGTCACCGTCCGTGTCGTTGAACCACCAGATCCACTCGCCGTCCGGTGAGAGCACGCCGTCCGTCGTGCCGTTCGCCCGGTCCGTCACCTGGCGCTGCTCGCCGGTCGCGCGGTCCCATGCGTACAGCTCGTACGTCCCTGTCGCGTTCGACACGAACAAGGACCGGTCGGGAGCGTCCTCCGCCCAGTCGGGCAGCGACACCCTCGGCGCACGGAACCGCTTCTCCCAGTCCGGCATCCGGGCGTCCTCGCCCACGGCGCCCGCGCCCGTCGTCGCCTTCCCCGCGCCCGTTCCCGCATCCGTACCCGCACCCAAGTCGCTCATGGACCCATAGTGCACGCCCGTGCCGACAATCCGCCGAGGAGGTCCCCAGCCTGTGGATAACTTTCCGGAAGCCCATGGCGCTCAAGGGCTCGGCCGCATCCACCCTTCCCACACGAGACCCTCCGGAGCCGCCGATTCCGTCTGCCCCCGGCGGGCCGCCGCGGATTCGCGCCCGCCCGGATCGAACTCGCCGAGCTTCGTCCAGCCCCACGACCGCAGGACCTCGCGCCCCAGATCGTCGTCCGGCTTGATGACCGCGACGACGAGATCGGTGGCGTGCCGGACGAGCAGCAGCGTGCGCAGCCGGTCCGATACGCCCTGGAGCCGGAAAGCGGGCACCACCATCAGCTCGGTCAGGATGAAGACCCGGCCCGACGCCGTACGTTCCTCGACCTCCGGCGGCAGGATGCCGCGGAACCCCTCCCACCAGTCGCCCGTGCGCGCGGCGCGGTAGCCGTAGAGACAGCCCACCATGCCCGCCGCGTCGGCGACGACCATGTCGAAGTCGGGCCGCTGCACCTCACTCTCGAAGCGGCGCAGGAACCCCTGCCGGTCGCGGTACTCGGCGCCGGACACCCCCTGGTAGGCCTCGACATAGACGTCGGCGACCGCTTCCCGCTGCTGCTCCGCCTGCCACCGGGACAGTCGCCGTAGGAACACCTCTGCCATCTGCGCCTCCACCCGCCCCCACCCAGGACACCCTGGCCTCCGCATGGTGACACCACGGAACGGCCAGCGGAACGGGGCGTCGGGGACAGATTCAGGGCCGCTTGAAAACACCGGTGAGCCCCGCGATCAGCATGGCGGCGAGCGCCCATCCGGCCAGCGTGAAACAGGCCGCCCAGATGGCCGCCCCGTCCACGGCGAGCCACCGCGCGCGCTCCCCCAGATTCGCCCCCGGGATCATGAGATCGGCGGTGTAGCGCGCCGCGCTGAACTTCACCTCCGCGTCGAGGGCCTTGGCCGGGACGATGTCGCCGTGCTGGTGGGCCCGGTGGAACCAGCCCCAGCCGAAGAAGTAGAAGAGCCCGATCGGCGCCAGGATCCGCCACGGCTGGTAGCCGAAGCCGATGGCGATCCGCAGCAGGGCGCTCCACGAGACGCGCAAGGGGTGCAGCGCGCGTTCGGCCTTGGTCCTGGGATGATCGCGCCGTCGCCATTGCGCGGCGATCTGAATCTTGCGGGCGTCTCGTTCGCTGCCCTCGCGTTGGTAGACATCGGCCAGTTGCCGGTAGGGCTGCGGCACGAATCCGTCGGTGTCGCGGCCGATCCACTGGAGCCGTTCCCGCGCCTCCAGCTTCTCCTTGGAGTCGATGCTGGTGTAGGTGAACCCGCTGAGCCGGACCTTGTTCTCTTCGCTCCAGGTCTGGGACGAGTCGTACCAGCGCCCGACTTTCGCGGACCGCAGATCGACGAACCCGGACAGGCTCTTCGGCAGGAACCGGACCCCCCTGATGACCTCCGCGGTCATCAGGGTGATCGCGCAGCCGCCGGGGCGGTCGGCGGTGAACACACCGTCGGTGAACTCCAGTTCACCGATGCGCGCGCCGGTGAGATCGATCTCGCCGGTGGCGCTGAACCCCTTGGAGCACTGCACCGTGCCCTGGACGGTGAGGCGTTTGGCATCGATGGCCTTGCGGCCGTCCCCCTTGGCGGCGAACGTGCCTTTGCCGCATACGAGGTCCCCGCCGATGTGCCCGCCCGCGAGATCGACCTCGCCGGTCGCGGTGAAGCCGTCGGAGCACTTCATGGTGCCCTGGACGGTGATGCGCTTGGCGTCGAGTGCCTTCTGGCGCTGTGACGCACCGGTGAACGTACCCGTACGGCAGTCCAGGTCACCGCCGATGCGCGCGCCCGTGATGTCGACCCCGCCGGTCGCGGTGAAGCCTTCGGAGCACTTCATCGTGCTCTCGACGGTGAGGCGTTCGGCGCGGATCGCGCTGTCTCCGGCGGCCCCGTGGACGAACCTGCTGTCGCTGAGGTCCAGTTCGCCGCCGATCCGGGCACCGCACATGCGGACTTCGCCGGTGGCCTTGAAGCCCTTCCCGCACAACATCGTGCCGCTGACGGTCATTCCGTACATATTGAGCGCCCGTGAACGCGCGCCGACCTGGCGGAACTCCCCCTGAGAGCAGTCCAGATCGCCGCCGATCCGCGAGCGGCTCATCCGGATCTCTCCGACGGCGGTGAATCCTTCGCGGAGGAACATAGAGCCCTTGACGTCGACCCCGTAGACCTCGAGTGCGACGGCGTCCTCCTGCGGCGAATCGCTGTTGTCGAAGGTGGATCCCGCGCAGTTCAGCTGGCCGCCGATCTGCGCGCCGATGAGCTGCGCGCTGCCGGTCACTCGTGCGACCACGAACCACACGCTGCCGTCGACGACGAGCCTGCTGGCGCTCAACGCCCCGCCGCCCGGGTTGGTGAACGTGCCGCTCTCGCAGTCCAGCGAGCCGTGGATGTGCGCGCCCTGCAACTGGACTTCACCTTCCGCGGTGAAACCGTCGCTCAGGCAGAGATCGCCCTGGGTGTGCATCGCACGGCCTTCGAAGCCGCGGACATGGCACCCCGGCAGCTGGACGCGGATCGCGCGCGCGTCATTGAGCAGTACCGGCCGCTCGGCCTCGAAGTAGCAGTCCTCCAGATACAGCGGCCGGGTCAGATGCGCCGCCGCCAGATCGAGGGTTCCTACGATGTGCGCACCCGCGAGCCACAGGGCCCGGTGGATGCCCGCCGGATGGGCGGAGACGAGCAGCATCCGGGCGAGCGCGGCCGCTTCGACCCTTCGCTCGGCCCCCCACTCCGCCCCGCGCGAGGCATCGACCCGCTCCCCCTTCACCGGCCGCAGGTCCACCTCCTCGCCGTCGGACAGCTGCTTCTCGTGGATACACGGATCATGCGGTTGTTCGGTCATGGCGGCCTCCCCCTGGCCCTTGCCTCATCCCCAGGATGGCCGTGATCCGCACGGAAAGCCCCAGGATGGCCGTGATCCGCACGGAAAGAAGCCCCGGTCAGGGCGATAGGGCCCGGAAAGGGACCGGATACGGAGCGCGCGACTATCCGCTCTGCGTATGCCTGGTGCCCTCCTTGTGGGGGCGTCGCACAGACGTATGGCGTAGACCTATGTCATATGCGCTGTTGCGGCTCAGAAGTGTGGCTCAGAAGTGCGGCTCATGCAGCTCAGAAATGCAGCATCGACATGACCTCGGGACTCCGTACGCCCGTCGACACGGCAGGGACGTCCACACCGGCCTTGATCCATCCGGCGTGCTCCGCCGCTACGACAGCGGCCTTCTCCGCCGCGTCCGCCAGGGAGTTCAGCTCACCGTCCGCGCCGAGGCGCCCTGCTCCCGATGCCGCTGATGCCGCCAGGGAGGCTTTGAGCGCGGCCTGGCAGGCGTCGCGGGACAAGTCGGCGTCGCCGTCGACGAGTTGTGCCATCTGGGCGGCCTGCGCGGCGGACGCGGCGGCATTCCTGGCGCAGCGGGAGTCCGCGGCCGGATCGGGTGTGCTCTCGGAGAGCACGGCGAGCGCCTGCGCCGCCACACGCGCGGCGTGAGCGGCTTTCCAGACGGCGTTCTCATGAGCCGCGGAGCCGTCCGGCCGCTCCCCGGCGCCGCGCTCGACGTGCTGGCTCATGGCGGCCGCCCGAGCCGCCGCGCTCTCAGTTCGCGCTGCGTGACCTCGCCGGGGGGCGGCTGCCTCCGGCTCGTGCTCTTCCCGCTCTCGCTCTTCCCGCTTTCCCCGCGTTGCCCGGTCGCCTTCGCTCATCGGCCTCTCCTCGTCTGCCAGAACGGCGGTGCGCGCCGGGGCAGGGTGACATGCCGCGGTGCAACACACCAGACAAGCGCACTAGGCCCCGCAAGTCGCCCCGCAAGGCACCCCACAAGTCGCCCCGCAGGAAGCCGAGTTTCAGGCGGCCTGTTGCCGTTGCCGGGGTGAGCCCATAACCTCAATCTGATGGACCGTCAGATGCAGTTAAGGGAAACCGGCAGGTAGCAGGGGGCACAGCAGTGGACAACAACGAGGTCGGGGCCAAGGAAGTCAAGGAACTCCCCCGCGTCATCAGCGTGGACGACCACGTGATCGAACCCGCGCACCTCTTCGAGAAGTGGCTCCCGAGCAAGTACCGCGACCGGGGCCCGAAGCCCTTCACCGCGGGGATCGGCGAGCTCGAGTACATCGGCGGCAAGTACAAGTTCACGACGGACCCGGAAGGCCAGGTCACCGACTGGTGGGAGTACGAGGGAGAGATCTTCCCGTACAAGCGCATCATCGCCGCCGTCGGCTTCTCGCGGGACGAGATGACGCTCGACGGCATCACCCGTGAGCAGATGCGCCGCGGCTGCTGGGACCCGAAGGCCCGCCTCGACGACATGGACATCAACCATGTCGAGGCCTCCCTCTGCTTCCCGACGTTCCCGCGCTTCTGCGGGCAGACGTTCTCCGAGGCCAAGGACAAGGAGGTCGGGCTCGCCTGCGTACGGGCGTACAACGACTGGATGGTGGAGGAGTGGTGCGGCGACAGCCGCGGCAGGCTGATCCCGCTCTGCCTCATCCCGTTGTGGGACGTGGACCTCGCCGTCGCCGAGATCAAGCGCAACGCCGCTCGCGGCGTGCGCGCCGTGACCTTCAGCGAGATCCCTACGCACCTCGGGCTTCCGTCGATCCACTCCGGCTACTGGGACCCGTTCTTCGCGGCCTGCGAGGAGACCGGCACGGTCGTGAACATGCATATCGGTTCGTCGTCGCAG
This sequence comes from Streptomyces sp. NPDC048441, assembly GCF_043200235.1. Taxonomy (NCBI): domain Bacteria; kingdom Bacillati; phylum Actinomycetota; class Actinomycetes; order Kitasatosporales; family Streptomycetaceae; genus Streptomyces; species Streptomyces sp. NPDC048441. The sequence goes on from NZ_JBICXM010000003.1 coordinate 475,595, forward strand.
ATGCCCGCGGCGTCGCCGGACGCACCCCCGGCCGTCCAGGCCTCCCTGAGCTTCAACAACGCGATGGCCTCGATGATGGACTTCCTCTTCTCCGGGGTCCTGGTGAAGTTCCCCCGCCTCAAACTCGCCTACAGCGAGGGCCAGATGGGGTGGATCCCGTACGCCCTGGAGCGCGCCGACGACGTATGGGAGGAGCACCGGGCCTGGGGCGGCGTCAAGGATCTGATCCCGGAGCCGCCGTCCTCGTACTACTACCGGCAGATCTTCTGCTGCTTCTTCCGGGACAAGCACGGGGTCGCCTCCATCGACACCGTGGGCGTCGACAACGCCACCTTCGAAACCGACTATCCGCACGTCGACTCCACCTGGCCGCACACGAAGGCAGTGGCCGAGGACCACGTCGGCCACCTCCCCCATGACGTGCAGTACAAGCTGCTCCGTGGGAATGCGATCCGGATGCTGGATCTCCCGTTCGACGGAAACCGGTAGCTGCCCGCCGCCTCGGCCGATGCCTGCCTTCGCTACGGTTTCGCTGAACCCCGGCGGAGAGGCATACAGCGGATGAGTACCCCCTTTTCAGAGGCGTTGGTCACCCTCGGCCGCCAGTACGTGCGCGAGGCACCCGGCACCCTCGGCAAGGCGGCGCTTGCCGCGCGCTGGCTGAACCCGCACCTGCGGGAGAATCCTCGGCGACGCGTTGTCACGGACAGCCTCGGCAACCGTTTCGCCGTCGATACGCAGGACCTCATCCAGCGGTACCTGTACCTCTTCGGGGTGTGGGAGCCGCATATGACGGGGTGGCTCCGGCGCACGCTGAAGCCCGGCGACACGTATGTCGACGTGGGGGCCAACGTGGGCGTGTTCGCCGTGCTCGGTTCCCGGCTCGTCGGCAGCGGCGGCCGGGTGGTGGCCATCGAGGCGTCCCCGGTGTTCCACCGCAGGGTGTTGCGGAATGCCGAGCTCAACGGCAGCGGCAATATCCGCGCGGTCAACGCCGCCGTATCGGACAGCCGGAAGATGCTGACGTTCGTCCTGGCCAGCTCGCACAACATGGGCGCGAACAGCATCGTCCCCTACGACGGGCCCGCGGAGTCCACCTTCGAGATGGCGGCGCTCCCGTTGGCGGAGCTCCTGAAGCCGGACGAGATCGCCGGAGCGCGGGTGATCAAGATCGACGTCGAGGGCGCGGAAGGCGGGGTGGTCCGCGGCCTTGCTCCCGTGCTCGACCGACTCCGCCCGGACGCCGAGATCGCCGTGGAGGTCACTCCGGAGCGGATGGCTCAACTCGGGGAGTCGGCCGAGGAGTTGATGGAGACCATGCGGGCGGGCGGTTTCCACGCGTACCGCCTGATCAATGACTACGCACCCGCCGGCTATCCGCGAGCGACGCGGCACCCGCAGGCGCCGGTGCGCTGGCGGGGGCCTGTGGTGGGTGAGACCGAGCTTGTCTTCTCGCGCGTCGACGCGGAGCGGCTGGCGTGACGTCGCGGTCAATCAGTGCTGCCGGGGCAGCGCCACTCGAAGTGATCAAGTGCTCGCGCCCTGGCCTCGACGACGGCCATCCGGGCCTGGCGCTCGGCCGTGTCGACGTGCGCCGCCTGGCCGGTCACCTGGCCTTCCCACTTGCGGTAGAACAAGCCGACCTCGGCGGAGAACCAGCCGCGGGACACCGAGTTCAGGGCGAGCAGGAGGCCGGTGTCCTCGGATGCGGGCAGCGCCATCCAGCCGCCGAGGGCCACCAGCAGGTCGCGGCGGACGAAGAGCGTCGCCGGATGGACCTGAGCGAGATAGTCGTGGGACGCCCAGTGGTCGAGCACTTCCTTACGCTCGATCGGCCCGTGCCCGGGGTCGCCGGGAAAGCCTGCGGTGGACCCGTCGGGGAACAGATCGAGCACGCGTGACGTCGCCCAGCTGATGGTGCGGTCAGCTTCGAGGGCCGCGAGGTCGCGGGCAAGCGCGCCGGGCGCGAGCTGGTCGTCGGCGTCGAGGACCTTGACGTATTCACCGTCCGCGTACGCCAGGGCGATGGTCCGGGCGACTCCGGGACCACCCGGGCGCCCCTGCCGGAACGTGATGCGGTCGTCGTCGGGGACGTGGGGCGCGACCTGGCCGGTCGTCCCGTCCTCCTGGATCAGCCAGTGCCACTCCCAGCCCGCGGGTAGCTCCTGCTCGCGAAGGGACTCGTACGCATCGGCCAGGAAGCGCGCCGACGGTGCGTGGACGGCCGTGACGATGATGATGCGCCGGCTCACGGCTCACCACCTTTCCTAGCGGGGTGTGAAGAGTATTTCAAGGCATACTCGAGCGGCAATCAAGCCCTCGTTCGCTAACAAGCATGGCCATGCCACCGAGATGGACCTGAGATAGCTGAAGGGCCACCGGGGAATCGAAAGGCATCGCGCGACCGGATGCCGTGCGGACGGCGACCGGATGCCGTGCTGATGCGTACGGATGGAGTGCTGATGCGTACGGATGGCGTACGGCAGCCACCGGGCGGCGGGATCATGAAAAAGGCCCGATCGCTGGCGACGGGGGATGCACCAGCGATCGGGCTGGGGCAAACAGTAACAAGGCTGCCCGTGTCAGGTCAGCCAACTGTCCGGTCGAATTCGCGAGTTGTGAGCGGGATCACTTTGGGAGGCGTCGATTCCGCACCGCCCCGCGGACGTACCGAACCACTCCACACCGCTCCGTTACTCGTCGCACGGAGGCGCGTAGGAGAGGCGGGGGAGATATTCGTGCCACTTATCCCGTGTCAGAACGCCCTGCGTGGTCGAGCAAATACGGCGAATGGCCTCGTCGGTATCCAGGTCCCACAACCGGACGGTATCCGTTCCGCTCGACACCCCGAGCATGTTGCTTTGTGGACTGAACGACAGGAAACTCCCGCTCTTGGCGTTGGGGCTCATCGACTGACCGATGGGAGAGGCCTCGGCGGGGTGGGCGACGTCCCAGAGCCGGACCATGTTGTCGTTGCCGCCGCTCGCCAGGGTGCGGCCGTCCCGGCTGAACGTCAGTGACACCACCGCGTCGGTGTGGCCCGTGAGGGAGGAGCCCAGCTGGGTCGCCTTGAGGGGATCGGTGATGTCCCAGAGCCGGACCGTGCCGTCGTCGCTGCCGCTGGCCAATGTGCGGCCGTCCGGGCTGTAGGTGAGCTTGTTGATGGGCCCCAGGTGCCCGGTGAGAGGCGTACCGAGCCGGGTGGCGTGCTGCCGGTCCTGCACGTTCCAGAGCCGGATGGTGCCGTCCGCGCTGCCACTGGCGAGAGTTCGACCGTCCGCACTGAAGACGAGGGAGTTGATGTAGCCCTTGTGGCCGCTGAGTGGCGCGCCGAGCGGACGGAGCCGGGACGGGGCGCTGACGTCCCACAGCTGAACGGTGCGGTCGGTGTGGGCGGTTGCCAGCGTGCGGCCGTCCGGGCTGAAGGCCAGCGCGGCCGCGAATCGTGTACGCAGCGCGACGGGCGGCCCGTAGGGGACGGGCCGGGTCGGGTCGGTGACGTTCCACAGCTGCACCGCGCGGCTCCCCGTGAGGACCGCGAGTGTGCGGCCGTCGGGGGAGAACACCGGCGCACGCACGTCCCCGTCCCCGTCACCGACCCAGGGCTTGAACGGTTTGCTCAGTGACACGGGCCGGTCGGGACGCTCCACGTTCCACAGCCGGAGCTGCTCGTCGCGCGCGGCCGTGGCGAGCACCTTCCCGTCCGGGCGGAACGCTCCGACGCGGCCGATCATGTCCGACGTAGGGATCGACCACAGGCGGACCTTGTTGTCACCGCTGCCCGTGGCGAGGGTCCGGCCGTCGGGGCTGAAGCCGAGCGCGTACATCTCCCCGCTGCTGCCCGCGAGGGACTCGCCGACCTGCGACGGATGCGCCGGATCACGGACGTTCCACAGGCTCGCTGTGCTGTCCGCGCTGGCGGCCGCGAGCATTGTGCCCGCGGGGTTGAAGGACACGGACCACACGGGGCCTGTGTGGCCGGTGAGCGGCACGCCGAGGGGTTTTCCACGGCGTGGGTCGGTCACGTTCCAGAGGCGGATGGTGTTGTCCGAACTGCCGCTGGCGAGCGTACGGCCGTCGGCGCTGAAGGCCACGGAGTGCACCGTGCCCGTGTGGCCCTTCAGCACCTTGCCGATCGGCTTCGGGTGGCGCGGATCGGCCATGCTCCACAGCCGGACGGTGCCGTTGTCACCGCCGGCCGCCAGGGTCCGCCCGCCGGGGCTGAACGCCACGGAGCGCACGGCGGCGGTGTGGCCGGTGAGCGGTGTGCCGAGCGGTTTCGCCCGGCGGGGGTCGGTGACGTTCCACAGCCGTACGGTGTGATCGTCATGGGCGGAGGCCAGCGTGCGCCCGTCCGGGCTGAAGGCGACCAGATAGATCGGGCCGCCGTGGCCGGTCACGGGCGGACCCAGCGGGCGCGGGTGACGGGGATCCCGTACGTCCCACAGTCTGATCGTGCCGTCGTCCGAGGCGGTGGCGAGGGTGGTGCCGTCCGGACTGAAGACCGCGCTGCTCACCCAGCTCTTGTGGCCGGTGAGGGGCTTCGCCACGGGTTCGGGATGCGACGGGTCCGACACGTCCCACAGCCGTACGGTCCGGTCGTAGCTGGCGGTGGCGAGGAGCCGTCCGTTCGGGCTGAACGAGGTGAGGTAGACGGCGCCCTTGTGGCCGAGGAGCGGGGTGGCGAGCGGCGCGTTCACGATCGAGAGCAGCCGGTTCTTCATGCTCTCGTCGTCCGGCCGCAAGCCGTGGGCGACCAGGTCGAGTTGAGCGGACAGTGAGGGGTCCGTGTGCTGGGCGCGGTCGGCTTCGGCGACCACCTGCTCGAACACCGCGTCGTCCCGCTGCTGCCACGCGACCACCGCCGAGACGACGGCCAGCATCGCCAGGACGACCAGGGTCGCCACCGCGCCGCGGCTGATCCAGACGGTGCGCTTGCGCAGCCTGGCCGAAGCGGCGACGAATTCCACGGCGCCGCGCGTGAGGAAGGTGTCTCCGGCGGACTTCGCCCAGGCGCGGGCCTGCTCTAGCCGGGAGCCCCGGTAGAGCAGTGCCGTGTCGCGATCGGAGTCCTCCCAGGCCCTGCCGTCCTCCTCCAGGCGCTGGCGCAGCAGGTTGTCGTTCCTGTCCTCGTCGATCCAGTCGCGCAGGCGTGGCCAGGCGTGGAGCAGCGCCTCGTGCGTGATCTCCACGGTCTCCGAGTCGAGCGTCACCAACCGGGCACGGACCAGCGCCTCGAGTGCTTCTTCCGTCTTGCAAGGGTCCGTCGACTCCTCCGCGAGCTGGCGCCGCGACCCGCGCCTACGGGTGGCCTGGGTGTCCTCGCCGAGCCGGACGAGCCGCAGGAGGAGCAGCCTCGCGGCCGTGCGCGCGGCCGGGTCGAGGCCGGACCAGGCACGCTCGGCGGTCGCCGCGACCGCGCCCTGGATTCCCCCCGCGGTGCGGTAGCCGGCCAGCGTCAGCCTTCCCGCCTTCCGCCGCTGCCAGGTGGCGAGCAGGGCATGGGACAGGAGCGGCAGCACCCCCGCGTCGTGCGCCCCGCGGGGGCCGTCAGTGCCGACTTCCCGGACGATCAACTCCGCGAGGCCCGGCTCGAGTTCCAGGCCCACGGCTTTCGCCGGCCCTGTCATCGCGTCACGCAGTTCCGTGGTGGTCAGCGGACCGAGCACCATGTGACGGTGTTGCAGCGCGTCGGCCAGTTCGGGATGGGCGAGGCACTGCTCGTAGAAGTCGGCGCGGATGCCGAGGACTACGAGGGCGGGGGCTTGGCTGCTGGGCTCGGTGGGGTCGGTGGTTTCCGTGCGGTCGGCGGGCGAACATGCGGCGTGGAGGAGCTGAATGAAAGTGCGCCGGGCGGCTTCGTCGGAGCAGAGGGTGAATGTCTCCTCGAATTGATCGACGATGACGACGGGGCGGACCGGACTATCAGGAGCAGTGTCGGGCGGTGGCTGGCTTCGCTGGCGTTTAGCCCATGCCGTGATGGATTCCCGTACCGCATCCGCGAATCGGGAATTGCTCAATTCTGCCGCGGCGGAGATGGGGTGCGTGAGTTCGGGTATCTGGCGGGTGAGTTCCGCGAGCGGATCGGCACCGGGCACGAGCTGAAGTACGAGACCTGCCGGTCCGCTCTCATCGCTCGGCGCGCCGTTCTCCAATAGCGCGCCGTTCTCCAATACGGGCACCAACCCGGCGTTCAGAAGGGAGGACTTTCCCGCGCCCGAGGCCCCCACGAGCATGACAAGGCCCCCGGTTTTCTCCGCCATGCGGAGCTGGGCGACGAGGGCGTCCGCGCTCCGCTCCCGGCCGAAGAACCACTGGGCATCCCGCTGGCGATACGAGGCAAGGCCTCGGTAAGGGCACACTCCGGGAACGGAAGGGGCCTCGCCCTGAAGGCGTACCTCTTCATCCGCGGATGTCGCGGCGGCGCGACCACCGATGGGATCGGCCACCGCGCGCTCCCACAGGAGCTGCCACTTGGCCATGTCGTACAGACCCGCGGACACCGGCGTGGGCCGCTCGCGCCGTGCCTCGGGGATCAGGACGTGCAGCACCGCGGCGAGGGCGGCGAACTGGGCAGGCACGTTCTTGGCCCGCCGCCAGTCGCTGATCCGCTGGGCGGAAACCCGTACGGGCCGCCCTCGTTCGTCGACCCGCTGAAGCCGTACGACCGCCTCGGCCACGCGCTGGAGGGGAGGATTGCCGGCCTCCTTGTACAGCAGCGCGAGACGTTCCGCGAAGGCTGTGCGTGCCCCTGAGTCGGAACTCAAGGCCTCCACCCCTTACTTCCCCCGCGCTTGGATATCCGGACCGGAAAACTCACTTTATATGGCTGACCTGCGGATTAGTTGTCCGGACAACGATGCGACCTCCTCGCCGGAGGCCGGAACTGGCAGGATCACGAACCGGTAGCGAACCAACCGCACAGCGTCAGGGCAGGTCACCGGCTCGGTACTCGCAGACGGTGACTCATGGCGCCGCATGGCCGCGGCTGGTTTCCGCCGATCACATCCGGACCGCTTCCGCCTCGATCGCGGATCCGGTCTCTCCTCGATCCGCGCTGACACGCCGACGCAGCGCGGCTCGAAGCCGCTCGCGCCGTTCGGTACCGGTCCCCACAGGGGAGGGACCGGTACCGAAACGGTGCGGCGCGGTGCGGCCCGGCGCGGCACGGTGGACAAACGAGTCAGGCCCGATTCCCATTTCTGGAAACCGGGCCTGCTTTGGTGGCTCACATTTCTGGAGCTGCCAGATCTACTAATCTGCTAGATGTACACAACGCAAGTGGTAGGAACCCAGCCCTTGGTACCCCGGTAGCTGATGTAGTTCCACTGGTTGCTGCCCTGCCCGCACTTGTCGTACCACTTCGACGACTTCTCATTCGCGATCTTGCATACGGTCTTGCCCTTAGGGGCAAGGCCGAGAGCGGTTCCGTGGACGCTCTTGGTCTTGCGGATCTTGACGCTCTCCACCGCCTTCTGCTTATCGCATGAGGCGGCCGAGTAGCTTCCGCCGGAGGATGCAGAAGAAGTGACAGCAGTGGAAGCGGCGACCGCGGGAGTCGAGACCAGAGCGGCACTCGCCAATACCGCGGCACCCATGACGCACGTGAGCTTTTTGCGCATAATTCCCCCTTGTTTCCATCGCGATATTCGGCTCGCGATTCAGGCGAGGATATCAACTCCTCCACCCCTCCACTCCTCACCCCTCTCTCCGTGACTCGCGGTCACGTAAATCGCGTATTGGGTAAATGTCGGGCAGTACATGGGCATGTGCACTCGCGTGATGTGAATCCGCCGACCTGGACGAGCGCCTACGACAGCGTGGTGCGCTCGATGGCGATCAAGGCGGCGTCGTCGTTCAGGTGTCCGCCGACGTGTCGCAGCAGGTCGCGCCGGAAGCGGCGCAGGAAGGCGTCGGGGTCGTTCTCGGGCCAGCCGGTGATGCGCTCGGCGAGCGGATAGAAGGCGCCGGTGGAGTCGCGGGCCTCGGTGACGCCGTCCGTGTACAGCAGCAGGAGGTCTCCCGGCTCGAACGGGAAGCTGTCGACGCGGTAGCGCGGGCGCGCCAGTTCACCCAGGCCCAGCGGAGGTGCGGGCTGCGGGGCGTCCATCGTCGTGGGACGACCGTTGCGCAGGACGATCGGCGGCGGGTGCCCGCAGGCGACCATTTCGACCCTGCCGTCCCCGTCGGGGATGTCCAGGATGACGGCGGTGATGAAGGTTTCGCCGGAGCGGTCCGTCTCTCCCGGCTCGGTCAGGTTCCAGCACACGCTTCCGTCGAGATAGGCCACCAGCTCGCCCAGGCTCGCCTGGCGGTGGGCGGCGGCGCGGAACGCGCCGATCAGCAGGGCCGCGTCACCGACGGCGGTCATCCCCTTGCCCCGCACATCGCCGACGATCAGCCGGGTGCCGGATGCGGTGCGCGCCGCCGCGTACAGATCCCCGCCGATCTGGGCCTCGGCCTCGGCGGCGAGGTAGAGGGAGGCGACGCGCAGCGGTCCGAGATGCTTGGGCAGCGGTGGCAGGACGACACGCTGGGCGGTCTCGGACACGTACCGCACCTGCGTCAGTTCTCTGGCGCGGCGATCTCGCAGTACGCAGAAGATCACGAGGCTCGCTCCGACCAGCACCAGGGCGATGATCTGTGCCTGGTGGTTGGCCGAGAGCAACGTGTCCTTGTTACGCAGCACCCCTATGGTCGCCTGCGCGACCACCGCGAGTGTGGCCACAAGACCCACGGTCCGGGGCCCGCCGAACGACGCGGTGATCGCCGGGGCGGCGACCAGCAGCGGACCCAGATGAATGCCGGGCGGGGCGAGTACGTCGATCACGGACACAGCGACTATCCACGCGATCGGGATGGCCACCAACACATGCCCCGCTCGCGCCGACCCGCTGAGTCCTGTGAGGCGCTGCGACACACCTCTTCTCTACACCGCCCCTGCCCGGCTTGCACCGGCAGAGACGGGCAGGCCGCGGCATGGTGGCTCCGAACGAGTGGACTTCTCGACGCGGGGACGGGTGGTCGGGCCTGCGTCGCGGGCCGAGGTGGTGATGTTCATATCGACTGCCCCCCCTGTCTGGAAGAGGCGCCCCGAATGAGACGTTCCACCTCCCGCCGTACCCTCTGCGCAGCGCTGCTCGTCGCGTCCTTGTGGGCGCCGACGGCGGCCCATCCCGCCGCGGCCGATCAGCGGCCGGTCGCCGCCCACCCCGACAAGGGCGACTGCCCGAACAGCCTGGGGCGAGGGCTCACGTCCCGCCTCGACAAGACCATGAACGACGTCGGAAAGAAGGCGGACATCCCCGGGGCCGTCGTCGGTCTGTGGATGCAGGGCAAGGGCTGCTATGTCCGCTCCATGGGCGTCGCCGACACCAGGACCGGGGAGCCGATGGCCGCCGACTCCTTCGTCCGGATCGGCAGCGAGACCAAGACGTTCACCGTCACCGCGCTGCTCGAGCTCGTGGACGAAGGCCGGGTCAAGCTGGACGATCCGATCTCCACCTACGTCAAGGGCGTGCCCAAGGGCCACCGCATCACGCTGCGCCAGCTCGCGGAGATGCGCAGCGGTCTGTTCCCCTACACCGAGGACGCCGGCTTCGTCCACGACCTGCTGAGCGACCCGCAGCGCACCTTCACCCCGCGCCAGTCCCTCGCGTACGGCTTCAAGCACCGCAACACCTCCGCCCCGGGCAAGAAGTTCCAGTACTCCAACTCCAACCTCATCCTGCTGGGCATGGTGATCGAAAAGGTCAGCGGCCACCCACTCGCCGACTTCATCCACCACCGCGTGCTGCGCGCGGCGCACCTGCGCCACACCCTGTTCCCGCGGGGCAACGAGTTCCCCCAGCCGCACCCGCGCGGCTACACCGACCAGACGCTGAGCGGTGAGGTCGCGGACGCGACGAACTGGAACCCCAGCTGGGGCTGGGCGGCGGGGGCGATGATCTCGAACCTGCACGATCTGCGGCACTGGGCCAAGTCCGTCGCCACCGGGCAGCTGCTCACCGCCAAGACGCAGAAGCAGCGGCTCAAGACGCTGCCCACCGGCTTCCCCGGTACCACGTACGGTCTCGGCATCCTCAAGACCAACGGATGGATCGGGCACAACGGCTCCATCCCGGGCTACGAGACCGTGACGGTCTACCTGCCCTCGAAGAAGGCCACCCTGGTCGTCATGATGAACACCGACATCCTGAGCCAGGGCCAGGAGCCGTCCACCCTGCTCGCCCGTGCGATCACAGCGGTCGCCACTCCGAAGAACGTCTACGACGGGGCGGCCACGGCGCCCTAGTCCGCGCGCGTGAGTGCCTGTTCCAACAGGATCTTCGCGGCCGCCAACATTCCACGGCTGACAGCGAGGACGCCGTGTCGGTACGTCAGCGGCCCAGGCGGCGGTGACCTCATCCCGGGCAGGAGCCCCCCTTGCCCGGACTCGTCCGGAACGCCTTCGGTGGGCTGTAGCCCTTCGACCGCGGGTACTCGATGACCGGAACGAGCTTGCAGACGGGCCAGTTGCCGTTCCCCGAGGTGTACCCGAATTCGCCGCTGGCGCCCCGCACGCAGTCCCCGCAGTCGCCGCCGGTCCCCACCTTCATGTTGCTGATGTTGCTGTTGACGTCGTACTTGGAGGGCAGCTGGCCTTTGTTGTCCTCGTCATCCGTGAACTGGGTGACGGCCTTGCTCAGGACCTGGAAGGCGTCGTAGTGCATGATCGCGTAGCCGTCGTCCAGGTCGGCCCCCTTGATGTCCGCGTCCTTCGCGGTGGTGCCGGCGAACGTCTGGAACTGCCCGGGAGCGCCTTGGCCCAGGCTCCACGAAGGGTTGTCCGTGGGCGCCGCGTTGAGCGTGACGACGTTGGCCTCCGCCATCGCCTTGCGCATGTCCTCGCTGGTGAGCCGCGAGGTGATCCCGGTGGAAACACGGAGAATCCGGATGGGCTTCTCGTTCTTGTCCTTGCGGGCCTGACAGTCGCCGTCCTTGGCGATGGCCTTCACCAGCTCGGGCAGGTCCCAGTCCCGGCCCGCCACGAACACCGTGTCCGCGCCCGACTTGCACAGGCTCGAGGCGGCGGGCGCCATGGCGGCGGGTGCTCCCTCGTAGGGGCCCATGCTGCCGACGTACGACTTGTCCCGGAGCGACAGCTCGTACTTCGTGCCGAAGCTCTTGAGGAGCTCCGCCTTGGTGTTGGTGACGTAGTCGTCCTTGGCGCGCGAGTCCCAGACGAGGAAGCCCTTGCCGTTGCGCGGCTCGTCCTTGAGGTAACGGGCAAGGGCTGACACGGAGTTGCGGTTGTTGGGAGCGGTCTTGAAGAAGGTCCTGGCCTCGATGGTGGGGGAGCTGAGGACACCGCTGACCGCCGGGATGTTCTTTGCGGACAGGGCGCTCACCGCGTCCTGCGTGTCCTGCTCGCTGTTGGGCAGCCCCATCACGCCCACGAGCGGGGAGTCGTCCTCCGTCTGCTTCCCGCCGCCGCTGAGCTTCGCCGCCGCGTCCACGGCGGGCTGCCACAGGTCCAGGTCGGTGCCGATGTTACCGAGCAGCAGCTGGAAATTGACGCCGCTGCTGGAGCTGTTGGCGTTGCGCTGCGCGGCGTAGGCGCCCGCCAGGCTGTGCTCGACGAGCGGGGCGGTCATCGCCCCGGACTCGGAGGTGTTGAACGGGAGCAGCAGGGCGACTTTCACGTACGGCTTCTTGCCGGCGTCGCCCTCGGGGCTCTCCCAGACGTCCTGCACCCGCTTGTTCTCCTTGGCGATGCGCTTGACCAGCCGGGAGAACTCCTTGCCGGGCCCGTCCTCGCCCGGTTTGAAGACCGGCACCTGTGCCGTCGCGTCCACGAGGCCGACGCATTCGTCCTGCTTCTCCACGAGCCCGTCCTGGCAGTCGCTCCTGGTGAGGATCGGCACGACCAACCCTGCCGTGACCCCCAGCAGGACGAGGGCCACGAACCCCGCGATCCACCGGCCCAGGATCCTCTCACCGCGCCTGAGATCGCGCCCCCTGACGAAGGGGCGGATGAAAATGTCAGTGAAGCTCACCTTGGCTCCCTTCAGGGCCGAGTGCCGGTAAGGCGGAGGACGGGGTGCGTAGCTCGCGCAGGGCGTCGTGCCACTCCTGGGCGGCGTCGAAGAGCGTGCCCGCACCCGTGGCATGTCGGCCCGACAGGAGCTCGAGGTCGAACCGGATCCGGTCGCACAGCTTCTCGTCCGGTGCGGTCAGGGGATCGGCGGCCAGCCACACCGCGTGCAGCAGACGGCGTATGGAGCGCCGTACGTCGTCCTCGGCCGGCTCCGTGCCGCTCTTCCCGCTGGCCTTGTCCCAGCAATCCGCCGCCCAGCTGGCACGGGGCGGCGGATGCGGCGCCGACGCCACGTGCCACAGACCGTGCAGCCAGTGCTCCGCGGTGTCCGACGACACGAACCGCTCGTAGAGGCGCGTCACCACGTGCCCGGCATTGCCGCCCGCGAGCGCGTGGTGCAGGGCGTCGATGGGCTGTCCGGCGTTCTCGTGGTAGTCGTGGAGCAGCTGATGGAGGCCGTACCAGGTGGGGGCCGACGGCGTGGCTTGCGCCCGCTGGCGGCGCAGTTCGAGCACGAGGACAGCCCGCAGGAACGGGTCGGTGACGAATGGCCGCGGCGCCTGTGCACCGTACTCGGCGCGCAGATGGCTCCGGGCGGTCTCCACGGCCATGCGATCCGGGTCGGCGGACAGGTACTCGACGGCCAGGGCACGCGCTGCGGCGTTGTCGTGAGCAACGGAGAACAGGGTCAGATTGCGGCGCAGCTCCGGGTCGGGCACGAGCCGCGCCGCGATCTGCCGGGTCACCGACTGCCCGTCAAGGCGCAGCGCGCCCACATCGAGCCCCGGCGTGGCCGCGCTGCGCGGATGGGCCTGCACCGCCTCGGTCAGGAGCCCGCACCCCAGGGGTGATCCCTGGGTGAACCGGCGAACCACACGCGGCAGTTCACCCCGCAGCGAAGGGGCGGCGTCACTCAGCATGGCCACGATGTCGTCACGCTTGAGCGGCGGCAGTTCGACGGTGATGAGCCCGGCCGACGGGGTCCCCGTCTCCGGTCGCCGCCAGTCGGCCGCCCCGCCCGCGACCTGCTCCAGGGTGCGTTCCGTCGCATCGGGCCGCGAGCGATGGCGGGCGCTGCCGCGCGCGGCGGCCACCAGGACCAGTGGGTCGCGGGCGCCCTTCGCCCGGTGGGTGAGGAGTTGGTCCAGGAGGAGGGTGCCCGGCGCGGACTGCGCGTTGTCGAGCAGGAGCAGCGGGCGTGGCGGCCGGTTGAAGCGCATCCAGCGGGTGTCGTAGCGGGCCCGCAGATCCTCCAGGAACGCCGCGGCAAGGCTGGCCTCGGCCACTCCCCGCAGGTCGTCGCCCTGGTGGAAGGCGCGGGAGAGCGCGAACAGGGGTGACTCCCCCCGGCGGACCCCGGGCCGTCCCGCGTAGAAGGACAGCACGCCGTCCGCCTGCCCCCTCTTCGTCAGATACCGCCCGGTGAACAGCTTCACCGAGGCGTCCACGACCGGCTTGAGCTCCTCCCGGTCGAGGACATTCGGCAGGGCGGCGTTGACGTCCCGCACCCAGCTGTCCGCGGCGGTGGAGCCCTCAGCGGCCAGACCGCCCTCGGTGAGCAGCCGCCGCACCCGGTCCTGGGCGGCCTCCTGCTCTTTCGCGTCGCCGAACCGCCAGGCGCAGACGGCCACGAGTCCGGTCCACAGGCGCGGCAGCCGCAGCCGCTTCCGCTCACCGGCGACCGGGGCGCAGAGCCCGCGGGCGGCGTCGATCAGGAAGTCGGCGCCCGGCGAGGTGTTGGCGACGAGGGCTTCGCCGGAGGCGGATTCGCGCGCCTGCGCGCAGTCCACCTCGGCCACCGGAATACGGGTGCGGTACGAGCGGTACAGCTTGTCGAGCACCGCGGTGCGGCCGCTGCCGTGCGGCCCGGTCAGGAGCAGCGCGGGCGGATCGTCCCGGTGTACCTGATCGACTTCCTCGTGCTCTTCTTCGCGGCGGCACCCCACCAGGCGTGGCACGAGGTCGTCGAGGAGGACGTCCCGCCCGTACAGTCTGCTCACGCTCGTCCTCTCTGCTCCGTGGCTCTCAGCCGCCGAGCAGTCTTGTCAGGGTCGGTCCGATGGTCTGTAACAGGGCCTGTGCGGCTGCGGAGTTGGGGGCTGCTGCCAGCTGGTCACGGATGCGGGCCGCGAGGGTACGAGTCTGCGGACTCGGCCGCGCGGGGTCCTCGTCGCTACGCAAGTCCCGGTCAGCCCGGAGGAGTTGGTCGATCTGCTCAGGGTCCAGGTTGAGGCCGGTCTGTTGGTTGAACGTCTCGATGGTTCCGTACAGGACATTGACGTTGCCCGTGACCGGACCGAAGGTGATGTTGCCCGGGGCCGGTTCGCGCGCCACATACGCCGATACGTCGCTGCCGCCCTCGGTCGCGCAGTGCCGCCCGCGCTCGGTGAGCCCGGCGCGGGCCTCGATCTCCTCCCCGCCGAGCGTGAGCAGCCCGACCCTCTGCAGATAGCGTGCGCTGCCCTCGACGACGCCCTGACTGAGCACCCGACCGTGGAACGAGGCTTGTTCGGCGATGAAGAACTCCTTGAGGCGCGGGTGGCGCCCGGAGCGGTTCTCCTCGTACGCCCACGCGATCAGGGCGTTCTCGGCGTATCGCCTGATCGCATCCGGGTTCCCCAGCTCCGCGACCAGCTGATCCGCCTGCGCAAGCCCCGCGGTGGTGAGCTCCGCGTCCGGCGGCGGCCGCTCCCCGTCCTCCTGGATCCGTACGAGCCCTCGCTCCTGGAGCGCTTCGATGAGGGCGGCGACACCCAGTGCGGGCTTGTTCTGCTGCAGCCCGAACTCGCCGGTCGGCACCGGCACATCGATCTGCCGACCGCACTGCTCGTGAAGCCACAGCAGCAGCCGTACTTCATAGCGGCCCAGCGAGCTCGTACGGTGCGTCATCGTGAGCCCAACCCCCGTTGGCACAGCGGCATGAAGCAAAGTGTGTGAGCAATCGAATCTACATCCGATGTGAGCGTGTCACCAGGTCCCGGCAGGGCCGGAGCACCCCCTAACTCCCGCGCTGTGTCGCGGAGTCGGAGCCTTGGGCGTCATCCCGGCGTCATCCCGGCGTCATCCCGGCGTCATCCCCTGGCACGCGACGCAGAGCTCCAGCGGCCGGCGGAGGCGTCGTCGGAGGTGTCAGCAGCAGCTGGTCCCGGCGTCCGCGGACTCGCTGGCGCTGGTGCAACAGGTGCTCTGGGGCTGCTTGGTGAGGGTGTCGGCGTCGGCCTTGACGACGTACACCTCCCAGGGTTCCTGGCCGGGGCCGTGGACCCAGACCTTGTCCTGGAGGGCGAAGCAGCACGTGGTGTCGTTCTCCACCGTGGTGTCGAGTCCTTGGCCGTCGAGGCGGGTGGTGGCGGCGTGGACGTCTTCGGAGGAGGCGACTTCTACGCCGAGGTGGTCCATGCGGGTGTCCTGCCCGGCCTCGCCCTGGATGAGGACGAGCTTGAGCGGGGGTTCGGCGATGGCGAAGTTGGCGTAGCCGTCACGGAGCTTGGCCGGATCCGTGTTGAACAGCTTGCTGTAGAAGGCGATCGAGGCGTCGAGGTCGGGAACGCGCAGAGCCAGTTGCACACGGGACATGGCAGTCCTCCTGTCGTGATGGATGGCGCGGATGTGGTGCGAGTCAGCAGCCGCCGGAAGTGGTACCGGGAGCGCCGAGCTGGATCAGGGCGGGGGCTGGAGCGCAGCAGCCGCCCGCCGCTTCCTGCTCGGTGTCGGGGGTGTCGAAGAGGCCCGCGCCGCCGCAGACACCGGTCTCGGGGAGGGTGAGTTCGACGCGGTCGGCCGCGTCCTCGTCTCCGGCGAGGGCGGCGACGACCGAGCGGGCCTGCTCGTAGCCGGTCATGGCGAGGAAGGTGGGGGCGCGGCCGTAGGACTTCATGCCGACCAGGTAGACGTCCTGTTCGGGGTGGGACAGTTCGCGGTGGCCGTGCGGGTAGACGGTGCCGCAGGAGTGCTGGTTGGGGTCGATCAGCGGGGCCAGCTCGACCGGCGCCTGCAGACGCTCGTCCAGGTTCAGGCGGAGCTCGTCGAGGAAGGACGGGTCGGGGCGGAAGCCGGTGAGCACGATGACCTCGTCGACCGCATCGAGACGGCGGCCGTCCTCGGCGACCAGGACCAGACGGCCATCCGCGTCCCGCTCGATCGCGTCGGTGCGAAAGCCCGTGACGGCGTCGGCGTGGCCGTCGTCAACGGCAGCCTTCGCGGCCAGGCCGAGAGCGCCGCGGGCGGGAAGCTGGTCGGCCTCGCCGCCGCCGAAGGTGGAGCCGGAGATGCCGCGCCGCAGGATCCACACGCCCTTGGCCCCCGCACCGGCTTCGGACTTGGCCAGGTCGGCCAGGTAGGCGAGGGCGGTGAACGCGGAGGCGCCGGAACCGATGACGGCGGTGCGCTTGCCCGCGTAACGGGCCCGTACGGCAGGGTCGTTGAGATCTGGCACGCGGTAGATGATGCGGTCGGACGCGGCGCGCTCGCCGAGCGCGGGCAGGCCGCTGCCGCCCGCCGGGGACGGGGTGGCCCAGGTGCCGGAGGCGTCGATGACGGCGCGGGCGAAGATCCGCTCCTCGCGGCCGTCGGCGTGGGCGATATGGACGACGAAGGGCTGCTTCTCGCGCTCGGCGTCGACGATGCGGTCGCGGCCGGAGCGGGAGACGCCGGTGACGCGCGCGCCGGTGCGGACCTTCTCGCCGAGGACGTCGGCGAGCGGCTGCAGGTACTGCTCGGCCCAGTCGCCGCCGGAGGGGTACGTCGCCGGGGCGGGGCGGGTCCAGCCGGTAGGGGCCAGGAGCTTTTCGGCGGCCGGGTCGACGACCTCGGCCCAGGTGGAGAAGAGGCGGACGTGCGCCCACTCGCGCACGGCCGCACCGGCGGCCGGTCCGGCTTCCAGGACGAGCGGTTCGATGCCGCGCTCGACGAGGTGGGCGGCGGCGGCCAGGCCGATGGGACCGGCGCCGATGACCACGATCGGCAGGGCGGCGGGTGTGCTCTCGCTCATCACGTTCTCCAGGGCGGTCAGGAGGCCATCGATCTACTGTTTCGACGTCTGTCGATATGATGAACCTTGCCATGCGGTATCGACAGATGTCAATATCGATGCATGTCGAATTCGAGTGTCGTGGAGCTGCCGATCCTGAATCAGCCGGCCGAGGCGGTGACGCCGTGCTGCCCGCCGCTGACCGAGCGGCCCCTCAGTGCCGAGGAGGCGGAGCGGACCGCGAAGATGTTCAAGGCCCTCGGGGATCCGGTGCGGCTGCGGCTGTTCTCGCTGGTCGCCTCCCATGAGGGCGGCGAGGCGTGTGTGTGCGACATCTCCGACGTCGGCGTCTCGCAGCCGACCGTCTCCCACCACCTCAAGAAGCTCAAGGACGCCGGGCTGCTGTCTTCCGAGCGGCGCGGTACCTGGGTGTACTACCGCGTCGAGCCGAGTGTGCTGGCCGCGATGGGGCAGCTGCTCACCGCAGCGGCCTGCTGAGTTGAACGCGAACGGCCGGGTGCCCGTTGGGGCGCCCGGCCGTTTCGTGCGGTCGGCGCGGATCAGGCGGGGCTGAACTTCCGCCGCCAGGCCAGGGATACGTAGACCAGCGCGACCAGGACCGGGACCTCGATGAGCGGGCCGACGACTCCGGACAGGGCCTGCCCGGACGTGACGCCGAAGGTGGCGATGGCGACCGCGATGGCCAGCTCGAAGTTGTTGCCGGCCGCGGTGAAGGCGAGCGTCGCGGTGCGGTCGTAGGCGAGGCCGATCGCCTTGCCCAGCGCGAAGGTCCCGAACCACATCAGCGCGAAGTAGACGAGCAGCGGCAGCGCGATCCGTGCGACGTCGAGCGGCTGCGAGGTGATCGTCTTTCCCTGCAGGGCGAAGAGGATGACGATCGTGAACAGCAGCCCGTGCAGCGCCCAAGGGCCGATCTTCGGCAGGAAGTTGGCCTCGTAGCGTTCACGGCCGAGCTTCTGCTCGCCGATGCGGCGGGTCAGGAACCCGGCCAGCAGCGGGACGCCGAGGAAGATGACCACGTTCAGGGCGATTTTCCACATGGAGATGTCGAGGTGCTCGCCGTCGCCCAGGCCGAGCCAGCCGGGCAGCAGGTCGAGGTAGAACCAGCCGAGCAGGCCGAACGCCAGTACCTGGAAGACGGAGTTGAGGGCCACTAGGACGGCGGCGGCCTCGCGGTCACCGCAGGCGAGGTCGTTCCAGATGATGACCATCGCGATGCAGCGGGCGAGCCCGACGATGATCAACCCGGTGCGGTACTCGGGCAGGTCCGCCAGGAAGATCCAGGCGAGGGCGAACATCACGGCCGGGCCGACGATCCAGTTGATGACCAACGAGGACACCATGAGCTTCTTGTCGCCGGTGACGGCGTCGAGCTTGTCGTAGCGGACCTTGGCCAGCACCGGATACATCATCACCAGCAGGCCGACCGCGATCGGCAGGGAGATCCCGCCGATCTCGACCTTGGCGAGCGCGTCGTTCAGGCCGGGGATGAGGCGGCCGAGCCCGAGCCCGAGGGCCATGGCGGCGAGGATCCACACAGCGAGGAACCGGTCGAGGGCGGAGAGCTTCGCGACGACGCCCATCTCCTCGCCGCCCAATCTGCCGGTGGTGGCGGGTTCGGTGGAGGTCATCAGCAGGCCCGCTTCCGGCCGGTCTCCACGGTCTCGCGCGCCGTGGCGGCCAGCTCGCCGAAGGAGGCGGCCAGGGCGTCGATCACCTCGGGCTTCAGTCGGTAGTAGATGAACCGGCCGCACGGCTCGGTGTCCACCACGCCCGCCTCGCGCAGCACCTTCATGTGGTTGGAGAGGTTCGTCTGCTTGGCGCCGGTCTCGGCGATCAGGTGCGTGGTGCACAGCGTCTCGCGGGCGAGGAGGGTCACGATCTGGAGCCTGAGCGGGTCGGCAAGCACCCGCATCAGTTCACTGTCGACTGATGTCAGCATGGGCTGATACTGTCACATCACTCGCTGCTGATACCAGTCAGCCTTGATCTAGCCCGTGAAGGACCAGGACCAGTCATGAACCCCGCGCCGCTCGCCTCCGTGCTGTTCGTCTGCGTCCACAACGCCGGGCGTTCCCAGATGGCCGCCGGATTCCTCTCCCACCTCGCAGGCGACCGCGTCGAGGTCCGCTCCGCCGGGTCGCTGCCCGCCGACCAGGTCAACCCGGCCGCTGTCGAAGCGATGCGGGAGATCGGCATCGACATCTCCGACCAGCAGCCCAAGGTCCTCACCACCGAAGCCGTCCAGGCATCCGACTACGTCATCACCATGGGCTGCGGCGATGCCTGCCCGATCTTCCCCGGCAAGACATACCTCGACTGGGCCCTCGAAGACCCCGCCGGACAGGGAGTTGAGGCCGTACGCCCGATCCGCGACGCGATCCGCACCCGCATTGAGGCCCTGATCGCGGAGATGGACACCAAGTCGTAGGGGCATGGGCAGTGTCGTGTCAGGCCAGCCGCTGACCGAGTTCGGTCAGGGCCTGAGCGGTCGCCGCCAGCGGGTAGCGGGCGGCGTTCGCGTGGCCCGCCTGTCGCAGTGCGGGCAGCAGGCCCGGTGCTGTCCGCAAGCGATGCACGTCACGGGCGAGCGCTGCGGAGTGGGCGAAGTCGGTGGCCACGCCAGACGCAGCGAGGACCTCGGTGAGTCCGGGCACGGGCTGGTACAGGACCGGCAGGCCGCAGGCTTGGGCCTCCAGCGCGACCAGCCCCATGGCTTCCAACGTCGTGGACGGTAGGACCGGTACGTCGTGCTCGGCGAAGGCTTTCCACAATTTACCGGGCCCGCACCCCAGCCCGTTGAAGCAGCGGGGCCAGTGCATGGAACTGGGCTCTGGGAGCAGCGATGCTCAGCTCGACGCCCGGCACTGGGGCGAGCCCGGTGACCAGTTGCTCGACCCCCTTCTCGGCAGTCAGCCGTCCCGCGTACAGCAGCCGCAGGTGGCTGGGTGAGGTGCGGGTCGGCCGGGCCGGCGGGTCGGTGAGCAGGTGGTCGGGGATGCCCAGGGGATGTGGACGACCTTGCGACGGTCGGCCTGTGGGGCGAGTTGGAGAAGGCGATCGGCCATCGCGGCAGTGGGGACCAAGATGGCGTCGGCGGCCCTCACTGTCTCGCGCAGGACTTGGAGTTGATCGCGGTGGGATTCGGCGAACAGCAGGTCGGTGCCATGGACCAACGCGATCCTCGGGTGCGTCGGCAGCGCTCGGAGCAACGCGGGGGTGGCGCCGAAGGTGAGGCTGCAGGTGCAGTACGCCGATCTGTGCTGGATCGATCGCGGTCACCAGGGCCTGTCGCAAGGCCGCGACGTAGCGACCGAAGCGGGCGCCATCAAGGCACTTCCCGGAGACCGCCAGCAGGTCGAGCCCGGTCGGGAGGCGGGGTCTGGGGCCGGCGGCGGGGGCCAGCATGAAGGCCCGCGCCACGAGCTCACCTACGTGTTCCGTGGCCACGGTCCCGCCAACGGGCGCCGCTCGCCACGTTGGCACGAAGCTGGTCGACGTCTCCCGTCTCCCGTCGCGCGGAGGTCTCGGCGGCAACGGTGTCGAACGTGCTCAACCGGCCGGACATGGTCAAGGAGCCGACGCGGCTCAGGGTGGAGAAGGCCATCGCCGAGCTCGGCTACGTCCGCGTCGGCCAGTCGGCAGAGACGGCCGCGCACTGGCGCCGTACCGGATTCGCGACCTGGCTGTTCCACCCGGCCACGACGGGGTGGTACCCGAAGAAGGCCCCACAGGAGGCACGCCCGGTACCGGTGATGGTCCACCCGTGGCCAGGAGTCCCGGCGCGAGGCCGCAACGCCTCGGGCCGAGCGGATGCGTGCTGGCTGCCGATCGCGCAGGGCCTCACCCCGCACGGGCTCAGGCACACGCACAAGACCGTCATGTCAGAGCTCGCTATTCCGCCCAAGCTCATGGATGAGCGAATGGGGCATGAGGACGGCTCGGTGCAGGCCCGTTACTCCCATATCACGGCGCGGATGAGGAAGCGGCTCATGGACGAACTCACCGAGCAGTGGGAGGAGTCGTTGGACGCACGGTTGGCCATGCATCCGCGATCTCCCGTGCGCGCGCTCGATGCCCTGCTGCGAGCGCGTCAGGGGCAACGACTGGGGAGTGAATTTCCTTGATCCACTCCCCGTTTACTCCCCAAGAGGCCCATAGAACGAGTCAGGGCCAGCTCCCTCAATTGAGGGGACTGGCCCTGACCTGGTGTTTCAGCTGTCGGGGTGGCGGGATTTGAACCCACGACCTCTTCGTCCCGAAGCAACTGGGAGAGGGGTCCGTACCCGGCCTGGCGTACCCGTCACCTGCGCAGATGGTTCGCTAACGTCCGTGGTTGTCCGTTTCCGTGTGTCGGCGTTGTCACACAGTTAGACACTCACCCAGCTCAGCTTGGCCGGTTGCGATCTGCCTGTGTCCCGCAGAGCCACTCTTCTCCCGCCGCGATCTTGATAAATCTCGGAAGCCTTGGATTGCAAGGTGAGGCCGTCGAAGCGTGTGCTATTCAAAGGTATTGCATAACTTTCGAACGTTTGAGCTTAACCGAACTTGAACGCGTTCAAATTTGATTCAAGTGTGTTATGATTGAGATGTGGAGAACTCTAAGCAGCTTCAAGTGGCTTTGGAGGTGGCCCAGAATCAACTGGCGTCCGCCGAAGCTGAGCTGATCGAAGCCCGCAGGCGAGTTCACCATCTACGGGCAGCTGTGTACTCGCTGCGAGAGCTCTTGAAGGAGGGGGCGGTCGACCCGGCCCAGGGGGAGCTCTTCGATGCAGCGGAGCCCGAGGCGCCGGTGCCAGCCCGCGTTCATGGAGAGCTACGGCTGCAGCTGCCCGCAGTTGAAGCCGCAGCTTCGGACGCTCATCGCCCACTGCGAGTGACGGGCCCAGCTGAACGCGCTGTCGCCGTCCTTGCTGACGCTGGCAGGCCTCTTCGGATGCGGGAAATCCGCAGGGAGTGGGAGCGGCGAGACTGGATTGATCCTCAGTGGAGGACTCCGGCATCAGCGATCAACATGATCTACCAGCGTGCCCTGAGGGCGGGGCAAGTGGGGCGCATGAGCGACGGCTCGTGGGTACTTCCCATGGCTGTGCAGGATGAACTAGCCAGAAGGCGGCACGGCATAGTTCACGGCCTCGATGGTCAGGATGGGGCCACGCTTGAGTGACCATCCTCGCGTCCGCCCATCAGTGCGGCTGCCACAGAGATCCGCATTCCACGCAGTAGGGCGAACCCGAGTATCCGGCTACCGTCCCGTCCTCGTTCAGACAGACGGCGCCGGGCTGCTCGTGGCTGCGCAGCTCGAACCAACCACTGCCACAGCCACAGAGCGCTGTTGTCTGGGCCTCTGTCGGTGCCGCGGCCCTCCGCGCACTGAGATCAATCACAACATCCATGTAAATCCACTCACGAAAGGTGAGGTCCATGTTCGGACGACACAGGCCCAAGGGGCCGAACGGGAGCTGGAAGACGGGGCAACGTGTGCCCCAGACCCAGTTCTACGTAGATCAGCACGGCGAGGTAAGTCACCACACGATGGGGAGTACTTTTCCCCCGTGCATCGGCCGGAAGGGCGAGTGCGCCTACCGGACGCCGTACCGCGCAGTAGCCGCTGCGTGATACCTAAGATGCCAGGTAGTAGCCGCTATCTGACATCAGTGTGATCCGTGAGGGGTGGAGGGCATCAGCCTTTCACCCCTCATCCCTTTGTGCCCTTCGGCCGTGCACATGTGTGGTGTCCGGAGGTAACGGCTATTGGAGCCCATCGAGGCGCCCATGTCTAGAACGCCTCGGTCGCTACCTGAACCGTTACCCATGTAGGCGACACTTTTAACTCTACCTGTCGGCCATGTAGTCGCTCATGCGAGGGGCGCCATCAGGCATCCATTTGAGTGGTGCTCGACCTTGTGGCGCATCCTCCTCACAGCTCTGCTAGCGGCTGATCGGAACCTCGTAGACGATCTCGCAGAGGGCTGCGGGAACCACGATGTCAGCAGTTTCCACGGGTTGACCCTCGTCGCCGTAGTAGGTCCGGCGGATGTGAGTAACCAGTGCCGCCTTCTGGATACCCAGGAGTGATGCCTCCTCGGCGGTCGCCTGTCGCGGTTCCGGCTGCTCCACGGCGTGGCTGACGGTGATGCCGATCTCGGCCATGCGGTTCACGACGCCTGCCCCAGCGTGCGGGCCTCCCTCGGGGAGGACGACGAGGGTGCCGCCGGTGAGTGCGTACGGCTCCCAACTCGTCGACAGCTGCACCGGCTTACCGTCGGCGAGGAACTCGTAGGCGGTACGGACACATAGATCGCCCTCGGCAATCCCAAGGCGCGAGGCGACCTCGGCCGGCGCCGGAACCTTGGCATCGGTCCGACTCTCCCAGTCCCCCTGCCTGCCCACAGCCTTCATGTCTGCCCGGAACGGGGAACTCTGAGGCTGCTCACGCGCCGCCGAACGGACAACGCGCACACGCTTCCGCGGTTCGGCGACGTAGGTGCCAGAACCGGCACGCCCCTCCAGCACCCCCTGAGAGATCAGCAGTTCCTGGGCCCGACGCACCACGTTCTCGCCCACGCCACACTCCTGGGCGATCTGGGCGCGAGAAGGGAGCCGGTCTCCGGGCGTCCACACGCGCTCCGCGACCCGCCGCCGGAGTTCGTCGGCGATGCGGAGATAAGGCGGCTGCTCAGGCATATGGAAAATCTAGTCCACTAGCTCTAATCTAGTTAACTAGCTTAACTCAAAGTGATCTCTGGTGACGGAGGCTGCCCTGTGCCTGCTTCAGAAGCGAGCGCGGAGGCCATCGCAGCTCGGTTATCGGCCCTCGGGCTCACCACACGCGTGGAGGAGCACAACCGAGACACGTCGATCGAAGCGGAGGTGCCGGAATCACTCTCCGCCGAGTCATGGCGGGAGGCCCTGGAGGTAGTGGCTGAGGCCGACCGATTCGGACTTCTCGCTACCAGCTTGAACGACCGCACCCTCTGGGCGGTCGTACGCAAGACGGTCCCTACGACGAGCGATGTCGACGGACCAGGCCATCAGCGATAGGAGCTGAGCAGTGTGTTCATCCGCACCGAACGTGCCCTCTTACTTGTCTGTGAGCAGCGTGCACGGCAGCACTCGATTGCCGTACGTCGCCCCTGGTGCACCCTGGCGGGTGCCTGCTGATGTCATCCAGCAAGCGCCCCCGCATCGCGCATGCGGAGTCCACCCCCTACCGGTCAAGCGCATGTCGGATCGGTACGCACCACACGTGCGCGGAGTCCGCCCCCGCAACAGCACCGGTTGACGTTCCCGTGGTCTACGAGGCGTGCGATTGCCCATGCCACGCGATGGCCAACCAGCCCGCGCCCGTGGAGGTACTCCGGTGAGGGGATGGGCGCCCAGTGGCTCGCTGGCCTCCACGGTCGAGATCACCGTAGCCAGCGTGCAGCGCGGTGACGTCATCCAAGTCGGCGGCCAGCCATGCCAGGTGATCGACCTCTTCCAACTACCTCAGGGCGCCAAGCAACTCGTATTCGAGTCGGGCGAGCTGCTGACCATGCACCCGCGGAGCCGGTTCGAAGCGCTTCGGATGACGAGAAGGAGGTGATCCGGCCCATGCCTTCTCGCCGTCACAGCATCGCCAATGACCTCCGCGACCGGATCACGACCGCTCGGCTCAAGCCCGGCGACCGCCTCCCCTCGGAGGCCCAACTAGCCACCCAATACCAGGTCAGCACTGCGACGTTGCGGAGCGCGCTGGCAATGCTCCAAGGAGAGGGCCTAGTCGAGAAGATCCACGGCAAGGGGAACTTCGTTCGTCACTCCCTCCGCAGAATCACCTACGCCGGCGGCGGGAGCACGCAGGCTCCGCAGGCCGCCCCTGACGCAACTCTGCGCATCACAGTCCGCACCACCAAGGTCCGGGCGCGGGGGGATCTGACAGCTCTTTTGCAGGTGTCGACCGGTTGCCCCCTGACGGAATTCCACTGCGTCAGCTACGAGGCGAAGTCGCCACACAGCCTGGCCCGCATCTACGTCCCTCGCGACCTGGCGCCGGCCGCCGTACTCAACGAGCCGTGCCCATACGTGGGAGCAGAGGCGAGATTCGTAGCACTGCGCCCGACATCGGCCGATGTCCGAGAGACAGTCAGCGCTCGCCTCCCAACACCAGAGGAAGCTTCAACCCTTCGAATCAGCACTGTCCTGGCGGTTCTCGCGATCACACGCGTGACAGCCGACATCACCGGTCGCGTGGTCGAGGCCGCGCTTCTGGTGCTCCCAGGGGACCGCGCCGACGCGGTCTTCACCACCCACCATGTGACCGACGAGGGATGGACAGAAAGATGACAACCCGAAACGAGTTGCGGCTTCTCCCATGGTCGGGGCCGGAGGGAAAGCCCTGTTACCTCAGCACCGACGACAGCGACGGCCACATGTCCCGCTTGGCGGACAACATCGAAGCGGTACAACTCGGCATGGCGGCCGAACTGCTGGAGCAGTCACTGGAAGTACTGGACGACGAGGATGCCGAGCTGTCATCGCTGCGACTTCTAATGGCAGACCTGACGGGAGCCCTGCGGGACGCACTTCGCGTAGCGACTAGCCGCGGTCACCTCTTGGCGGCTAGCGAACAGCACCCGTCCTGAAGGGGCGGCCCACCATGATGGCTCGGCCCGTGCTCCAATCGGCTTGAGTTACGTGAACTGCCGACTGGATCGACTGTCCCAGGAGGCGGTCCACGGATGGAATTGGGGTATGTCTTCGGGACGCACACGGATGAGTGGCTTCACTGCGACTGCGCGCTCGGACAGAATGTCCTCGATCACGTACATAGCTTGAGACGGGCAACCTATATGCGACATTTCAGCATATAGTCACTTATGACTAGTATGAGAGGTTAAGCGATTGGACACCGCCACTGAACTTCAGGCAGAGCTGGATACTCACCGGCGAGCCGTTGATACTGAATACTTCGACCTGTCGATTCGCGAAATTGTGCGAATGGTCGAAGAAGAGGAGATTCGTGTTGCACCAGCCTACCAACGCAAGTTCCGTTGGTCGGAGGCAGTGCAGTCTGCTCTGATTGAATCACTCTTGCTTGGTCTCCCGATCCCGGCCATTTTTGTAGCGACGAACAAGGACGGAACTTGGGATGTTGTAGATGGTCTGCAACGTACGGCAACAATACTAAAGTTCTACGGGATTGATGTACCTCACGCCGAGGAGCTGCAGTTCGCCGCCAAGCCACTCCAGCTGACTGAACTTAACCAGCTTAAGAAGTTCTCAGGTATGACCTACGGAGAACTCCCGATGCCGATCCGGCTAATGCTAGGAAAGCGGTATGTTCGCGTTCAAGTGCTTAGTGATAAGTCGGACCCGGAAGTGCGATTCGAGCTTTTTCGGCGATTGAACGCCGGTGCTGTCGCGCTGACCCCTCAAGAGATCCGCGGCTGTGTATTTCGCGGCCCTTTTTATAATTTGGTGGAAGAACTAGCGGGTACGGATGAGTACAAGTCGCTGCTGAAGTTGCAGCCTAAGAATAAGATGGACGGTACGGCAGAGGAGATTGTTCTAAAATTCTTTGCCTACATGGATGGCATGGATGACTTCGACGGCGATGTAATCGGCTTCCTGAACGAATACATCAAGCGTCGCGCCGACGATACTGACCTCGAATCAGATCGGAAGCTGTTCCTCGGTTCTGTATCCCACTTGCGATCCGTTACCGGAGGTCATTTCACTCGAACTGGGGTCTCTGTGACTCCGGTTAACCAACTCGAAGGCATTTTGATCGGGATTGCGCGGATCATCAAGGAAGGCAAGCGGCCCAAGAAACCCGCGGCCGGATGGGCGAACGATAAGCAACTGGTTGACTTTAGTACGAAAGGTACTAATAGTCGGACGAAGCTACGCGGTAGGATCCTCCGTTCACAGGAACTCTTCTCCTGACATGGCGATCCTTACAATCAACGCGGTGTTCGATAGCGCGGTGGAGCAGCTTGATCGTGAACGTCGTCGCCTCGATTCTCTGGATCGGGTAGACGGGGCGAGCACACATGTGTCGACAAAGTTTGATCATGAAGGTTTCTCTGCAATCAACAGGGCTCTTTCCTACGTGGTTATGGGCGGCGTGCTCGAAGAGCTAATGCGTCAGCTTCCTCCAGCCCTTGCTGCCGACGTATTAAGCCTTGGAATTGAACGAAGACACCTGCCGGCCTCGCTAGTTGCGGCTATGGACTCGGTGACGTTCCGGAAATGTGGAAACGATAACGTGTCCTCACTCATAGAGCGGGCTGGGATAGTGCAAACTGTCCTGTCCCACGGCCAGGACTCGCGTCCAGTCTTGGACTTTGGCGACCTCTTCAAGCTGGCAGATGGTCAGACGATCGGCGAAAAGCACTTCCAGGCGTTGTGGTTGATTTTGGGTCTCTCGGGCGATTGGAAGAACGACCCCAACGATTCCTTGCTTCTTAAGGAAATTAAAAGCAAAAGGAACAACGTCGCCCACTGGACAGAGGATCCAGTAACTATCGGTAGAAGCAAGAGGCCTGGTGATCTCCGGCAGATGATTTTTCGTCTAAGCGACTTGATTCAACACTTCCATTTGGGAGTGTGGTATTGGCTGGAAGACAGGAAGCCGAAGGCCCCTTAATCTTACCGATTGAGGTGTGCTGTACAATCAAGAAGTTCAGATCCGAGTAAGCGAGAAGAGGCCGTGGAGAGAAGTCACCCACAGGGCGGACCTAGCGAAATTCTGCAGCTACCTCTGCCGGTGTCAAGCGACTTTCTCGATACGTCACGGGTTTTGTCGCCAAAGAAGCCGCCGGTTGATACTGCAGGCCTGGCGGACATTTTCCCTTACTACGCCGGGTTTGCTTTCGACTGGGCCCGTAAGCAGCTAAATGATCAGTCGGCTGGTAATGCCAGGAAAGTGGTACTCGACCCCTGGAATGGAAGCGGCACCACCACGCTGGCGGCACAGTGTGACGGGCATCCTGCGGTTGGAATTGACAGAAATCCTGTAGCTAACCTGGTAGCTCAATTGCGGTGCCAGGTAGGTATGCATGGGAAGCCATCGCGACCGCCTCAAAAAACCGTGAAACCCTCGATTGATTGCGTCGGTGACGCACTGTCTAATTGGTTCGCGGATTCCACGGTTCAGCGGATTAGGGAATGGACCGTAAGTCTCAACCAGAAACCCCTTGAGATGCGGGCTGTGGGGCTGGCAAGTCTATTTCGAGTTGTCCGTGCGACCACTAAGCAATTTGAGGGCAGTAATCCTACCTGGGTTAAGCGAGCTCGATCTTGCGACGATTTGGTAGATATTGCACCTGTGGACCTGGATGGTTTGGTCATTGCGGAGCAGGATTACCTCATTGAGCGGCTAAAGCACGCGCCCCTTGGTTCTGGTGCGACGACACTTGTTACTGCTTCTTCGGATCGGTTGCCTATCCGGGATAGTTCTGTCGACCTGATTCTGACCTCGCCCCCGTATCTGACGCGTATTGATTACGGCATCGCATACTGCCGGGAATTGGCCGTGCTGGGTATCGACGTCATGAATAGTCGCGAACTGCGATCGGGTCTCATGGGGACTACCCTTATCCGAAATGACGTCAGTCACGCATTTCGGCCAGGAAGAGTAGCTGAGGATCTAATAAAGCGGGTTTCTTCGCATAGCAGTAAGGCGTCGAGCGGGTATTATCTCAAGCAGACGTTGCAGTACTTGCGCGATCTTTCTGCAGGCTTCGATGAGATGACCCGAGTTGTGCGACCTGGTGGAAGCCTCTGCATGGTTGTACAGGATTCTTACTACAAAGATGAGCACGTTCCTCTGGCAGATATCTGTGTGGATGAGGCTAGCGCGCGGGGGTGGGACCTCGCCCTACTGGAGCAATTTCCCGTAAGGCGGACTCTAACTACCTTGAATAGGTCGGCGCGAGAGTACAAGAAGTCGCAAGTTGCTGAGAGCGTGGTTACTTTCGTCCGAAGGTCGGCGTAGCGGCTTTGGGCGGGAGCTGCTTTGGGGGGAGTGATCATGGCCCCGTAAGCTCATGGCGAGTCGGGCAGTCTGTGGACCTGCCCGTTAAAGCACGACGTTGGGGCCATGATCTTCGAGGCTCGCCCCAAAGTGGCTGCCTAAAGCCGTGGAGCCGACCGCCCCAGCCACAGAGGGTGTCTCCCACTTCATGCCCGCAGCTCGCGAGCGCGCCGCCTGGCGCGGCCAGCCGGGGCGGAGACAGGAGGCAGGCCGCGCCGTCGAGGCGGCGCGTGCCCGCGCTGTGCGCGGGCCTTGATGAAGTAGGGAAAGTTCTATCGCGTCGGCGTCAGGTGCTTGCCGTCGTGGCTTCGTACGTGAGGGCCTGCCCCGTCCAGGGCGTCCAGGAGCCGGATCGCGTAGACCTCGGACATCCACCCGGCGACCTCTTCGGGCGTGAGCCAGTCGACGGCGGTTGATTCGATGGACGTGCGCTCGGTGCCGCCGACCGGCTTGCAGCGGAAGACCAGCGCCACGATGCCCCGGGTCGTGTTCTTGTAGACCCCGGTGAGCTCGTCCACCTCGATGTGGATGCCCGTTTCTTCCAAGACTTCGCGCCGTACGCCCGCTTCGGGGGTCTCGTCGAGTTCGAGCACACCGCCAGGGAGTTCCCAAGTGCGGGACTGTCCTAAAGATGGGTCTTCCTAGATTTTCGTAGCTGGTGATCGGCGTGGTCCTGTGGTCAGTTGAGCAGGATGCGCTGGCGAAGGAGAGCGTGTCCGGCGCGTCCGTAGGTCTGGCGTTTGAGGAGCTTGATCTTGTTGTTGACGCCTTCGGTCCGGCCGTTGTGGTGGGGCAGGGTGAGGGCTGCGTCGACGGCGGCTCGGTCGCGTTCGAGACCGCATGCGAAGGAGCGCAGGAAAGGCAGTTCGGCTGCGCGGGTGCTGGTGATCCAGTCGGTCAGGAGCTGGTCGTTGCCCTGTGCAGGGTCGAGCAGGCCGGCGAAGCTGCGGATCCGGGCCGCGAGGGCCGCCATCTGCTGGCAGGCACCGGCCAGTTGGCCGAGCAGTATCTGTTGCTCATCGTCGAGGTGATCGGGGTGGGTGCTCAGCAATCGGGTCACGCGGCGTGGCGACAAGGTGGCGTGGTCGGCTTCGACGCGGCCGGAGTTGATGTAGCGGACCAGGAGGTTCGCGCTGCCGGTGTAGCCCATCTCCCGGATCTCGGTCAGCAGGCGTGTGGTGGCAACCGCCGGATCGGCGTTGCGGCGAGCCCGCAGGTGGTCGCGGTAGGGATCGACCAGGCCGGGGCGGTAGACGGGAGTGCGGATGAGACGGTCGGGGGAGTCCTGCCGGGCATAGCTTTTGATGGTGTTCAGGCTCAGGCCGAGCCGGCGGGCGCACTCCAGCATGCCGACCCCGGCCTCCAAGAGCCGGTGGATCTGCTGCCATCGCTCCTGCGTCGTTGCCGCCCGCCTGCTCTCGCGCAGTGGCGGGCCGAATTTTCCCCAGCATGACCCGTGGGCGGTCACCTCCTTCAAGGCCGCCTCGACGAGGCCGTGCCAGAGGTGCCAGCGGTCCATGACCTGCACGATTGTGGGATCGGCATCGGCGATGGCCCGGGCGAAGGAGCCGGAGCCGTCCCGGCAGACCACCCGAATCGAGGGGTGTTCCCGCAGCCAGGCGGTCACTGCCGGGGCCCGCCGGTCGGGCAGCACCTCGATCCGCTCACCGGTATCCGCGTCCGTCACGATGACGGCGTAACGGTGTCCTTTGAGCAGGGCGAACTCGTCAATTCCGGCCACCCGCGGGGCTCGGCGCCCGGGCACGATGATCCGCATCAGGCAGTTGAGCACACCCGCCCGGCTCAGCCTCTGGTGCAACACGGCCAGCAGGCGGGCACCGGCCGACCCGGCCAGGGCTACGGCGACCGCTTCGATCACCCGGCGCAACATCGGGGTCCGTCGCTGATACCGCTCCGTCAATCCCGTCACCTGCTCGACGAAAGTCACCTTCAAACAGGCCGGGTTCTCGCAGTACAAACGACGCACACAGAGGTCGATCACGACCGGTCTGCCGCCGACAGCCTCATCTGCAACATGCCGCACATACCGCGAGTGCTCCCACGAAGAACGCTGACCACACCCCGGACAGACGCAGGAGACCCCGTCCCTGGTCCGGGCCGTGATCCGGATCCGGTCCGCCCCGGCGTACACCCGCTCAACCTGCACTCTCACCAACTGCGGCAACAGCGCAGACAGTTCGATGTCACACACGCCCAGCATGCCCGAAATCGGGACACGGGTCCCCGGAAGTACCGAGCTGATCACCAGCTACGAAAATCTAGGAAGACCCAAGAAAATGACACTCCCCTTCAACGCGCCGGCGCGGTGGTGCTCATTGAGGATGGTTTTGCCTCTGTCGAGGCGATCGAGGGACCCGACGGCACGGAAGTCGATCTTCTCGACACCATCGTGGCCGTCTACCCAGGCGGCGCACTTCTGAAGGTGTTTGTGGATGCGTCAGCTCTGGAGTTCGCAGAGGAGGCCGTCCGGTCAGTGGTGGGTGAACTGCTGGAACGATCCGAGCTGTTGGCTGACTGGCAGATCGAGCGATGTGAGGTCGAACTGCACCCGGAGCTCGCCCAGGAGAGTCTCGCCGCTGCCGACGGTCCCGATGCCCCGCCCGACAATCTGGCGGACCGAAAGGCGCGGCATACCGAGAGCCCCACGCCCGAGGACGAAAGCGAGGGCTACGACGCCGAGGCGCAAGCCGAGGTGGTACGCGGTCAGATGCTTGCACGGGCGGATCAGCTGCGCTCCTTCCCACCCGTGATGTTCGGCGTTTTGGACGACGAAGAGGACGAAGACGACGAAGAAGGTGCCAGCGAGTTCGCCACTTCGCCGGAGGGCGCCAAACTCGCTGCTGGTGCTTTGGTGTACGCGACGGACATCTTGGTGGACGAGCTGTTCCAAGACGTGCAGACTCTGACGGAGGAGGACACCACCGCTGCTGAATGCGACGGTCCCCTGTGGCACTTCGAGGACCTTCCCGAGCGATACGCCCTCCAGTACGACGCCCGTTTCGCTCGCCGCTTCCTGGTGACGGTCATCGCCATGACCACCCGCTTCACAGACGGCAGCTTCCAGCAGCTGAGCTGCGTCGCTGAGGAACTCGCGCTGAAACTACTACTGACTGAGACGCACGTGGCCCTGGAGACTTTCGGGCTGCTCGACGACGGCGTCTCGGCCGCACTCGACTCGTTCGCTGACAACGTTTACGAGGACATGGATCACGAGTGACTCTACGACGACTCCATGGACGGCATCGACGAGAGCGCCGTCGGAGAGGCTCTCGGCGTGGCGCCGATGTCGTTCAAGGCGTGGTTCACCCCGTTTAACAAGGGCAGGTACGTCCACCCGTCCGCGGCGGATGAACCCGAGGGGGCGGCGCACACTGGAGGCCACGCGTAAGTACGCCGCGATCCCCCAAACAACGCTTGGCGACGCGGTGGTAGCTGCTTAGAGCGTCCGCCCAGCCCGTAGTGCAGGAGGCGGGGGCAGGCCGTACAGAGTTCCGCCAGCTGTCGCCCCGCGCGGCGGGGATCGATTTTGCTCGGCGGACATCGACAGAGGCACCCACTGGAAGGCCACCGCCACCAGCCAGGGGCTCGATTCGCTTATGGTTCGGGCCCCTGACTCAGCAACTCAGTCCGACTCTGGCGCGGTCTGCCTGGCAAAGAACGCCGCAGCGACGGTGAGTACGGCCGTAGTGTCCTTCCGGTCGAGATCAGAGAGCGCACCAGCGATGACGGACACCCGATTCTGCAGCGTTGCGCCACCCCAAGCCCTGGCAAACTCGGCAGCGGAGTCCAGAAGCGATGGGTCCTCCTGTACGAGCTCCTCCAGCGAGGGGGCCATGCGGTCGAGGAAAGATCCGAGCAGTTCCCCTCCACTCCCACCGTCCAAGGTGGCTACGAGCTCGCGGCCGTGCTCGGGATCCTGGACCGCTGTCATCACCTCCCTGGCCAGGAAGTTGGTCCGAAGGATCTCCATGTTGTCATCGAAATCTGGGAACTCGGCGTCGGCCTGTTCCACGTAACGAGCGATCGCTGCGTTCCACTCAGAGGCATCGCGCTCGGTCAGAAACGTGCCATCAAGGCGCGGCAGCAACCCCTTGGTCTCGCGATAGGCAAAGATCCAGGCCGCAGACAGGCCGATGGTCTCCAGCAGTTCGACACCGTGGGCCTCGATGCTCCTCAGGGAAGGCACCTGGGGCGTTTCCGCGTCGGGATCGAAGAACACGGGATCGTCAGGGCCAGGAGGACGGCCGAATTTCTCCTCGAACCGACGAAGCTGCGCCTTGAAGGAGGCAACCGCGGTGTCGTCGATGCGAACGACCTTGCCGTTACGAGTGATGACCTGTGAGAAGCCTTGCTCGAAAGCGAGATCGATCAGCGCGCAGCCAGGAGAGCTGGTCCATCGTCTGTCCGCGCTGCTGACGGGCTCCCCGAGGTTGGGGAGAGAGAAGAGCCGAGCGAGCATCTCATTCGTGCTCAGACCTTGAGCAGGTCCCAAGAGCAGGACGTCAGTGACCGGAATCAGCGAAGATCCTGGAGGCAGCGCGTATGCCCAGGCCACTGCCCACTCGCCCGCATCGCTGATCTCTTCACCGTCCTTCGCCACCAGGGCGAGATAGAGGGCGGGGAGGAGCGCCATGGGGTCGTCGTCCAGGCGCAGACCCATTTGGGTGAGCAGGTAGACCCCATGTCGCAGTGCGTCAAGGGGCGTTCCGTCGTGGGGGAGGTCGATCTGAGTGCCCTCCCAGAAACGAGCGATCCTCTCGTTTGCGTCGACCGGAGGTTCCGGCAGTACCTGATCGGGAGGAGGTCCTTCGATCGGACGCGTCCCGGCCAGTGCCGAACCCGGCAGGCAGGTGGAGGGCAACTTGCGCTGATCGAGGCCAAGCACCTCCAACCGGCCCGTCAGCTTCAGCATCAACTCCCCCTCATCCACTGGGAGGTTGTATTCCTCGCTTGCGGTAACGACCTCGCGGACGAAGCTCTCGATGCCCTTCCAGTGCACCGTGCCACGAAGAATCCGGAGCCAGCCGTCACGTGCGTTGGCGAATTCGAACTCGTCCCTGAACTTCTGCGGCCATGCGGTGCCTAAGAACAGGGCATCCAGGGGGTCGATGTCATGGAACCAAGGTTGGTCGTCCCCGTCCAACTGCGCCATGCCTAGAGCTCCGTAACCGAACGCGTACGCTCCTGCCAGGCTGACCTTGCCTGGGGAGTTGGTGCGCATCAGCCGCCCCAGAGCGGCTTCACCTTCGGCGCGCGGATCTGTAGGTGTTGGCACAGCCGCCCGCGCCGGCCTGCGCTGTCCTGCTGACCGCTGCTCACGCTTCTTTCGAGATGCCCGCCCCATATGTACCCTCCTTGCGGTCAGCCTGCCGTAGGTACGAGGTCCGCGGACGGTTTTTCGGAAGGTTGCTGCCCTTGCTGTAGGTGCTTAGATGCCGAGACTCTTCCGTCGCACCCGCAGGGAGTAGGACGTACCTTCGGGGCCACTGCTGCTGCCCCACCCAACGCTGGTCGCGATGGCCCAACCCCGCTGCTCCTGCATCTGGCTCGCGAAGGTGCCCAAGTCACGGATCTCGCATCCGCATGTCAGCTTGAGCCGGATGCTGATGTACGGACTCCGGGGATTGGGGTTGCGGCCCCTCGCCTCGGTCCACTCCACGTCGTGGACGTGTTCCTCCAGCCCGGTCCTGTTCTGGTCGTGCTTGATCCCCTGGGCTTTGGCATACTCGTCGAGGTCGTCGATCACGAACAGGTGGCTCGACCACTCGCCGGGCCAGACCGCGAACAACCGCGACTTTCCGGCGGCGACGCGCTCGTAGGCGGCCCGATCGCCGCCATGAGTGACTCTGCCGTCATCGTGAACCTCGATGTAGCAGGTGGTACGCGCGGTGTACGGAAAGTCGATTCCTACTGCTGCTGCGCTTCTCGGCTCCACTGGCCCCCCTGGTTGGCTCGGTTCCAACCGTGCTGGTCTTGGGGCCGCCGATTCACGAACGCGCATACGGCGGTCCCTGTTAGGCACCTCACCGTAAGGGAGGAGAGCAGATGCCGCTGGGGGAAGCCGACCAAGATCTTCTCCCAGATTTCTCCCAAACGATCACCTGAGACGCAGGAAGGGCCTGACCCGCGATGCGGATCAGGCCATTGACCTGGTGTTTCAGCTGTCGGGGTGGCGGGATTTGAACCCACGACCTCTTCGTTCCGAACGTGGTTCCGGCAAGGTCTTGCCCGGTCAGATTTCCCTCGGCTGAGTGCACGCCGGCCGCCCTCAACCACGTGGCTATTCATAAGCCTGTTGGCAATACATTGCCGCAGAAGGCGCCCATCCGCCGGTGCCTCAGACTGGGTCGCCCTGCTTGACCGGTCGGCGCCACCACTCTGTGGATCTGAAGCAGCCCATAAGCCAGTGGGCTTCCGCGATGTCGAGGATGAGGTCGCCGACCAATGGAATCGGCTCGAACCGGAGCATTCGCTCTTCGATGCGCACCGGCTCCCAATCCAGGTCGTGGTGCAGCAGCACTGCGAATGGCTTCCCGCGGCGCTGCCAGAAGACCATGGGTTCGTAGACCTCGTTCTCGAAGGGTTTGACGATGTCGCTCGGGGCGAACTCGACGTCCGCCATATCCGCCCACCTGCCAACACCCTGGCGTTCCCGGGCTAAGTAGTGGCGCATGCCTTCGACGAACCTATCGAGGTTCGCGTCGTGCAGTACGGACTCTCCGGACACGACGATGGACCGCACCTTCTTGCGCAGTGCGGTGGCCCGGCGGAGTTGGCGCGTCGCGTTGGCCCAGAAGAGACCACCACGTTCGGCATCGTGGACGATGCAGAGCACGGGGAGGCTCCCATCACGCCAGTTGCCCTCGTGATCACCGACCGGAACGCGATGCCCCCTTCTGGTCCGTGTCGAGACGCCGCCCTTGACCTGGATGGCCAGGGAGTCTTCTGTCCGACGGCCGCTCTGCACGAAGGTGACGTGTAAGTCTTCGCCGTGGTCGTTGCCCCCGTCAATCTCCTGCACGATGTGCCCGTGCCTCTCCAACAGAGCACGCACCTCATTCACCGCCATGCGTCCGATACGTCGGCTCTCTGGCACCTTTGGCATCTATCCCCCTCAAGACATGCGGTGACCAGGTTATGGTGCATGCCCCTCAGGCAACAGAAAACCCCAGGTCAGAAACATCTGACCTGGAATCTATCGGAGATGACTTTAGTTTCGAAACCGAGGTCTGCGCATGACGAGGGCCAGCCTGAGCGGGCCGGGATTCCGTGGCTGACTATGGCTGGATCATGTTTCCCATGGTCCGCGCCCGACTGACACCTGCCGTGCTTTGTGGTGTGCGGTGAGTTCCACTCTGTGAGAGGGGCAAGCGGCAATTCGGCTTGGTGGCCGTGTTCTGTGCGCAGGGCGTAGCTTCCGGCGCATGAGTAAGCATCAAGTTGCTAGCAATGAGCTGTGCGGTCACGTCGAGGGTTCTGTGTTTCAAGCGCACTCCGTAAGAGATGTGCTCGTATCAGGCCAATCCAGCACAGTGAACAATGTGATCAAGGAGGCCCGCTCACTGAACATGTTGACGACGACATACCGGGCTCTGGCGTCCCTGGTGGCGATGGTAGCCATCGCAGGAACCGATCAAGGTTGGTACGCCGATCGAGGGAGTGGTCGCCGTATGCGATGCGTTGGCGCTTCCCTCAGGCTGGGTGGCGCCCTCCGCACGCTGGCCTGCGGAACGTACCGAGCTCGTCGGAGGGGTGGCGTAGGTCTTGCTCATGATCGGACTGGTCGCACTGTTCCAGTCAAGACGGATCGGCAGGAGAGTGTCACTCACTCACCGAACAGGCTGTCCTGCACGTACTCGACGACTTTCCGCTCCGGGTAGAAGACGGCCAGCAGCATGAACGTCTTGGGATGGGCGGCGATGTTTCCGACGAAGAAGTGGACGGCCCGGTTCGGGGCGCACATCCGCGTGTACCAGCGCTCGCGGAGCGCATCACGGACCCCGTCCTCGCCGTACTTGCGCAGGAACTTGCGGTACGACTGGCCTGCCTCCCAGTCCTTCAGCCCCATGTCGTGGGTCGGGCAGTCGTCGTCGGCGCAGCGAAAGCTATAGCGGAGGTCGAGTGGCACCCACTCCAGCGGGTTCAGCTCCTGCTCGAACAAGTCGAGTTGGTCGGCCAGCGCGGCTTTGGAGACAGACCAGGGCTCGGCGGCCTCCAGCCGGAAGCGGGTGATCTCGGCGGGGCGGAAGACACCGAGGGACGTTCCTCGCTTCTCCTGATCCCGCTTGATGGAGCAGAGCGACGGGGCGATCAGCGGCTCCACGTGCCTATACCGCTTCTGCCAGCCGCCGTCGGACGGAACCTCACCCACTATCTCTAGCGTGTCGAGGTAGGGCCGGAGGCTCTCTGGGCGGGAGTCCCGCTCAAGGCGGTGTTGCTCGACGTCGACTTCGATGATCGAGTACTTGGAGAACTGAGCCTCCTCGCTCAGGAGCCGGAAGGGCACAGGGAAGAGCCGTACGTGCTGCGGTTCGCCTTGGTCGAGGCGTATGCCGGCCACACAGTTGGTCTCGCGGTACTTGCTGGACAGCTCCGGGTACGTCTTGACCGTGATCATGATCCGTGCGCGCTGTCGCTTCCCGAATGCCGACGACGCCATGGTGTGCCCCCTCCATCGATCTCCCCGATCTGATTGGACGAGAGGCATGCACCGCTGGCAAGGGCGCCTGCGAAAGTCGGGGACGAAGTCAGGCCAAGGGATTCACTGGCACTCGGACCCGGCTGCGGACCGTCTCCAAGACGACCTGCCGGTGACAGCGACTCTCGTCCTTTTCGAAGCACAGCACCGCGACCCGCGACGCTCGGGCGTGCTCTGCGAGGCGGTCAAGGTCGGCCTGCGCCTCTTCGGATCGCAGCAGGCCACGGAAGCGCGCGCACCCCACTTCCACGCGGCCGTCCCAGAAGGGCTCCCGATTGTCCTTCGGATTGCCCAGGCCACGTAGGTGCGTGTACTCGATGCCGGCTTCGGCCAAAGCCTCCCCGAGGCGGGTCTTACTGAAGCCCTTCTTGCGGCTGATCGGGGTAAGCCGTACGTCCGCTACGACACCGATGTGACTGTCGACGAGAGAGGCGACGAACGAGTCGATGTCTCGGCCTTCGTATCCGGCTGACCAGAGACCGGGGGTAACGGGCGGGACCTGGGTCACCCGGAAAAGATCATCGAGAGAGACGGAAAGAGCCTCAGCCACCGCGCCGACGGTGAAGAAACCTGGCTGGATCGCTCCCTCGCTTTCCAGGCGCCGCAGCGTCACGGCGGCGATGCCTGCCTCTTTGGCCAGCCGTTCACGCGTCCACCCGCGGTCCTCCCGTAACGCCCGCACTCGCTGGGCAAGCGCATAGGCGGGGCCGTGGGGAGGTGCTGAGCGATGACCTGCCATGTGCGGTGTTCCTAACGACCGTTGGGGCGGCCCGCCGCGGCGTTCCTGGTCAGCTACGAGCCCTGGATTCGCGAACGCGCAGGTCTGAGGACGCTTGAGTGTCACTCATCCTGCGGCACTGGAGACTGGTCCTGGGAGAAGCCGACCAAGATCTTCTCCCAGATTTCTCCCAAGCGATCTCCAGGAACCACTCAGGGGCCTGACCCGCTCTGCGGATCAGGCCCCTGACCTGGTACTTCACTGTCGGGGTGGCGGGATTTGAACCCACGACCTCTTCGTCCCGAACGAAGCGCGCTGCCAAGCTGCGCTACACCCCGATGTCGTTGCTCCACCGGCCCGCTGCGCGGGTCGTGGCGACATCGATTACTTTAGCGGACCGGCGCCCGGAGACGAAATCCGGTTTTCGTAGGCCAGCGCAGGGCCTCGCAGCCCGCCGCCGGCAGCCCCACGGCCCCACGGCCCGAAGCCCGAGCCCGAAGCACGCCGCCGGCAGCCCCACGGCCCGAAGCCTGAAGCCCGAAGCACGCAGCCGTCAGCTCCGCGGCCCACGGCCCGAAGCCGTCAGCCCCGCCCCGTCAGCGTGAGCAGCGTCGCCTCCGGAGGACATGCGAACCGCATCGGGGTGTAGCGGTTCGCGCCGCAGCCCGCGGATACGTGCATGTACGACCTGTGCCCCTCCGCCTCGTGCGAGGACAGGCCCTTGACCCGGTCCGTGTCCAGGTCGCAGTTGGTGACGAGTGCCCCGTAGAAGGGGATGCAGACCTGGCCGCCGTGGGTGTGGCCCGCGAGGATCAGGGGGTACCCGTCCGCGGTGAAGGCGTCGAGGGTGCGCAGGTACGGGGCGTGCACGATGCCCATCGAGAAGTCGGCGCCCGCGGCGGGGCCGCCCGCCACGTGCGCGTACCGGTCGCGTTTGATGTGCGGGTCGTCCAGGCCGGTGAGGCCGATCTCGTAGCCCTCGATCTTCAGCGCGCCCCGCGTATTGGTGAGGTTCACCCAGCCTGCCTCGTCGAAGCCGTCGCGCAGGTCCTCCCACGGGTTGTGGATCACGCCGACCGCGGGCGGGTTGCCGTTCAGGCCGTGCTGGCCCCGCGACTTCTCGAAGAGGTAGCGGACGGGGTTGCGCGGCTTCGGGCCGTAGTAGTCGTTCGAGCCGAAGACGTACGCCCCGGGGAACCGCAACAGCGGGCCGAGCGCGTCCAGCGTCTCCGGTACGCCCTCCGGGTCGGAGAGGTTGTCCCCGGTGTTGATCACGAAATCCGGGCGGAGGCCCGCGAGGGACTGTAGCCATCGTTGTTTCTTGCGCTGCCCGGACACCATGTGGATGTCCGACACCTGGAGGACTCTGAGCGGTCGCATCCCCGGCGGCAGGACCGGCACCGTGATTCGTCGCAGACGGAAAGAGCGGGCTTCGAAGCCCACCGAGTAGGCCAGACCGGCGGCGGCCGTCGCCGAGATTCCCAGAGGTACTGCGTATCGCGCGCGCATCCATCCATCGTGTCAGACCCGAAGGC
The DNA here is from genome assembly GCF_043200235.1 of Streptomyces sp. NPDC048441. Lineage (NCBI taxonomy): Bacteria > Bacillati > Actinomycetota > Actinomycetes > Kitasatosporales > Streptomycetaceae > Streptomyces > Streptomyces sp. NPDC048441. The sequence continues at coordinate 515,658 of NZ_JBICXM010000003.1, forward strand.
CCCGTAAATCAGCGGGCATCGGGCCGTACGCACCTGCGACAATCACCGCATGACCACGCTCAAGTCGAAGCTTCAGGAAGACCTCACCGCCGCGATCAGGGGGCGTGACGAGCTGCGCTCCTCGACGCTCCGGCTGACCCTCACCGCGATCACGAAGGAGGAGGTCTCGGGCAAGACGGCCCGCGAGCTCTCCGACGACGAGGTGCAGAAGGTGATCGCCCGCGAGGCGAAGAAGCGCCGCGAGGCCGCGGAGGCCTTCGCCAACGGCGGCCGCGCCGAGCAGGCCGAGAAGGAGAAGGCGGAGGGCGAGATCCTCGCCGAGTACCTGCCGAAGCAGCTCTCCGAGGACGAGCTCCAGTCGATCGTGGCCCAGGCCGTCGAGGAGGCCAAGGCCGCCGGTGCCGAGGGGCCGCGCGCCATGGGGCAGGTCATGAAGATCGTGAACCCGAAGGTCGCGGGCCTGGCCGATGGCGGCCGCGTCGCCGCCATCGTCAAGAAGCTGCTCGCGGGCTGAGTAAGCACTCGCGGGCTGAGTAAGCAGCGGACAGCAGCGGCACGTGCACACACACGCGCGTACGCGAAAGCGGCACGTGCACACACGCGCGTACGCGAATGCGGCACGTGCACACACACGCGCGTACGCGAATGAGGGCGCCCCCTGGTCGGCCAGGGAGCGCCCTCATTCATGCGCAGGGTGAATTAATTACCTGCCCCAGCCGCCGATCCCGCCCCCATTGCCGTTCCCGCCGTTGCCGTTCCCGCCGATGACGTCCGGCGGCAGTGAGATGTCCGGCCAGGGATCGTCGCCCCCGCCGCCACCGCCGTCGTTGCCGCCACCGCCACCACCGTTGCCGCCCGGCTTGTTGTCGTCGTGGGGCTTGTTCTTGTCCTTGCCCTTGTCGCCGTCCGGGATGTGGATGGTGTTGAAGCCCGGCGCGGGCTTGCCCGCGAGCGCCCCGCTCATCGCGTCCCGCCAGATCGGACCGGGGACCTCGCCACCGAAGACCTTGTCGTACGGGACTCCGCCGATGGTGATGTCGACCATCTGCCGCTTGTGCTGCGGGTCGCCGACCCAGACCGCGCCCGACATGTTCGGGGTGTAGCCGACGAACCAGGCGGCGTAGCGGAAGTCGGTCGTACCCGTCTTGCCCGCGCTCGGACGGGAGCCGAGACCCGCCTCCTGGCCCGTGCCGTCCTCGACCACGCCCTTCAGGAGCGTGTTGATCGTGTCGGCCGTCTTCTGCGACATCGCGCGCGAGCACGTCGACTTCGGCACCGGGAGCGTCTTGCCGCCCGGAGCGGAGATCGACTCGATCGCGATGGGCGTGCAGTGTTCGCCGCGCGCGGCGAACGTGGCGTACGCGCCCGCCATCGTCAGCGGCGACATCTCCTGGGTGCCGAGCGCGATCGACGGCGCCTGGTCCATCTTCCTGCCGTCGGCCCGCTCGACGCCCATCTTCTTGGCCATCTGCGTCACCGGGCAGATGCCGATGTCGCCGATCATCTCTACGTAGTAGGTGTTGACCGACTTCGCGGTCGCTTCCTTCATGGCGTAGGGGCCGACCTCGGACTCGTTCTCATTGGTGAGCTTCGCGCCGCCCGAGTTCAACCACTTCTTGCCGTCGCACGCCGCGACACTGCTCGGGTACGGCATCTCGTACGGAGCGCCGTAGCTCTTCGTAGGAGGCATTCCGCCCTCCAGGGCGGCCGCGGCCACGATCGGCTTGAACGTCGAGCCCGGCTGGTAGCCCGCGCCGCCGCCCACGGAGTCGTCCACGGACAGGTTGATCGTGGTCTCGCTCTTCTTGAAGCCGTAGGGCCGCGACTGGCCCATGCCCAGGATCTTGCCGGTGCCCGGCTCGACGATGGTGGCCGCCGTCGCCACGTCGTCGGTCTGGTTGACGTGATTCTTTATCGACGCCTGTACGGACTCCTGTGACTGCGGGTCGAGGGTCGTCTTGATCTGCAGACCACCCTGGTTCCAGACCTTGGCCCGGTCCTCCTTGGTCTTGCCGAAGGTCGGATCGGAGAGGAAGACCTCGCGTACGTAGTCGCAGAAGAACCCCGCGCCGCTGGCCGCCGTGATGCAGCCGTTCTTGGGCTTGCTGACCTTGAGGCCGAGTGGCTTCTCCTTCGCCGCCGCGGCCTCCGCCTGTGTGATGTCGCGCGTCTCGGCCATCCGCTGCAACACGGTGTTGCGCCGCTTGGTGGCTTCCTCCGTGTCGTTCACGGGGTCGTACCGGCTCGGGGACTGCACGATGCCGGCGAGCAGCGCCGCCTCCTGGACCTTCAGGTCCTTGGCGGGCTTGGAGAAGTAGCGCTGGGCCGCGGCCTCGACGCCGTACGCCTGCTGACCGAAGTAGGTGATGTTCAAGTAGTTGTTGAGGATGCGCTTCTTGCCCAGCTTGTCCTCGACCTGGATCGCGTACTTCAGCTCGCGGATCTTGCGCCCGATGGTCTGCTGGGTGGCCTCGGCGACCTTCGTCGGGTCGTCGCCCGCCTCCTCGACGAAGACGTTCTTCACATATTGCTGGGTGAGTGTGGACGCGCCCTGGGAGACGCCGCCGCTCTGCGCGTTCTGGTTCAGCGCGCGCAGGATGCCCTTCGCGTCGACCGCGCCGTGTTCGTAGAAGCGCGAGTCCTCGATCGCGACGATCGCCTTCTGCATGTACGGCGAGATCTGCTTGAGCGGCACCACGGTGCGGTCACGTGAGTAGACCGTGGCGATCGAGCCGCCCTTGTTGTCCAGGATCGTGGTGCGCTGACTCAGCGGCGGCTGCTTCAAGTTGGAAGGGATCTCGTCGAATCCCTCGACAGAGCCCTTCGCCGCGAGGCCGAGCGCGCCGGCCGCGGGCAGAGCGATGCCTGCCAGCACGGCTCCCGCGAGCACGCTGACACCTAGGAACTTCGCGGCCTGCTGAGTTGGTGACAGACCACCGCCCGAGCGCTTCTTTCCCATGGGGGCAGCCTACGTTCTGATTCCCCGGACACGCCTCAATGCCTTGGCCTAAGCTGCTCTCAACTGTCACAGCAGCGCGATTTGGCACCAACCCGGCACCGACCCAGCGCCAACCCCTCTGTCATCCCGAATGCGGAACGGGACTAGGGAAAGTGTGTCCGAATTCGCCTCATGCGGCATTCGATGCCCGTTGTGGCTCAGCCGAAGCGCCCGCCTTTGCCGGGTTCCTCACGTATGTCGCCAGCTCACTCCGTCGGGTGATCTGCCGCTTACGCATAGTCCGTTCGGGCCATTCAAGATTGGGCCCGAAGGGGGTGTTGCGCTGTGCCCACCTTCCGTAACGTCCTCAACTGGCGGCGGTGAATATGCCGCTGCCGCCGTGGGGGAGCCTCGATTCGGGAGAGGACGGCGCCGGTATGGGCTGGGTAACCGACTGGAGTGCGCAGGCGGCCTGCCGCACTACCGATCCAGATGAACTGTTCGTTCAAGGAGCAGCGCAGAACAGGGCCAAGGCGGTGTGCACCGGTTGCCCGGTGCGCACGGAGTGCCTGGCCGATGCGCTGGACAACCGCGTCGAGTTCGGCGTGTGGGGTGGCATGACTGAGCGGGAGCGCCGCGCATTGCTGCGCAGGCGTCCCACCGTCACCTCGTGGCGCCGTCTGCTGGAGACGGCGCGCTCCGAGTACGAGCGTGGCGCGGGCCTGCTGCCCGTGGACTTGGAGGACGACGAGACGTACGAGAGCTACGCGGCAGTGGGATAGCACCCGTCGGCCGCCTGGGACAGCACCCGTCGGCCGCGTCGGGCGGCGGGAAGAGCCCCGTCGACCGCGTGGCAGTGGGGCAGCTCTCGCTGCTCAGGCAACTCCGGCCGGATCGCCATCAGTACCGGCCGCGAGCCGGTCTCCGATGGCCCGAAGGCCAGCCAGGTCGTGCACATCGCCCGGCAGCGCCGTCACTTCGGCCACGGCCACCTCGGGGTGAAGCGCGGTGAAGCGGTCGCGCGTGCGCTGCTCGCGCACGAGCAGCTGCATCCGCTCCGCGTGCAGCCGCAGCAGGCCTGCGGTCAGCTGGGCCACTGACGGATCCGGGCGCGGGCTTGGCTGCGGGCTTGGCTGCGTTTGCGGGTCGTGGAGTTCAGAAGGTGCGTCTGTGGGTGCTTCCGAAGGTGCGGGAGTCTTGGAACTACCGGGCGCCTCGGGGGAGCTGCCGGGAGCCTCGTGGGAGCTATGCACTCCAACCTTCCCGTCCTCCTGATCCACAATGCGGCTCTCATCAAGATTTTCCGCGGCGGCGAGCGCCCGCTCGGCCGACAGCTGAGCGGCGCCACTGCTGTGCACCCGGTTCAGTACGAGACCGGCGAGCGGCATGTCGTCGGCGGCCAGGCGCTCTACGAAGTACGCCGCCTCACGCAGCGCGTCCCGCTCCGGCGACGCCACCACGAGGAACGCCGTCCCCGGCGCTTGAAGCAGCCGGTAGGTGGCATCCGCGCGGGTGCGAAAGCCGCCGAACATGGTGTCCATCGCGGCCACGAAGGTCTGGACGTCACGCAGCAGTTGACCGCCGAGCAGCTTGCCCAGAGCCCCCGTCATCATCGACATCCCGACGTTCAGGAACTTCATCCCGGCCCGGCCGCCCACCTTCGCCGGCGCCATCAGGAGACGGATCAGTTTCCCGTCCAGGAACGAACCGAGCCTCTTCGGAGCGTCCAGGAAGTCGAGGGCCGAGCGCGAGGGCGGGGTGTCGACGACGATCAGATCCCACTCGTCGCGGGAGCGCAGCTGCCCCAGCTTCTCCATCGCCATGTACTCCTGCGTGCCCGCGAAGCCTGCCGAAAGCGACTGGTAGAAGGGGTTGCCGAGGATCGAACTCGCCCGCTCCTTGTCCGCGTGCGCCTCGACGATCTCGTCGAAGGTGCGCTTCATGTCGAGCATCATGGCGTGCAGTTCGCCGTCGCCGTCCACGGCCTTCACGCGCCGTGGCACGTTGTCGAGCGAGTCGATCCCCATGGACTGCGCGAGCCTGCGGGCCGGGTCGATGGTGAGGACGACGACCTTGCGGCCCCGTTCGGCGGCGCGCAGGCCAAGGGCGGCAGCCGTGGTCGTCTTGCCGACGCCTCCGGAGCCGCAGCACACCACGATGCGGGTCTTCGGGTCGTCGAGCAGGGCGTCCACGTCGAGCGTGCGGGCCGGGTCCAGAGGGTGGGCCGGGGCCGTATCCGAGGAACGCGTCCGGTCCGAAGTCATGCGATCCCTTGCTTCCGCAGTTCCGTCGCGAGGCCGTAGAGCCCCGCCAGATCCATTCCCCCGGCCAGCAGGGGAAGTTCGTGCAGCGGGAGGCCGAGACCGCCCAGAACGGCCCGCTGGGAGCGCTCGAGGGCGTGCCGCTCGGCGTACTCGGTGGCCTGCTCGAGGAGTGGGTCGACGAGGCGCTCGGCGACCCCGCCCCGACGGGCGCCGCCGAGCCCGGCGGCGGACAGGGACTTGGCGATGGCGGTGCGTGGCGTCTGCTCGAGACCGACCTCCAGCGAGACCTCGTCGAGGAGCGCGGGGCGCACCATGTTCACCATGACGCGGCCCACGGGGAGCTTGGCGGCACGCAGTTCCGCGATCCCGTCGGCGGTCTCCTGGACGGGCATCTCTTCGAGGAGCGTCACCAAGTGGACCGCTGTCTCCGAAGACTTGAGGACACGCATCACGGCCTGCGCCTGATTGTGTATGGGCCCGATCTTGGCGAGCCCCGCGACCTCGTCGTTCACGTTCAGGAAGCGCGTGATGCGCCCGGTGGGCGGCGCGTCCATCACCACGCAGTCGTACGCGTAACGCCCGCGCTTGTCCTTGCGGCGTACGGCTTCGCAGGCCTTGCCCGTGAGGAGGACGTCCCGCAGGCCCGGCGCGACGGTGGTGGCGAAGTCGATGGCGCCGAGCTTCTTGAGCGCGCGTCCCGCGCTCCCCAGTTTGTAGAACATCTGGAGGTAGTCGAGCAGCGCGAGTTCGGGGTCGATGGCGAGGGCGTACACCTCCCCGCCCCCGGGAGCGACGGCGATCTTCCGCTCCTCGTACGGCAGCGCTTCGGTCTCGAAGAGCTGCGCGATGCCCTGTCTGCCCTCGACCTCCACGAGGAGGGTGCGCTTGCCCTCCGTCGCGAGGGCGAGCGCGAGTGCGGCGGCCACCGTGGTCTTGCCGGTACCGCCCTTGCCGCTGACGACCTGGAGCCTGCTCACACTTCCGAGCCTAACCAGTCGCTGTCCGGACTAAGCAGGAGGCCACCGTGAGCAGCGCCTCACAACGGCTACAGTCGGCCGTATGACCAAGTGGGAATACTCAACCGTGCCGCTGCTCGTCCATGCCACGAAGCAGATTCTGGACACCTGGGGCGAGGACGGCTGGGAGCTCGTCCAGGTCGTCCCCGGGCCGAACAACCCTGAGCAGCTCGTGGCCTACCTGAAGCGGGAGAAGCAGGCATGAGTGGCGTCGTAGAGGCGAAGCTGGCCGAGCTCGGCCTGACCCTGCCCGAGGTCGTGCCGCCGATCGCCGCCTACCAGCCTGCCGTGCAGTCGGGTGTGTACGTCTACACATCGGGCCAGCTCCCGATGGTGGAGGGCAAGCTTCCGGTGACCGGCAAGGTCGGCGCGGAGGTGACTGCGGAGGAGGCCAAGGACCTGGCCCGCACGTGCGCCCTGAACGCGCTCGCCGCGGTGAAGTCGATCGTCGGTGACCTGGACCGCATCGCACGCGTCGTGAAGGTCGTCGGCTTTGTGGCGTCGGCCCCGGACTTCACGGGCCAGCCCGGCGTGATCAACGGCTCGAGCGAGCTCCTCGGCGAGGTGCTCGGCGACAAGGGCGTGCACGCCCGGAGCGCCGTGGGCGTGGCGGTTCTGCCGCTGGACGCACCGGTCGAGGTCGAGGTCCAGGTGGAGCTCACCGAGGCGTAGTGGGCGTGGACGTAGTGGGCGTAGCCGCCGTGTTGCGGGGTGCCACATCGGATGCCCTACAGCCAGCCCTACCGGCACAGCCAGCCCTACCGGCCGCGTTCTTGCACCCGATAGTTGCCTCTCGAACATCAGCCCACTAGGGGATAGCCTCCGCCCATGGCTAATGGGCAGTGGTACCCCCCGGAGTGGCCCGACCGTATCCGCGCGCTGACCAGCGGCGAACTGACTCCCGCGACTCCGCGCCGGGCGGCCACGGTCATGCTCCTTCGGGACTCCCCGGCGGGCCCCGCCGTACACATGTTGCGCAGACGCGCCTCCATGGCCTTCGCCGGAGGCGCGTACGCGTATCCCGGCGGCGGCGTGGACCCGCGGGACGACGACCACCTCGTGCGCTGGGCGGGCCCGTCCCTGGCGACGTGGGCGGCGCGCCTCGGGGTGGACGAGCCGGGCGCCCAGGCGATCGTGTGCGCGGCTGTCCGCGAGACGTACGAGGAGGCCGGCGTGCTGCTCGCCGGGCCGACCCCCTCGACCGTCGTCGGCGACACCACGGGCGACGACTGGGAGGCGGACCGCGAGGCGCTGGTGGCCCGCGACTTCTCCTTCGCTCAGTTCCTGGACCGCCGAGGGCTGGTCCTCCGTAGTGACCTTCTTGCCGCCTGGGCGCGCTGGATCACTCCGGAGTTCGAACCGAAGCGGTACGACACGTTCTTCTTCGTGGCGGTGCTCCCGGAGGGCCAGCGCACCCGCAATGCCTCTACGGAGGCCGACCGTACGGTGTGGATCGCTCCCGGAGAGGCCACGGCGGCGTACGACAAGGGCGATCTCCTGATGATGCCCCCGACGATCGCGACCCTGCGCCAACTGAGCCCCTACGGAACGGCCGCGGACGCTCTGGCCGCCGCTCCGGAATGCGATCTGACGCCGGTGCTCGCCCAAGCGCGGTTCGAGGGCGGCGAGTTGGTGCTGACCTGGCCGGGACACGACGAGTTCACGAAGCACATCCCTACGGGGGGTTCCACATGACCATGGCCACGCCTGCCACGCCTGCCACGCCTGCCACGCCTGCCACGCCTGCCACGCCTGCCGTGTCTGGCGTGTCTGCTGTGTCCGCCACGCCTGGCCCGCTCGCCACACCTGCCACGAACCGGACGGGAGTCACCTCCGCATGACCGAAGCCGCCGCCCTTCCCGGCCAGCCCCGGGGCGGAGTCCTCAGCGGCCCCGCGACCACACGCGCGGTCAACGTCCTCGCGCCCAACGCGTCGGCCATGACGCTGGACGGGACCAACACCTGGATCGTCTCTGAACCGGGCTCCGGGCTTGCGATCGTCATCGACCCGGGCCCTCTGGACGACGCCCATCTCCAGCACGTCATCGCCACGGCGGAGAAGGCCGGGCAGCGGGTCGCGCTCACCCTCCTCACCCACGGCCACCCGGACCATGCGGAGGGCGCCGCGCGCTTCGCCGAGCTGACCGGCACCAAGGTGCGGGCCCTCGACCCCGCGCTGCGTCTGGGCGACGAGGGCCTCGGCGCGGGTGACGTGATCACGACGGGCGGCATCGAGCTACGGGTCGTGGGGACCCCCGGCCACACGGCGGACTCCCTGTGCTTCCATCTCCCGGCCGATCAGGCGGTCCTGACGGGCGATACGGTCCTCGGCCGCGGTACGACGCTCGTGGCGCACCCTGACGGCCGCCTGGGGGACTATCTGGACTCCCTGCGGCATCTCAGGTCCCTGACCGTCGACGACGGCGTGCACACGGTCCTGCCGGGCCACGGACCCGTCCTGGAGGACGCCCAGGGCGCCGTCGAGTTCTACCTCGCGCACCGCGCGAACCGCCTCGCCCAGATCGAGACGGCCGTCGAGAACGGCTATGCGGCGCCTTCGGACGTCGTCGCCCACGTGTACGCGGACGTGGACCGCTCCTTGTGGCCGGCGGCGGAGCTCTCGGTACGGGCGCAGCTGGACTATCTGCGGGAGCACGGCCTGATCCCGGGCCTCTAGCCGGTCCGGGGTGCCTTCGTGCCGTGCGCGGCGGTGTACTCGGCGGCCAGCCACGGCCCGAGGTCCTCGGTGTACGTGGCGAGGACCGCCGGGTCGGAGACAGGGTCGTACGAGACGAGGACGGCGTCCCGCACCTGCTCGGCCCGCGCCGGGTGGCCGGGGGAGTCAGGGGCGTCTGGGGCGTCGGGGTAATACAGCTGGAACACCTCGGCCATGGTGGCGAGGTCGCTGGTCCAGCCGTTCCACCGCGGCATCACGAGCGTGAACGCGGTGCGTACGAGATGCCGTGCGATGACGCGGCTGAGGGCGCGCAGTTCGTCGTCGGTGGTGGGCCGTGGCGATCCGCTCCCGCCAGCGGGGCAGGAAGAGGTCGAGGTCGCCGTTGGTCTCGCGGGCCAGCAGGCTGTCGGGCCGGTAGCGGGGCAGATACTCGGCGAGGTGCTCGCCGAGAAGGGGCGTACAGAGACAGGCGACGAACCACCCCAGGTCGTACGTCTCCAGGTCGCTCAGGACCTGCTTCCGACTGACAAGGAGGGTGCCGACTCCGTCGATCTGCGGGAACTCCTTGTCGAGCGCGACACCGAGCGCGTCGGCATCGGCCCGGTCGTCGTCCCCCGGCTCCTCGCGCAGGACGAGCAGCAGATCGAGATCGGAGCGCCCGGGGCGGGCGGTGCCGCGGGGGACGGAGCCGTAGAGGTACGCGCTGTCGAGCCGTGCCCCGAAGACATCAAGCACGTGATCGCGTGCGCGGGCGACGACGGCACGGAACTCACCCCGCACAAGGGCGAGGCCCCCTTCACGCGCGATGTACCCCTGGGCATCCAGACCACGGTCATCCATGCACCAACTGTGCAGGGCCTGAGCGGCGGGCGGCGCCCAATTTCCCCCAAGCGCTGCCCCGACGGACCAATCGGGCGCACAACCACCCCGTGCGGCGGGCCAAGAGGTCAGCTCACGCCGCCCTGTGTCGGGGGATTGGGGGGGGGATCGGGCAGTCCACGCCGCCAAGTACGGCAGGGCAATCGGGCGCACACCCGCCCCGTGCCGCGAGCCAATCGGGCAGCACACACCGCCCTGCGCCGCGGGGTAATCAGACAGCCGCCCCGGGCAAGCCCACCCCACCCCACCCCACCCCACCCCACCCCGTGCCGCGGGGCAGGCAAGCGCCCCACCCACCCCGAGCCACTGCGGGGCAATCGGACAAGCGCCCCCACCCGACCCCCCAACGCTGCGGGGTAATCGGGTGGGTGGGAAAGCCTGTGCGGAAGCACGAATGGGGCCCAGCCTCAAGAGAGGCGGAACCCCATCCACGTAAGACCAAGTGTCAACGAGACCGCTTGGCCAGCCGCTCCACGTCGAGCAGAATCACCGCACGAGCCTCGAGCCGCAGCCACCCACGCCCGGCGAAGTCCGCGAGCGCCTTGTTGACGGTCTCGCGGGAGGCGCCGACCAGCTGGGCCAGCTCTTCCTGCGTCAGGTCGTGCACCACGTGAATCCCCTCTTCCGACTGCACACCGAAGCGGCGCGACAGGTCGAGAAGAGCGCGGGCCACACGGCCGGGCACGTCGGAGAAGACCAGATCCGACATCTGGTCATTGGTCTTGCGCAGGCGCCGCGCGACGGCACGCAGCAGCGCCGAGGCCACCTCGGGCCGCGCGTTGAGCCACGGCTGAAGGTCGCCGTGGCCGAGGCCGAGCAGCTTGACCTCGGTGAGTGCGGAGGCCGTAGCCGTACGCGGGCCCGGGTCGAACAGCGAGAGCTCACCGATGAGCTCGCCGGGGCCGAGCACCGCGAGCATGTTCTCGCGGCCGTCGGGTGAGGTCCGGTGAAGCTTCACCTTGCCCTCGGTGACCACGTAAAGGCGGTCTCCGGGGTCACCCTCATGAAAAAGCGCATCCCCGCGCGCGAGCGTCACCTCACTCATGGAGGCGCGGAGCTCCGCGGCCTGCTCGTCATCGAGCGCCGCGAAGAGCGGGGCGCGCCGCAGAACGTCGTCCACGAGTTCTCTCCTTGTCGACCTGCATCAGGGGACCGTGCTCCCCATTTTGCCGGACGGTCCAAACAGTGTGATCAGTCACAAGTCTGCCGCACTGGCGTGGCGTGCTGTGCGGGAGGGGGCCAATTGGGGGCCGATCCATAGGGTCCAGGGCGGATGTCAGTGTCGGGCTCTAGGCTGGCCGGGTGTCCAAAAAGCCGGTGAGAGCACAGGCCAAGGGGTCTGGGAAGGTGACCGCCCCTCGTGATTCCGCTGTGGGCGAACATACTTCCACCGAGTCAGAGAATGCGACAAAAGGGGCAAGGGTGCCACCGGTGAAGAAGGCTACTCCCGCGACTGAAGCCACGTACGGGAAGAAGGCTACGGCCTCGAAGACGGCTGCCACGAAGACGGCCTCGAAGACGGCTGCCACGAAGACGGCCTCGAAGACGGCTGCCACGAAGACGGCCTCGAAGACGGCTGCCACGAAGACGGGCACGAAGACAGCTGCCACGAAGAAGACGGCCACGAAGAAGACGGCCACGAAGAAGGCTGCCGTGAAGCAGGCCGCAGCGAAGAAGCCTCCCGTGAAGAAAGCGCCCGCGCCCGCGCCCCCGCCCAAAGCCGAGGCCGCTCCCAAAGCCAAGCCCAAACCCGAGTCCCACACCGCCCTGGTCCGCCGCGCCCGCCGTATCAACCGAGAGCTCGCGGAGGTGTATTCGTACGCCCACCCCGAGTTGGACTTCGAGAACCCCTTCGAGCTCCTGGTGGCCACCGTCCTCTCCGCGCAGACCACCGACCTGCGGGTGAACCAGACGACCCCGCGTCTCTTCGCCGCGTATCCGACCCCGGAGGACCTCGCCGCCGCGAACCCGGAAGAGGTCGAGGAGTTGATCAGGCCGACCGGGTTCTTCCGGGCGAAGACGAAGTCGATCATGGGACTCGCCGCCGCCCTGCGGGACAACCACGGAGGCGAGGTCCCCGGCCGCATAGAGGACCTGGTCAAGCTGCCCGGCGTAGGCCGCAAGACCGCGTTCGTCGTCCTCGGCAATGCCTTCGGAGTCCCCGGCATCACCGTGGACACCCACTTCGGGCGGCTCGTCCGGCGCTGGAAGTGGACCGAGGAGACCGACCCGGTGAAGGTCGAAGCCGTCGTGGCCGACCTCTTCCCGAAGAGCGAGTGGACGATGCTCTCGCACCGCGTGATCTTCCACGGCCGCCGGATCTGCCACTCCCGCAAGCCCGCCTGCGGCGCCTGCCCCATCGCCGAGATCTGCCCGTCGTACGGGGAGGGCGAGACCGACCCGGAGAAGGCGAAGAAGCTCCTGAAGTACGAGATGGGGGGACTGCCGGGCCAGCGCCTGAAGCCCCCGCCGGACTATCCGGGGAAGGCGGCGCCCCCACTGGGCGCGGCATGATCGAGGAACCAACCGGGGGTCCACAGGCGTTGTCCACAGTTGGACGGGGGTGCCGATGACGCACGCGAGCGACACGAGCGAGACAACCGATACGAGCGATACGCACATGAGCGATGGGAACGGCCTCCAGGGCCCCGGCAGCACCAGCCGCGCAGGCAGCCCCAACGGACACGTGCGCCTCAGCACGGACGGCCTCCCCGCCTGGCTGGACCCCGTGGTCCGCGCCGCGGAGATCGTCGAACCGACCCAGCTCAGCCGCTTCCTGCCCCCGGAGAGCGGCGCGGGACGCCAGTCCGCCGTGCTCGTCCTCTTCGGAGAGGGCACCCGCGGCCCCGAGCTGCTCCTCATGGAGCGCTCAGGCTCCCTCAGATCGCACGCGGGCCAGCCCTCCTTCCCCGGCGGCTCCCTCGACCCCGAGGACGGCGATCCGCTGACGGACGGCCCCCTGCGCGCCGCCCTGCGCGAGGCCGAGGAGGAGACCGGGCTCGACCCCCGAGGCGTCCAGCTCTTCGGCGTGCTGCCCAAGCTCTTCATCCCGGTGAGCGACTTCGTGGTGACCCCGGTGCTCGGCTGGTGGCGCTCGCCGAGCCCCGTCGGCGTCGTCGATCCGGCCGAGACGGCCCGCGTCTTCACGGTTCCCGTGTCCGATCTCACGGATCCTGACAACCGCGCGACGACGGTTCATCCAAGAGGCCACCAGGGTCCGGCCTTCCTCGTCGAATCCGCCCTGGTCTGGGGTTTTACGGCGGGAGTGATCGACAGGATCCTGCACTTCGCAGGCTGGGAGCGCCCCTGGGACCGCACCAGGCAGGTGCCGCTCGACTGGAGCGCATGACAAGGTTGCGGGGACGTGGCGACCGCTAATGCGAGGCGAGGATTGAATCGGTGAACGTGCTGGACATCCTGTTGGTGGTCGCCGCCGTGTGGTTCGCGGTCATCGGCTACCGCCAGGGATTCGTCGTCGGCATCCTGTCGGTGATCGGTTTCCTGGGTGGCGGACTCGTCGCGGTCTACCTGTTGCCCGTCATCTGGGGCGCCCTCACGGACGACGAGGGAGCGGTCAGCACGACAGCCGCCGTCGTCGCCGTGGTCATCGTGATCGTCTGCGCCTCGATCGGCCAGGCCTTCACCACCCACCTGGGCAACAAGCTCCGCCGGTACATCACCTGGCAGCCCGCGCGTGCCCTGGACGCCACGGGCGGCGCCCTGGTCAACGTCCTTGCGATGTTCCTCGTCGCCTGGCTGATCGGCTCCGCCCTCGCGGGGACGACGCTGCCGACGGTCGGCAAGGAAGTACGTAACTCCAAGATCCTGCTCGGTGTTTCGCGCACACTGCCCGACCAGGCCGACACCTGGTTCGCGGACTTCTCGTCGGTCCTCGCGCGCAACGGCTTCCCGCAGGTCTTCAGCCCGTTCTCGAACGAGCCCATCACCGAGGTCCAGGCCCCCGACCCCAGGCTCGCCAAGAGCGCGGTCGCCACGCAGGCCAAGCGCTCCATCGTGAAGGTGCAGGGCGAGGCACGCGGCTGCGGCAAGGTCCTCGAAGGCACCGGCTTCGTCTTCTCCGACCGCCGCGTGATGACCAACGCACACGTGGTCGGTGGCGTGGACGAGCCGAAGGTGCAGATAGGCGGAGACGGCCAGGCGTACGACGCGAAGGTCGTGCTCTACGACTGGGAGCGGGACATCGCCGTACTGGACGTGCCGACCCTGAAGGCGCCCCCGCTGCAGTTCACTTCGAACGACGCGGCGAGCGGTGACAACGCGATCGTCGCGGGCTTCCCGGAGAACGGCCCGTACGACGTCCGCCCCGCGCGCGTGCGAGGCCGCATCACGGCCAACGGCCCGGACATCTACCACCGCGGCACCGTGCGCCGCGATGTGTACTCGCTCTACGCGACCGTCCGCCAGGGCAACTCCGGCGGCCCGCTGCTCACGCCCGAAGGCAAGGTCTACGGAGTGGTCTTCGCGAAGTCGCTCGACGACCCGGACACCGGCTACGCACTCACCGCCGACGAGATCCGCAAGGACATCGAGGCAGGCCGGACCGCCAACCAAGAGGTCGACAGCGAGGGCTGCGCGCTCTAGGGCCCTTCTGACGGATCTCCGCGGAGTCGCGGGAAGGCCGGGAGCGGATCAGTCGCGCGTATGCCGTAGCCGCGCCGAGACCCAGCGGGCCCTGCGGCGCAGGATGCGGGGAATGCCGATGCCTTGAGCAGGGCCTTCATGGCCCGGATCGTGCGGACCGCCCCTCTCACGGCTGTTCAGCGCTGTGGCCGAGCGGCGGTTGCGTGCTGCGTCACTGTAATCGTGCGTCCAGCCCATACCCCGACGTGTGCCCGTGCCTCAAGGTCGGTAACCGCGCCCAGGGGCCCCAATTGGCCTATGCGGGAGGCAATTGGCTGTTCGTAGGACAGGCGTTCCCCTGCCCCTGATTCAAGGGCCCGCCGGGCTGCCGGCGCGACTACCGATCAGGCTCAGGATCCTTCAACCAGTTCACCAGCTCGGTCGAGAAGGCGACAGGGTCCTCCTCCTGCGGAAAGTGCCCGAGACCGTCGAACAGCCGCCACCGGTAAGGCGCTTCGACGTACTCGCCGGAGCCCGCCGCGCTCCGCGTCCGCATCACCGGGTCCAGGGAGCCGTGCAGATGCAGCGTAGGAACCCGCACAGGCCGCTTCATGCGCCGGTTGAACTGGATGCCGTCCGGACGGGCCATCGACCGCACCATCCAGCGGTACGGCTCGATCGCGCAGTGCGCCGTCGAAGGGATCGTCATGGCACGGCGGTACGTCTCCACCGACTCGTCGTCCGGCAGGCTCGGCCCCGACCAGTCCCGGACCAGACGCCCCACCAGAGCCCCGTCGTCCGCGACGAGTTGACGCTCCGGAATCCACGGTCGCTGGAAGCCCCACACGTACGAACTCGCGGCGGTCTGCTTGCGGTCCGACAGCATCGCCGAGCGCCAGCGTCGCGGATGCGGCATCGAGGAGACGGCGAGGCGGCGCACCAGCTTGGGCCGCATCACGGCCGCCGTCCACGCGAGATACCCGCCCAGGTCGTGCCCGACGAGCGCGGCGTCCGGCTCACCGAGCGAGCGCACGACACCCGTGATGTCGAGCGCGAGGTTCGCCGGGTCGTAGCCGCGCGGCGTACGGTCGCTGCCGCCGACCCCCCGCAGGTCCATCGCGACCGCACGGAAGCCCGCGTCGGCGAGCGCCACCAGCTGGTGCCGCCAGGTCCACCAGAACTGCGGAAAGCCGTGCAGGAGCAGCACGAGCGGCCCGTCGCCCATCTCGGCGATGTGGAAGCGCGCGCCGTTGGCGGCGACATCCCGGTGGGTCCAGGGCCCTTCGACGCGTACGAGCGAAGTCGGTTGGGCCGACTGGGGGACAGGCTGGGCGGGGTCCGTCATGAAGACGAGCGTGCCACAGCCGCAGCCTTCTCACCGACACGGTCGACGGTGGCACCCGTGTGGGGCAGCGCAGGGCTGACCGCACGCGGATGCGGCTTGACGTTCCCCAGTACGGCAGCCGTCTCCTTGGCCGAAGCGGCGGCCTTCTGCGGGCCCTTGCCCTTCTTGGCCTTCTTCGCGAAGACGACGCCGATCAGCGCGAGCAACCCGGCGACCAGCACGTTCGCGGCGAAGGAGAGCACGAAGCAGATCGCCATGTTCCAGCCGCTCCAGGTACGGATGCCGTACGCGAGGGCGAAGCTCAGCATCGGCAGCGAGAAGATCAGCACCGCCCCGGCCGCGGCGAACGCGCCGCCGCCGATCGCACCTCGCTTGACGTCCTGCCGCAGCTGGGCCTTGGCCAGCGCGATCTCGTCGTGCACCAGCGCGGACATCTCGCTGGTCGCCGTGGAGACCAGCTGGCCGAGGCTGCGTTCGGTGCCGACGGGCCCGTCGGGTGCGCTCATCGCGTTCTCCCCTTCTCCGTAAGTTGTCCGTAAGCCTGCGTAAGCCTGCTCACATACGTCTGTTCCGGTACGACCGCTCAGCTCAGTCTGCGCAGTCAAGTCGAGTCAAGTCTGCTCAGATCATGCCGGACCGTCGTCATCGGCGCGTGCCCCGGCCGACACTTCGGCAAGCCTGCGGTGCTCGGCGGCCTTCTTTTCGTAGATCGAGGCCATCCGCAGGTGGTACTCCGGCTTGTCCTGCTCGTAGATGTCGGGGATGCCGTCGAGGTCGTCGTCGCGCTCCTCCTCCTCGCACATCGCGCGGTACTTGGCGTTGCGCATCTTGAGCAGGATCCCGGAGAGTACCGCCGCGATGAGCGAGCCGATCAGGACGGCGGCCTTGATCTCGTTGGTGAGCAGCGGGTCCTCGGTGAAGGCGAGTTCGCCGATCAGGAGCGAGACGGTGAAGCCGATACCGGCGAGCGAGGCGACCGCGAACACGTCCGGCCAGGCCAGCTCGTCATTGAGCTCGGCCTTGGTGAAACGCGCCGCGAGCCAGGTGCCGCCGAAGATGCCGACCGCCTTGCCGACCACGAGACCGAGCACCACACCGAGCGTCTCCGGCTTGCTGAATACGTCCCCGAGCGCGCCGCCCGACACCGCGACACCGGCGCTGAACAGCGCGAACAGCGGCACGGCGAGTCCCGCGGAGAGGGGGCGCACGAGGTGCTCGATGTGCTCGCCCGGCGAGTGCTCCTCGTCCTCGCGGCGGGTGCAGCGCAGCATCAGGCCCATCGCGACTCCGGCGATGGTGGAGTGGATGCCGCTGTTGTACATGAGGCCCCAGATGACCAGGGCCAGCGGAACGTAGACGTACCAGCCGCGTACGCCCTTGCGGAGCAGCAGCCAGAAGACCGCGAGGCCGACGACCGCGCCGCCGAGGGCCGCGAAGTTGAGGTCGTTCGTAAAGAAGACCGCGATGATCAGGATCGCGAAGAGGTCGTCGACGACGGCGAGCGTGAGCAGGAAGGCGCGAAGGGCGGACGGCAGCGAGGTGCCGATGACCGCGAGGACGGCGAGCGCGAAGGCGATGTCCGTGGCGGTCGGCACCGCCCAGCCGTCCGTGGAACCGCCGCCGACGGTGTTGACCACGACGTACACGAGGGCCGGTACGGCCATGCCGCAGAGCGCGGCGACGACGGGCAGCGCGGCGGCCCTGGGGTCGCTCAGATCGCCCGCGACCAGCTCGCGCTTGAGTTCGATGCCTGCGACGAAGAAGAAGACGGCGAGCAGTCCGTCGGCCGCCCAGTGCTGGATGGAGAGGTCGAGGCCGAGCGACCCGGGTCCCAGGTGGAAGCCGCGTACGGACTCATACGATCCGCCGGCGGTGTTCGCCCAGATCAGTGCGGTGACGGCGGCGACGAGGAGGAGGACACCGCCGACGGTCTCGGCACGCAGCGCGTTGGCGACGAAGTTCCGCTCGGGCAGCGAGAGCCGTCCGAGGACCTTGCGGTTGTTGCTGGGGCTGGGGCTGGGGCTGGGTGCGGGCGCGGCCACGGGGGTCGACCTCCGGTCGGGTAGGCAGGGCAAAGCTCATGCCGACCAGACTTCCCGGCGCACCTAGGTACTTCTTGTCACGTTGTTGATTGTCATGTTGTTGACGCGGTCCTTAGCTTACCTAACGTGCGTCAGGGCATATCCGGCGATCGTCACTTTATGCGCAAGAGGGGCACTCGGCGCGGTGCCGGGTGCCCCTCTCTGGCCCAGTCTCTGGTCCAGGTCCGACTAGTCCTCGCTCGACGCGGTCGGCAGCTTCGTCTGGATCAGATCCATCACGGAGGAGTCCGTGAGCGTGGTGACGTCACCCAGCTCGCGGTTCTCGGCGACATCCCGAAGGAGCCGCCGCATGATCTTCCCGGACCTGGTCTTCGGCAGCTCGGCCACCGGCAGGACCCGCTTCGGCTTGGCGATCGGCCCGAGCGTCGTGCCCACGTGGTTCCGCAGGTCCGCCACGAGCCCCTCGTCATCGGCGTTCGCGGTGCCCCGCAGGATCACGAAGGCCACGATGGCCTGCCCGGTGGTCTCGTCCGCCGCGCCCACGACCGCGGCCTCGGCGACCGCCGGGTGCGAGACGAGCGCCGACTCGACCTCGGTGGTGGAGATGTTGTGCCCGGATACGAGCATCACGTCGTCCACGCGGCCGAGCAGCCAGATGTCGCCGTCGTCGTCCTTCTTGGCGCCGTCACCGGCGAAGTACTTGCCCTCGAAGCGCGACCAGTACGTGTCGAGGAAGCGCTGGTCGTCACGCCAGATGGTGCGCAGCATCGAAGGCCACGGCTCGGTGAGGACGAGGTAGCCGCCACCGCCGTCCGGAACTTCCCGCGCCTCGTCGTCGACGACGGTCGCGGAGATGCCCGGCAGCGCGCGCTGGGCGCTGCCCGGCTTGGTCTCGGTCACGCCCGGCAGCGGCGAGATCATCATCGCGCCGGTCTCGGTCTGCCACCAGGTGTCCACGATGGGGCACTTGTCGGCGCCGATGTTCTTCCGGTACCACATCCATGCCTCGGGGTTGATCGGCTCACCGACCGAACCGAGGACCCGCAGGCTGCTGAGGTCGAACTTCGCGGGGATGTCGTCGCCCCACTTCATGAACGTACGAATCGCCGTCGGCGCCGTGTAGAGGATGGTCACGCCGTACTTCTGGACGATCTCCCAGAAGCGCCCCTGGTGCGGGGTGTCGGGCGTGCCCTCGTACATGACCTGCGTCGCGCCGTTCGCCAGCGGGCCGTACGTGATGTACGAGTGCCCGGTGACCCAGCCGATGTCGGCCGTACACCAGTAGACGTCGGTCTCCGGCTTGAGGTCGAAGACGGCGTGGTGGGTGTACGCGGCCTGCGTCAGATAGCCGCCGGAGGTGTGGAGGATGCCCTTCGGCTTACCCGTCGTGCCCGACGTGTAGAGGATGAAGAGCGGGTTCTCGGCGTCGAAGGCCTCCGGCGTGTGCTCGGCGGACTGGCGCTCGGTGACCTCGTGCCACCACAGGTCGCGGCCCTCGGTCCAGGCCACGTCCTGGCCCGTGCGGCGTACGACGAGGACATGCTCGACGGAGCTGCCGTCGCGCCCGACCGCGTCGTCCACGGCGGGCTTCAGGGCGGCGGGCTTGCCCCTGCGATAGCCGCCGTCGGAGGTGATGACGACCTTGGCGTCGGCGTCCGCCACACGCGTGGCGATCGCGTCGGCGGAGAAGCCGCCGAAGACCACGGAGTGCGCGGCGCCGATGCGGGCACAGGCCAGCATCGACACGACGGCCTCGGGGATCATCGGCAGATAGACGGCGACGCGGTCGCCCTGCCGGACTCCGAGCTCGGTCAGCGCGTTGGCGGCCCGGCTCACCTCGTCTTTGAGTTCGGCATAGGTGATGGCCCGGCTGTCGCCGGGCTCACCCTCGAAGTGGATCGCCACGCGGTCGCCGTTACCAGCTTCCACATGACGGTCCACGCAGTTGTACGCGACGTTGAGCTTGCCGTCGGCGAACCACTTCGCGAACGGCGGGTTCGACCAGTCGAGCGTCTCGGTCGGTTCGGTGGCCCAGGTCAGCCGGCGGGCCTGCTCGGCCCAGAAGCCGAGCCTGTCAGCCTTGGCCTGTTCATACGCCTCCGCGGTGACATTGGCGTTGGCCGCCAGGTCGGCCGGCGGCGCGAACCTTCGCTCTTCTTTAAGAAGGTTGGCCAGGCTTTCGTTGCTCACGACATCTCCCATTCCCAGGGTGTCCGTTGTGTCCAAAGCCTCAGCTCATCAGACACGCACCCCTGGTGACAAGAGCCTGCCGAAAATTGGTTTAGACCTTTACCCGGGTGGGTGGCTCCTCGTGCGGTGATTCCTCGTGTGGTGACGGTGTCACCTGGTCGAATACGTCGTCGGGGCTCTCGGTCAGCAGATACGCCTGCGCCTCGCCGACATGGAAGTACATGCCGTGCAGTTCGAGGGCGCCCTCGGCCATCCGCCGCGCCACGGACTCGTGGCCGCGCAAGTGCTCCAACTGCTGGACCACGTTGGTCAGGCAGAGCTGCTCGACCGCGTCGGCGGGCGCGCGGCCCGCGAGCCGTGCCCACCCCTTCTGGTGGGCGGCCAGCCGCTCGAGGCTCGGCATCCCGTGCCGCAGCCACCGCCTCAGGGGCGTCTGCGCCCCGCCGGGCGGGGTGTTGAGCAGCGCCTGCATCGCCCCGCACCCGGAGTGCCCGCACACGGTGATGGACCGCACCTTCAGTACGTCCACGGCGTACTCGATCGCCGCGGCCACCGAGTCGTCCCCGCTCTCGGCGCCCGGCAGCGGCACCAGATTGCCCACATTGCGTACGACGAAGAGGTCGCCGGGGCCGCTCGACGTGATCATCGAGGTGACGAGCCGGGAGTCCGCACAGGTCAGGAAGAGCTGTGAGGGCTGCTGCCCCTCCCGTGCGAGGCGGGCCAGCTCGCCCCGCACATGCGGCGCGGTGTTCCGCTGGAACGCGCTGATGCCGCTTGCCAGTTGATGACCGCTGGGACGTCCCTCGCCCTGCGGGGCTTCCTGGGGCCGGTCGCAGTGGTGGTTGCGCCAGGCCGTCCAGGGGCGGCAGCACGAGTGCGAAGCTCCCCCGTGCTCCAGGCTTCGATCAAGCAGGGGGTGCCCGTTCGCCGGTTCGGCGATCCTGGCTCCCGCGCGGCCGGTCACCTCGACGGTGCCGCCCTGTGCGGTGTGCGCGTCCTGCCAGCACTGCAACGCTTCGTACGCCGCGTGGTCCATGAAGGACCCGTCAAGCTCCACGACGGCCGACGCCTCGTGGGGCACGAGGTGCAGGGTCCTGCTGAGCCGCGGCACGGCTAGGAACGTCAACTGCCCCCGCGCGCGTACGTGATGGACTCCGCCTTCCTCGGAGTGGGTGATCCGGGTGCGGGCGAGGCGGTGCAGCGCGACGGCCACGGCGATGGCCACGCCGAGCGCCACGCCTTCGAGCACTCCGAGGACGACCACGCCGATCGTCGTGACGGTGTAGACGAGGATCTCGCGGTGGCGGGTGATGGTGCGGATGTGGTTCAGGCTCACCATCTGGATGCCGACCGCCATCACCAGGGCGGCGAGCGCGGCGAGCGGGATCAGCTCCAGGGCGGGAGCCATCAGGAGGGCGGCTACTACTACCCAAACGCCGTGCAGCATCGAGGAGTTCCTGCTGACGGCACCGGCTCGCACATTGGTCACGCTGCGCACGGCGACCCCGGCGACGGGGAGCCCGCCGAGCGCCCCGGACACGGCGTTCGCGGCGCCCTGGCCGAGCAGTTCACGGTTGAGGTCGGACCGTCCGACGCCCGCGCCGGGCCCCGGTCGCCCGGCGATGAGCTTGTCCACGGCGACGGCGCCGAGAAGCGACTGGACGCTGCACACCAGCGTGACGGTGAGCACGGCGGCGACGATCCCGAGCACGGGCCCTTCGGGCAGCCCCGCCAGCGCGTGACTGCGCCACGATGGCAGGTCGACCTTGGTCACGCTGAGACCGGCGAACGAGGCGACCGCCGTCGCGACGGCCACGGAGATGAGCGCGGCGGGCACGACACGCACAACGCGGCCCGCACGCCCGGGAATCCGGGGCCAGAGCAGCAGAACCGCCAGAGTCAGGGCACTGATCGACAGCGCGGACGACTGTACGTCGGCCAACTGGGCCGGTAGCGCACGGAGGTTGTCGAGCACGGCGCTCTGGGGGGTGCCGCCGAGCATGATGTGCAGCTGGGCGACGGCGATGGCGACGCCGATGCCGGCCAACATGCCGTGCACGACGGCGGGGCTGACGGCGAGCGCGGAGCGGGCCACGCGCAGGCAGCCGAGGCCGAGTTGGGCGAGTCCGGCGAGGACGGTGATGGCGCAGGTGGTCCGCCAGCCGTACTGGTGGATGAGGTCGGCGGTGACGACCGTGAGACCTGCGGCGGGGCCGCTGACCTGCAGCGGCGATCCGCCGATCCATCCGGCGAGCAGACCGCCGACGGCGGCGGAGACAAGTCCTGCCTGGAGCGGTGCTCCGGTGGCGAGGGCGATACCGAGGGACAGCGGCAGGGCGATCAGGAAGACGGCGATCGAGGCGGACAGATCGGCGCCCGCGATGCGGAACTTCCGGAACCTGGGGAACTTGGGGGGCTTTCCGGGCGGCGGTGCGTGGGCCTCGTGGTCGCGTGATGCGTGGGCCGAGTCGGTGGCGTGGGCGGGGACGCAGGCAGACATGGTTTCCCGTCTCCTCCGGGGCAGCGCGGTCGCGGGACAGGGGGTCCTCCGGCGGTCTCCGGAGGGCGGGTCGCGGCCGTGGGTCACGGCGTTGCAGCGGCGGGATATCTCAACTCTCGGTAAACGAATCGTAATGGAGAGTAAAGGCCACAGATAGACAAATAGGGCAAATGGACCACTGGATCACTCTGAAGAGTGAATAAAGCATTTTGTCGGCTTGTCGGAACCCGCGCCCCATGTCTCCGTGCGACGTTGGCGGCGCTGTAGGGCATTTACGAGCATTTGCGAGCGTATGCGAGCAATTCGGCCGCAAGGCCCAAGGGTCTCCGCGGGCAGCTCGTGCCCTGATTCGAAGCCGACTTGAAGGAAGAAGGTGGGCGGAAGATGGCCGCCACCCAGAGGATCCAGCGGATCGCCGCGGGCATCACCGCTCTCGTGGCATGTGTCGCGGCACTGGCCGGTTGCTCCGGCGGTGCCGCCGGCGTCAAGGAAGGCGCGCACGGCGCCAAGAAGGCGGCTCCGGCTCCGGCCCCCAAGAGCGCGGTCCGCATGATCGGTGACGGCTCCACCGCCTTCACCGGCCGCCAGCCGCACCTGTCCAGACCCGAGCGACTGAAACCGGGCCAGAAGCCGCCCCAGTTCGTGGTCTTCTCCTGGGACGGAGCGGGCGAGGACAGTCAGAAGCTCTTCTCGCACTTCCGCAAGGTGGCCAAGCGGAACAACGCCACGATGACGTACTTCCTCAGCGGCGTGTACATGCTCCCCGAGGCGAAGCGCAAGCTCTACGACCCGCCGCAGCACCTCGCGGGCAGCTCGGACATCGGCTTCAACGACCGCAAGGGAATCAAGGACACCGTGGACCAGCTCCGCGGCGCCTGGCTCGAGGGCAATGAGGTCGGCACCCACTTCAACGGTCACTTCTGCGGGGCGAGCGGTGGCGTGGGTCAGTGGTCGGTCGCCGACTGGAAGAGCGAGATCAACCAGGCCAAGTCCTTCGTCAAGGGCTGGAAGACGAACACGGGCATGAAGAAGGCGCAGCCGCTGCCCTTCGATTACGACAAGGAACTCGTCGGCGCCCGCACGCCCTGCCTCGAAGGCCAGAAGAACTTCACGCGAGCGGCCCGCGAGCTGGGCTTCCGCTATGACACCAGTGGCGTCAACAACCAGCTGTGGCCCAAGAAGAAGGAAGGCCTCTGGGATCTGTCGATGCAGCTCGTGCCGGTTCCCGGCCGCAAGTTCGAGACTCTCACCATGGACTACAACTTCATGGTGAACCAGTCGGGTACGACGTCCCAGGGCGACCCGGACAAGCACGAGTACTGGGGCGACCAGATGCGGGACGGTCTGCTCCAGGGCTTCGACCGCGCCTACAAGGGCAACCGCGCCCCCCTGATCATCGGCAACCACTTCGAGTCCTGGAACGGTGGCACGTACATGCGCGCCATCGAGGAGACGATCAAGTCGGTCTGCACCAAGCCCGACGTGCGCTGCGTCTCCTTCCGTCAACTCTCCGACTGGCTGGACGCCCAGGACCCGCAGACCGTGGAGCACCTGACCAAGCTCCCGGTCGGCGAGGCCCCGAAGAAGGGCTGGGCGTCCTACCTCTCCGCCAAGCCCGCGCCGGCCCCGAAGGGCGTCCCGGGCGCTCCGGCGGCCAAGCCGTAGCTCCCTTCGGAGAGTTCAGGCCGTGGCCACCGGCCGCTGCTCACCCAGTACGAAGTCGGGGTCGACCTGGCCTGCCAGGTCGGCGCCCGTCCGCTCGTTGCCCCAGCTCTGTGCGTTCTTCAGATGGAAGTGGACCATCTGGCGGGTGTAGCGGTCCCAGTCCCTGCGCTCGTACGAGGCGTCGGCTGCGGCCTGAAGTGCTTGCAGGGAGCGGTGGTTCTCCTCCTCCAGGAGGTCGAACCGGGGCGGGCGGCCCTTCTCCATGGCGCGCACCCAGTCCGAGTGCCCGACGGTCACCAGGAGGTCGTCGCCCACCTGCTCGCGCAGGAAGTCGATGTCGTCCTGGCCCTGCACCTTGTTGCCGACGACCTTGAGGTCGATCCCGAAGTCCCGTGCGTATTCCTTGTACTGGCGATAGACGGAGACCCCCTTCCGGGTCGGCTCGGCCACCAGGAACGTCATGTCGAAGCGGGTGAACATGCCGGACGCGAAGGAGTCGGAACCGGCGGTCATGTCGACGACCGCGTACTCGTCGCGCCCGTCGGCCAGGTGGTTCAGGAACAGCTCCACCGCCCCCGTCTTGGAGTGGTAGCAGGCGACACCGAGATCGGCTTCGGTGAACGGCCCGGTGACCATCAAACGCACGCCGCCGCCGTCGAGTTCCACCGGCCGCGCACACGCGTCGTACACCGGATTGTCCTCGCGCACCCGAAGAAGCCGCGAGCCTTCACCGGGGGGCGTCGTCTTGATCATCGTGTCGGCGGAGGCGATCCGCGGATTGGAGCCCCGCAGGTAGTCCTTGATGAGCGGGAGGCGCGCGCCCATGGCGGGCAGCTGTGCGGCATCCGTCTCGTCGAGGCCGAGCGCGGGGCCCAGGTGCTGGTTGATGTCGGCGTCCACCGCGATGACGGGCGCGCCAGTGGCGGCGAGGTGTCGGACGAAGAGCGAGGACAGCGTGGTCTTGCCGCTGCCGCCCTTCCCTACGAAAGCGATCTTCATGTTCACCAAGGGTAGCGGCACGATTACCTGGCGTATCCATTCAGCGTGAAGAAGACCACTCCTTCGTGGGGCGGACGCCGGGTGTGCGTAGGGTCGTACTCATGAGTACGACAGCCGATCCTTCCCCAAGCTCTCGAAGCGGCTCGAGCGGGGGAGACCCCATTGCGGCCCTGGGTGCACTGCCCGGCGTGGCCGACTCCGTGGACTCCGTGCGCAAGGCCGTGGACCGGGTCTACGGACACCGGATCATGCGGCGCCGCAGCAATGAGCTCACCTCCGAGGCGGCGCTGCGCGGCGCGCGCGGCTCGGCGGCGCTCTCGGGTGCCGAGTGGGCGCTCGAAGAGGTACGCCGCCGCAGCGACTTCAGCGGGGACGAAGAGGCCCGCACGGTCGGCGCGGCCCTGCGGTTGACCGCTGAGGCGGGCCAACTCCTGTCCATCTGGCGGCAGTCGCCGCTCCGGGTCCTCGCGCGCCTCCACCTGGTCGCAGCCGCGGAGAACGACGAGGCGGCGGGCCGCCCGCGTCTCGCGGGCGAGCCGGTCGACGAGCCGCTCGTCGAGCTGGATGTATCCGACTCCGAAGAGGTGGCGGGCCGGTTGGAGGGTCTCTCGGAGCTGATCGTCGCGGGCGGTTCGGCGCCTGCTCTGGTGACGGCGGCCGTGGTGCACGGCGAACTGCTGAGCCTGCGCCCCTTCGGCTCGCGCAACGGTCTGGTCGCGCGGGCGGCCGAGCGCATCGTCCTGGTGGGCAGCGGGCTCGACCCGAAGTCCATCTGCCCGGCCGAGGCGGGCCATGCGGAACAGGGGCGGGCTGCCTACGTGGCGGCGCTCGACGGCTATGTGTCCGGTACGCCGGAGGGGATGGCCGCCTGGATCGCCCACTGCGGCCGTGCGGTCGAGCTGGGGGCCAGGGAGACGACGGCGGTCTGTGAGGCGCTCCAGCGGGGCGCGGCGTAAGGCTTCCCGGGGCCTACGTAGAAGGCCCTGCACAGGGTTGCGGCGGTACGAGTTCTCGTACCGCCGCTGGCATGTTCACCGTGTTACCAAGCGTCCTCGTAAGTTGCCCATCAGGTCGGGAACTTAGCCCGTCACCTGGTGCGGCTGGCCCGTAATCGACGGGTCGACGTCGCGTGGGTGCTCGATGTTCATGCTTCGGTCCGTGGGGCCTTGGTTGCGTTCAAAGGTAATCCTCTCGGATGTCCTTGGTCTCGCGGGCCGTTGACTCCTTTGTACTCCTGTCCTGGGGTAAGCGGAAGTCCTGGCCCTACTTCTTTACTTTTAGGTTCAAATAAGGGTGAATCGGGCACGCGTGTTCCGGCGGCGGCTGGCGACCCAGACGAGCCCCGCGGCGGCGGCCGCAGCACCCACCGCGGCCACCAGGACGAGCGTGGGACGGGACGGCGCCCGGCGCCGCTCCTTGAGTCTGACCGGGCGGTGGAAGTCCAGAATCGGCCACCCGCGCGCGAGCGCCTCGCGACGCAGCGCGCGATCGGGGTTGACCGCGTGCGGATGCCCGACGGACTCGAGCATGGGGATGTCGGTGACCGAGTCGCTGTAGGCGTGACAGCGGTCGAGGTCGTACCCCTCGGAGGCCGCGAGCTCCTTGATGGCGGTCGCCTTGGTGGGGCCGTAGGCGTAGTACTCCACCTCGCCTGTGAAGCAGCCGTCGTCGCCGACGACCATCCGGGTCGCCACCACTCGGTCCGCTCCGAGGAGTTCCCCGATCGGCTCCACGACTTCGGCGCCCGAGGTGGAGACGATGACGACATCCCGTCCCGCGGTGTGGTGCTCCTCGATGAGGGATGCGGCCTCGTCGTAGATGATCGGGTCGATCAGGTCGTGCAGTGTCTCGGCGACGATCTCTTTGACCTGCTGCACGTTCCATCCGCGGCAGAGCGCGGAGAGGTACTCGCGCATCCGCTCCATCTGGTCGTGATCGGCTCCGCCGGCGAGGAAGACGAACTGTGCATATGCCGTTCTGAGTACTGCCCTGCGGTTGATCAGGCCGCCTTGGTAGAACGACTTGCTGAAGGTGAGAGTGCTCGACTTCGCAATGACCGTCTTGTCCAGGTCAAAGAAGGCAGCTGTCCGAGGCAAGGAGTGGTTTTCCACGAGCTCGAGCATAGGCGCCCACCATTCGGCGTAAGGTGAGGCGCGTGGGTTTGCCTGAGAAGGCTCTCGGGTACACCATGGAAGTCACGGATCGTTCGCGACCGTGCTAACCCGGTCTGGCTCCTCCCCCCCCGAGTCGGACCGTGGGGACGACCCCCGCTCTCCCCCCCGGCGGGGGTCGTCGCATGTCCGGATGGGTTTTCCCGGCATCTTTTGACCCTCATTCGATCGCCTGACCCCACCTTGTGGCTGATCCGGCGATCTCTTGGCATGTCCAAGATCCGTCACTGTGCGTATCCATCAGGCTGCTCTGCGGAAGCCTGTGGGATGTCTCCGGTAAGTCCCCGTGATGTCACCGGTATGGGTGAAGGAGATATTCACAGGCGCCGTGTTGTCCACAGTTATTGACCAAGATCCACACGTTATCCGGGATCGCTGCACGCTGATTCCGCCCGTTCTGCACGCGAAGTTCATGGCCGGATTGCTTTGGCCGGTTCAACGCCGATGTGGAACGCGGCATTCACAGTGCTTGTGGTGAGAGGGGGTTGGAGATCGTGGCTGGAGTGATTGCGTGCGACAGGCCGCCGTCGTCCGATGGACGGCAGGGCGGACCGCTGATCGTGACGGAAGATGTGGAGCTGCTCGACGACCTGCTGCGGCTGTGCGCCGCGGCGGGCGCGCGGCCCGAGGTGCAGCACGGCGTGCCCGAGCGCAGGGGCGGCTGGGACGCGGCGCCGCTGGTTCTGGTCGGGGACGACGCGGTGGACCGGGTGCGGGGAGCCGCGCGCAGACGCGGGGTCGTGCTGGTCGGGCGGGATCAGGATGATTCCGGGGTCTGGCGGCGTGCGGTGGAGATCGGTGCCGATCATGTGCTGGTCCTGCCGGACGGCGAGCGCTGGCTGGTGGACCGGATCGCCGATGTCGCCGAGGGCGTGGGGCGGCCCGCGCTCACGGTGGGGGTGATCGGCGGCAGCGGCGGGGCAGGGGCCTCGACACTGGCGTGCGCGCTGGCCGTCACGGCGGCCCGCGCGGGGCGGCGCACGATGCTCGTGGACGCCGACCCGCTCGGCGGCGGGCTCGACGTGCTGCTCGGCGGCGAGGCGGCCGACGGGCTGCGCTGGCCCGCGTTCGCCCAGTCCAGGGGCAGGGTCGGCGGGGGCGCGCTCGAGGAGTCGCTGCCCGAGCTGCACGCCTTGCGGGTCCTGAGCTGGGACCGGGGCGACTCGGTGGTCATCCCGCCCGAGGCCATGCGCGCGGTGATCGCCGCCGCCCGCCGCCGGGGCGGGGTGGTGGTCGTGGACCTGCCGCGCCGGGTGGACGAAGGGGTGGCCGAGGCGCTGGCCCAGGTGGATCTGGGGCTCCTGGTGGTACCGGCGGAGCTGCGCGCCGTCGCGGGGGCGCGGCGGGTCGCGTCGGCCGTGGGGATAGTGCTGCGGGATCTGCGGGTGGTGGTCGGCGGCGGCCCTCTTGGTGGCTTCGGTGGCTTCGGTGGCTTCGGTGGGTCCGATGGGTCCGGTGGCTTCGAGGCGGAGGAAGTCGCGCGGCTGCTCGGGCTTCCGCTCGTCGGTGAGCTGCCGAGAGAGGGCGGCTTGTCGGCGGCGCAGGCCAAGGGAATGCCGCCCGGAGGTGTCGCGAGGGGGCCGCTGGCTCGGTTCTGCGCGGGCTTCTGGGAGCGGGTTCCCGTCGATGCCACCGGAGGCGGCTCATGAGCGCCGTCGGTGCCGTCGTCGGGGCCAGGATGCTGGACGGGGTGCGCCAGTGGCTCGCGGAGAACGGCACCGAGCCGACCCCGGCCCGCGTCGCCGAGGCGCTGCGGGCACAGGGCAGGGTGCTCGGCGACGCGGAGGTCCTGGGAGCGGCGGCGCAGTTGCGCTCCGAGCTGGTCGGCGCGGGACCCCTTGAGCCATTGCTCGCGGACGGTTCGGTCACCGATGTGCTGGTGTCCGCGCCCGATCGGGTGTGGGTGGACCGCGGCGGAGGCCTGGAGCTGACCGCGGTCTCCTTCAGGGACGCGGCGGCGGTGCGGCGGCTCGCACAGCGGCTCGCGGCCGTGGCAGGACGCCGGCTCGACGACGCCAGGCCCTGGGTGGACGCGCGACTCCCGGACGGAACCCGCCTCCACGCGGTGCTGCCCCCCGTCGCCGTCGGCTCGACGTGCCTCTCCTTGCGTGTCGTACGCCCCCGGGCCTTCACCCTCACGGAACTGGTCGCGGCGGGGACGGTTCCGCCGGGCGGGGACCGGGTGCTGCGCGCCCTCCTGGACGCCCGGCTGTCCTACTTGATCAGCGGCGGGACAGGCTCGGGCAAGACGACGTTGCTGAGCGCCCTCCTCGGTCTGGTGGGCCCTGGGGAGCGGATCGTGCTCGCCGAGGACTCGGCGGAGCTGCGCCCCGACCACCCCCACGTGGTGCGCCTGGAGGCTAGACCGGCGAACCAGGAGGGAGCGGGCCAGGTCGGCCTGGACGACCTGGTGCGGCAGGCGCTGCGGATGCGCCCCGACCGGCTGGTCGTGGGCGAGGTGCGGGGTGCGGAAGTCGTCCATCTCCTGGCAGCCCTGAACACGGGGCACGAGGGAGGCTGCGGCACGGTGCACGCGAACGCCGCCGGGGACGTTCCCGCCCGCCTGGAGGCGCTGGGGACGGCGGCGGGCCTCGACCGGGCGGCGCTGCACAGCCAGTTGGCGGCCGCGCTCTCCGTGGTGCTCCATCTCGTACGGGACCGGGCGGGGCGGCGGCGGATCGCCGAGGTTCATGTCCTGGAGCGAGATCCGTCGGGCCTTGTGGTGACGGTGCCCGCGCTGCGGTGGGGCGAGAAGGAATTCGTCCGGGAGCGGGGCTGGGAGCGGCTGAACTCGCTTCTGGGTGACGGTATTTCGGGTGGTGCGGGATGAGCGCGTCGGGGGTGGCGGGGGCTGTGTGTGCGGGAGGAGCGGCCTGGCTGATGGCTGGGCGGGGATCGGGGATGCGGCGGGCGCGGGAGGTGCTCAGGAGCGGCGATGAGGTCGTGCCGGAGCGCTCGATGTGGCGGCGGGCCACTGCGGTGGTCGCAGTCGGCGGACGGGTGCGGCACGAATGGTGGGTCCTTGCGGGCGGGGCGGCGGTCGCCCTGCTCGGGGAGTCCGTGCTGCCGCTGATCCTGGGGGCGGCGGGGGTGCCGCTGATACGGCGCGTGCGGCGGGCCAGGGACGCACGGCTGGCGGGGGAGCGGCGGGCCACCGCGGTGATCGCGTTGTGCGGGGCGCTCGCGGGGGAGGTGCGGGCGGGGCGGCAGCCGGGGGAGGCGCTGAGGGCGGCGGCCGGCGAGTCCGAGTCCGGCCTTGCGGGTGGTGCCGGCGCGGGGCTCGGTGCGGCGCGGGCCGGGGTTCTCGCGGCGGCGCGGTTCGGCGGGGATGTGCCGGGGGCGCTCGAGGAGGCGGCTCGGGAGCCGGGGGCCCAGGGGCTGTTGGGGCTCGCCGCGTGCTGGCGGGTGGCGGTGGACCGGGGCGCCGGGCTCGTGGCGGGTCTTGAGCGACTGGAGGGCGCGCTGCGGGCGGAGCGGGATCAACGCGCTGATCTGCGGGCGCAGTTGGCGGGGGCGCGATCGACGTCGGTGATGCTCGCGGGTCTTCCGGCGCTCGGGCTGCTCATGGGCAGTGCGCTCGGGGCGGCGCCGTTGAAGGTGCTGCTGCATACGGGGGCGGGGTTCGGGTGCCTGGTGGTGGGCGGGGTGTTGGAGGGCGTCGGCGTGTGCTGGGCGCTGCGGATCGTTCGAGGGGCGGAGGAGCGATGAGCCTGGGTGTCCACGAGTTGGGGGTGGCGGTGTGGGGTGCGGTGGCCGTGCTGTGGCTGGTGTCGGCGGTCCTTGCGGTACGGCGCGAACGGGCGGTGCGGTGGCGTGCGGGGATCGTACTGGGGAGGGCGGAGCGGCCGACCGGGGCC
This sequence comes from Streptomyces sp. NPDC048441, assembly GCF_043200235.1. NCBI lineage: Bacteria > Bacillati > Actinomycetota > Actinomycetes > Kitasatosporales > Streptomycetaceae > Streptomyces > Streptomyces sp. NPDC048441. Next base: position 546,782 of record NZ_JBICXM010000003.1, read on the forward strand.
CCGTCGAGGCGATGGCTCGGGCGGCGGGACGCGGTGCGGCGATGGCTGGCGGTGGCCGGGGCGGCGAGCGCCGGGTGGGTGCTGGTCGGTGGTGTTCCGGGGGGCCTGGTGGGGCTGGGTGCCGGGTACGGCGTGTGGCGTTGGTGGCGGGGGCGGGGTGCTGGCGCCGCGGAGTTCGACGTCGCTGAGGCCGCTCGGCAACTTCCCTTGGCGGCAGACCTGTTGGCGGCCTGTGTCGCGGCGGGCGCGGGGCCTGTGGTGGCGGCGCAGGCCGTGGGCGATGCGCTGAAGGGGCCGGTCGGCGAGCGGCTCGCGCAGGGGGCCGCGGAGTTGCGGCTCGGGGGTGAACCAGCCGACGCCTGGCGGAGGTTGGGCGCGATACCGGGCGCGGGGGCGCTGGCCCGCCTGCTGGAACGGGCGGGTGAGTCGGGGGCTCCGGCGGCCGATCCGGTGGCGCGTCTCGCCGCGGACTGCCGTGCCGAACGGAGCCGTTCGGCGACGGCGGCAGCACGCAGGGCCGGCGTGCTGATGACGGCACCGGTGGGGCTCTGCTTCCTGCCCGCGTTCCTCGCGGTGGGGGTGCTGCCGGTGGTGATCGGCCTGGCGGGCGGGTTGTTGGGCGGCAGCTGAGGGATGAGCGGCGGCTGAGTGACGGGCGGCTGCCTTGGCATCGATTTGACAGTGAACGGACGCGAATTTCATGGGGGTTGGGATGTGGGGACAGCTGTGTGCACGGGCGTTGCGCCGCAGGGCGCGTGCGGTGTGCGGGGACGTGGGAATGGTCACTTCGGAGTACGCGATGGGGCTGATCGCAGCGGTGGGGTTCGCCGGACTGCTCTACAAGGTGGTGACGAGCGGGCAGGTCAGGGCGGCGTTGCAGGCGGTCGTGGAGAAGGCGCTCGATGTCCAGTTCTGAGTGGCCCCGGGGTGGTAGGGGCTGCCACGGAGACCGGGGGTTCGTGACGGCTGAGGCAGCCGTGGTGCTGCCCACGCTGGTGCTGTTCACGATGGCGCTGGTCTGGGCGTTGCTGACCGCGTCCGCGCAGATCCAATGCGTGGACGCGGCTCGGGCCGGGGCCCGAGCGATGGCCCGGCAGGACCCCGAGAGCGCGGCTGTGGCGGCGGCGCGGCAGGCGGCACCGCGTGGCGCGTCGGTGGCGGTGCGGCGGGACGGCGACCTGGTGCGGGTGGAGGTCACGGCGGACTCGCCGGGGCCCCGAGCGCTCGGGCTCGGGCTGCGGCTGCGGTCGGAGGCGGTGGCGTCGGCGGAGGAGACGGTGGGGGTGGGCGCATGAGGGGGCGGGTGTGTCGCCGGACTGCCGGGGCCGCGTCGGACCGGGGCGCCGCCACCGTGTGGGTCGTCGTCGTGATGGCCGTGCTGTGCGTGGTCTGCGGCGCGGTCCTCGCGATGAGCCAGGTGATCGTCGCCCGCCATCGAGCGGGCGGCGCGGCCGACTTGGCGGCGCTTGCTGCGGCGGACCACTGGATGGAGGGGCCTGCCGGTGCCTGTGCCAGGGCCGGGCGGGTGGCCGAGGCGCAGGGGACGCGCGTCGTGCGGTGCGCGGTGCACGGCGAGATCTCGGACGTCACTGCGGCGGCTGGCTTCGGCCCGTTCGTGACGGAGGTCAGATCCCGGGCGGGACCTGCGGGACCTGCGGGACCTGACGCCGAGCCGTCAGGGAGCGGGCGCGTCTTTGAGGAGGACGGAGAGGAGGCGGACCGCGCCGCGTTTGTGCAGGGGGTCGTTGCCGTTGCCGCACTTCGGGGACTGGATGCAGGACGGGCAGCCGGCCTCGCACTCGCAGGAGTCGATGGCCTGGCGGGTGGCGGTGAGCCACTCGCGGGCCGTGTGGAAGGCCCGCTCGGCGAAGCCCGCGCCGCCCGGATGGCCGTCGTACACGAAGACGGTGGGCAGGAGCGTGTCCGGGTGGAGCGGGATGGAGACGCCGCCGATGTCCCAGCGGTCGCAGGTCGCGAAGAGCGGCAACATGCCGATGGAGGCGTGCTCGGCGGCGTGCAGGGCGCCGCCGAGAATCTCCGGGTTCACGCGGGCGGCGTCCAGTTGGTCCTCGGTGACCGTCCACCAGACCGCGCGGGTGCGCAGCGTGCGGGGCGGGAGGTCGAGTTTCGTCTCGCCGAGGACCTCACCCGTGATGAGTTTCCGGCGCAGGAAGGAGACCACCTGGTTGGTGACTTCGACGGAGCCGTAGCAGAGGCGTCCGGAGCCCCAGGGGATCTCGGTGTCCGTCTCCAGGATGGAGATGGCCGTGGTGTCGCGGGCCGTCGTGGAGTACGGCGGAACAGCCTCCTCGACCAGGGCGACCGAGTCCTCCAGGTCCAGGCTGCGGACGAGATACGTGAGGCCCTGGTGGAGGTGGACCGCGCCCTCGTGCACGGCGGTGTGCGCGGCGGACGCGTCGACGGTGCCGAGCAGTCGGCCCGTGCCCTCCTCGACGATCTGGATGGGCTTCCCGCCCTCGCCGCGGATGTCGGTGAGGTCGGCGGCCCGCTCCCGGCGGGTCCAGTGCCAGGCCTTCGTGCGGCGGCGCAGCAGTTTCGCGGCCTCCAGCTGCGGGAGCAGCTCCGCGGTGGCCGGGCCGAAGAGGGTCAAGTCGTCGTCCGTGAGCGGAAGTTCCGCGGCGGCCGCGCAGAGGTGGGGCGCGAGGACGTACGGGTTGTCGGGGTCGAGGACCGTCGACTCCACAGGCTGCTGGAAGAGGGCCTCGGGGTGGTGGACGAGATACGTGTCGAGCGGGTCGTCGCGGGCGACGAGGACGGCGAGCGCGCCCTGCCCGGAGCGCCCGGCGCGGCCCGCCTGCTGCCAGAGGGAGGCACGGGTCCCCGGATAACCGGCGATGATCACGGCATCCAACCCGGAGACGTCTACGCCGAGTTCGAGGGCGGTCGTGGCCGCGAGCCCGAGGAGCTCGCCGGAGTGCAGCGCGCGCTCCAGGGCCCGGCGTTCCTCGGGGAGATAGCCGCCCCGGTAGGCGGCCACGCGGCGGGCGAGAGACCGGTCGACCGCCGAGAGGCGTTCCTGGGCGATCACCGAGATCAGTTCGGCGCCGCGCCGGGAGCGTACGAAAGCGACCGAGCGGACGCCCTGGACGGTCAGGTCGGTCAGGAGGTCGGCCGTCTCGGCGGTGGCGGTGCGGCGGACGGGGGCGCCCTTCTCGCCGTGGAGCTCGGTGAGAGGGGGTTCCCAGAGGGCGAAGACGAGCTCGCCGCGGGGTGAGGCGTCGTCGGCGACCTCCTTCACCGGCAGTCCGGTGAGGCGTTCCGCGGCGATGGCCGGTTCCGCCGAGGTGGCGGAGGCGAGGAGGAACACGGGATCGGAGCCGTAGCGGGCGCAGAGGCGGCGCAGGCGGCGCAGGACCTGGGCGACGTGGGAGCCGAAGACGCCGCGGTAGGTGTGGCACTCGTCGATGACGACGTAGCGCAGGGCGCGCAGGAAGGAGGACCAGCGGGGGTGGGACGGGAGTATCCCGCGGTGCAGCATGTCGGGGTTGGTCAGGACGTAGTTGGCGTACTGACGTACCCATTCGCGTTCTTCGACGGGGGTGTCGCCGTCGTACACGGCGGGGCGGATGGCGTTGCCGAGGGGCGCCGCCAGTTCGCGTACCGCGCGGCGCTGGTCGGCTGCCAGGGCCTTTGTCGGGGCCAGGTACAGCGCAGTCGTGCCGCGGCCGTTGGGGGCCTCGGAGCCGTCGAGGAGGGCCGAGAGGACGGGGGTGAGATAGGCCAGCGACTTGCCCGAGGCGGTGCCGGTGGCGACGATCACCGACTCGCCGTCCAGCGCGTGCTCGGCGGCGAGTGCCTGGTGGGCCCAGGGGTGCTCGATTCCGGCCGACTGCACTGCGGCGACGACCTCGGAACGAATGCGATCAGGCCAGACTGCATAGCGGGCCTCGCGCGGGGGCAAGTGCTCCGTATGAGTGACGCGCGAAGCACGGCTCGGTCCCGCGGTGAGCCGGTCCAGGACCGTCCGTGGAGACGTGCGTTCCGGGGCGCCCGTGGAGGGTCCTCCGGGAGGGGAAAAGTCGGCCATCGGCACCGAGTGTGTCACTGGCGGGATGGACAATGGTCCCAAGGCGTCGTGCACGCCTGCCTGTAAGTGATTGAATGCCATCGCGGCTGGCGATCCGTCCCGGGGGCTCTGCCGAGGTATCCCAAGGGATGACCGCTCGATAGCAAGGTGCTGGAGGATCCGTGGACCTGTCCCTGTCGACCCGTACCGTCGGCGATCGCACGGTCGTCGAGGTCGGTGGAGAAATCGACGTCTATACCGCGCCCAAGTTGCGCGAACAGTTGGTCGAGTTGGTGAACGACGGCAGTTTCCACCTGGTCGTCGACATGGAGGGCGTGGACTTCCTCGACTCCACCGGACTCGGCGTGCTGGTCGGCGGCCTGAAGCGGGTGCGTGCCCATGAGGGCTCGCTGCGCCTGGTGTGCAACCAGGAGCGTATTTTGAAGATCTTCCGCATCACCGGCCTGACCAAGGTGTTCCCCATTCACACCTCGGTCGAGGAAGCGGTCGCGGCCACCGACTGAGAGCCGGATGTCCCGGGCCGGCTGCCGGCCGGTCCCGGGGGTGGCAGTACAGCAGGGGACCGGGCCCTCGGCCCGGCCCTCTGACAGCACGCGCGTAAGTCCGAGGGGGATGCATGGCCACCGTTGAACTCCGCTTCAGCGCGCTGCCCGAGCACGTCAGGACCGCCCGACTTGTGGCGGCGGCGGTCGCGCGCAGGGCCGGAGTGGACGACGCCGTCCTCGACGAGGTCAGACTCGCCGTGGGCGAGGCCTGCACGCGCGCCGTCGGGCTGCACCAGAGCAACGGTGTCTCGGCGCCCGTGCGGGTCGCCCTGATCGAGGACGAGAAGCAGTTCTCCATCGAGGTCGGCGACGAGGCCCCCCATGTGGTTCCCGGCGACCGGGCGCCCGGCGCGCGGCCCGGTGAGGTCGATCTGGACGCCGAGGGTGAGGACGAGATGGGTCTCGCCGTCATCAGCGGGCTCGTGGACGATGTGGAAGTCACCGCGGGCGAGGGTGGTGGCCTCATCCGGATGACGTGGCCGACGACCCCGGCCGAGCTTCTCTGACAGCTGGCACCGTCGCGCGGAACCGCGCCACGGAACCGTGCCTCAGTACCGCGTCTCAGAGCTGAATCAAGGTCTTGCTCCCGACTCCGGGAGCAGGGCCTTTTCTTTTATGATCATTACCTCCCGGCTTTTATGATCATTGCCCCGGTCATTTGCCGCGTGCTGTATGTCCGCTCCGCGGCGCGCCCGAATGGATCACCGCCCGGATCACCGCTCTAGATCATTCACTGCTGTCAACGGTTTTGGGGCATTACCGCTTTCGGGGTCAATCTGCGGTCGCGATCATTTGCTGGAGAGCACTCTCGCGCCAATTCCGTTTGCGGCGCTCTGTTTTGATCAGGTTCCGCTCCCTACAATCCGTCCACATCTTGAGCTCAGCCCCAGCGTCAAGGAGGACGAATGGCGGGGCTTCCTTCCCCTCATCAGTTTGACCACCCCACAACCCTCGCAGCGGCGGTACTGACCGACGACAACCGTCTGATCGTGATGGCCATCGCGGCCGTCGCGATCGCGGCGCTCGTGGTCGCCTGGGTACTCGTACGCCAGGTACTCGCGGCCGACGAGGGCACCGACAGCATGAAGAAGATCGCGAAGGCGATCCAGGAGGGCGCCAACGCCTATCTCGGCAGGCAGCTGCGCACTCTCGGCGTATTCGCCGTCGTGGTGTTCTTCCTGCTCCTGCTGCTGCCCGCAGACGACTGGAATCAGCGTGCCGGCCGATCGATCTTCTTCTTGATCGGTGCGGTGTTCTCGGCGACCACCGGCTATATCGGCATGTGGCTCGCCGTACGCAGCAATGTTCGTGTGGCGGCAGCCGCACGAGAGGCCACGCCGGCGGAAGGTGAACCCGAAAAGGACCTCACCGCCGTTTCGCACAAGGCCATGAAGATCGCTTTCCGCACGGGCGGCGTTGTCGGCATGTTCACGGTGGGGCTCGGTCTTCTCGGCGCCTCCTGTGTGGTGCTTGTCTACGCGGCCGACGCGCCGAAGGTCCTCGAAGGTTTCGGCCTCGGGGCGGCGCTGATCGCGATGTTCATGCGTGTGGGCGGCGGCATCTTCACCAAGGCCGCCGACGTCGGCGCCGACCTGGTCGGCAAGGTCGAGCAGGGCATTCCGGAGGACGACCCGAGGAATGCCGCGACCATCGCCGACAACGTGGGCGACAACGTCGGCGACTGCGCGGGTATGGCCGCCGACCTCTTCGAGTCGTACGCCGTGACCCTGGTCGCCGCGCTGATCCTCGGCAAGGTGGCGTTCGGCGACTCCGGACTCGCCTTCCCGCTGATCGTCCCGGCGATCGGCGTCGTGACGGCGATGATCGGGATCTTCGCGGTGGCGCCACGGCGCTCCGACCGCAGCGGGATGACCGCCATCAACCGCGGATTCTTCATCTCCGCGTTCATCTCGCTGGCACTCGTGGCCGCGGCCGTCTTCGCGTATCTGCCGTCGTCGTACGCCGACCTGGACGGCGTCACGGACGCGGCGATCGCCGGTCATGACGGCGATCCGCGGGTCCTCGCGGTCGTCGCCGTCGCGATCGGCATCGTCATGGCCGCGCTGATCCAGCAGCTCACCGGCTATTTCACCGAGACGAGCCGGCGTCCTGTGAAGGACATCGGCAAAACCTCGCTCACGGGACCGGCCACCGTCGTCCTGGCCGGAATCTCGCTCGGGCTCGAATCGGCCGTCTACACCGCGCTTCTGATCGGGCTCGGCGTGTACGGGGCGTTCCTGCTCGGCGGTACGTCGATCATGCTCGCCCTGTTCGCGGTGGCGCTCGCCGGAACCGGCCTGCTCACCACGGTCGGCGTGATCGTCGCCATGGACACCTTCGGCCCGGTCTCCGACAACGCGCAGGGCATCGCTGAGATGTCCGGTGACGTCGAGGGCGCCGGTGCGCAGGTGCTCACCGACCTCGACGCCGTCGGCAACACCACCAAGGCCATCACCAAGGGCATCGCCATCGCCACGGCCGTCCTAGCGGCCGCGGCCCTCTTCGGCTCGTACCGCGACGCCATCGCGACCGCGGCCAAGGACGTCGGCGAGAAAATGGGCGACGGCGCTCCGATGAACCTGGTCATGGACATCTCACAGCCCAACAACCTGGTCGGCCTGATCCTGGGCGCCGCGGTCGTGTTCCTCTTCTCGGGGCTCGCGATCAACGCGGTGTCGAGGTCGGCCGGAGCGGTGGTCTACGAGGTGCGGCGGCAGTTCCGCGAGCACCCCGGGATCATGGACTACTCCGAGGAACCGGAGTACGGGCGCGTCGTCGACATCTGCACCAAGGACGCGCTGCGCGAGCTGACCACGCCAGGTCTGCTCGCCGTGCTCACGCCGATCGCGGTCGGCTTCTCGCTCGGTGTCGGCGCGCTCGGCTCGTTCCTGGCGGGTGCGATCGGCACCGGCACGCTGATGGCGGTCTTCCTCGCCAACTCCGGCGGCGCCTGGGACAACGCGAAGAAGCTCGTCGAGGACGGTCATCATGGCGGAAAGGGCAGTGAGGCCCACGCCGCGGTGGTGATCGGCGACACCGTCGGTGACCCGTTCAAGGACACCGCGGGTCCGGCGATCAACCCCCTGCTGAAGGTGATGAACCTGGTGTCGCTGCTCATCGCGCCCGCGGTCGTCCAGTTCAGCTACGGGGACGACGCGAGCGCAGGGGTGCGGGCACTGATCGCGGTGCTCTCGATCCTGATCATCGTCGGCGCGGTGTACGTCTCCAAGCGGCGCGGCATCGCCGTGGGCGACGAGGAGAAGGGTGGTGCGGACTCGGTGGCCAACTCGGTGGACCCAGCCGTAGTTTCGTAACACCGGGTCAGACTCTGCCCAATACAAAGGGCTGTGCTCAACACCTGGGCGGACGGCGCGTTTTGACGTGTCGTCCGCTCTTCGTGTTTCTGGTGAGCCTTCTCTCGCGCCCCCTGCTTGGTGCAAATGGCTTCAATAGCGGCGGTACCGGACCCCCGACATGCGGTTGTAGCCCAGTTGGCGTGTAAGTTCCGGGGCCGAGAGCCATGGAAGGGACCAATCCGGTGAACAAGAAGCTTGCAGCCGCACTGTCCGGCGGTGCGGTACTGGTACTGGCGCTGTCGGGCTGCAGCGACGACGGCAACGAGAAGCTGGACTCCTGGGCCAAGGACGTCTGTGACTCGGTTCAGCCGCAGTCGAAGAAGATCGCTGACGCCAATGCCGCGATCCAGAAGGAGACCTCGGACAACAGCTCGCCGGAGGACGTCCAGAAGACCGACTCCAAGGCGTTCCAGGACATGTCCGACGCCTACAAGGCGATGGGTACCGCTGTGAAGGACGCGGGCGCCCCGCCGGTCGACGGCGGTCAGAAGAAGACCGACGACGCGGTCAAGGAACTGAACGCCATCTCCAAGTCGTACGGCGACCTGAAGAAGAAGGTCGACGGCCTGGACACCAAGAACCAGGCGGACTTCGCCGACGGCCTCAAGTCCGTCGCGGGGGAGCTGGACAAGCTCAGCAAGAGCGGTAACGAGGCCCTTGAGAAGCTTCAGGAGGGCGAGGTGGGCAAGGCGATGGGGAAGCAGGACAGCTGCAAGTCGGCTAGCGCTACGCCTTCTGCGTCCTAGGGGTAACCCCTTCGTTGCGTTGCTGCCCCGGAGCCTGAGGGAAGACCCCCCGGCGTCCGGGGCAGCGTTGCGTCCAGCTGCGCCCGGCATCGTGGGCTGTGCCCACCCTCCCCCACTCTCAACTTCGTTCGAGCGGGGGGACCCCCATCGCCCTGCGGAACGCCTGCCCACAGCGGCGGATAGAAGCGGATGCGGGTCACAATGGGGGTGTGAGTACTCGCAGCCCTGCCCCCCTGCCCTCGTCCGACCGTGCCGATGTGTCCGCTCAGTTGCGGGAAGCCCTGCTTGCGGCCGACTTCACCGCTGATGGGCTGCTCGAGCTCCTAGGGGCGCCTGCCTACACGGCGCTCGCGCGCAGTGAGACCGTGCCCGCGCTGCGGGCCACGCGCGGTGACGGGCCCCTGGAGACGCTCGTACGGCTCTTCCTGCTGCAGCGTTCCGTGCCCCACGCGCGCGTGGCGGCCGTTCTGCCGGTCGACGCTCTACTGGAGGGCGGTTGGCTGGCCGAGGCGGACGGTGAGCTGAGCGCGACCGTGGACGTGCGGCCGTACAGCGGGCCCAGCGGTGAGGACTGGTTCATCGTCTCGGACCTGGGGTGCGCGGTCGGCGGCGCCGGAGGCATCGGCAGCCATGACGAAGGGGTCGTGCTCGGCGTCGGCGGGGCGTCCACGACACTCGCGGGGCTCACGGTGCGTACGCCGGTGGAGAGCGCGCTCGACCTCGGCACGGGCTCCGGGATCCAGGCGCTGCACGCCGCTCAGCACGCGACCCGGGTGACGGCCACCGACCTCAACCCCCGGGCCCTGCACATCACGCGGCTCACCCTGGCCCTCTCCGGGGCGCCCGAGGCCGATCTGCGGGAGGGCTCGCTCTTCGAGCCGGCCGGCGAGGAGACGTACGACCTGATCGTGTCCAATCCGCCCTTCGTGATCTCTCCCGGGGCGCGGCTGACCTACCGCGACGGCGGTATGGGCGGGGACGATCTGTGCCGGTCGCTCGTTCAGGAGGCAGGGGAGCGGTTGAACGAAGGGGGGTACGCCCACTTCCTTGCCAACTGGCAGCACGTGGACGGCGAGGAGTGGACCGAGCGGCTCCGTTCCTGGGTGCCGCGCGGGTGCGACGCGTGGATCGTGCAGCGCGAGGTGCAGGACATCACGCAGTACGCCGAGCTGTGGCTGCGGGACGCGGGGGATCACCGGACGGATCCGGAGGAGTACGCGGCGCGGTACGACGCGTGGCTTGATGAGTTCGACGCCCGTAAGACGCGTGCGATCGGGTTCGGGTGGATCACGCTGCGCAAGATTGGTGCTGGTGCTGGTGCTGGTGCTGGTGCTGGTGCTGGTTCAGGTGCTGGTTCAGGTGCCGCCGAGCCGTCCGTGACCGTCGAGGAGTGGCCGCACCCCGTCGAGCAGCCGCTCGGCGAGACCGTGCGGGAGTTCTTCGCGCGGCAGGACTTCCTGCGGGCGCACGACGACGCCGCGCTGCTCGCAGGGCACTTCAAGCTGGCGGACGAGGTCGTGCAGGAGCAGGTCGGGCTGCCCGGCGCCGAGGACCCGGAGCATGTCGTGCTGCGCCAGCACCGTGGGATGCGGCGGGCCACCAAGGTGGACACGGTGGGCGCGGGCTTCGCCGGGGTGTGCGACGGGACGCTGAGTGCCGGGCGCATCCTCGACGCCATCGCCCAACTGGTGGGGGAGGACCCCGTATTGCTGCGGGACCGTACGCCCGCGCAGATCCGGCTGCTCGTCGAGCAGGGCTTTCTGGAGCCGGTCGGGGTGTAGTCGGCGCGCTGACCCCGCTGGGCGGGAAGTGTCGGGCCGCCGAGCCGTCGGAGGTCCGCGTACGGCGTGTCTCGTACGTTTCGGGGATGCCGGTCACCCGTTGTGGGTGGGGTGGATGGGCGTAGGCGACCGCTGGACGTACCTCGAGAAGGTGGACCGGCGATCCGGCTCCGGGGCGACGAGTTCCGGTCGAGTTGAGTGGGGCACAGGCGTGTGATTCCGGCCGTGCGCCCTCCGTTCACCCGGGGTTCGCGCCCCGGCTTTCCCGGCGTGCGAGTTTCCCAGACCGGGAACTCGGTACGGGGAGGCAACGCCATGGAGAGCGGACCAGCGATCTTCGCGGGCACGGTATTCGCGCTGTTCGGAGCGGGGCTGCTGCTGTGGACCGGGGCACGGGTGGCGCACCGCTCGCCCGTCGCCCACGGTGTGAGCCCTGTCGCATCGGCGACGCTCGCCGTGCTCGCCGGATCGGCCGCACTAGTGCTCGGGGTGTGGTGCTTCACTCGGCTGTGACGGGGGGCGTCGGTGGCCGCGGGGCGCGGGCGGGCCGTAGGCCCGGTGCCGGTGCTGAAGCCGAGGCTGAACCGCTGGTGAAACGGCAGGTCGGCACTCCGGGCGGCAGGAATGGCGGTAGTCGGGTTACCGTTCGAGTGGCCGTTGCGGCCTTTTCCCGTTTGACACGGGGGCGGGATGTACCGTCACACTCCGCAGCGTCAGCGCAACTCAAGCGCATCGAGCGAGGCCACTTAGTACGGCTGCCGAGTACCGACCGGAGAGAAGAGCGAAGTTGTCCCCGACCAGCGAGACCGCAAAGGGCGGCCGCCGACTCGTCATCGTCGAGTCGCCTGCCAAGGCGAAGACGATCAAGGGTTACCTCGGCCCCGGCTACGTAGTCGAGGCGAGCGTCGGGCACATCCGCGACCTCCCCAACGGCGCCGCGGAGGTGCCCGACAAGTACACCGGCGAGGTCCGCCGCCTCGGCGTGGACGTCGAGAACGACTTCCAGCCGATCTACGTCGTCAATTCCGACAAGAAGGCGCAGGTCAAGAAGCTCAAAGACCTGCTGAAGGACTCCGACGAACTCTTCCTCGCCACCGATGAGGACCGCGAGGGCGAAGCCATCGCGTGGCACCTCCTCGAAGTCCTGAAGCCCAAGGTCCCGGTCAAGCGCATGGTGTTCCACGAGATCACCAAGGCCGCGATCCAGGAGGCCGTGGCCAGCCCCCGCGACCTCAACAAGCGCATGGTCGACGCCCAGGAGACCCGCCGCATCCTCGACCGTCTCTACGGCTACGAGGTCTCGCCGGTCCTGTGGAAGAAGGTCATGCCGCGCCTGTCGGCGGGCCGCGTCCAGTCCGTGGCGACCCGCCTCGTCGTCGAGCGCGAGCGCGAGCGCATCGCCTTCCGCTCCGCCGAGTACTGGGACCTGACGGGCACTTTCGGCACCGGTCGCACCGGTGACGCGTCCGACCCCTCGCAGCTGATCGCGCGCCTCACCACGGTCGACGGCAAGCGCATCGCTCAGGGCCGCGACTTCAGCTCGATCGGACAGCTCAAGTCCGACACGCTCCACCTGGACGAGGCGAACGCCCGCTCGCTCGCCGCCGCCCTGGAGAACACCCGGTTCGCGGTCCGCTCCGTAGAGTCCAAGCCCTACCGTCGCTCTCCGTACGCGCCGTTCCGTACGACGACGCTCCAGCAGGAGGCCAGCCGCAAGCTCGGCTTCGGCGCGAAGGCCACGATGCAGGTGGCGCAGAAGCTGTACGAGAACGGCTTCATCACCTACATGCGTACGGACTCCACGACGCTGTCCGACACGGCGATCACCGCCGCTCGCGCCCAGGTCACGCAGCTGTACGGCAGCGACTACCTGCCGGACAAGCCCCGCACGTACGCCGGGAAGGTCAAGAACGCGCAGGAGGCGCACGAGGCGATCCGCCCCTCGGGTGATCGTTTCCGTACGCCCGCCGAGACTGGCCTGACCGGCGACCAGTTCCGGCTCTACGAGCTGATCTGGAAGCGGACCGTCGCCTCCCAGATGAAGGACGCGGTCGGCAACTCCGTCACGGTGAAGATCGGTGGCACGGCCTCCGACGGCCGCGACGCCGAGTTCAGCGCGTCCGGCAAGACCATCACCTTCCACGGCTTCATGAAGGCCTACGTAGAGGGCGCGGACGACCCGAACGCCGAACTGGACGACCGCGAGCGCAGGCTCCCGCAGGTCGGCGAGGGCGACGCGCTGTCCGCCGACGAGATCTCGGTCGACGGCCACGCGACCAAGCCCCCGGCCCGCTACACCGAGGCCTCGCTGGTCAAGGAGCTCGAAGAGCGCGAGATCGGCCGCCCGTCGACGTACGCGTCGATCCTCGGCACGATCCTCGACCGCGGCTACGTCTTCAAGAAGGGCACGGCTCTTGTGCCCTCCTTCTTGTCCTTCGCCGTGGTCAACCTCCTGGAGACGCACTTCGGGCGTCTCGTGGACTACGACTTCACCGCACGTATGGAGGACGACCTCGACCGCATCGCGCGGGGCGAGGCGCAGTCGGTGCCGTGGCTGAAGCGCTTCTACTTCGGCGAGGGCGACGACGCGGGTGCAGCGTCGAGCGCGGGCAACGGAGACGGTGACCACCTCGGCGGGCTCAAGGAACTGGTGACCGACCTGGGCGCGATCGACGCCCGGGAGATCTCCTCCTTCCCCGTCGGCGAAGGCATCGTGCTGCGGGTCGGCCGCTACGGCCCGTACATCGAGCGCGGTGAGAAGGACGCGGAGGGCCACCAGCGCGCCGACGTGCCCGACGACATGCCGCCGGACGAGCTGACCGTCGAGTACGCCGAGGAGCTGCTCGCCAAGCCGAGCGGTGACTTCGCGCTCGGCACCGACCCCACGTCGGGTCACGAGATCATCGCCAGGGACGGCCGTTACGGCCCCTACGTCACCGAGGTGCTCCCCGAGGGCACTCCGAAGACCGGCAAGAACGCGGTCAAGCCGCGGACGGCGTCGCTCTTCAAGTCCATGTCACTCGACACGGTGACGCTGGCGGACGCCCTGAAGCTGATGTCCCTGCCGCGTGTGGTCGGGGCGGACGCCGAAGGCGTGGAGATCACCGCGCAGAACGGCCGCTACGGCCCGTATCTGAAGAAGGGCACGGACTCGCGCTCCCTGGAGACCGAGGAGCAGCTCTTCAACATCACGTTGGAGGAGTCCCTCGCGATCTACGCCCAGCCCAAGCAGCGCGGGCGGGCCGCGGCCAAGCCGCCGCTGAAGGAGCTCGGCGAGGACCCGGTCAGCAAGAAGCCGGTCGTCGTCAAGGACGGCCGCTTCGGGGCGTACGTCACGGACGGCGAGACCAACGCGACGCTGCGGGCCTCGGACTCCGTCGAGGACATCACTCCCGAGCGGGGCTACGAACTGCTCGAGGAGAAGCGGGCGAAGGGTCCGGCCAAGAAGACCGCCAAGAAGGCGGCGAAGAAGGCTCCCGCCAAGAAGACCGCGGCCAAGAAGACGGCTGCGAAGAAAACGGCCGCCAAGAAGACGACGGCCGCGAAGAAGACCACTACGAAGACTGCGGCTGCCAAGAAGACCGCGGCTTCGGCTGCGAAGGCCGCCGACGCCGAGTAGTCAGCTGTCCGTGTCGTCTCGTGCGGCGCTGTGAATCTGTGAACCGAAGGGGCGCCCGTTTGTTCGGGCGCCCCTTCGGAGTGTCACACCGTGCCGATAGGCTGGACGGATGACGCGAGCCGAGCAGCCACCGGTCGGAAACCCGGCCCCCGACGACGCCCTGGTCGCCGATTCCCGAGAGCGCGCTGTCCGCGCCCTGCTGCGCGTGCCGCAGCTGAAGCGGCTCTGGAGCGCCCAGCTCGTCGGCGGTGTCGGCGATGCCCTCGCCCTCCTTGTCCTGGTGGTGCTCGCGCTGCAAGCGGCCATCGCGGAGGGGGCGTTCGGCGGCGGATATCGAGGGGTGGCGTTCGCCGTCACCGCGGTCTTCGGGGCACGCGTTCTCGCGACGCTGCTCTTCGGAGCGGTGCTGCTCGGTCCGCTGAGCTCGATCACCTCACCGGACGGGCCGCTCGACCGGCGCTGGACGATGCTCGTGGCGGACGGCCTGCGGGCCGCGCTGCTGATCGTGGCGCCGCTGTGGATCGACTGGACCCCGGACAACGCGCTCGCTGTTCTGCTCGTCACCGCCTTCGTGATCGGCGTCGCCGAGCGCTTCTGGACCGTCTGCCGGGAGAGCGCGGCGCCCTCGCTGCTGCCCGCGCCGCCCCTGGAGGGCGCGACGGTGCGGCCGCTGCCGGACCACATGGACGCACTGCGCCGCCTGTCGCTGCGTACGGGATTCGTGGCGCTGCCCATCGCGGCCGCCGCGCTCGTCGCCGTCACGCTGGTCGGGAATCTCCTCGGCGCCGGGCTCGACTGGTTCGAGCTGCACCAGGCCGGGCTCGGCTCGTTCGTCGCCGCCGGGCTCTTCGCGGCGTCGCTCTCGATCGTCTACTTCCTCGAACTTCCCGCCACGCAGACGCCACGCGCGCGTAGCCCGCTCGAAGGGCTCCGCAGGCCCCGCACGACCAGCGGCACCGACAAGGGCCGCACCGGCGCGATCCCGCTCCTCGTCGCCGCCTGCGCCGCGATCGCCGGGGCCGTCGCGGCCTCCGTGGCGGTCGCCGTGCTGCACGCCAAGGACCTGGAAGGCGGGCCCGTCACGTACGGCCTGATCGTCCTCGCGCTGACCGGTGGCACCGCCGTCGGCATCCGCACCGCGCCGTCCCTGCTGCCCACGCTCCCGCGCCGCCGGCTGCTCGCCCTCGCGATCGCCGTCACCGGCATCGCACTGCTCGCCGCGGGCCTCGTGCCCGACGTGACGACCGTGCTGCTGCTCCTGGTGCTCACCGGCATGGCCGCGGGCGTCGCCGCCCACACCGGGCACGCGCTGCTCGACCAGGAGGTCGAGGACTACCGCAGGGCGCGCACGACGGAGCACCTCCAGGCGGTCGTACGCCTCTTCGTCGCACTCGGCGCGCTCGTGGCCCCGGTGGTCGCGGCGGCGATCGGGCCGCACCGTTTCGTCAACGGCAAGTTCGTGTTCGACCACGGAGGCGCCGCCTTCACCCTGATGCTGGTGGGCGCGCTGCTCCTGCCGGTGGCCGCGCTGGTCCTCGCCAAGATCGACGACCGGCAGGGCGTGCCGCTGCGGCACGACCTGCGGGACGCGCTGCGCGGCGGCGACGACCCCGTGCAGGGGATCGCGGCCACGGGGTTCTTCATCGCCCTGGAGGGTGGCGACGGCGCGGGCAAGTCGACGCAGGCCGAGGCGCTCGCGGAGTGGATCCGCGCCAAGGGCCACGAGGTCGTCGTGACGCGCGAGCCGGGAGCCACGCCGGTCGGCAAGCGGCTGCGGTCGATCCTGCTCGACGTGTCGAGCGCCGGCCTTTCGCACCGCGCCGAGGCACTTTTGTACGCCGCCGACCGCGCCGAGCACGTGGACACGGTGGTACGTCCCGCACTTGAGCGGGGCGCGGTCGTCATCTCCGACCGCTACATCGACTCGTCCGTGGCGTACCAGGGCGCGGGACGCGATCTGTCCCCGACCGAGATCGCCCGGATCTCCCGATGGGCGACGGCCGGGCTCGTACCGAATCTGACGGTGCTGCTCGACGTGTCTCCCGAGGCGGCCCGTGAGCGGTTCACCGAGGCGCCCGACCGTCTCGAGTCCGAGCCCGCCGAGTTCCACGCGCGCGTGCGCTCCGGTTTCCTGACGCTCGCCGCAGCCGACCCGGGGCGCTACCTGGTGGTCGACGCCGCTCAGGAGCCGGAGGCGGTCACGACCGTCGTCCGGCACCGGCTCGATCTGACGCTGCCGCTCTCCGAGGCCGAGGTGAAGGCGCAGGAGGAGGCCCGCAAGGCGGCCGAGGAAGAGGCGCGCCGCAAGGCCGAGGAAGAGGCCGCGCGCAAGGCCGAGGAAGAGCGGGTCGAGCGCGAGCGCCAGGAGCAGCTCGCCAAGCTCCTCGCCGAGGAGGAGGAGCGCGCCCGCCGCGAGCTGGAGGAGGCGCAGCGCCGCGAGGCCGAGCGCCAGGCCGAGGAGGCCAGGCAGCGCGCCGAAGAGGCCAAGCGCCGGGCCGAGGAGGAGCAGGCCCGCCTGCTCGCCGAGGAGAAGGTGCGGGCGGCCGAGGAGGCGCGGCGCCGCCGGGAGGCCGAGGAAGAGGCGCGGCTGAGGGCCGAGGCGGAGGAGCGGCGGCTCGAGAAGCAGCGGAAGGCTGAGGAGGCATTGCTGCGGGCTGAGGAGGCGCGGCGCCTGGCGGTGGCTTCGGCGGCGGCTGCTGCCGCGGCTTCGGCTTCAGCATCCAGTGCCCCGGCGTCACGTCCTGCTGCCCCTGCCCCTGCCCCTGCCCCTGCCCCTGCTACTTCCCCTTCCGCTCCTGTGCCGGACAACGAGACGACGGTGCCTACTCCCCTCGTGAAGCCGGGCGCTGCCGCGCCCGGTGCGGCGGACGAGACCGCGGTGCTGCCGCAGCCGCTGGTTCCCGGCGCCGCTGACGAGACGGCTGTGCTGCCTCCCGTCCAGGAGGACAAGGTGCCGCCGGGGTACTTCCGCGATGAGCGGCCCTCGACTGCCGGGGGGAACGACCAGACGCGTGAGCTCCCCCAGGTCGACGAGGACGGCACGCCGCGGCAACGGCCTCGCTCGGACTGGGCGGAGGAGACTCCGCTGGACGATCTGCCGTCGCTGGCGGACGAGTTGCTGGGTTCGCCTGACGACGAGGGCGACGAGGGCCGGGGCGGCCGTCGGCGGAGGCGCTGAGCGCTCAGGGCTGACCCCCACGGCAGATCGGCGCCCGGCAGCGGGAGCCGGACCGCGTTGTCAGTGGCGTGCTCCACAATGAATCCGACAGCGCGAAGTGCGACGCAGGTGCAAGGCGAAGGCGGTGACCCATGACCGTATGGGACGACCTGGTGGGCCAGGAGCGGGTGAGTGAGCAGCTCGGTGCCGCCGCTCGGGACGCCGACGCGCTCGTCACCGCCGTGGCCACGCGCACCCCGCCGCCCGAGGCGTCGAAGATGACGCACGCCTGGCTGTTCACCGGACCGCCCGGCTCCGGGCGGTCCACCGCCGCCCGCGCCTTCGCCGCCGCGCTCCAGTGCACGAGCCCCGACCGCGCACTCGGCGGCGCCCCCGGCTGCGGCTTCTGCGACGGATGTCATACGAGCCTGGTCGGTACGCACGCCGACGTGGAAGTGGTGCGTACGGACCTGCTGTCCATCGGCGTCAAGGAGACCCGCGAGCTGGTCAGGCGGGCCCAGTTGTCGCCTGCGGGAGGCCGCTGGCAGGTCATCGTCCTGGAGGACGCCGATCGCCTCACAGAGGGCGCGGGCAACGTCCTCCTGAAGGCCGTGGAAGAGCCCGCCCCCCGCACCGTGTGGCTGCTCTGCGCGCCCTCGCTCGAGGACGTGCTGCCCACCATCCGTTCCCGCTGCCGCCATCTGACGCTGCGGACGCCTCCGGTGGACGCCGTCGCGGACGTACTCGTACGGCGTGACGGCATCGAGCCGGACGTCGCCGCGAACGCCGCGCGCGCCACCCAGGGCCACATCGGCCGCGCCCGCCGCCTCGCGACCGACCCGCGGGCCCGCGAGCGCCGGGCCGCCGTGCTCAAGCTGCCCATGCGGGTGGCGGACATCGGCGGCTGCCTCAAGGCCGCGCAAGAGCTGGTCGACACGGCCGGTGACGACGCGAAGCAGGTCGCCGAGGAGGTCGACGTCAAGGAGACCGATGACCTGAAGGCGGCGCTCGGCGCGGAGAAGGGCGGCCGGATGCCGCGCGGCACGGCGGGCATCATGAAGGACCTCGAGGACCGGCAGAAGCGTCGCAGGACCCGCACCCAGCGCGACAGCCTCGATCTCGCGCTCATCGACCTGACCGGCGTCTACCGAGACGTGCTCACCCTGCAGTTGGGCTCCCGCGTCGCACTGGCCAACACGGAGGTGATCGACATGCTGGAGCGCATAGCGCGCGGCACCTCGCCCGAGTCCACGCTGCGCCGCATAGAGGCGATCGGCGCGTGCCGCACTGCCCTTGACCGCAATGTGGCGCCGCTGCTCGCGGTGGAGGCGATGACGGTGGCGCTGCGGGCGGGCTAACAAACGACCGCTAGTCCCACTCCAGCTCCGCGGGTTGACCGAGTCACCCATACGAGCACCTTGCGTTACCTATCCAACGCATAGCGTTAGTCTCCTCTGATGCGCATCAGAGGACTCCGTACCCCCGCGACCGCGTTCCTGGCCGCCGGACTGCTCGTTTCCGGCTGCTCGGCGGGCGGCTCGACGGCGGACGCGTCCATGGCCGCGCTGCCCCGGGCCACCCCGCAGGAGCTGTCTCCGTACTACGGGCAGAAGCTGAGCTGGCGCGAGTGCGGCGTCCCAGGCTTCCAGTGCTCCACGATGAAGGCGCCGCTGGACTACGCGAAGCCGGACGGCGAGTCCATCAAGCTCGCCGTCTCCCGGAAGAAGGCCACAGGCCCCGGCAAGCGCCTGGGCTCGCTCCTGGTCAACCCGGGCGGCCCCGGCGGCTCGGCGATCGGCTATCTCCAGTCGTACGCGGCCCTCGGTTACCCCGAAAAGGTCCGCGCCCAGTACGACATGGCAGCGGTCGACCCGCGCGGCGTGGCCCGCAGCGAGCCCGTCACCTGTCTCGACGGCAAGCAGATGGACGCGTACACGCAGACGGACATCACACCGGACGACCAGCGCGAGACCACGGAACTGTCCGACTCCTTCAAGAAGTTCGCGGCGGGCTGCGAGAAGCACTCCGGAGCGGTGCTGCCGCATGTCTCCACGGTCGAGGCGGCCCGCGACATGGACATCCTGCGCGCGGTGCTCGGCGACGAGAAGCTGAGCTACGTGGGCGCTTCGTACGGCACGTTCCTGGGCGCGACGTACGCCGGGCTCTACCCCGACCGGGTCGGGCGCCTCGTCCTGGACGGCGCGATGGACCCGTCACTGCCGGCCCGCCGGATGAACCGCGACCAGACGGCAGGCTTCGAGACGGCGTTCCAGTCGTTCGCGAAGGACTGCGTGGGCCGGACGGACTGCCCCCTGGGCACGGCGGACGCGAAGGACGCGGGCAAGCGCCTGAAGTCCTTCTTCGACGACCTGGACCGCACGCCGATCCCCGCAGGGGACGCCGAAGGACGCAAGCTCGGCGAGGCGCTCGCCACGACGGGCGTGATCGCGGCGATGTACGACGAGGCGGCCTGGCCCCAGCTGCGCACAGCGCTGACCGCTGCGATCAAGGACAAGGACGGCGCGGGCCTGCTCGCCCTCTCGGACAGCTATTACGAGCGCGACGGCGACGGAACGTACGCGAACCTCATGTTCGCCAACGCCGCAGTGAACTGCCTGGACCTGCCTCCGGCCTTCGCTACGGCGGCCGAGGTGAAGAAGTCACTCCCGGACTTCCAAAAGGCCTCCCCGGTCTTCGGCGACGGACTCGCCTGGGCATCGCTGAACTGCGCGTACTGGCCGGTGAAGGCCACGGGCGAGCCGCACCGCATCGAGGCGGACGGCGCGGCCCCGATCGTCGTGGTCGGCACCACCCGTGACCCGGCGACCCCCTACCGCTGGGCCGAGGCCCTGGCCGGCCAACTCTCCTCCGGCAAGCTGCTCACGTACGAGGGCGACGGGCACACGGCGTACGGGCGGGGCAGCAAGTGCGTGGACTCGGCGATCAACGCGTACCTGCTGAAGGGCGTTGCCCCGAAGGACGGAAAGCGCTGCTCACAGGGGTGACGGGGGTGCTGCTGCGCCGCACACCGGGCGTGTACGGAGCACCCCTGGAAACTGTGTAGACTTGGCGTCGCTGCTGACCGCACCATAGGTGCGAGACGCGTGCCGCCTTAGCTCAGATGGCCAGAGCAACGCACTCGTAATGCGTAGGTCTCGGGTTCGAATCCCGAAGGCGGCTCCGGAAGAACCCTAGGACTCACTCGCCGTGACCTGGGGTTTTTTCATGTCCGGGGCATGCCGAGCCGCGTGACGGGGGTGTCGTGGGAGTGCTTGCGTGAGCGGAGCGGCTCGCCCGTCGTGAAGAGCGCACAGCCCACGATCCGCCGCTTCACCGGTGAAAAGCGCGACGCCCGCGTCGGTCCTCTGCGCTTCCTCGACGAGGAGCGTGTCCGCCTCCAGGAGATCGCCGCCGAGCACAGCTACAAGGGTGATTCCGGCATCGCCGCCGACGTCGTCCTCGCCTTCATCGCCGGACGGTTCACCGCGAACCTGCCGCTGTCCGAGGACCGCCGCCGCACCCACCCGCGCCCAGGTGCTGCGCCAGCTCAACCGCATCGGCGTCAACGTCAACCAGATCGCCCGCGCCCTCAACAGCGACTACGCGCCCCCCGACATCCGCCGGCACCTGACCGAACTCCAACAGCTGCTGGAGCTGATCGT
This sequence comes from Streptomyces sp. NPDC048441, assembly GCF_043200235.1. Lineage (NCBI taxonomy): Bacteria > Bacillati > Actinomycetota > Actinomycetes > Kitasatosporales > Streptomycetaceae > Streptomyces > Streptomyces sp. NPDC048441. Next base: position 567,696 of record NZ_JBICXM010000003.1, read on the forward strand.
CGAGGCCCTGCGCCAGCCCGCAGACTCGATCGAGCCGGAGGAAGGGGAGGGCGCCGCGCGATCGCCGCCATCAAACCGGCCGGGGCCAACACCCGTGGCCTGCTCACCTACCTCTACGGCCCCGGCCGCCAGGACGAGCATCTCGATCCGCACATCGTCGAGGGCTTCGCGATGCTCGGCGTGCCCGACCCAGGCCGCGACGAGAGCGCGACCCTTACCGAACTCGCCCGCTACCTGGATGAGCCGGTGCGCCTGCGCAACAGCGAGTTCGGCCGGTCACCGACCACGTGTGGCATTGCTCCGTGCGCGCCGCACCCGAAGACCGCTACCTCTCCGACGCCGAATGGGGCGAGATCGCCCAGCGCATCGTCGAGACCGCCGGACTCGCCCCGCCCGGCGACGACTTGGCCTGCCGCTGGATCGCCTCCGCCACGCCGACGACCACATCTTCGCCACCACCGTCCGCGAAGACGGCCGGCGCCCCAAACGCCACGACAGCGGCGTCCGCGTCGGCGACGCCTACCGGTCCTGGACCACGGGGTCCGCACCTACGACGAGTTCCGTGCCTGGCACGCCCAGATCACGACGGACGGTCTGACGTCGTGGCATCCGAGCGCCACGCGGACAGCGGGGTAGGCCCTGTCGCCAAGGTCTCGGCATCCGCCCGAAGGGGGGGGCGCGAGGCAGGCAGGAGCTTGAAGACAGCCTACGTCCCGAGCAGCCGCGCCTTCTGCTGATCGAACTCGTCCTGTGTCAGAACTCCTTGGTCGACAAGAGCCTTGAGCTTGCCGAGCTCGTCGGCCACCGACTGGGGCTGAGGTTGAACTGCTTCGGGCGATGAAGCAGAGCTCGTTTCGTCGGCCAACTGCGAAGCGAGCACGTTGAACGCATTCACGTACTGGTTGGCCGCTCGCAGGGTCGTGGAGTCCGGTTTTACGTTGTACGTCTGCGCAGCCCCGTTGCCGAAGGTCACATTGATGACCGCCGCGCCCTTGTTCTTGCGTCCCGCCAAGGCGGAGACACCGCCCGTTGCAACTCCGCCAGCGAGCCTGGTTGCCGTCCAAGCTTTGTGAGCACCAGCGTTGACGAACTCGGCTTGGCCGCCGAGCACTGGTCCTTGCCCAGTCACGCCGAACTTGGAGGACGGCCACAAGCGCATCATCGCTGCGGTGTTCATCGTCTTCTCGGCAGGGTGCAACTTGCGCCAGTCCTTCAGCTCGTCCTTGTCCGCCTGCCGCTTTTCCGCGGCTCCCGTACGAACCTGCTGCTTTTCCTCGCGCGAAGCGGCCTTCTGCGCAGATTTCTCCGGGTCACGCTTGAACATGATCCTCATCAGCTCCTTTGGAGGATGGGAACGGGCGTCATACCTTGGCCCAGTGTCGCGCGCTCCTCGTCCGAGGACGACACCTTCAACGCTTCCGGCAGCTGGGCACACCCTCCAGGCACGTTTCCCAAACCGAAGACCACACTGCGGAGACCGCTTAGTACCCCCGAATGGTGTGTGATCCGCGAGTGCGGCAGTGATCTTGCCGTGCTGCTGAACGGCAGAAGTGTTCACGCCGGAGCGTCCGGCGCGTCGGGAGGGCGGGACAGTACGCTGAACTCAGCGGGATCGGTCCCGCCCGCATGGTGTCCAGGAGGTGCGTCATGAGTGCCGAGACGGTAGCTCCTGCGTGGATGCACGAGCAGATCACGGCGGAGCAGTACGACTCCTGGTCCGAGGAGCAGTGTGCGGGGATCGAGATCGTGGACGGGATGGTCGTCGTGAGTCCCAGTGCGTCCAAGCGCCACAACCGGCTTGCCCGGATCCTGGCGAATGCCTTGGAGGCTGCCGCGGGGCCGGAGTGGAACGCCGACACCGACTTCGACGTCCGACTGCAGGATGTTCCGCTGACCAATCGGCGTCCGGACGTTGTCGTGTATCGCGCGGAGACGATCGATGTCTCGCCCACCCGTCCGGAGCACGTGCTGCTGGTTGTGGAGGTTGTCTCGCCGGGGTCGGAGACCACCGATCGGATCGTGAAGACGGACCAGTACGCCAAGGCCGGCATCGCCTTCTACTGGCGGGTCGAGCAGGCCGCGACCGGGGTCCCGTTGGTGTACACCTATGTGCTCGATCCGGCGACCAAGACCTACCGGGACGGGGATGTCTTCACCGGTGTCGTGGAGGTCTCGGCGCCCTTCCCGGTCGAAGTCGACCTCGGTCGGATCTGAGCCTTGCGTCGGCGAGCAGCGTGCCAATTTGCGAGGGCGCTGCGTGAGCGGACTGCGCGGCGCGGCCCGCTCAGCGCCTCTTCCGCGCCACGTAGTACACATTGAGGATGTCGCCCTCGACCTGCCGCATCTCGACATCGTCGAAGCCCGCCTCGGCGAGCATGTGTTGAGCCGTCTGCTTGCCCCACACCGTGCCAAGGCCGGCGCCGCCCTCTCCGAGGGAGACCGTCATGCAGTAGAAGACGGAGAATGTGTAGAGCGCGGGGCCCAGCGGGTGGTCGAGGTTTTCCTCCAGGTTGCTGGAGGCGTCGATGTCGCCCATGAGGAACGTTCCGTCGTCCCGTAGCGCGGATGCGACGGTCGTCAGGGTTTGTGCGGGGCGGGCCAGGTCGTGGATCACGTCGAAGGCGGTGATCAGGTCGTAGGTGCCGGTCACCTCTGCCGTGTCCGTCACGTCGAAGCGGACGTTCCGCAGTCCCAGCGTCTCGGCCTCTCGTCGCGCCGCCGCGATTCCCGTCTCCGAGATGTCCACGCCGCGGAAGCTGCTCTCGGGGAAGGCCTTCGCCAAGAGGTTGACCGCGTGCCCCTGGCCGGTGCCGATGTCCAGGGAGTCGATTCCCTCGCGCAGGCGCTCGGTGAGGCCGGGGGCCAGTGGGATGACGGCGTCGATCAAGGCGGCGTCGTACACCCTTGCCGTCTCCTCGGCCTGGAGTTCCTGGAAGCGGGGGTATGAGGAGTACGGGACGCCGCCGCCTTTCCGGAACGCCTGGAAGACCTCTTCCTCTACGTTTCCGATCAGCGAGATGTCCTGCATGAGGGACGCCATGTTTTCGGGTCCTCCGGCTCGGGTGAGCGAGGCCGTGTGTTCGGGCGGCAGGCGGTAGGTGCCGTCCTCGGGGGCGTATTCGACGAACCCGCCCACCGTCATCCCGCCGAGCCACTCCCGTACGTACCGCTCATCGAGGCCGGTGGCCGTCGCGATCTGGTCGCTTGTGGAGGGGGGTAGTTCCGCCATCGTGTCGAAAAGGCGCGTCCGGTGCCCCAGGCTGCACAGATACCCCAGGCAGGCATCGTTCAGCACCTGCACCATCCGACCGGCGAACTCTTCCTGCTTCGCGCGGTCGATCGCGTGCGTGGTCATCGCCGTCTCCTTCCCGTCGCAGGTCGGAGAGCGATCAGGATCAGGAGACGCCGAGCCGCGGACCGGCCAGGGATGTCTTTGTCGTTGTTCTTCTGATGCTACGCCGACGGCCCCGCCGTGTCGGGGGAACGCACGGCGGGGCCTGGCCTGGTTGGAAACCCCTCAGAAGGACTCCGGGCCAGGAGCGAAGCGCCCCCACGCTATGAATGCCGCGAGCGCGAGATACGTCAGGTTCAGCATCACGAACTTGAACTCGCCGAGTCGGCCGTGCGTGATCATCGCGCCGACCATCAGCAGGACCCAGCAGACCGCGGTCACCGGCACCAGGACCGGCGCGATGTCGACCACGGCGGGCAGGATCAAGCCCGCCGCGGCCAGGAGTTCGAGGATGCCGAGGGTCTTGATGAAGCGGGGGCTGACGTCTTTGGTCCAGCCCCCGCCATGAGCTGCGGCCAGCTTCTCCCTGGGTATGAACGTCTTGGTGATGCCGCCGCCCAGGGCTACCGCGGCAAGCACTCCGGCACCGATCCACAGCGCGAGGTTCATCGTCTGCTGCTCCCTTACTCCTTGATCCAGGTTTTGCTGCCTGCGTCCCGTATGACGAGGTAGCAAGTCCCCCTGTGACATCGACACCCCCCGGCTCAGGGGTGCGCGTTACTCTGGCCTGCCTGTGGTCCGGGGGAGGCGGGGAGATGGGGCGGCGCGTGAGCGAAGTCGAGGAGTTCGAGGAGCTGCGGTCGCTGCTCTTTTCGATCGCCTATCGGATTCTGGGCAGCGTGAGCGAGGCCGAGGACGCGGTGCAGGAGACCTGGCTGCGCTTCGACGGCTCGGCGACCCGGCCCACCTCGGCCAAGGCATTTCTGTCGGCCGTGGTGACGCGGATCTCGATCGACGTACTGCGTTCCGCGCGAGTGCGGCGGGAGGCGTATGTCGGGCCGTGGTTTCCCGAGCCGCTCCTGAACGATCCCTATCAGGATCCGGCGCGGGCGACGGAGCTGGCCGACTCGGTGTCGATGGCGGCACTACTGCTCCTCGAACGGCTCAGCCCGCTGGAGCGGGCGGTGTTCGTGCTGCGGGACGTGTTCGCCTTCGGGTACGACGACATCGCCGCCGCGGTGGAGCGTTCGGAGCCGTCATGCCGCCAACTGCTCGTACGGGCGCGGCGGCACATGGAGGCCGGGCGTCCGCGGTTCGCGACGGACCGCCGGGAGCGGCAGGAGCTGGCGACGCGGTTCTTCGACGCCCTGATGAAGGACGGGAATGTGGGCGGGCTGCGGGATTTGCTGGCCGCCGATGTGCGGCTCGTCGGGGACGGCGGCGGCAAGGCCCCGCAGCTGGCCAAAGCACTCCTGGGCGCGGAGAACGTGGCCCGCGTCCTTGCCGCGGTCTTCCCCCGGATGTTCCGGATCGACGTGTCGTCCGAGCCGTGTGACGTCAACGGCCAGTCCGGCGCGATCCTCCGCGACCGCGACGGCAAGGTGCTTCACACCCTGGCCTTCGACGTGTTCGACGGGCGGATCCAGACCATCCGCGCGGTGATCAACCCCGACAAGCTCGGCCACCTCGGGCCGGTCGCCGACGCCTGGGCCGTCGACCGCGAGCTGAAGCAGGCCGCCCGGGAACGGCGGTAGGTCCGGAACCGGCCCGTGCCGGTCGTGCGCTCCCCCCGGCCGCACGGACGGCACGGGCCCAGGATCATTCTGGACCCTCGATCCCCTTAAGTGGAAGATTTTTCTAGAAACTCATTCCGCTTCTGGCTGGTTAGCGTGCGTACGAGCCCAGGCCCACCAGGCAGTACACGTACTCGTTGATGGCCGACCCGTTGAGGGTGTAGCGGTACGAGAAGGCGTACTGCGTCTTGGAGTTGGTGTCGCAGCGGCTCATGTCCGACGTCATAGGGATCGTCTCGATCACCCGGTAGTGGGCGTCGGACGCGCCGCACGACACCTCGTCCACGCCGCTGACCTCCTGCGCCGTCTCGGAGTCCGGCAGCGTTCCGTTGAGGCAGGTGCCCGATGTGTACGGGCTTGGCGCCTCGCTGGTGGGAGGAGTGACCGGGTCGGTCTCGGTGCCGGTTCCGGTTCCGGTTCCGGTGTCGTACGGGTCGTCGGTGGACGGGGCGTCCGTGTACGGATCGTCGCTGGAGTACGGGTCGCTGGTGGACGGCTCGTAGCTGCTTTCCTGGCTGGTGGCCGACTGGCCGGGAGACGCGGTGTTGTCGCTGTCGTCATCCCCCTGGTTCAGCAGCAGGATCACGACGAGCACGGCGCCGATGGCGCCGAGCGACGCCAGGCAGCCACGGGCGTTGGACCCGGCCGGTGTGGGGCTCGGCCGTGGTGCGGGAGTTATGGGTTCGGACACCGGGTCAGTATGGGCCAGCGGGTGCCCTGCTTGGAGTGCCTTTCTAGAAAATAGCTCTAGAACTTGGGTGCTCTACGCTTGTTGTCACGATGAGCCCCAAGCAACAACGTGGCGAAGAGACCGCCGCCCGACTCCTGGACGCCGCACTTCAGGTGTACGCCGACTCCGGCGAGCAGGGCGTCACCGTCAGCGCCCTCACCAAGGCCAGTGGTGTCAGCCTCGGCAGCCTCTACCACCACTTCGGCAGCGTCGACGGCCTCATGAACGCCCTGCTGCTGCGCTGGCTCGGCCGTCTCCTCGCCGAGCTCGCCGCGGCCGTGGAGCGGTCCCGTACGGCCCGGACCGGTATCCGTGCCCTCGTGCGGACCTACCTGGCCTTCATCCAGGAACACCCGGACGCCGCCCGGCTCCTGCACTCCTCCTACGCCGACCGGCTCGGGATGGCGCAGGCCAAGCAGCTCCGCGACGCCCAGGAGGCCCGGCTCTCCCCGATGGCCGACTGGATGCGGCAGCACGTCGAGTCGGGTGAGATCTCCCCGCTCTCCACGCCCTTGATCGAGGCGCTGGTCCTCGGGCCCGTCGTCGCGACCGCGCGCCGCTGGCTCTCCGGCATCGACGACGTCGACCTCGACGAGGCCGCGCGGGTCCTGCCGGAGCGGATTCTGCGGTCGCTCAGCCCCTGAGTGAGCCCCTCCCCGGGCAGCTGCGAGGATGCCGGGATGAGTGATGACGGTGTCGCTTCCTGTGCCGGGTCCCATGCCGGGTCCCATGCCGGGTCCTATGTCCGGTTCCAGTCGCCCGTACAGCATCCGCGCGGGCACTTTCCTGGAGTGTTCGTTCTCGTCAACGGGCTTGCGCGGGAAGGGAAGCTGACTCCCGAGCAGGAGCGGTTCCGGCGGGCCAACAACGATTGGTACGACGCCGCCTATCCGACCCCGTCGAAGGTCGATCCCACCGTCTACGACCCCGACATCACTCCCGGCGCCGTTGCCTGGTTCAAGGCCACGGCCACTCAGCTGATCGAGCGCGTGCCGGGGTATCTGGAGATTCTGGACGCGCACGGCATCGAGTGCCGGATGATGCGCTCCTCGGATCCCGGGCGGGTTGTCTATGAGGATGAGTTTCAGGTTGTGGTCGTGCCGTACGCGGACTGACCGCTCGTAAGCCGCACTACGTAAGCCGCACTACGTAAGCCGCACTACGTAAGCCGCACTACGTAAGCCGTACTACGTAAGCCGTACTGCGGAGTTATGAGGATCCTGTCAGGCCGCCGTCCGTATTCCGTTTGGCTTGCCCCGTCCCGCTTATGCTCGACGCCATGTGCGCTTTTGTCCTGGTCGCGGAGGATGACGAGAAACAGGCCGAGCTGGTCCGCCGCTATCTGGAGCGCGAGGGCCACACGGTCAGCGTCGTCCACGACGGACGTGCCGCGCTCGACGAGGTCCGGCGCCGGCCGCCTGACCTGCTCGTACTCGATGTGATGATGCCGCGGGTCGACGGCCTCGGCGTCACGCGCGTCCTGCGGGGCGGGGCAGGGTCCTTCAGGACCGAGGAACAGCAGGCCGGGATTCCGATTCTGATGCTGACCGCCCGTACGACCGAGGACGATCTGCTGCTCGGGCTCGACCTCGGCGCCGACGACTACCTGACGAAGCCGTACAGCCCGCGCGAGCTGATGGCCCGCGTCCGTACGTTGCTGCGGCGCGCCAAGGGCACGCACCATCCGGTCGTCGAGGGCGCCGAAGCCGCCCCGCGTGTGCTGCGGGTCGGCGGGCTCGTCGTCGATCCCGTGCGGCACGAGGTGACGGTCGACGGGCGGCTCGTCGACTGCACGCCGGGGGAGTTCGAGCTGCTCGCGGCGCTGGCCGCGGAGCCGGAGAGGGCGTTCACCCGGCCCCAGCTGCTGGATCGTATTCACGGGTCGTCCGGCTACATATCCGAGCGCACCGTCGACGTACACATCCTCAATCTGCGCAAGAAGATCGAGGAGGATCCGCGCAGGCCGCGCCATCTGGTGACGGTCTTCGGCGTCGGATACAAGCTCACGGGTGCGGCCTACGGCGCGGCCCTCCGGGCGGCGCACGGGGCGAGTCATGGCGCACCCCTCGGGGCGGCGGCCCGGCATGGCGCGTGACATACCGTTCCGCAAGAGCCTGCTGACCCGCCTGCTCGCCGTCTCCGTACTCGTCTCCGTCGTCTCGATCGCCGCCACCGCCTGGCTCGCCGCGCAGACCACCTCCGGTGCGATCCGGCAGGAGCAGGGGCAGGTCATCGCCGACGACGCCCGTGTCTACGACGAGTTGCTCGGTCTCGCGGCGGGCGCGCCCGGATGGCAGGGAGCCCAGCAGACCGTGCGGGAGCTCGCCCGGAAGACCGGGCGGCGCATCGCCCTGACCACGCAGAACCGTGTCGTCATCGCCGACTCGCGAGGGAAAGGCGGCAAGGGGGCCGCCGGTGCCGAGCTGCCGGCCAAGGCATCGGCCGTAGTCGATCCACTCGCCGTCGACGGGGCGCTGACCACCGGGGCGCTGACCACCGGTGCGGGGAACACAGACGCGGGGAACGCAGACGCGGCGGCCGGGGGAAAGGACCGCATCGATCCGCGCGCGGTCGGCCCCTTCCGGCTGCCGGTGCCGGAGCGGAAAAGGCTGGCGGAGGCGGCCGCGAACGTCGTGGGCTGTATGCACGACCTCGGGGTCACCGCCCGGTCCGTGCAAGGGCCCAGCGGGCGTCCACGTGTCGAGGCCCCCAACGATCCGTCCCAGTTCCTCGACTCGGTCTGCCGCGACGACCGCCTCGACATGCCCACCCGTACCGAGAGCAAGGCGCTCGTGCGGCTCAACGAGCTCACCAACGCGTGCCTGCGGCGCGGGGACGCCCCGCCCGTCAAGCTCGGTCTCGATCTGACGTGGTGGCAGCAGGCGGGAGTCTTCGACCGCCGTTCCGGGCGCTACATCCCCACCGAGTCGGACGCCCCCAAGGAGTCGGGCGGCCAGGGCAGCCCCGCCGAGCCGAGCGCCGCCCCCGGGGAGCGGCGTACGCCCACCAGCACCCCCGCGGCATCGCAGCCCCCCATCGAGCCGTCGGGCGGTGTCAGTCGCGTCGGAGGCGAGTTCGACGCCAAGACCGCCGCCTGCGTGGCCAGCGCACGGCGCGAGCAGCTCGGTCTGTACGTCTCCGCGCCCGCGCTCCTCTTCGTCACCAGCTCCGACGGTTCGCGCACCGCGGCGGCCCGCGCGGTCGCGTCCTCGGGGTTCAGCCTCTCCGGAGCCAACACCCTCCGGCTCGCGGGGCTCTCGGCGGGCATCCTCGCGGCGACGGTCGCCGTCACCGCCTTCGCCGCGACCCGGCTGATCAAGCCGCTGCGGGCGCTGACCGCCGCGACCCAGCGGATGAAGACGGGCGAGGCGAGCGAACCCGTCACGGCACGCTCGGCGGGATCGGCGGGGGAGATCCGCCGGCTCGCCGAAGCCTTCAACGACATGGCCGCCCACCGCAAGGCCCTCGAGAACCAGCGCCAGGCCATGGTGAGCGACGTCGCGCACGAGCTGCGTACGCCGCTCTCCAACATCCGCGGCTGGCTCGAAGCAGCCGAGGACGGCGTCGTCGCCACCGACCCCGAGCTGGTCTCCTCGCTCCTCGAAGAGGCGCTGCTGCTCCAGCACATCGTCAACGACCTCCAGGATCTGGCCGCCGCCGACGCCGGTACGCTCCGGCTGCACCGCGAGCCCGTGCACGCCGCCGACGTCGTGGACCAGGTCGCGGCAGCCCACCAGGCGGGGGCCGAGGCGGCGGGCGTACGGCTGAGCGCGACGACGCTCGGCGACCCCTGCTTCACTGCCGACCCGCTGCGGCTCCGCCAGGCGATCGGCAACCTGGTCTCCAACGCGATCCGGCACACGCCAGACGGCGGCAGCGTCACGATCAACTGCCGCGCCACGCCAGACATGGTGGAGGTGGAGGTCGCCGACACCGGCACCGGAATCGACCCCGAGGATCTGCCGCACGTCTTCGACCGCTTCTGGCGCGCGGACAAGTCGCGCACGCGGGCGACGGGAGGCAGCGGCCTCGGTCTCGCGATCGTACGAAAGCTGGTGGAGGGGCACGGCGGGACGGTGACCGCGCGGAGTACGCCGGGGGAGGGGGCGGTGTTCACGGTGCGGGTGCCGTCGGGGTGAGGGACGCTGCCGAGAGGTGTTACCGAGAGGTGATACCAAGAAGTGTTACCGAGGGGTACTGCCGCCTACGTGAGTGAATGGTGGGCGATCAGTGAGCAACTGGTGCCGGAATCCACGGCGTCCGCGCGCGTTGGTGAGGTCGCGGCACGGCCGTGGGGCGGTGCCTGCCGCGTTGGTACGGTGCTTCGCGCGCGGTCGATCCGATTCTGCGAGCCCCTCAACCTCTCCACCCCGTAAGGAAGTTGAGGGCGCATCGCAGAAACTGAGCGAGCCCGGCAGCAACGGTGACACTCCCCCGAGTTACGCGTTACACGCGAGTACCGGCGCGGCCGGGCCCGATGTATTGATCCCATCAGAGGCCGCCAACCGATCGCTAACATGTGGCCAACGGTTGGCGGGAGATGGCGTGGGCGTGCGGTGCGACGGGTTGCGGTTCGGACTCCTTGGAGCGCCCGCCGTGTACGACGCCGATGGCGAGCCACAGCCCGTCCAGAGCGCCAAGGGGCGCGCGCTGCTCGCCGCGCTGCTGCTCGAACCGGGCAGGGTGGTCTCCGTCGACGCCCTCAAGGACGCACTGTGGGGCGGGGCGCCGCCCGCGTCCGCGCACGCCTCGTTGCAGAACCATGTGACGCGCCTTCGCCGACTCCTCGACGATCCTGACCGGCTGCGGGCGGTGCCTCCGGGGTACCGCCTTCGGGTGGCCGAAGGCGAGCTTGACGTACGGGTCTTCGAGCAGCTGGTCGGGCAGGCGCGGGCGGCGCACGCGGGACGCGACTGGGACGGCTGTGCGGACTCGGCGTCCGCCGCGCTCGCCCTGTGGCGCGGTACCCCGCTGGGCGGGGTACCCGCGGACGCGGCGGGCCACGCGCTCGTGCCGCGCCTCGAGGAGGCGCGGCTCCTCGCCCTCGAACTGCGGTACGACGCGGAGCTGGCCACCGGGAACGGTGCAGGGGGGATGGTTCCGGAGCTCACGGAGCTGGTCGCCGAGTATCCCTTGCGGGAAGCCTTCCACCGCCAGCTGATGCTGGTGCTGCACCGCACGGGCCGCCAGGCGGAGGCCCTCGCGGTACACCGGGAACTGCGACGCAGGCTGGTGGAGGAGCTCGGGGTCGAGCCGGGGTCCGCGGTGCGGGAGGCGCATCGGGAGGTGTTGCGGGAGCCTGCGGGGGTGGGGGCTGTGGGGGTGGGGGCTGCGGGGGTGGCGGGGTCTTTGACGGGTTCCGGGCCGGGATCCGGGCTGGGATCTGGGGCGGGTTCCGGGCTGGGATCTGGGGCGGGTGCTGCCTCGGGGGGTGTGTCGGGTTTCAGGGGCTCCGGGGGGCCCGGGGCGGGTGCCGCCTCGGGGGCTGTGTCGGGCTACGGCGGCTCCGAAGGCTCCGAGGTGGGCTCGATGGCGGGGGACGCCGCGCCGGGTACTGCCTCGAGTGCCGGGGGTGCCGGGGGTGCCGGGGGTGCCGGGGGTGCCGGGGGTGCCGGGGGTGCCGGGGGTTCCGGCGGTTCCGGCGGTTCCGGGCCGGGCATCGCTTCGGGTTTCGTGCCGGGCTCCGGGACCGGTTCCGTGTCGGATTCCCCAGTGGCTTCCCCATCGGCTTCCGGGCCGGGTTCCGCCGCAGGCCCCATGCCGGGCTCTGCCTCAGCCCTTTCGCCGGGCTCCGGGGCGGCAGCGGCAACCGAAGCTGCGGGTGCCGCCCCGGCTTCCGTGTCCAACACCCCCGCACCCACCCCCACTCTCGCCCGCACCCGCACCCTCCCCGCCCAACTACCCCCGCCCCCACCCCACTTCACCGGCCGGGACGAAACAGTGCGCGCCCTGTCGCAGCTCCTCGCGGGACAGAGCACCGGCGGCCATGAGCAAGCGCACAAGCACAAGCGCAAGCACACGCCCGCACTCGTACCCGCACCCGCACACGCGCCCGGCGCCACCTCCCCCCTGGCCCTCCTCTCCGGCATGGCCGGTGTCGGCAAGAGTGCGCTCGCCCTGCATGTGGCGCACAGGCTGCGGGAGCATTTCCCGGACGGGCAGCTCTACGTCAATCTGCGCGGCGCCACCCCCGGGATGACCCCCCTCACCACCGACCAGGCCCTGGCCGCGCTGCTCCGTGACCTCGGGGTCGAGCCGAGCCACAGCCCTGAACACCCGGACGCCGCGGCCGCGTTGCTCCGCTCACTGCTCGCGCCCACCCGTACCCTGCTGGTCCTCGACGACGCGGCGACCGCCGCGCAGGTGCGGCCGCTGCTGCCCGCGGGGCCCGGCTGCGCGGTCATCGTCACCAGCCGCTCGCCGCTCACCGCGCTCGACGGGGCGGGACGTTTCCCGCTGGATCCGCTCTCCTGCGGGGACAGTGTCGCCCTGCTGCGCGCCGTCTCCGGACGCGTGGGGCTCGACGCCGGGCACCCCCTGGTCGAACTCGCGGGCCGGCTGCCGCTGGCCCTGCGCATCATCGCGGCCCGCCTCGCCGCCCGCCGCGCGCTCACCCCGGACGCCCTCGCCGAGCTCCTCACCGTCAGCGGCGGGCGGCTGCGTCACCTGGAGCACGACGACTTGAGCGTGCGGCGCTCGCTGGCCGTGGCTCTGGACGCGCTGCGTACGTCGGACCGCGAGTCCGACCGGGACGCGGCAGCCGCCCTCGCCGTGATCGGCGCCCTGGACCTTCCGGCGTACGGAGTCCCGCTCCTCGCCCGCCTGTTGGGGGTGGAGGAGTGGCGCGCGGGAGCGGCACTCGACCGTCTCGTCGATGTCGCGCTGCTCGACGAGACGGCGTACGGCCGCTATGCCCCGCACGATCTCGTACGCGACTTCGCGAGGGAGGCGGCCCACCAGGAGGGGAGGGCGGCGGCGGACGTCGTGGAGTCGGCGCTGCACTGGTACGCGGAGTCGGCGCGGCAGAGCCTGCTGGCGATCATGCCGGAGGGCCTGGACCGCGACGACCGGCTGTGGGAGGTCGAGGAAAGGCTGCGGGCAGCCGGCCCGGCCCCCGATCCGGCCTCGGCCCCTGATCCGGCCTCGGCCCCCGGGCAGGCCCCGGCCCCCGGCCAGACCGTGCCGACGATGTCCGCCGATGACGCCTTCGCCTGGGGCGACACAGAGCTCGCCAACGTCATCGCCCTCGCCGACCGCCACGGCCGGGAATCCGTGCTCCTGCCCGTCCTCGTTCGCTGCTTCTTCTCGTACCTCAAGCGCCGCGGCCGACTCGCCGAGGCGGACCTCCTGAACCGCCTCGCGGTGACCGCGGCCCGCCGCTGGAGCGACACCGACGCCGAGGCGCAGGCCCTCACCGACCTCGCGGGGCTCAACTATGTGGCGGGGCGCAGCGGCACGGCGCTCTCCCTGATCGACGAGGCCATCGACCTGTGGCGCGAGCTCGACCGCATGTCGTGCGTCTACCGCGCGGTCCTCAACCGCAGCCTCCTCCTCGAAACCTTGGGCCGCTACGACGAGTCGGTCGAGGCGCTGCGGCAGAGCCTGGAGCTGGCCAAGGCCCTGGAGGATCCCCTGAGCGAGGCATTCGCCCTCAGCCACCTCGGCAACATCTACGAGCACAGCGACGTGCGCACCGCGATCGACTATCACGAGCGGAGCCTGGCGATCGGCGAGACCCTCGCGCACGACGGTGTCCGCCAGGAGGCCCACTGCGACATCGGCCGCGCCTACCTCATCCTCGACGAACCAGCCGTCGCGCTCACGCACTTCGAGGAGAGTCTGCGCATCCACGGCATGGCCGAGGACTGGCACAACGAGTCCAAGGTGCGCCTCGGCATGGTCCGGGCCCTGCGCGAGGTGTCCCGCACGCGGGACGCGGCGCGCGAGTGCGCCGGGCTCCTGGAGCGCGCGGAGCAGCGGGCCGACGGCCACATGGCGGGTCTGGCACGCCATCAGCACGGGCTGCTGCTGTACGCGGAGGGGCGCACCGAAGAGGCGTACGCGCAATGGAGATCGGCCCTCGCGGCGCTCGACGGCACGGACAGCAGCGAGGTCGCGGGCGAACTCAAGGACTTGCTCGCGGGCTGAACCGGCCCTCGCCTCATCAACCCCCCGGAACCCGCCCTGTCGGCCCGCTACTTCGCGTCCGCGTAGCACTCCACCACGGCGGCGGTGAACGGGAAACGCACCGGCGTCTCGCCGAACGCGATGCGTCCCGCGAGGTCTCCGGCCTCGCGGATCGCCGCCGTGACCGTCTCCGCCTCCTCCTGGGGGCAGTGCACGATGACCTCGTCGTGCTGGAAGAAGACCAGCTCGGCGCGGAGCCCGGCGGCGGCGATGGACTGGCGCAGCGCGGCCAGCATCAGCAGGGCCCAGTCGGCCGCGCTGCCCTGGACGACGAAGTTACGGGTGAAGCGGCCCCGGGCGCGGGTGTTGCTGGACGCGTACCCAGGAGTGAACTCGCCATCCTGAGAAGGGAGTTCGGCAGCCGGATCGTCCTGTGGGATGCCCGCCTCGTCGGAGTCCCCCGCGCCGGCCGCGGGCGGGCTCGTCCGTCCCAGCCAGGTCCGGACGAGCCTGCCCTCCTCGCCCTCCTTCGCCGCGTCGTCGACGTACGCGACGGCGGCGGGGAATCTGCGCCGCAGTGCCGCCAGGTTCTTCAGGCCGTCGCCCGAGGTCTGGCCGTAGACAGCGCCCAGGAGTGCGATCTTGGCGTGTTCGCGGTCGCCGGAGAACGCGCGGTCGGAGAGGCGCGTATAGAGGTCTTCGTGGCTCCCGGCCACCTCCATCAGGCCCCGGTCGCGCGAGATCGCGGCGAGGACCCGCGGCTCCATCTGATCGGCGTCGGCCACGACGAGCCGCCAGCCGGGGTCGGCGACGACCGCGCGCCGGATGATCTTGGGGATCTGCAGGGCGCCGCCCCCATTGGTGGTCCACCGGCCGCTGACGGTGCCGCCCGGTGTGTACTCGGGCCGGAAGCGGCCGTCGCGCACCCAGTCCTGGAGCCAGCTCCAGCCGTGCGCCGTCCAGATCCGGTACAGCTTCTTGTACTGGATGAGGGGCTTCACGGCGGGATGGTCGATCTCCTCGATCTCCCATCTCCGGGTGGACTTGACCCTGATCCCGGCCTGCGCGAAGGCCTTGATGACATCGCTCGGCAGGTCGGGGCGGACGCGGCGGCCGAAGGCGGCGGAGATCTCGTCGGCGAGCTCGGCGAGGCGGCGGGGTTCCGCCGCTCCCGCGTTCCTTCCACCGCCCGCGTACCGCTCGCCGAGCAGTTCGGTGAGCAGGGCGTGGTGGACATCGGCGCGCCAGGGGAGGCCCGACACGTTCATCTCGGCGGCCACCAGCATTCCGGCCGACTCGGCGGCAGTGAGCAGCCGCATCCTGCCGGGGTGCTCGGCGGCCCCGTGTCTTCGCTGCTGCGCCGCATACACCTCCAGGAGGGCGTCGAAGGGGAGGGATGTCGTGGGGGAGGGCTCGAAGAGGGAGTCCTGGGCGCCGGGAGCCGCGGCTCTGGGGGGCGGGTCGTTCGGTACGGGGGCGTTGTGCAGCCGTGCCCAGGCGGCGGCGGCCGAGCGGGGCTCACCGAGGCGGCCCTCGTGGCCGAGGAGGAGCAGCTCGGCGTCCTCGATGTCATAGCAGCGGTCCACGCGGACACCGGCGGCGAGCAGCGTGGGGTAGATCTCGGCGGTGGAGCGCCACACCCAGCGGCTCACGTCGGGCCTGGAGCGCACGGCCTCGGCCAGGTCCCGCTCGTGCAGCACGGGCCCCGCGGGCAGGCCGTGGTCCCCGAGGGGGGCGAGCGTTGCGCCGCCGGCCTCGGTGGCGGCGACGGCCCACCTTTCGGTCATGCTGCCGAGTCTGTCAGCCACCACTGACAATCCGACTGTTCCGCCGGGCGATCCGGCGGTGCATGTCCTCAAGTCCGCCGGGCGATCCGGCGGTGCACGTCCTCAAGCAGGTTCCGCATCGCCATGCGGAAGATCTCGGCCTGATGATCACCGAGGAAGGAGGTGTGCCCGAACACCTCCAGGACGACGAGGCCGTGCAGATGCCCCCACGCGCTCATCAGGAGAGCGGTCGCGGGCGGCGGCAGCTGTCCCTGCCCGAAGTGCGGCAGCTGTTCCAGGTACGCCCGGAGCGGCGGCGAGAGCTCGGGGGCATCGGCGGCGGCGAGTTGGTCCGTGGTGAACCCGGCGAAGATCTCCCGCTCGAAGATCGCGCTCATCCGGCGTGACGCCTGAGTGGTCGGGCCCTCGTCGGGTGCCGCGTAGTCGCGCAGCGGTGTTCCGTAGAGGAGCTGGAAGAGCTCGGGACGGTCGATGGCCCAGCGGCGGTAGCCCTCGGCCGCGACCACGAGGCCCGGCACGGACGAGTCGTCCGCCGCGCTGTCGACGGCGGCCTGCACGGCATCGGTCAAGTCGTCGTACGCCTTGGTGACGAGCGCGGTGACGAGGGCGTCCCGGCTCGGAAAGTAGTGGTAGAGCGCCTGCACGGTCATGCCGAGACTGCGGGCGACCGCCCGCAGGGACAGGGCGGCGGGTCCGTGTTCGGTGATGTGGAGCTCGGCGGCGTCCACGATCTCTTGCGTCGCGGCGGCGCGGCGCCGCTGGCGCAGGGAGGGCGGGGAGGGCGTGGACGGCGTGGAGGGCGGGACGGCCATTGCGTACTCCTCTACTTTGCCAGGACCCAAGCATGGTGTGCGGAAAATCTAACACTGCCAAATTCTCTTTCTCCTCGCTAACGTCGTTCGCGGCCGGTCAACTCCGGCCGCTTCGCGCCGCTTTCACCGTATGGACACCAAAATGCTCACCGGAATGGACACCGAAGGAGAACCTGCGTGTTTGAACGCATAGCCGAACTGGCGATCCGCCGGTCCCGGCTGATACTCATCGTCGCCGCCGTGGCCGTGGCCCTCATGGGTGTCCTGGGCGCCGGAGCGTTCGGCAAGCTGTTGGGAGGCGGCTACGACGACCCGGCCTCCCAGTCCACGCGGGCCGGGAACGTCATCGACGAGAAGTTCGGCGGGGAAACGAACCTGGTCCTGCTTGTCCGCGCCTCCGAAGGACAGGCCCCCGAAGGACAGGCCCCCGAAGGACAGGCCCCCGAAGGGCAGGCCTCCGAAGGGCACGCCTCCGGGGTCGACGCCCCGGCCGCCCAGCGCAGCGGCCACGCCCTGGTGGCCGACCTCAAGAAGGACCGGCGCCTCGAGAACCTGATCTCGTACTGGGACACGGCAAGCCCCGACCTCCGCTCCAAGGACGGCCGCGAGGCCATGGTGCTGGCCCATGTGAAGGGCGACGACACAGACCGGGACAAGAACGCCGAGAGCATCATCGACGCCTACACCGGCCCCTACGAGGGCGCACTCACCATCAAGGCGGGCGGCGGCGCCGCCGTGACCAGCGAGATGGGCACGCAGTCGGGCGAAGACCTGCTCCTGGCCGAAGGCATCGCGGTACCGCTCACTCTGCTCCTGCTCCTGCTCGTCTTCGGCAGCCTGGTCGCGGCCCTGCTGCCGCTGGCGATCGGCCTCATCGCCATCGCGGGCACGTTCGCGGAGCTGTACGTCCTGGGCAGCGTCACAGATGTCTCCGTCTTCGCGATCAACCTGACCACGGCCCTGGGCCTCGGCCTCGGCATCGACTACGCCCTGCTCATGGTCAGCCGCTTCCGGGAGCAGCTCGCGGCAGGGGCGAGCGTGGACGACGCGGTCCGGCGGACGGTGAGCACAGCGGGCCGTACGGTCGCGTTCTCCGCGGCGACGGTGGCTGCCGCGCTCGCGGCGCTCCTGGTGTTCCCGCAGTACTTCCTGCGCTCGTTCGGCTACGCCGGGATCGGCGTCGTCGTCATCGCGGCCGTCAGCACCCTGTTCGTCATGCCGGCCCTGTTCGTCGTCCTGGGGACGCGGATCAACAGCGGACGCCTGCCGTGGGCGAAGCGCGGGCGCACCGCCTCCCGGACACCTCTATGGGGGCGTCTCGCCGCCACCGTCATGCGGCGGCCGGCGCTCACCGCGCTGCCCGTGCTGGCGATCCTGCTGCTCGCGGCGAGCCCGCTGCTCGGCATCACCTTCGGCACACCGGACGAACGCGTGCTTCCGGAGGATGCCAAGAGCCGCCAGGTCTCTTCGGTACTGCGGGAGAAGTTCAACGGCAACGACGACGCGGCCCTCCATGTAGTCATCGACGAAGCCATCAGTAAGGCGCCACTGAAGTCGTACGCGGATGAACTCTCCGGGCTCAAGGGCGTCGTCCGAGTCGAGACAAGCGAGGGAACGTACGCCCAAGGGCGGTCCACGCCGGCCGACCCCGGCGACAAGAAGACCCTCGGCCGCCCCGACGCGCAGCGGATCAACGTGGTGAGCACCGTGACGCCGAAGTCGGACGAGGCGCAGAGTCTGGTCGAGGAGGTGAGGGCGGTCGCCGGGCCCCCCGGGTCGAACCCCCTGGTGGGCGGGGTCGACGCCGTACTGGTCGACTCCAAGGACTCCATCGGCGACAGGCTCCCGATCGCCGTGGCCCTGGTCGCCGTCACCACCTTCATCCTGCTGTTCCTGTTCACCGGCAGCGTCGTGCAGCCACTGCGTGCACTGATCCTGAACATGATCAGCCTGGGGGCGACCCTCGGCGTCATGACCTGGATCTTCCAGGACGGCAACCTCTCCTCTCTGCTCGGCTTCACCGCGCAGCCGATGGAGGTGTCCATGACGGTGCTGATGTTCTGCATCGCCTTCGGGCTCTCGATGGACTACGAGGTGTTCGTCACGAGCCGTATCAAGGAACTCCACGACCAGGGCGAGGACAACGAGTCCGCCGTCACCCATGGCCTCGGCCACACGGGACGCATCGTCACCGCGGCGGCCTGCCTGCTTGCGGTGAGCTTCTTCGCCTTCGGGACGGCCCAGCTCAGCTTCATGCAGCTGTTCGGCCTGGGCAGCGGCCTCGCCATCCTCATCGACGCGGTCGCCGTACGCGGCATCCTCGTACCCGCGGCGATGCGTCTGCTCGGTCGCTCGGCCTGGTACGCACCGGGCCCCCTGCGAAAGCTGCACGGGCGGTTCGGCCTCAGCGAAGGGGGCCCCGCGGCCGGGCAGGAGGGCGCCACGGAGCCGCCGTACGCGAGGGACTCGACGCGGGTCTGAGGAGGGGGGCCTGGGCGAGGGACTACCGTCGGCGCTAGCCCCTCGCCCCCCTCTTCCTCCCCCTGAGAGACATTCCTGTGCTCGGCACCACCGTCACCACCGCCATCACCCGTTCCCTTGCCCTGTTCGCCGTGGCGGCCCTCTTCGAGATCGGAGGGGCCTGGCTGGTCTGGCAGGGCATCCGCGAGCACAAGGGCTGGATCTGGGTGGGCGCCGGCGTGATCGCCCTCGGCCTGTACGGAGTGGTGGCCACCTTCCAGAGCGATGACAACTTCGGCCGAATCCTCGCCGCGTACGGCGGGATCTTCGTCGCCGGGTCGATCGCCTGGGGCATGGTCGCCGACGGCTACCGCCCCGACCGCTTCGACATCATCGGCGCGCTGGTCTGCCTCGCGGGGATGGCGGTCATCATGTACGCGCCCCGCGGCAACTGACCGCCGGCGCGTCAGCCGTCCCCGACATGCGGGGGGCGCCCCGCGCTGCGAGGCTCGGAGTCATGAGAGTGGCCCTTGCGCAGACCGACTGTGTCCTCGGCGATGTGGACGAGAACCTCGCGGTGGCGCGGGACCAGATCGGCCAGTCGGCGGCCCAGGGCGCAGACCTCGTCGTCTTCCCCGAGCTGAGCCTGCACGGGTACCACCTGGGCGGCCTGGAACGGGACACTTCGCTCGACGCGAAGGACGTCCGCCTCCGAGAGCTTTCGACACTCGGCCCCGACGTCATAGTGGGCATCCACGAGCACACCAGCCTGCGCGCGTACAACACGGCGGCGTACTACGCCGATGGCCAACTCCTGCACGCCCACCGGAAGTTGTATCTCCCGAACTATCTTGCCTGGGAGGAGCGCAAGCACGTCAGCCCCGGCCAGCACCTGCGCGCGTACGACCTGCCGGGGGAGCACGGGCGCGCCGCGACCCTCGTCTGCAACGACGCGTGGCAGCCGGTGCTGCCGTGGCTCGCGGTGCAGGACGGTGCCGAGGTCATCATCATCCCCACGAACAGCGCGGCGAGCCTCGATCCCGAAGCGATGGACACGGGCCTGTACTGGGACACGCTGCTCTCCTACACGGCCCGAATGCTCCAATGCTGGGTCGTCTTCGTGAACCGGGTCGGGAACGAGAACGGGGCCTCGTTCTGGGGCGGTTCGAGGGTGGTCGACCCACGCGGCACGGTCGTCGCACAGGCGCCGAAGTGGGAGCCGGGCCTGGTGACGATCGACATCGACGTCCACGAGGCGCGGCGGCATCGGCGTGCGGTGCCGCTCGTCGCGGAGGCGCGGCTCGGCCTGGTGGACCGCGAGGTACGCCGCCTGATCGACGAGGGCGGCGACAGCTGACGCCCTGCGTCCTGAGGCTATGGCCAGCCATACCCTTGACGTATGGATCCGGTGACCGAGGTGATCGACAAGGCGTTCGCGGCAGCGCTGTACGCGGACGGCGACGAAGGCCTCGACACCGGCGCGTCCCTCCTCGCGGCCGCCCCCGGCGCCGACGCGGAGCTGCGGCGCAGGGGCGAGGAACTGGTGCGCCGCGCATGGGAGCGCGGCTGGCAGCCCGCGGACGTCATACGCATGGTCGGCCGCGCCCAGGACGACACCGCCCTCGGCACGGACCGCACCCACCGGACACACCTGGCCGCCGAGCTGATCACTTCACAGACCAGGCCGTACGGCGACACGCTCCCGCCCCGCTGGAAGGCGCAACTGGCCGAGCTCGCCTCCCACACCGCCCCACGACCGGACCGCTTCTCCCAGGCCACCACCACCCTCGCCCTCTACCGCCTCCTCCTGCGCCTCCCCCCGATCGAGCCGGTGGGCCCCGCCCCCGGCACCCCGCTCCACGCGCCCCCGCCCCCCGGCCACGAGGAGCCTCGCATCCTCACCCGTATCCGCGCCCTGCTCGCCAAGGCGGAGGCGACCGGGTTCCCTGAGGAGGCGGAGGCGCTCACCGCCAAGGCGCAGGAGCTGATGGCCAGGCACACCATCGACGAGGCCCTGCTCGCGTCCCGTACCCACGCCAAGGACACTCCCGGCGCCTGCCGCATCGGGGTCGACGCCCCGTACGAGACGGCGAAGGCGATCCTCCTGGACGCGGTGGCCACCGCGAACCGCTGCCGCGCGGTGTGGAACGAGGCGTTCGGCTTCTCGACCGTCGTCGGCTTCGAGTCCGACCTGGAAGTGGTCGAACTCCTCCACACCTCCCTGCTCGTACAGGGCACGGCGGCGATGACGAAGGCGGAGGCGGGGCAGCGGGCGGGCGGCCGGAAGCGTACGAAGACGTTCCGTCAGGCGTTCCTCATGGCGTACGCGAACCGCCTCGGCACGCGCCTCGCGGTGGCGGCCCAGGACGCCACCGAAGAGACCCCGGGGGCAGGTGAACTGCTCCCGGTCCTGGCCGCCCGCGATGTGGCCGTCACCGACCGCACCGAGCAGATGTTCCCCGAGACGACCACGACCCGCGTACGGGGCGCGACGGACGCCGAGGGGTGGACGCGCGGCACGGCCGCGGCGGACCGGGCGCATGTGCCGGGGGCGGCCAAGGACCCGAGCCGCCCACTGAGCCGCGGAGCATGAACGGCTGACCGGCACGAGTTCCCGGCATGGGAGCACTGGGAGTGCCGGGAGTGCCGGGAGTGCCGGGAGCGTCGGGAGTGCCGGGAGTGCCGGGAGCGCCGAGAGCGTCGGGAGCGCCGGGAGCGCCGCGAGCACCGCGAGCACCGAGAGTGCCGCGAGCACCGAGAGCCCCGAGAGTGCCGGGAGCACCGAGATTGCCCGATAAGCCCGAGTAGCTCCCTGATAGCCACGAGTGGCGAAAAGTGCCCCGTATCATCACAGAGTGACCTGGTTCCGAGCGCTGAAGGAGACCGCCCGCTCGGGCCTGACCGTCGAGCGGAAGCGCCTCGAACCCCTCATCGCCCTCCGCGGCGCAGCCGGCCTGGCCATCGTGATCGGCGTGAGCCTCACCCTCTTCGGGCCCGCCGTGGCCGCGAGCTCGGCGTTCGGTGCCTACCAGGCAGCCATCGCCACCTTCCAGCGCAGCTGGCGCCCCCGCCCGGAACTCGCGCTGGCCTCCGGCACGAGCCTCGCCCTCTCCACGTTCCTCGGCTACCTCACCGCTTCCCACACACTCCTCTTCCTCGCACTCCTCGCCCTCTGGGCTTTCCTCTCCGGCCTGAGCTGGGCCGCGGGCCCGACCATCGGCATCATCGCCTCGTCGAACGTCGCGATCATGCTGGTCACGGTCACCCTCCCCGGCTCCCTCGCCGACGCGGCGGGCCACTCCGCGATGATGGTGGTCGGCGGCGCGATCCAGGCCGCCCTCGCGGTCCTGTTCCCCGTACGCAGATGGGGCGCCCACCGAGACGCCCTGGCGGACGCGCTCGCAGCGGAGGCCGACTACGCCCGCCGCCTGCGCCACGATCCCCTCGCCGACTTCGACCCGGAACCCCTGATGGCCGCCCGCGACGCGGCGACGGTCACCCCGCGCCAGGCCCGCACCCGCCCCGCCGAACTCCACGGCGCCCGCGGCCTCGCGGAACGCATCCGCCCCGTACTCGCCTCCCTGGCCGACCCGGCCGTAGGCGTACCGGAAGAAGGCCCCGAACGAGACCGCGTACGCGAAATCCTGGCCGCGGCGGGCTCGATCCTGGACGCGGCGGCCAGGGCGATCCGGCACGGCGAACCGGTGAAGATCCCGCCCGAGTCGGTGGCCACCCTCAAGACCCCGGACACCGGATCCATCCTCACGGGCCCGGCGCACAGAGCGGCGAGACGCCTGGCGGCGCTGCTGCGAGACGTAGTCGAAACGGCGGGCAAGCCTCCTGAGGCCGAGCTTGAGCCCGAGCGCGAGCCCGAGCCCGAGGCATCCCCGGACGCCCCAAAAACCCCCACGGAACCCACTCCCACCCAACCCACCCAACCCACCCCCCTCCTCCGCCCCACCTTCCCCGCCCTCTTCCCCGCCGCCCTCCGCGCCATGAGAGCCGAGCTCAGCCAAGGCCACGCGTCTCCCGTCACCCGCCACGCGATCCGCGTCACGGCGGTGGCCGCCGCCGGTTACCTCCTGGGCACCTGGCTCCCCCTCGGCCACGGCTACTGGGCCCCCATGGCCTCCGTCATGGTGATGCGCCCGGACTTCTCGCAGACGTACTCCCGCGCGGTGGCCCGCTTCGGCGGCACCCTCGTCGGCGTCGCCCTCGCCACGGGCCTGGTCCAGCTGGCGCACCCCGACACCGGGCTCTCCGCGGCACTCGCGATCTTCAGCGCCGGGATGATGTACCTGCTGATGCGCACAGGGCAGGTCGCCGCCCAGGCCTGTGTGGCCGCGTACGTCGTGTTCCTGCTCGGCATGGGCGGTGAGCAGTGGACGCAGACCGTGCCGGAACGCGTCGTGCTGACCCTCCTCGGCGGTGTCCTCGCGATGATCGCGTACGCCGTCTACCCGGCCTGGGAGACTCCGCGCCTGCGCAACCGCCTGGCCGCCTGGCTGGTCGCGGACGGCCGCTACGCCGCCGCTGTCGTCGGCCGTTACGCCGACCCCGTGGGCAAGTCGTGCCCGGACGTCCGCGGGGCACTCCTCGCAGCCCGCGACGCCCGCATCGCCTGGCAGGAAGCCACCGCCCGAGCCAAGCACGAACCGGTACGCCACCGCGGCCTCTCCCGCGCGGCGGCGGCCGACGCCGAGGAGACCCTCGCCCAACTGGGCCGCGTGGCCATGCTGATGGAGGCCCATCTCCCGGACCGCGACGCGACCCCCGTCCCCGCGGCGGCCCGCCTCGCGGAGACCCTGCGCAAGTCGACGGAGGAGGGCGCGAAGGCGGTACGTGAACGCCGCATCCCGAAGTGGGACGCCGTACGCAAGGCCCTCGACGAGTGGGACGGCGAGGGGGTGCCCGACCGTGTCGTACGCAGAGGAGCGGGGCTCCTCCTCACGACCCTCGAGGAACTCTCGGACGCCTTGGACACGACGCCACCGCCCATGCTGGTGGACGGCTCACAAACAGCCTCACAAACAGCCTCACAAGCAGCCGCACAAACAGACAACGGACCGCAGGACCCCAAGGGTCCCACGGCCCGCTGACCGCACTACAGAGAACTACAGACAACTACAGACAACTACGGAGAACTACTCAGGACTGCGGAAGCCCCGCCGTAGGCAGCCCCTCCGGCAGCTTCCCGCCCTCCGTCTTCTTGAACTGGTCCGTGCCGGCGCCGGTCCAAGAGACCGTCATCGACGTGCTGTTGACCGACTCGACCTTGCCCTCGGTGCGGTCCGACCCGCCCTTGACGCACTTGAGCTGGATCGCATCGCCACCGGCGGTCCCGCTGCACAGCACGTTCTCGCCGAGCAGCGTCGCCTGCTTCCCGGCGATGACCAGCGCGAGCGGACTCCCGTCGGCGGTGGTGACCCAACTGCCATCGGAGCTGCCGTCCTTGGCGCCGGAATCGGAATCGGACCCGCCCTCGTCCGGCGTCCCGGACCCATCGGAGCCGGCGGACGAACCCGCCGTGCTCTTGTCCTTGCCCCCGTCCCCACCGTCATCGCCGTCACTGCTGCAACCGGTCAGGACAAGGGCGGCGACAAGACCCGCCGCCGCGGCACCGATACGTACGTTCCGGACGTGCGTGCGCACTGGATTTCCCCCTATAGGACAGGTCAGTGGATCGCGCGCCAAGCTACCAGGACGACTTGCGCACCCCGGGGAGGAATCCGGCGTGCGCTTGGTCACGCAACTTCACCCTCGAAAGGCCGAACTTCCCCACGTATCCGCGCGGACGACCGTCGACACTGTCCCGGTTGCGTACGCGCGTCGCACTCGCGTCCCGCGGCTGACGCGCCAACTCCGCCTGGGCGGAGTCCCGTTCGGCCTCGCCGGTCCCGGGTCGACGGATGAGTTCCTTCAGCTCGGCCCGTCGTACGGCATACCGCGCGACGATCTCGCGCCGCTTCTCATTCTTCGCGATCTTGCTCTTCTTGGCCATCAGACCCTCACTCCCCGCGCACGGATCCTGGCGACGGCGGCCTCGATGCCGATGGAGTCGACGGTCTTGATGCCCTTGGTGCTGAGCCGCAGCCGTACGTGGCGGCCCTCGCTCGGCAGCCAGTAGCGCTTGCGCTGGACGTTGATGTCGAACCGGCGTGACGTGCGCCGGTGCGAATGCGAGATCTGGTTGCCGAAGCCCGGCGTGGCGCCGGTCAGCTGGCAGTGGGCGGACATGGTGACGCACCTCTCGGTCATGGGGACGGGGAAGGGATCCCCTGCGATCCCCTGTGGAACCGTTTTGAAAACGGCATTCATTTTCATATACTAGCGTCATGGCTCGCAACGAACTCCGCCCCGTCATCAAACTCAGGTCCACCGCAGGCACCGGCTACACGTACGTGACCCGCAAGAACCGCCGTAACGACCCCGACCGCATGACCCTGCGCAAGTACGACCCCGTCGTCGGGCGCCACGTCGATTTCCGAGAGGAGCGCTGACCGTCATGCGCAAGAACATCCACCCGCCGTACGGCCCCGTCGTCTTCCGCGACAAGTCCTCCGGCTTCGCCTTCCTCACCCGGTCCACCGCCACCAGCGAGAAGACGATCGACTGGGAGGACGGCCGCACCTACCCCGTCATAGACGTCGAGGTCTCCTCCGCGAGCCACCCCTTCTACACGGGCACGGCCAAGGTCCTGGACACGGCGGGCCGCGTGGAACGCTCCGAGCGCCGCTTCGGCACGCGATGAGCTCCATGGACTCGACGAACTTGACGAACTCGACGAACTCGATGGACATCGCGATCGTCGGCGGCCTGCACTCCGACGCCCGGAAGCAGACTGTCGAGCGGCTACTCGCCACCGTCCCGGGGAGCGTGGCGCTCCATCACGACCTGGCGACGGCCGTGCACGGCACAGTCGTACGTACGGTGCGCGACGCGACCGGAGTGCTCTCCACCGGCGAGGCGCCGCTGGTCAACGACTGTGCGTGCTGCGCCCTGCGCGAGGACCTCGTGCCCGAGCTCGAACGGCTCGCGGCATCGGGGCTCACCCGGCTCGCGGTCGTCGAGCTGTGGGACTCGGTCGAGCCCAAGGCGATGGCCGAGGTGATCACGGCGCACGAGTGCCCCCCAGGCCTCCCCGGCCTGCGGCTGAGCGGCGTCATCACGGCCGTCGACCCGGCCCTCCTCCTGCCCTGCCTTGGCAACGGCGACGACCTCATGGAGGCCGGGCTCGCCGCTGCCGCCACGGATCAGCGCACGGTCGCCGACACGTGGGCCCGACAGCTCGAGTACGCCCCGGTGATCGCCATCGCGGACTCCCCGGAAGCCGACGACGAGGATCGTGCGCTCCTCGCTCAGCTCCACCCGACTGCCCGTCAGGTCCCGATCAGCGGTCAAGGGGATCTTCATGGAGGCCCCTACGGGCACCTGGCGGGCGCCGCACTCGGCGGGTTCGACGTCGAAGCAGCAGCCGCCGCCCAGCATCCGTCCTGCGCGCTGCTGCCGATCGACGCCGACGAGGCCGGGGTCGCCACCCTCGTATGGCACCGGGACCGGCCCTTCCACCCGGAGCGGCTCTACCAGGCTCTGGAGGACCTGACCTGCGCGGCGGCCCGCAGCCGTGGCCGTTTCTGGCTGGCGGACCACCCGGACACGCTGCTCGGCTGGGACGCGGCGGGCGGCGCGCTCTGCGTCGAGAGCGCGGGGCCGTGGCTGGCCTCGCTGCCGGACGCGGCATGGGAGATGGTGCCGCCGGTGCGGCGGGCCGCGGCCGCACTCGACTGGCATCCGGAGCACGGCGACTGCTGCCAGCATCTGGTCTTCACCTCGCCGGGACTCGACCGCGAGGGGCTCGAAGAGGTCCTGGAGTCCTGCCTGTTGACCGACGAGGAGTACGCCGCCGGGCGCGACGCCTGGAAACACCTGCCGCCCGCCTTCGACACCCTCCTGGAGGTCTGAATGTCCCCCCGCAAGCTCTCTCCGCGCGATCAGAAGCCCCGTCCCAACCCACTGGACCAGGCGAAAATCACGTACATCGATTACAAGGACACGGAGTTGCTCCGCAAGTTCATCTCGGACCGGGGGAAGATCCGCTCCCGGCGGGTGACTCGTGTCTCGGCTCAGCAGCAGCGGATGCTCGCGCGGGCGATCAAGAATGCCCGGGAGATGGCGCTGCTTCCGTACGGCTCGCCTCGCTGAACGCGTCTCCCATCCCCCGTCCCCGTCTCGCGGAACAATCGAGGACTGTGGAACACGAAGGGCGCCGTACGCGTCTCTTCCTAGTACGAGGACGGGGACGGGCGGACGGGGGAGTGCGGGACTCGACTCGTCGCGTGACATGTGAATGCCATGCGAAGGCCTGGGCAGGCGCTGAACGTGCTGACAGAGCTGTAACCAAGGGAACACCCCGCGTGCACGTGCATCTGCCCATGCATCCGCATGTGAACACAGCTATGATCCGGAACAGTTGACCACTGCATCTAGAGCCACATCGGGCACTGCACCACCGGGGAGCGACCTGTGCACCACGTGTTTAACGGCATGGCGGCCACGGAGCTTCACGGGGTGGTCTGGCAGAAGAGCATGCACAGCAACTCGCAGGGCGCGTGCGTGGAGTTCGCGAAACTGCCGGGCGGCGATGTCGCCGTACGCAACTCGCGGTTTCCCGAAGGGCCGGCGCTCGTCTACACGCGTGCGGAGATAGAAGCGATGCTGCTCGGCATGAAGGACGGGGAGTTCGACGGCCTGATTGGTGGTTGACCACCTATCAGGTGGTTCATCCCCTCTGTTCGTTGACTCGGCCCGCTGGCCGGCCGACCGCTACTCCTTGACTCGGCCGCTCGCTATGCCAGCTGGAACAGCGCCCACACGACCTTGCCCCGCAGCGCGCCCGCGAGCGGGTGCCAGCCCCAGCTGTCGCTGAACGAGTCCACCAGGAAAAGGCCGCGGCCCGACTCGGCCGAGAAGTCGTCGTCCGTCTCGCGCGCTACCGGGCTGTCGTCACTGGGGTCGCGCACCGCGCACACCAGACGCGAGGTCCAGCGCATCAAGTGCAGCCGCACCGGCGGGCCCTGTTCGCGCGGGGTGTCGGACGGCAGCGCGTGCCTCAAGGCATTGGTGACCAGCTCGGAGACGACGAGGGCGATGTCGTCGAAGCGCTCTTCCAGTTCCCACTGGCTCAGCGTCTTGCGGGTGAACTGCCGTGCGCTGCCCACCGCTTCATAGCGGGCGGGCAGAGAGCAGGATGCCGCGCTGGTGACCGCTGAGGGGTCGAGTGGGGGAAGCCCCTGCCGTAACGGCTCGAGCATGGTCGATCCATTCGTCCCCATGCGAGGCACTCCCCGGTTTCGCGGTCATAGCGATGGAGCGGTGGCGCGGTCGGTACAGCTAGGCACAGCTAGATACGGCTGGGTACGGCGGTGGTACAGAGGTGGCGCGCGGACCATGGTTCCGAATGCGTACAGCAGATGCAAGGGCAGATGCACGTGCACGCGCCGGAATTGGTCGTTCCCGTGCCACTTCTTGCCCATTTCTTCCTACGACTTCTTGTGGAGGACTTCCGAAGGCTTTCCGTTTCTGTAACCGAACGTGTACGGCCTGAAGCGTTTAATGGCAGACTGCTGGCTTCCAAGTGATGGGGAGGATTGAGCGAAGTGACCGCAGGGGAGTCGAGCGGCTCGGTCGTACGGCGCATGCTCCTTGGCTCGCAACTCAGGCGCCTGAGGGAATCGCGCGGCATCACCCGTGAAGCGGCCGGTTACTCGATCCGCGCATCCGAATCGAAGATCAGCCGCATGGAGTTGGGACGGGTGAGCTTCAAGTCCAGGGATGTCGAGGACCTGCTGACGCTGTACGGCGTCACCGACGAGGCCGAGCGGGTCGCCCTGCTCTCACTCGCCAAGGAGGCCAACCTCGCTGGCTGGTGGCACAGTTACTCGGACGTCCTGCCGGGCTGGTTCCAAACGTACGTTGGTCTCGAAGGCGCCGCTTCACTCATCCGCGTCTACGAAGTCCAGTTCGTCAACGGCCTGTTGCAGACGGAGGCGTACGCCCACGCGGTCGTCGCGCGCGGCATGAAGGGCGCGAGCAAGGCGGACATCGAGCGCCGCGTCGCGCTGCGCCTCGAGCGCCAGAAGCTGCTCATCTCCGAGCGCGCGCCCCGCTTCCACTGCGTACTGGACGAGGCGGCACTCCGACGCCCGTACGGGGACCGGGAAGTGATGCGTGGTCAGATTCAGCATCTAATCGACATCTCCGAACGGCCGAATGTCACTCTTCAGGTCATGCCGTTCAGTTTCGGTGGGCACTCGGGCGAAAGCGGAGCGTTCACGATGCTGCGCTTCCCGGAGTCGGACCTCTCCGACGTGGTGTACGTGGAGCAGCTGACCGGAGCCCTGTATCTCGACAAGGCCGAGGAAGTCGGCCAGTACGAGCGGGTGGTCGGTCAGTTGCAGAGCGACAGCCCGAATCCGGCCGATAGCCGCGATCTTCTCCGCGGTCTACTCCAACTGACCTGAAACGTCAGTACGATGACGTGAAATCAGATGTCTGCACAGTCTGCGGCAAGGGGTCTCATGTCCTTCTTCACTGACCTGGCTCACCAGTACATCGACGGTGAGTGGAAGGCCGGATCCGGATCCTGGGACATCATCGACTTCAATCCGTACAACGGGGAGAAGCTGGCGTCGATCACCGTCGCGACGGCCGACGAGGTGGACCAGGCCTATCGAGCGGCCGAGCGCGCGCAGAAGGCGTGGGGCACGACCAACCCCTACGCCCGGCGTGCCGTCTTCGAGCGTGCCCTGCGCATCATCGAGGACCGTGAGGAAGAGATATCCGAGGCGATCGTCGCCGAGCTGGGCGGCACCCGGCTCAAGGCCGCCTTCGAGATCCACCTCACCAAGGAATTCCTGCGCGAGGCCGTCCACGTGGCGCTCCAGCCCGAGGGCCGCATCATGCCGTCGCCCGACGACACCAAGGAGAACCGCCTCTACCGCGTCCCGGTGGGCGTGGTCGGGGCCATCAGCCCCTTCAACTTCCCGCTCCTGCTCTCCCTCAAGACGGTCGCCCCGGCGCTCGCCCTGGGCAACGCGGTAGTGCTCAAGCCGCACCAGAACACGCCCGTGATGGGCGGCAGCTTCCTTGCGAAGCTGTTCGAGGAGGCGGGGCTTCCGTCCGGTGTCCTGAACGTGGTCATCACCGACATCGCCGAGATCGGTGACGCGTTCATCGAGCACCCGGTGCCGAGCGTCATCTCCTTCACCGGCTCCGACCGCGTCGGCCGCCATGTCGCCACGGTCTGCGCGGCGAACTTCAAACGGTCCATCCTCGAGCTCGGCGGCAACAGCGCGCTCGTCGTCCTGGACGACGCGGACGTGGACTACGCGGTGGACGCGGCGGTCTTCAGCCGCTTCGTGCACCAGGGCCAGGTCTGCATGGCCGCCAACCGCATCCTCGTGGACGAGTCGCTGCGGGCGGAGTTCACCGAGAAGTTCGTCGCGAAGGTCGCGTCCCTGACGGTCGGCGACCCGGCGGACCCGGCGACCCACATCGGCCCGCTGATCAACTCCTCGCAGGCCGACGCGGTTTCGAAGGTCGTCGACCAGACGGTGGCCGCG
The DNA here is from genome assembly GCF_043200235.1 of Streptomyces sp. NPDC048441. Taxonomy (NCBI): domain Bacteria; kingdom Bacillati; phylum Actinomycetota; class Actinomycetes; order Kitasatosporales; family Streptomycetaceae; genus Streptomyces; species Streptomyces sp. NPDC048441. The sequence continues at coordinate 598,258 of NZ_JBICXM010000003.1, forward strand.
GGCGCGAAGGCGCTCCTGCACGGCCGTGCCGACGGCAACCTGGTGGCACCCACCGTTCTGACGGACCTGCCGGCCGACTCCCCGGTCCTGCACCAGGAGATCTTCGGCCCGGTGGCGCTGCTCGTGCCCTTCGACGGCGAGGAAGAGGCCGTCCGTATGGCCAACGACACTCCGTACGGCCTCAGTGGCGCCGTCCACACCGCCGATGTCGAGCGGGGCGTGCGGTTCGCGCGGCGGATCAACAGCGGCATGTTCCACGTGAACGACGGCACGGTGCACGACGAGCCGATCGTGCCCTTCGGCGGCGAGAAGCACTCGGGCGTCGGACGTCTCAACGGCGAGTCGACGGTGGAGGCGTTCACCACGCAGAAGTGGATCTCGGTACAGCACGGACGGTCGCGCTTCCCGTTCTGAGAATTCTGAGAACCCTGCCGCTGCGTACGTCAGGAAACTCCCGGACCCTTGCGGACAGAAGCTGACCGCAAGGGTCCGTAACGTTCGTGGTGTCGGAAAGCCCGGCAGGCTCCACAGGCTCGGAGAGGCGGACCTCATGGTCACCCACGTCAACGCAGAAGCCCCCGGCGACGAGCGCGGCGCGCTGCTCGCCTTCCTCGACGCCGAGCGCGGCGGTATCCGGCGGGCCCTGATCGGCCTGAGCGACGAGCAGGCGGGCACCAAGCCGAGCGCCAGCGAACTCTCGCTCTCCGGGCTGCTCAAACATGCCGCGGAGGTCGAGGAGAGCTGGATCTCGCGGGCGAAGGGTGTCGACCCGGCGGTCGAGCGCACCGAGGCGAACTGGGACGAGTGCTTCCGCCTGGTCGAGGGCGAGACGGTCGATGCGGCGCTCGCGTACTGGCGCCAAGTCGCGGACCGCACCGAGGAGTTCATCCGCTCGCTGCCCACCCTCGACGAGACCTTCGGGCTGCCCGACCAGCCGTGGTTCCCGAAGGAGGACGTATCGATGCGGTGGGTGCTGCTCCGTCTGATCACCGAGATGTCGCGGCACTCGGGCCACGCGGACATCATCCGCGAGACGCTCGACGGCAAGACCGCCTTCGAGCTGGTGGCCCTGGAGCGGGGCGAGAGCTGGGGCTAGGGCCTCTCGTTCGGATCTCCGCGGTGCCGCTAGCCTAATCAAAATTGATTAGGCTAGAAGGGGAGGTGGCTCTCATGTCGGCGATCCGGCTCCTGGTCCTCGGTGCCGTCCGTCAGCACGGACGGGCCCACGGCTATCAGGTGCGCAACGACCTGGAGTACTGGGGCGCCCACGAGTGGTCCAACGCCAAGCCCGGCTCGATCTATCACGCGCTGAAGCAGATGGCGAAGCAAGGCCTGCTGCTCGCCCACGAGGTCGCCCCGTCGACGGCGGGCGGGCCGCCGCGCACGGAGTACGAGATCACCCGGGCGGGCACCGAGGAGTACCTGAGCCTGCTCCGGTCCAACCTGATCTCGTACGACCAGCGGCCCGACATGCTCGCGGCGGCGCTCGGCTTCATCGTCGACCTGCCCCGCGGCGAGGCGGTCGAACTCCTCAAGCAGCGGGTGCGGGGCATCGAGGAGTGGCGCAGGTCCGTCACCGAGTACTACACGCCCGAGGACGGCCCGGAGCAGCTCGGGCACATCGGCGAGATCATGAACCTCTGGGTCCATACGGCCGACGGGGGCGTGGAGTGGACGCGCGGCCTGATCAAGCGGATCGAGGGCGGTGCGTACACGTTCGCCGGCGAGGGCGAACCGTTCGTGGGCGTACTCGGCGACGGCGAGGAGAACCCGTTCGCGGCCGGGGAGAAGCCCCGCTGAGCTCACCTGGGAAGGGCTCTATGGAGAGGCCCTAGTGGTGGAACCCGGTGGCCGCGTCCTTGTCCCGCGTCATCGGGTGCGGCTGGTTCCGCAGTTCGGGCACGAGGCTGCTCAGGTCCGCGAGGAAGAGTTCCGCGAGGTCGGCTGTGAAACCGTTGCGGCAGACCACGCGCAGGACCGCCAGATCCTCCCGGTGGGCCGGGAAGGTGTACGCGGGAACCAGCCAGCCGCGCTCGCGAAGCCGCCGGGACACGTCGAAGACGTCGTACGCCTTCACATCGTCGAGCGTCGTGAAGGCGAACACCGGCAGCTGGTCCCCCCGGGTGATCAGCCGGAAGTCGCCGAGTGCCTCGATGCGTTCCGCGAGGCCGCGGGCGACGTTCCTGGCGGCCTGCTGGACGGCGCGGTAGCCCTCGCGGCCCAGGCGCAGGAACGTGTAGTACTGCGCGACGACCTGCGCTCCCGGCCGGGAGAAGTTCAGCGCGAACGTCGGCATGTCACCGCCGAGGTAGTTGACCCGGAAGACCAGCTCCTCCGGCAGCGCGTTCGCGTCCCGCCAGAGCGCCCAGCCGACGCCCGGATAGACCAGGCCGTACTTGTGGCCCGACGTGTTGATGGACGCCACCCTCGGAAGGCGGAAGTCCCACTCCAGGTCCTCGTCGAGGAAGGGCGCCACCATCGCGCCTGACGCGCCGTCGACGTGCACGGGGATATCAAGCCCGGTGCGCTCCTGGAGGTCGTCCAGGGCCGCGCAGAGCTCGGCCACCGGCTCGTACGACCCGTCGAAGGTGGAGCCGAGCACCGCCACCACACCGATCGTGTTCTCGTCGCAGAGCTCGGCCGCGGCCTCGGGGTCGAGGTGGAACCGGTCGCCCTCCATGGGGACCTGGCGGGCCTCGACCTCCCAGAAGTTGCAGAACTTGTCCCAGCAGACCTGGACGTTGACGCCCATGACGAGGTTGGGGCGCGCGGTGGGGGACGGATAGCGGTCGATGTTCCGCTCGGCCTTGGCCCAGCGGCGCTTGAGCGCCATCCCGGCGAGCATGCACGCCTCGCTCGACCCGGTCGTCGAGCAGCCGACGGCGCCCGCCGGATCGGGCGCGTGCCACAGGTCGGCGAGCATCGCCACGCAGCGCCGCTCCAGCTCGGCGGTGTGCGGGTACTCATCCTTGTCGATCATGTTCTTGTCCCGGCACTCCGCCATGAGGACGCCGGCCTGCGGCTCCATCCACGTGGTGACGAAGGTCGCGAGGTTGAGGCGGGAGTTCCCGTCGAGCATCAGCTCGTCGTGCACCAGCTGGTACGCCGTCGTGGGTGGCAGCGGCCCGTCCGGGAGGCGGTGCTTGGGCGGGGCCTCGGTCATGCCGCTGACCGGGTTGGCCTCTCCGTAGAAGGGGTTCACCGCGAGGGTGTGCTCCTTGGAGCCGCCGTTCGGGCCATCGCTGTGGTGGAGCGGCATGGGCGGTCTCCTCGTGCTCCTCGTGGCTGAGGTCTTCTGTTCCTGTTGGCGAGGATATGGGCGGCTGCCGGGGTCTGCACTTGCACCTCACGTGACGTGAGGACTCAGGCTGGAACGCGTACCGAGAGAGAGGCGGGAGCCGTGAGCTACTCCGTGGGACAGGTCGCCGGGTTCGCCGGAGTGACGGTGCGCACGCTGCACCACTACGACGAGATCGGCCTGCTCGTGCCCAGCGAGCGCAGCCATGCGGGCCACCGGCGCTACTGCGACGACGACCTGGACCGGCTGCAGCAGATCCTGTTCTACCGGGAGCTCGGCTTCCCCCTCGACGAGGTGGCGGCCCTCCTGGACGACCCGGATACGGACCCGCGCACGCATCTGCGCCGCCAGCACGAGCTGCTGACCGCCCGGATCACCAAGCTCCAGGAGATGGCCGCCGCCGTCGAGACCGCCATGGAGGCGAAGAAGATGGGCATCAACCTCACGCCCGAGGAGAAGTTCGAGGTCTTCGGGGACCACGACCCCGACCAGTACGCGGAGGAGGTCGAGCGCCGCTGGGGTCACACCGACGGGTACAAGGAGTCGCAGCGCAGGGCCGCCTCGTACACGAAGGAGGACTGGCAGCGCATCAACGACGAGCTCACCGCGGTCCACGCGCGCATGGGCGACCTGCTCGTCCAGGGCCTGCCCGCGGACTCCGCGGACGCGATGGACGTCGCGGAGGAACACCGCGGCTTCATCTGCCGCTTCCACTACGACTGCACGTACGCGATCCACACCTGCCTCGGCGAGATGTACGTGGCGGACGAGCGGTTCACGGCCACCTATGAGGCCATCCGGCCTGGGCTCGCGGTCTACATGCGGGACGCGATCCTTGCGAACGCGGCGCGGAACAGCTGATCGGTCACCGGTAAGGGGCACCCGGCCATGCCGGGTGCCCCTTACCGCTGCTCCTGTTACGGGCTTACGGCTACTGCTCCTGCGCGATCACGACCGCGGTCCCGTACGCGCACACCTCCGTGCCCACGTCCGCCGCCTCCGTGACGTCGAACCGCATCATCAGGACCGCGTTGCCGCCCCGCGCGCGTGCCTGCTCGATGAGGCGCTCCATGGCCTGGTTCCGGGTCTCCACCAGCGTCTTGGTGAGGCCCTTCAGCTCACCGCCGATCATGGACTTCAGCCCCGCGCCGATCTGGCTGCCCAAGTGCCGGGAGCGCACTGTGAGGCCGAAGACCTCACCGATAACCTGTTGTACGCGGTAGCCCGGTACGTCGTTCGTCGTCACGACCAGTACGTCGGAGTGCGGATCGGTGCCGCCGCCGAAATCTTCGATACCCATGGCACACAGCTTTGTCCCTGATGCCGCACAGTGCACTCTGGGCAGAGCGGTGGAACCTGGGCACGTCACCTCGCGTTGATAGCTTTGGGCGGCCACCCGGCCACCCCCGCCGCATCGCCCTCTCACCCTCAGGAGCCCGGAACAGTGACGACGCTTGCGCTCGGACCAAGCTGGCTGGATCCGGATTACCTCCTGAACACGTTCGGGATCTGGGGCCTGCTCGCGATCGTCTTCGCCGAGTCGGGCCTGCTCATCGGCTTCTTCCTGCCGGGCGACTCGCTGCTGTTCACGACGGGCCTGCTGATCACGACGAAGCAGCTGGACTTTCCGCTCTGGCTCTGTGTCGTCCTCGTCTGCGTCGCCGCGATCCTCGGCGACCAGGCGGGCTATCTCTTCGGCAAGAAGGTCGGCCCCTCGCTCTTCAACCGCCCGGACTCCAAGCTGTTCAAGCAGGAGAACGTGGTCAAGGCGCACGACTTCTTTGAGAAGTACGGCCCGAAGTCCCTGGTCCTCGCCCGCTTCGTGCCCATCGTGCGGACGTTCACGCCGATCATCGCGGGCGTCAGCGGCATGAAGTACCGCTCGTTCATCACGTTCAACATCATCGGCGGCGTCCTCTGGGGCGCGGGCGTCACGATGCTCGGCGCGTGGCTCGGCAACATCGAGTTCGTGCACAAGAACATCGAGGCGATCCTCATCCTGATCGTCCTGATCTCGGTGGTGCCGATCGCGATCGAGTTCCTGCGGGCGCGCAGCAAGTCCAAGAAGGCTGCCGCGGCCGAGGGCGACACCCCCGGGGAGAGCCCGGCGTCGCGCGGCCGTCACGCGAAGCGCTGACGCCACGTACTCCTAGAAGCCGCGCGTCCGCTTCGCCGCACGGCGGTTCGCCGCGGAGGTCGCGCCCGGGATCTTGAGGATCAGGCGCGAGACCTCGCTGCCCAGGTTCACGCCGATCGCGATGGCCAGGGCGGTGGCGACCGCCTTGGTGAGCGAGTTGATGCCCGTGTTCATGTCGTTCTGGGCGAGGGCGAGCAGACCGAAGTACGTCGCGCTACCGGGCAGCAGCGGGCCGATGGCCGCGGTGACGTACGGCAGTGAAGAGGCGAATCGGTAGCGCGAGAAGAGCTGCCCGAACAGGCCCACGAGCCCGGCGGCGATCGCCGTCGCCGCGACCGGTGAGAGTTCGATCGAGGTGTTCGCGAGCGCCCCGTACATGACCCAGGCGATCCCGCCGTTGAGCGTCACGATCAGTACGGTGTGCCGCTCCTGCTGGAGCAGGATCGCGAAGGCGAGGCTCAGCGCCATCGACGCCAGGATCTGGATCACCGGGCGCGACGGGACGTCCAGGAACGTCGTCTCCGGCTTCAGGCTCGTCGCGTCGAGCATCACGCCGAGCGAGAGCACCATCAGGACGCCGCAGACGATGCCCACGATGAGGTAGCCGACCTCGAGGAGCCGTGCGGCCGCAGTGATGTAGTAGCCGGTCAGGCCGTCCTGGACGCCGGCCACCAGGGCCCGCCCCGGAATCAGCGCGAAGAGCCCACCGGTGATCACCGCGGAGGCCCTGACCTCCTGGGAATGTATGAGGCTGAGCGCGACGCCCATCACCGCGGGCGGCATCGCCGCCCCCACGAACTGGTAGAACTCCGGAAGGCCGCGGCCCGCGCACAGCCAGGCGAGCCGGTCGCCGAGCATCGCGCCGATCGCCGCGACCACGAAGACCAGGGCGCCACCGCCGACGAGTACGGACGCCGAGCCCGCGAGCAGCCCGCTGGCCGCCGTGAGCGCCCAGCCGGGGTAGGGGTGGCGGTTACGGCGGATGCCCGCGAGGCGGCGGTAGGCCTCTTCGAGGGTGATGTCGGTGTCCGTGTCGCTGATGTCGTCCACCAGGTGGAAGACGGCCGCGAGCCGGGTGTAGTCGGTGCCACGGCGGCGCACCGTCCTGGAGGCCGTGACCGGGTCGTCCACCAGGGACGGCTGGTGCGAGATCGAGAGCAGCGTGAACGTCACGGTCGGCTCGCAGCGGTCGAGGCCGTAGCTGCGGCAGACGGCGAACATGGCCGCCTCCACGTCTTCCGCGCCCTCGCCGCCCGCGAGCAGCAGCTCGCCGATACGCAGCGTCAGGTCGAGCACGCGCGGCACGGCGGGCCCGGTCTCGTCCTCGTGCTTCTGTGACGCCTCCGGAGTGGGCCGTTCGGCGACCGGCATACGCAGCATCGTGCGCATCTGGTCCTGCCAGGGCGTCTCCTTGGTGAGCTTCACCAGGGGGATGCCGTGCGGGGGCGTGAAGGCGGCCGGAGCGTTGCGGGAGCTGTAGGTGTTCGGCGTGGTGAACGCCGACTTCTCGGTCTCCTGCGTGGTCGAAGAAAGGTTCGGCGAGAGGTTCGGCAGACCGGTCGGGACCGAGAACTCGGAGGTCGTCTGCGACTCGTCCTCGGGCGCCGCCGACTGTGGCACTACGCCGGTGGGCTGGGTGAACGCGCTGCGTGCCTCATCCGACTGTGGCTTGCGGTCCTCGTCCTCCTGGTCAGTCACTCTTCCTTGCCTCGCTCCCACATACGAACCGTGCGCACCTCCAGTACGAACAGTATGCGCACAGATACGCGAACGGGCCGCGTGGTCTCTGTGGAGATCACGCGGCCCGTTCGAGGCGGGGCGGGGGCGCTCAGTGGCCCTGGGCCTCGGCGCGCTTGTACGACTTCTCGATCTCGGCCTCGGCGTCCGTGCGGCCGACCCAGTCGGCGCCCTCGACGGACTTGCCGGGCTCCAGGTCCTTGTAGACCTCGAAGAAGTGCTGGATCTCCAGGCGGTCGAACTCGGAGACGTGGTGGATGTCGCGCAGGTGCTCCACGCGGGGGTCCGATGCCGGGACGCAGAGCAGCTTGTCGTCGCCGCCCGCCTCGTCGGTCATCCGGAACATGCCGATCGCGCGGCACTTGATGAGGCAGCCCGGGAAGGTCGGCTCGTCCAGGATGACGAGGGCGTCCAGCGGGTCACCGTCCTCGCCGAGGGTGTTCTCGACGAAGCCGTAGTCAGCGGGGTAGCTGGTCGACGTGAAGAGGCGACGGTCCAAACGGATCCGGCCGGTCTCGTGGTCCACCTCGTACTTGTTCCGCGAACCCTTCGGAATCTCGATGGTGACGTCGAACTCCACGGGTGGCTCCTCCATGATCAGCACATACTTCGGGTGGTTAAGTGTCCCTCACGCAGATGTGTGATCGCGAAAGGGGCTGGTCGTCGTGCCCGAGCTCAAGCCTTGGCAACAGACCCGGCAGCAGGTTCGGGAGCTGGTGGGGAAGCTTCCGAAGCCTTCGGCGCTTCAGCTCCCCGCCGCTCTCAAATCTCCGGCGAAGCTCAAGACATGGCAGCTCACAGCGGGTGCGGCGACTGTCGGACTCGCGATCGCGGCCGGTGCGGTCGCCGCGGCAGGACCTTGGGACTCCTCCGGTCAGCGTACGGCCGAGCGCGACTGGGCCGCTTCCCAGGAGAGCGGGGGTGGCGCAGATCACGGCGCTCGTACGTCCGGACGAGCGCCTGCGGCCGCCCCGAGCGCCCCCTCCGTGCTCAGCGGGCTCGGCGCTCCCGCCGGTTCCGCGCACGGTGGCTCCGCGCCCGCGCCTGACGGCAAGGCGCTCGCGGGTGTCCTCGACCCCCTCCTGAAGGACAAGGCGCTCGGCTCCGAGCGGACGGCTGTCGTCATCGACGCGGGCACGGGGAAGCAGGTCTACGGCAAGGGCGGCGGCGACACCCTGACGCCCGCGTCCACCACCAAGATCGCCACGGCGGTCGCGGCGCTGACCTCGGCGGGTGCCGACCACCGCATCACCACGAAGACGGTCATCGAGCCGGACTCGAAGGACGTCGTCCTGGTGGGAGGCGGCGACCCCACGCTCACCGCCCGCAAGGACGGTCCCTACGCGCAGAGCGCCGCGAGTCTGCGCGAGCTGGCCAAGGACACCGCGCGCGCTCTGAAGGACCGCGGCGCCGACAAGGTGACCCTGTCGTACGACACCTCTCTTTACGAAGGGCCCGAGCAGCACCCCATCGGCCCGAACGAGAACCTCACCCTGGTCAGCGCCCTGATGGCCGACGAGGGCCGCCTCGACGACTCCTCCAGCGGGCCTGCCCCGCGCACGGGCGACCCGGCGGGCGACGCGGCGAAGAAGTTCGCGGAGCTCTTGAAGGAGCAGGGCATCGAGACGGGCGCGGAGGGCAAGTCCAAGGACGCCAAGCACAGTAAGGACCCCGGCCCGTCCAAGGCGACCGGCCGAGCCGAGTCCCTGGCCAAGGTCGAGTCCCCGCCACTCTCGGCCCTCGTCGAGCGGATGCTGACGCACAGCGACAACGACATCGCGGAGGCCCTTGCCCGCCAGGCGGCGCTCGCGGCCAAGGAGCCGGTGAGCTTCGACGGCGCGGGCAAGGCGATCGACGCTCAGCTCAAGAAGGCCGAGCTGCCGCTGGCCGGAACGAAGTTCGCCGACGGAAGCGGCCTGGACCGCGCCGATCGCAACTCCGCCGACCTGCTCGCCGCGCTCCTGGCCCGCGCCGCCGACCCCGCCCACCCGGAGCTGCGCTCGGTGGTGACGGGCCTGCCGGTGGCCGGCTTCACGGGCACGCTGGTCGACCGCTACCCCAAGGACTCCCCGGGCACGGGCGTCGTACGCGCCAAGACAGGCACCCTGACGGGCGTGAACACCCTCGCGGGCACGGTCGTGGACGCGGACGGCCGCCTACTGGTCTTCGCCTTCATGACCACAGGCACCACGGACCCCAAGGGAGCACAGGCGGCGCTCGACCACATGGCGTCGGCGGTGGCGGGGTGCGGGTGTAGCTAGCAGCGCCGGGTAGCGCCCCGAAGGGGCGCGGGGAACTGCGCGACCAGCCACGACGGCGCGGCAGTCGGCCGCAGGGCCGTGTTCTCCCGACGGGCCCCGGACCCCCAGCAGGGCAGGCGGGGCAGGAGAGCCCCTAGGGGCGCCACCCGGGGAAGCTCCGGGTGCAACCCCCTCCGCAGCCGGACACGACCACGTACCGTTGACGCATGACGAGCATCGGTGGTGCGGAGATGGTCGACTGGAATCTCGCGGTGGCGACCGCGACGCGGCTAGTGAGGCCGGGTCCAGAAGTGAGCCGGGACGAGGCGCGGGCCATCGTCGCCGAGCTCCGGAAACATGCCAAGTCCTCGGAGGAGCACGTCCGTTCCTTCACCCGGATGGGCACCGAGGTCACCCATGACACCCCGGTGCTCGTCGTCGACCGGGCCGGGTGGATCCGGGCGAACGTCGCCGGGTTCCGGGAGATCCTCAAGCCCCTCCTGGACAAGATGCAGGACCGGCGCAGCGGCCCCGGGGGCGCCGTGCTCGGCGCGGTCGGCGGCAAGGTGACGGGCGTCGAGCTGGGGATGCTGCTCTCCTTCCTCGCCTCGCGCGTCCTCGGGCAGTACGAGACCTTCGCCCCGGCCACCCGCGACCTCCCGGCGGGGGAGAACGGCGGCGGCAGGCTCCTCCTCGTGGCACCGAACATCGTGCACGTCGAGCGCGAACTCGACGTGGATCCCCATGACTTCAGGCTCTGGGTATGCCTGCACGAGGAGACGCACCGCACGCAGTTCTCGGCCGTGCCCTGGCTGCGGGACCACCTGGAGGGGGAGATCCAGTCATTCCTCTCCGAGACCGAGGTCGACCCGATGACGGTCCTGGAGCGCATCAGGGAAGCGGCCCAGTCGTTGGCCGGCGGTCGTCCCGAGGGCGAGGAGGGCGATGAGGGCCGCTCCATCGTCGAGCTGGTGCAGACCCCCGCCCAGCGCGAGATCCTCGCCAGGCTCACGGCCGTCATGTCGCTCCTTGAGGGACATGCCGACTTCGTGATGGATGGAGTCGGCCCTGATGTGGTGCCTTCCGTCAACGAGATCCGGGAGAAGTTCCAACAGCGCAGGGCGCGCGGGGCGAGCCGCCTTGACCAGGCCCTGCGCAAGCTGCTCGGCCTCGACGCGAAATTGCGCCAATACAGGGACGGTGAGCGATTCGTGCGCGCGGTCGTCGGCGAGGTCGGAATGGACGGCTTCAACCGGGTGTGGACTTCGCCGAACACGCTGCCCACCAAGGCGGAGATCGCCAAACCGGCGGACTGGGTCGCGCGGGTGCACCGTAAGGGAGAGTGAGGGGCGTAGGGGAGCGAGTTGCGGCCGATGGCAGGAGAACGCCCCCGCAATCACCCGTCCGAGGGACCGTGAGCCATAGGTAGGCGTGCAATGCTCGGGTATCGGCTCGGCTCTGTCACCATCGACACACTCTGAGTGACTAACCTCGTGAGATCTGCCTGAGGCCCGATCTCCCGAGTGGTGGTCCTGAGTGACAGGTCCGAGGCTCACCCCCGAATTTCATGAAGGGAACCGGACATGGGTCCCCATCCTGCGGTCGCGGCGATACGCCTGGCGGTCCGCCGCGTACTCCACGACGTACTGACCGACGTACAGCGCACCGACAATCCGCGCACCCCCGAGAACGTCCCCCTACGCCCCGCTCCTCCCCACCCTCCCCGCGAGCAGGCGGCATCGCCACTCGTGCTCGTCGCATGTTCCGGCGGCGCCGACTCCATGGCGCTCGCCTCCGCCCTCGCCTTCGAGGCCCCCAAGCTCGGCATCCGGGCCGGCGGTGTCACCGTCGACCACGGACTGCAGGACGGGTCCGAGCTGCGCGCCGCTGAGGTCGTCTCGCGGCTCACCGCCCTCGGTCTCGACCCCATCGAGTCCGTCGCCGTGGACGTCGGCAGGGACGGCGGCCCGGAAGCCGCGGCCCGCGACGCTCGGTACGGGGCGCTCGACGCCGTCGCCGAGCGCCATGGCGCTGCCGCGATCCTGCTCGGCCACACCCGCGACGACCAGGCCGAGACCGTACTGCTCGGCCTCGCCCGCGGCTCCGGCATCCGGTCGCTCTCCGGGATGGCCGCCGTGTCCGGCGGGCCGGGGGCGGACCGCCGCTACCGCCGCCCGTTCCTGCACATCGACCGGCAGACGGCCCGAAAGGCCTGCATGGTCCAGTCGCTGCCCGTCTGGGACGACCCGCACAACACCGACCCCGCCTACACCCGATCCCGGCTGCGGCACGAAGGTCTGCCCGCCCTGGAGAAGGCGCTCGGCAAAGGCGTAGTGGAAGCACTCGCCCGTACGGCCCAGTTGTCCCGGGATGACGCCGACGCCCTGGACCACTGGGCCGCGCAGGCGGAAGCCTCCGTGCGCGACGCCGCGGGTCTCCTGGAGTGCGCCAAGCTCTACGCCCTGCCGCCCGCGGTGCGCCGCCGCATCGTGCGCCGCGCCGCCATCGACGCGGGCGCCCCCGCGGGTGCTCTGTTCGCCCGGCACCTCGAAGAGGTCGACCGGCTGATCACGGGCTGGCGCGGTCAGGGGGCCATCAATCTCCCGGGCAAAGTCGTCGCCCAGCGCCAGGGTGGCAGACTGGTGATCCGGCAAGGCTGTTGACCGAGGGGCTCCTGGCCTCCGCGCAGCCGGTGGGACGGACGACCGAAAGTGATGCGGGTGGACGCGAAAGACATGGGCACCGACCTTCAGTCGGTGCTCATCACCAAGGAAGAGATCGACGCCAAGCTGGCTGAGCTGGCCGCGAAGATCGACGCGGAGTACGCGGGCAAGGACCTGCTGATCGTCGGAGTGCTCAAGGGCGCAGTGATGGTCATGGCGGACCTGGCGCGTGCGCTGTCCACCCCGCTCACCATGGACTGGATGGCCGTGTCCTCGTACGGCGCGGGCACCCAGTCCTCCGGTGTGGTGCGGATCCTCAAGGACCTGGACACCGACATCAAGGGCAAGCACGTCCTGATCGTCGAGGACATCATCGACTCCGGTCTGACGCTGTCCTGGCTGCTCACCAACCTCGGTTCGCGCGAGCCCGCGTCGCTGAAGGTCTGCACGATGCTGCGCAAGCCCGAGGCGGCCAAGGTCGCGATCGACGTGGAGTGGGTCGGCTTCGACATCCCGAACGAGTTCGTCATCGGGTACGGCCTGGACTACGCGGAGAAGTACCGCAATCTGCCGTTCGTCGGCACGCTCGCTCCGCACGTCTACGGCGGCTGAGACCCGGCCTCCCGGCCAACTCCACGGAGGCGGCCGGGAACCCTCACCCGTTTCCCGGCGTTGGAGGATGCGAAGGCGGGTTTGGCAGCCGTCCCGTGCGGCTCCGGGTGACAATGCTGGGGTACCGTCCGAAGAACAGTCTTTATCAAACTCACTATGGCAGGAGGGACGGGGCGTCATCGCTCCGTATGGATGGACGTGAAGCGATACTTCCGTGGGCCAGTCATGTGGATCGTGCTGGCCGTCCTTGCCGTGGTCGTGTTGATGCAGGTCGTCGGTTCGTCCGGCGGCTACAAAACGGTGGATACCGGCCAGGTAATTCAGGCGATCAACGACAACAAGGTCGAGTCCGCCAAGATCACCACCGGTGACGAGTCGACCATCAAGGTCGAGCTCAAGGATGGCCAGAAGGTCAAGGACAGCAGCAAGATCCAGGCGAGCTACATCGGCGACCAGGGTGTCGCCATCGCCAAGACCTTGCAGGACAAGTACCAGGACAAGCAGATCCCGGACGGTTACACCGTCTCGCCGTCGAAGCAGAACCCGTTCGTCGGCATCCTGCTTTCCCTGCTCCCCTTCGTACTCATCGTCGTCGTCTTCCTGTTCCTGATGAATCAGATGCAGGGCGGCGGCTCCCGCGTCATGCAGTTCGGGAAGTCCAAGGCGAAGCTCATCACCAAGGACACCCCGAAGACGACGTTCTCCGACGTCGCCGGGTCGGACGAAGCCGTCGAGGAACTCCACGAGATCAAGGAGTTCCTCCAGGAACCGGCGAAGTTCCAGGCCGTCGGAGCCAAGATTCCCAAGGGCGTGCTCCTCTACGGCCCGCCCGGTACGGGTAAGACGCTCCTCGCGCGCGCTGTCGCGGGTGAGGCCGGCGTCCCCTTCTACTCGATCTCCGGTTCCGACTTCGTCGAGATGTTCGTCGGTGTCGGCGCCTCGCGTGTGCGTGACCTCTTCGAGCAGGCCAAGGCGAACGCCCCGGCGATCGTCTTCGTCGACGAGATCGACGCCGTCGGCCGGCACCGCGGTGCCGGTATGGGCGGCGGTCACGACGAGCGCGAGCAGACGCTGAACCAGCTGCTCGTCGAGATGGACGGCTTCGACGTGAAGGGCGGCGTCATCCTGATCGCCGCCACGAACCGCCCCGACATCCTCGACCCGGCGCTCCTGCGCCCCGGCCGTTTCGACCGGCAGATCGCGGTCGACCGTCCGGACATGCTGGGCCGTCTGGAGATCCTCAAGGTTCACCAGAAGGGCAAGCCGGTCGCCCCGGACGTCGACCTGGGCGCGGTCTCCCGGCGCACGCCGGGCTTCACCGGTGCCGACCTGGCGAACGTGCTGAATGAAGCGGCGCTCCTGACGGCGCGCGGCGACAGGAAGCTGATCGACAACCACGCGTTGGACGAGGCGATCGACCGCGTCGTGGCGGGTCCGCAGAAGCGGACGCGGATCATGTCGGACAAGGAGAAGAAGATCACCGCGTATCACGAGGGCGGACACGCCCTGGTCGCGGCGGCATCTCCGAACTCGGACCCGGTCCACAAGATCACGATCCTGTCGCGCGGACGGGCCCTCGGTTACACGATGGTCCTGCCCGACGAGGACAAGTACTCGACCACGCGTAACGAGATGCTCGACCAGCTCGCGTACATGCTGGGCGGGCGCGCGGCCGAGGAGCTCGTCTTCCACGACCCGACGACGGGCGCGGCGAACGACATCGAGAAGGCCACCGCGACCGCACGGGCCATGGTCACGCAGTACGGTATGACCGAGCGGCTCGGCGCGATCAAGTTCGGTGGCGACAACACCGAGCCGTTCCTGGGCCGCGAGATGGGTCACCCGCGCGACTACTCGGAAGAGGTCGCGGCGCTGGTCGACGAAGAGGTCAAGAAGCTCATCGAGACCGCGCACAACGAGGCCTGGGAGATCCTCGTCGAGAACCGCGACGTTCTCGACAACCTGGTCCTCCAGCTCCTTGAGAAGGAGACCCTGAACAAGGAGCAGATCGCCGAGGTCTTCGCAGGTCTCGTGAAGCGCCCGGCCCGCCCGGCGTGGACCGGTTCCTCGCGGCGTACGCCTTCGACCCGCCCGCCGGTGCTCTCCCCCAGGGAGCTGTCACTGACGAACGGTGCGAACGGCTCCACGCCCGCGGTGACCGCAGGCACGACGGACGCATCGCCCGCGGCCGGCATCGAGGTGGCCCCGGAGGACCGCCCCGAGAGCTGACACCGCGCGTCTCAGCAGGCCCGGAATGGATGCTGCGCCCCCCAGGTTCTAGCCTGGGGGGCGCAGTTTTTTCGTACGCACTGACGCACAGATGCGTGGAACGCTAGGAACGAGGCACAGATGACCGACCCCGTGACGCTGGACGGCGAGGGCGCGATCGGCGAGTTCGACGAGAAGCGAGCCGAGAACGCCGTGCGCGAGCTGCTGATCGCGGTCGGGGAGGACCCGGATCGCGAGGGCCTCCGGGAGACTCCGGGCCGTGTGGCGCGCGCGTACAAGGAGATATTCGCGGGGCTCTGGCAGCAGCCCCAGGATGTCCTGACGACGACGTTCGACCTCGGTCACGACGAGATGGTCCTGGTGAAGGACATCGAGGTGCAGAGCTCCTGCGAGCACCATCTGGTGCCCTTCCACGGTGTCGCGCACGTCGGCTACATCCCGTCGGCCGACGGCAAGATCACCGGCCTGTCCAAGCTCGCCCGCCTCGTGGACGTGTTCGCGCGCCGTCCGCAGGTCCAGGAGCGGCTGACCACGCAGGTCGCGGACTCCCTGATGGAGATCCTGGAGCCGCGCGGCGTCATCGTGGTCGTCGAGTGCGAGCACATGTGCATGAGTATGCGGGGGGTGCGGAAGCCGGGCGCCAAGACGATTACCTCGGCGGTGCGGGGGCAGTTGCGGGACCCTGCCACGCGCAATGAGGCGATGAGCTTGATCATGGCTCGATAGCACCCCCTACGGGGCGGCAGCAGCCGGTGAGGCTATGCCGCCGGGGCGGTCGCGTCGTCCTCGTCTTCCGGGAGCTTGCAGACTCGCTCCAGGAAGAACGCGGCAGCTATCACTCCGATGCCCGCGAGGACCGAGAGCCCGGCGTAGATCGCCTGGTCCCTGCGGGCGGGAATGTCCAGGTACTCCAGGAGGAAGGCGCCCGTGCCGCCGTACATCCCGGCGACGAGAGCGGCGACCAGCGCGCTCGACTGGCCGAAGACGACGGCGCGGGCGGCCATCATCGGCTCGACGCCCTTCGCGCCGGGGCGCCGCTCGCGCTGGGCGCGCAGCCGGGACCGCAGCGAGAGCGCCGTGGACAGCAGCACCACGGCGATCACCGCGAGCACGATGGGCGCGGCGAGCGGGACCCGCGGCAGTGTGCCGACGGAGTCCCACAGCCGGGCGCCCGCCCAGGACAGCACCCCGGCCACCAGGAAGAGGCCGGCCAGTGTCCTGATGCGCAGCTGCTTCACGGATGACCCTTCGTCGTCTTCGTCGTCGTACGGACCCGCTTGTCGTCGTGCGGTCCGATAGACCCTAACGACTACTCGGGCAGCCTGAGTTCCAGGTCGACACGGGGGGCGACGCCCTCGCGGGAGACATGGGAGAGCAGCTCGGCGACCGGGCCGTGTCCCGCCAGCTGGGCCTCGGGCTCCACGTCGTACCAGGGGGCGAGGACGAAGGCGCGCTCGTGCGCGCGCGGGTGGGGGAGCGTGAGGACGGGGTCGTCCGACACGACGTCTGCGTACGCCACGATGTCGACGTCGATCGTGCGCGGGGCCCAGCGCTCGTCCCGTACGCGGTGGAAGGCTTCCTCGACCGCGTGCGCCCGCTCCAGGAGTGAGGAGGGCGGCAGGGTCGTCTTCACCACGACGACCGCGTTGAAGTACGACGGCTGGCTGCCCGGCTCGACGCCCCAGGGCTCCGTCTCGTACACCGGAGAGACCGCCTTGACCCGCAGGCCCGGCGTGTCCTCCAGGGCGTCGATGGCGCCCTGGAGCGTCTCCAGGCGGTTGCCGAGATTGCTGCCGAGGGAGATCACGGCGCGTTTGGGGTTGGAGAGAGTGGTGTCGGCCGCGTCGACCTGTTCCACCACGGCGGTGGGCACCGGCTGGACGGTCGGGTCGCTCTGCCCTTGCGTGGAAAACGCGGTCATACTCGGCTCCGGGTGATGGTGACGGTCACATCGTCGAAGGGGACGGTGATCGGGGCGTCCGGTTTGTGGACGCACACCTCGACCTCCAGGACTCCTTCGTGCTTCAGACACGTCTGGGCGATGCGCTCGGCGAGTGTCTCGATGAGGTCCACGGGATCACCCTCGACGGCGGCCACGACCTCCTCGGCCACGACTCCGTAGTGCACGGTCTTCGCCAGGTCGTCGTCGGCGGCGGCCGCACGGGTGTCCAGGCCGAGAACCAGGTCCACGATGAAGGTCTGGCCTTCTTCGCGTTCCCGAGGAAAGACACCGTGGTGCCCGCGAGCCTTGAGGCCGCGCAGCGCGACACGATCCACGCGAATCACTCCTGCAATCGTCGGTATCGGCAGGCCTGCACCGAGTGCGGTCGGCACACCAGCCTCGATCGAATCTACCTGCGCGCACTGACAGTCCTTGCCCGCGGGGGCTCCTGGAGCGGCCCCTACCCACTCAGGAGGGTGACTCCTCGTCCTCTTCGTCGTCGGTTTCGGCGAGTACGGGTGAGGCGTGGTGCGACCAGAGCTTCCATCCGTCGAGTGTGCGGCGGAACACATTCGTGGCGACCACGAGCTGGCCGACGAGCGGGCCGAGCTCGCCGCCGCCCTCGGGGGGCGGGCCGCCGCTGAGGATGTTCTCCGTACAGGTCACCAGGGCGGTGTCACCGGCGACGCCGACGTGCACGTCGGTCAGGAAGAACTGGATGTACTCGGTGTTCGCCATGATCAGCGCGTACGACCTGAGGACCTCGCCGCGGCCGGTGAGGACCGGCCAGCCGGGGTGGACGCAGGAGATCGCGGCCGCGTCGTCCTCCGGGTCGTCGTCGATGCCCCGGTCGTCGGGGTCGTCCGGCTCCGGTGCCGCGTCCGTGTCGAGCCACAGGTCGGAGACCACGTCGAAGTCGCCGCGCTCGAGTGCTTCGTAGAAGGCCGTGTTGGCCAGCTCGACCTGCTCGACGTCGGTGCGCGCCCCGGTCACTGAGTGCCGCCGGCCGCGCTGGTCACGGCGTGTGCGACACGGACGGCGTCGGCGGTGGCCCGCACCTCGTGCACACGGACCGCCCAGGCGCCCTGGTGGGCCGCGATGGCGGAGACGGCGGCGGTGGCCGCGTCTCGCTCGCGGGCGGGCGGCGGCGCGCCCTCGGGGCCCGCGAGGACCCGGCCGAGGAAGCGCTTGCGGGAGGCGGCGACCAGGATCGGGTGGCCGAGCTCGCGCAGCCGGTCGAGGCGGGCAAGGAGCGCCAGGTCGTGCTCGACGTCCTTGGAGAAGCCGAGGCCCGGGTCGATGACGATGCGCTCGGGGGCGATGCCGCCGTCGATGGCGGCCCGCACGCGCGCGTGGAGCTCGTCGACGACTTCGGAGACCACGTCCTCGTAGACGGGCTTGGCGTGGATGTCGGCGAGGAAGCCGCGCCAGTGCATGACCACGAAGGGCGCCCCGGCGGCGGCGACGGCCGGCACCATGCGCGCGTCGGCGAGGCCGCCGCTGACGTCGTTCACCAGGACGGCGCCCGCGGCGAGCGCCTGCTCGGCGACGGTGGCGCGCATCGTGTCCACGGAGACCGTCACGCCCTCGGCGGCGAGACCCCGCACGACGGGGACCACACGGCGCAGCTCCTCGTCCTCGTCCACGCGCGAGGCGCCGGGCCGGGTCGACTCACCGCCCACGTCGACCAGGTCGGCGCCCTGGACGACCAGGTTGATGCCGTGCTTGACGGCGGCCGTGGTGTCGAACCAGCGGCCTCCGTCGGAGAAGGAGTCGGGTGTCACGTTGACGACCCCCATGACCGCGCAGCGGCCCCATTCCGGCAGCCCTGCGACCGATCCCCGCCCGCGCAACGTACTCATGCCTCCAGCCTAGGCCCGTCCGGGCGGGCTCTATGCCGCCCGGACCTCGTGCTCCGCGGCCCGGTGCGGGCAGGGGCGCCGCTGTGTGCTCGCCCGGCGCAGGAAGCGGGGGAGCGCCAGGGTGACGAAGCCCTCGGCCTGCATGGCCGCGAATCCGATGCGGGGGAGGTCCTTGGAGGAGCGGTAGACGACGAAGCGGGGCTCCCAGCGGGGGCGGAACTTCGCGTTGAACTTGTACAGGGACTCGATCTGGAACCAGCGCGACAGGAAGACCAGCAGGCCGCGCCAGGCGCGCAGGACCGGGCCCGCGCCGATCTTCTCGCCACGGGCGAGTGCCGCGCGGAACATCGCGAAGTTCAGTGAGACGCGGGTGATGCCGAGCTTCGGGGCGGCCTGGAGGGCGGCCACGATGAGCAGTTCGTTCATGCCGGGGTCGGCCGAGCGGTCGCGGCGCATGAGGTCGAGGGAGACGCCGTCCTTGCCCCACGGTACGAAGTGGAGGACCGCCTTGAGGTCTCCGTAGGGGCCCGGTTCCTCGTCGGCCTTGTGGGCGGTGGCGATCAGACAGTCGCCGTCCCCGGGGTCGCCGATCCGGCCGAGCGCCATGGAGAAGCCGCGCTCGGTGTCCGTGCCGCGCCAGTCGTCGGCGGCGCGCTGTATCCGCTCGAGCTCCAGCTCTCCGAGGTCACGCACGCGCCGTACGCGCGTCTCGTAGCCATTGCGCTCGATCCGTTTGACCATCTGGCGTACGTTGCGCATCGCACGCCCGGACAGGGAGAAATCCGCGACATCCACCACCGCCTCGTCGCCCAGTTCGAGGGCGTCGAGGCCGGTCTCCCGAGTCCAGACCTCGCCGCCCGTCTCGGAGCAGCCCATGACGGCGGGCGTCCAGGAGTGGGCCTTCGCCTCGTCCATGAAGCGCTCGATAGCGCCGGGCCAGGCCTCCACGTCACCGATCGGATCACCGCTCGCGAGCATCACTCCGGAGACGACGCGGTAGGTGACCGCCGCCTTGCCGCTGGGGGAGAAGACGGCGCCCTTGTCGCGGCGGAGCGCGAACTGGCCGAGCGAGTCGCGGGCGCCGTGCTTGTCGAGCAGGGCGCGCAGCTTCGTCTCGTCGTCGTCGGTGAGGCGTGCGGCCGGGTGCTCGGGGCGGAAGGCCAGATAGACAGTGGTGATCGCGGTGAGCAGGCCGAGCGCGCCGAGCGAGCAGGCGACCGTCCAGGACGTCCGTCCGTAGTAGTCGACCGGGCCTTCGAAGCCGAACAGGCCGTACAGGACGTGGGCGAGGCGGTCCGTGATGCTCGGGTCCCCGATGACCTTCCCCGGGTGGACACTGACGATCACCAGGCCGAGGAGGATGGAACCGGCCCCGAGGAGCACGAAGTTGGCCAGGGCGCGCCAGCGGCTGCGCGGGTCGGGCAGCGCGGTGAACTCGTTCCGATGGCGCAGCAGCAGTGTCAGGAGCGCGATCGAGATCAGTACGCCGATGACCGAGTGCCGGTAGGCGAACTGCGCCACGGCACCGGCCGGGAGCAGCACCACGGCAGCCCGCCAGGCCCGCCGCTTGTGGCGGCGGAGGCCGTGCGCGAGCAGCAGCAACAGGACGCCCGAGCTGAGCGCGAGGGCGGCGGCGAAGGGGCCGAGCGCGCCCGGCAGGACCTCGGCGATCGCGTGCATACGGCTGTGCCGGAAGCGGGGGAACACTCCTGCGGCTACATTCAGCAGGCCCACAAGGGTGCAGGCGCGGGCGACGAAGGTCGGTACGGCTTCGGGGCGGGGCCCGCGGAGCAGTCGTCCGAGTCTGCCGTCAGGGAGCCCGCCGGTACGGCGCCGGCCCTCGGGGCGGGTGCCCTCACTGTCCGGAACCCTGCCCGACATTTCCGCATCTATCCTGACAGACATCGCATCCCGTGGTTCTGCGAGAGACCTTGAATCCGGCAACATTGCGCCCTCTAGGACGGTCCTTCGGGGAGCCGGGTTCACTCCCCGACTGGAAAACCGTTGGAAAAGAACGACGGAACAGGCAGAAAGCGCAGGCAGAACACCCCATGGGTCTGACGAGCAACAAGCTTCTCGTGCTGGCGGTGCTCCTCGCCGTCCTGCTGTTCATCGGCACGGTCTGGCTCTGGCCGCGCCTGGCACGCCAGTCCTGGCGGGCCGTCATCGGCCGTATCGGGCTGCTCATCGCCACCCAGCTGGCGATCTTCGCCTCGGTCGGCCTCGCCGCCAACCAGGCATTCGGCTTCTACGCGACATGGGCTGACCTCTTCGGCCAGGAGACGAGCCCCGGTGTCGTCGTCGACCACGATCCCGCCAAGGGGCAGACGCCCGTCGAGGTGCGGAGCACCCGGCCGGTGAACGTGCCCGGCGGTGGCAGGCCGTCGACCGGCGGCCAGATCCAGAAGGTCGTCATCAGCGGGAAGGAATCGGACATAGCGAGCCCCGCCTATGTCTATCTGCCGCCCGAGTACTTCCAGCCGCGGTACAAGAGCCGCACGTTCCCCGTGTCCGTGGTGCTCACCGGCTATCCCGGCACGGCCGAGGCGCTGACCAAGGGCCTGCACTACCCGCAGACTGCCCACGCGCAGGTGAGGCGGGGCAAGATGCAGCCGATGATCCTGGTCATGATGCGGCCCACCGTGGCGCCGCCGAGGGACACCGAGTGCGTGGACGTCCCCGGTGGCCCGCAGGCCGAGACGTTCTTCGCCAAGGACCTGCCCGGTGCCATTTCCGAGCAGTACAGGGCGGGCACGAAGGCAGGGAGCTGGGGCGTCATCGGCGACTCCACGGGCGGCTACTGCGCCTTGAAACTGGCCATGCACCACCCCGATGTGTACGCCGCGGGTGCGGGCCTGTCCGCGTACTACAAGGCGCCCATCGACGTCACGACGGGCGATCTCTTCCACGGCGACAAGGAGTTGGAGCAGCGCGCCGACCTCATGTGGTACCTCGACCACATGCCGGCTCCCAAGACGTCTCTCCTTGTCACCACCAGCAAACAAGGAGAGGACAACTACGGGGAAACCGAGCAGTTCATCGACAAGGTGAAGTCGCCGACCAGGGTCTCGTCGATCACCCTCGACAGCGGTGGGCACAACTTCAACACGTGGCGCAGGGAGATCCCGGCCACGCTGGAGTGGATCAGCGGGCGGCTGAACGGCAAGTAGGCCTCAGCTCCCGAAGCAGGTCCTCCGAAGTGGTCCGTCAGCTTCCGCCGATGGCCGCGATGGTGTCCAGCTCGACCTCCCCGCGCGCGATGTCGCGGGCGTCCGCGGCCGTCGACCTACGGAGTGCCTCGTGCAGCCGGGCCGGGGTGAGGACGCCCAGGAAGCGGCCCTCGCTCTCCTTGTCGATGACCGCGATCCAGCCCGCGTCGTGCTGGAGCATCGTCGCGAACGCCTGCTTCAGGGAAGCGCCCACCGGAAGCCACGCCTCCATACGGCGGGCATGGTCCCTGACCGTCCCGGAGCCGCCGTGCGCGTGCTCCGCGGCGATCCAGCCGTGCAGGTTGTTCTCGCCGTCCAGGACGACCGCCCAGCGGGCTTCGAGCTTCGCGGGCAGCGGGTCGTCCAGGTGCAGGACGGGCGGCTGCTCCAGGTCGCCCTCCTCGATGGGCGTCACCGAGAGGCGCTTCAGGCCGCGGTCGGCGCCGACGAAGTCCGCTACGTAGTCGTTCGCCGGTGCGCCCAGGATCGTCGACGGGGTGTCGAACTGCTCGATGCGGCCGTTTCCGTAGACGGCCATGCGGTCGCCGAGGCGGACCGCTTCCTCGATGTCGTGCGTGACGAAGAGCACGGTCTTGCGGACGGCCTGCTGGAGGCGGAGGAACTCGTTCTGCAAGTGTTCGCGCACCACGGGGTCGACGGCTCCGAACGGCTCGTCCATCAGGAGCACGGGCGGATCGGCCGCAAGGGCGCGGGCCACGCCCACGCGCTGGCGCTGGCCCCCGGAGAGCTGCTCGGGGTAGCGGTCGCCGAACGTGGCGGGGTCGAGGCCGACCAGGTCGAGGAGTTCGGCCGCGCGCTCGCGGGCCTTGCCGCGCTTGACGCCCAGGAGGTGCGGGACGGTCGCCGTGTTCTCCAGGACCGTTTTGTGCGGGAAGAGGCCGACCTGCTGGATGACATAGCCGATGCGACGCCGGAGTTGGACCGGGTCGATGGTGGATATGTCGTCGCCTTCGACGTATATCCGGCCCTCGGTCGGCTCGATGAGACGGTTCACCATCTTCATCGTCGTCGTCTTTCCGCAGCCCGACGGGCCTACGAGCGTGACCAGTTCACCCTCGGCGACCTCGAAGGACAGGTCGTCGACGGCGGTGGTGCCGTCCGCGTACCGCTTGGTGACGTGCTCGAACCGGATCATGATTCCCCATTGTCGCGGGCGTTGTGTAAAGCCCATGTTGCGGCAATACGACGACTCTCGGCGATTGTCAGTGCTCCGCGTTAGGGTCGCCCGACGGCCTCATGAGGGTCGCCGGACGGCCTCGGAATTCGGGACGCGGGGGAAGTGGGGCGGGATGAGCGAACAGAACTGTCTGGTGACGAATGACTGGATTTGCGGGGAGTACGTCAGTTCCCGCAGCCAGGAGTTGATCGACGCCACCGTGCAGCACGTGGGGATCACCGCCGCCTCGGTCGCCATCGGGGTCGCCGTCTCGCTGCCGCTCGCGCTGCTCGCGCGACGCTGGCATTTCCTCGCGGGCCCGATCCTCGGCCTGACGACCGTGCTCTACACCGTTCCCTCGCTCGCGATGTTCTCGCTCCTGCTGCCCTTCTTCGGGCTCTCGGCCTCACTGGTCGTCACGGGCCTCGTGCTGTACTCGCTGACGATCCTGGTGCGGAACATCCTGGCGGGGCTCCAGGCTGTGCCTCAGGAGGCGCGGGACGCGGCCAAGGGCATGGGGTACGGCCCACTGCGACTGCTGTGGGAGGTGGAGCTGCCGCTCGCGCTTCCCGCCCTGCTCGCGGGCGTCCGCATCACCACTGTCTCGACGGTGGCGCTGACGACGGTAGGGGCGATCGTCGACTACGGAGGCCTCGGATCGCTGATCCTCGACGGCCTCGACACGACCTTCAAGGCGCAGGTGCTCACCGCGTCCGCGCTCTGCGTGCTCCTCGCCGTCGTCGCCGACCTGCTCCTCCTCGCCCTCCAGCGGTGGCTGACGCCCTGGACGCGAGTCCGTCGCATACGTACGAACCGCCCCGCTCGCCAGGAGCGCCCGGCCAAGGTGGCTGAACCTGTATGAACGCGATCACCGGTGCGTACGACTGGCTGACCACGTCCGCCAACTGGCAGGGCGAGAAGGGGGTGTGGCACCGCCTCGCCGAGCACCTCTACTTCAGCGGCGTGTGCCTCGCCGTCGCGTGTGTGATCGCCCTGCCGATCGCGCTCTGCCTCGGTCACATAGGCAAGGGCGGCGCCCTCGCGGTCAACATCTCGAACATCGGCCGAGCGGTTCCGACGCTCGCGGTGCTCGTGCTCCTGACGCTCACCCCGCTCGGCGAGCACGGGGACGTACCGACGCTGATCGCGCTCGTACTGTTCGCGGTGCCGCCGCTGCTGACCAACGCGTACCTCGGAATGCGCGAGGTCGACCGGTCGGTGGTGGAGGCCGCGCGGGGGATGGGCATGAGCGGCCGCCAGCTGTTCGCGCGGGTCGAACTGCCCCTCGCGTACCCACTGATCATGACCGGAGTCCGGACGGCGGGCGTGCAGGTCGTCGCCACGACGACGCTGGCCGCGATGGCGGGCGAGGGGGGCCTCGGCCGGATCATCACGGCCGGGTTCAATCTGCAGAACACACCCCAGGTGGTGGCGGGGGCGCTGCTCGTGGCGCTGCTCGCGATCTTCGTGGAGGTGGTCCTGATCGTGGTGGGGCGGTTCTTCAACCCCATGCGGGGGCGGTCGGGCGTCGCGCGGTGATCGGCGGACGAGCGGTCGGCGGACGGGCGATCGGCGCATGGCAGTTTCCAGAGTTCCAAGAGTTTCAAATTCCAGTGTCTCCAAAGGCTTTCGAAATGGTGGTTCACCGATGAACAGCACAACGCGTCGCGCGCGACGGATGGCAGGGGCGGCCATGGCCGTCGTGGCGCTGACCGCGGGTCTCGCCGCGTGCGGCGGGGACAGCCTGGAGAAGGACAGCAAGGGCGGCGACTCGGGCAAGGGCGGTGACAAGGGCAAGATCGTGGTCGGGTCGGCCCGTTTCACCGAGCAGAAGGTGCTCGCCGAGCTCTACGTAGGCGTGCTCGAGAACGCCGGATACGACGCCGAGGTCAAGACCGTCCAGAACCGCGAGGTGTATGAGCCCGAGCTGAAGAAGGGCTCGATCGACGTCGCACCTGAATACGCGGCGACGCTCGCGGAGTTCCTCAACCTCGGCAAGAACGGACCGAAGGCGAAGCCGGTCGCGTCGAATGATGTGGACGAGACGGTGGCCGAGCTGAAGAAGCTCGCCGGGCCGCGCGGCCTGAAGGTACTTCCGGCCGGTGCGGCGGTCGACCAGAACGCGTTCGCGGTGACCAAGGAATACGCGGCGAAGCACAAGCTCAAGACCCTTTCGGATCTCGGCAGGTCGGGCGAGAAGGTCAAGATCGCCGCGAGTGACGAATGCGAGTCGCGGCCGTTCTGCGCTCCGGGTCTGAAGAAGAAGTACGGGATCGACATCACGGGAATCGACCCCAAGGGCGTCGGCACCACGCAGTCCAAGCAGGCCGTGAAGAACGGCACGGACCAGGTGGTGCTCACCACGACCACCGACGCGACGCTGGACAGCTTCGGTCTTGTGGCCCTCAAGGACGACAAGAAGCTCCAGAACGCGGACAACATCCTTCCGGTGGTGAACGCGAAGGAAGCGGGCGACAAGGAGATAGCCGACGCGCTCGGGAAGCTCACCGAGACGCTGACGACGGAAGATCTCGCCGAACTCGACCGGAAGGTCGATGTGGAGCGCCAGAAGGAAGCGGATGTCGCCCGCGAGTATCTGGAGTCGAAGGGATTGATCAAGAAGTAGCGCGGCCGAAACTGGAGTTGAGTGGCCGAAGAGGAGTGGGAAGGGCGGGGAGTTCGCGCTGTGGCGCTGTCATTTTGGCGGGCGAGGCACCAGAGTTCGCCTACGCGCGGTAAGTTTCTGGCCATGCCACGTGGACGTCACCGCCATTCCCCACCCTTGCACAGGCTGCTTCCCCCTTCGACGGTCGCAAGTCTGTCTCTCGTCTGCGCCGGTGGCGCCTGGCTTTTCGCGGAACCTCTCGTGCTCCGCGGCCTCGCCGCCGCCGCTGCCGCGTCCGCAGTCGTGGGCTCGGTCGTCATGCGCCGCTGGGATCTGGCGGCCGGTAAAACCGTCGCCGAGCTCGGCAGAGGCCGCAAGAGCGACGAGTGGCGTTACGAGGAACGGATAGCCGAGTGCGAATCCGATCTCGACGAATCCCGCGAGCTGCGGGGCCGCCTGGAGACGAAGCTGCGCTCCAAGCGGGCCGAGCTCGCCGCGCTGCGGAACGAGCACGCGGCGCTGCTGCGGCGGTACGCCACGGCGGAGACCGAGCGGGCGACCGCCCTCGAGGGGCGGCGACTGCTCGCCATCGAGGCGTCCACCCCGGCGCGGGCGCTGCCGCCGGCTCCGGCGCGTGCGGAGGTTGCGCCTCCTCCTGCCGTGCGGCCGGGGACGACCGCGACTCCGTCGATGTACATGCGGGCCAACGCGGCGCTCGACCGGCTGACTCCGAAGCCTTCCGATAACGGCGCGGACGGGGACGGCGCGGACGGGGACGGCGCGGACGCGAACGGGGACGAAGCGCGGGGGAAGCCCGGGGCGGCCGAGGGGTATGGCGGGCATGAGCGCGCGGTCGCCGTCGCGCCGCCCGCGCAGAGGAGGCGTCCGATGGTCCAGGGCGGTTTCGACTTCTTCGGTACGAAGAGCGACACGTCCGCCGGGGCGCTGGAGGCCGTGCAGAACGTGGACCTCGCGGACGTGGTGGGCGAGGAGGCACTCGCCGTGCACAAGGCGGAGTCCGAGGGGGAGTTCAAGAAGGCGCCGGAGCGCGATGACGCGTCCCGTGGCGTGGGCCAGGTCATCGACCTGACGGAGCACGACGAGACCGAGCAGATCGATGTGGCGGAGCTGCGGACGGCTCTGCGGGCGTAGCTGAGACTTCGGGGGTACGGGACGGCCGCCCGTCCCTCACGCCATCCACCGGTCGGGCCGCGCGGTCCTCCGCCCCGTCCGTGAGCGATCGGCCTGCGCCTGAAGCAGCGCCGCTGCCTCGTCGGCGGGCCGCAACCGCGCCGTCACCGTCTTGTTCGCGCCCGTGTCGACCTGCACGTCCGCCACCCCCTTGAACCGCTCCCAGGGCCCCTGCGAAAGCCGCACACTCTGCACCTTCGCGTGCGGCACCAAGGACAGGCGGCGTCGCAACAGGCCGTGCCGCGCCGCGAACACCGTGTCCGTCACCGTCAGGCCGTACCCCTTCCACCACACAGGCAGGCACCACGCGGCCCGCGCGGGAGGGCGCATCAGTTCGTCAGCCGCCGGCACCCGGACGCCCGGCAGGATCCGAGCGATCACGGACTCCGCGACCTCCCGCGGCGCCACCGGGATCAGGACGCTGTTGGACGAGCCCGCCACGTCCAGCTCGACACGCACCCAGCCACGCCGCCGCCACAGCCACGGCTCCACGACACGCACCGTCTGCACCCGCCCCGGAGGCACCGTCTCGTGCGCCTTGTCGAGCAGCCCGTGGTCGATGCGCAGGCCGTCGGGGGACTCGCCCACCTTCCAGTCGTACTCCCCGATGAACCGCCCCCCGCTGCTCGCGAACGCGCCGCCCAATATGGGCAGTCCGGTCACCAGGACCGTCCATAGGTTGTGGGTGAGGAACCACAGGAAGGGCGGCACGATGAGCGCGGCGACGAGCATCCCCCACGTCGCGCCGGTCAGCACCAGCGAGATCGCGAGCATGCGCGGCTGTACGTGCAGCAGGTTCCGGACCGGCGCCTCGCCGACCTCGTGCGCCGTCTCCGGCGCGAAACCGGCCGCCCGCGCGAGGAGTTCGGCCCGCAGGGCCGAGGCCTCCTCCTGGCCGAGATAGGCCAGTTCGTCCTTCTTCTCCGTCCCGACGACATCCAGTTTGAGCTTGGCGACGCCCGCGAGACGGGCCGCGAGCGGCTGTGTCACGTCCACGGCCTGGAGGCGGTCGAGCCGGATGTGCGCCGTGCGGCGGAACAGCAGTCCGGTGCGGATGCGCAGTTCGGTGTCAGTGACGGCGAAGTGAGTGAACCACCAGCTCAAGAAGCCGTAGAGGGCGCCGCCCAGGAGGACGACGGCGATCCCGGCGAGCAGTTGTGCCACCGGCAGCTCGGAGGCGCGCCGCTGCGTGCCGTTCGGGTCGTGCACGGCGAGGCCCACGAGGACCGCGATCGGCGCCCAGGCGCGGCGCAGGGGCGTGATGGGGTGCAGACGCCGCTCTCGCGCCTCTTCGGCGTTGGGGGCGTGCTCGTCCTCCGTCGCTTCCTGTACGCCGCTCACAGCCCCGCCGAGCGGGCCTCGCCCAGTTCGGTGAGCCGGTCGCGGAGCCGCTCGGCCTCCGCGGGGACGAGGCCGGGGATCCGGGCGTCCGTGGCCGCGGCGGCCGTGTGCAGCTGCACGCTCGCCAGGCCGAAGTGCCGCTCCACGGGTCCCGAGGTCACCTCGACGAGCTGCATCCGGCCGTACGGCACGATCGTTTCCTCACGCCAGAGCACCCCTCGGCTGATCAGCAGGTCGTCGGCCCGCTCCGCGTACCGCCAGGACCGCCAGTTGCGCCCCAGCATCGGCCAGCCCCAGGCCACGAGGGCGAGGGGCAGTGCCGCGAAGGACGCCCACACGGGTCCCGCGAACATCCCCAGGAGCACCCCGAGCGCCACCGCGAGCGGCAGGAGCCACACCACGAGGAGCAGCCGCCGCATTCTCAGCAGCCCCTGTGGCAGACCGGTCCACACCGGCTCCGCCGCTGACCGTCCCGGCTGTGCCGGTCGTGCCGGCTCTGCCGTCCCCGTATCCATGCCGCAAGCGTACGTAGCCGATGTGGCGGGCGCGTGCGGTCGCGCGTACGAGAGAATGCGCGCATGAGCCCCACGACGGAGACCACGCTCGGCATCGGCGGCGCCGCGGAGAGCACCGACATGGTGCTCAACATCGGCCCCCAGCACCCGTCCACACACGGCGTGCTGCGGCTGCGCCTCGTCCTCGACGGCGAGCGGATCCAGCAGGCGGAGCCGGTCATCGGCTATATGCACCGCGGTGCGGAGAAGCTCTTCGAAGCGCGTGACTACCGGCAGATCGTGGTGCTCGCCAACCGGCACGACTGGCTGTCCGCGTTCTCGAACGAGCTGGGCGTCGTGCTCGCCGTGGAACGGATGCTGGGCATGGAGGTGCCCGAGCGCGCCGTCTGGATGCGGACGCTCCTCGCCGAGCTGAACCGCGTCCTCAACCACCTGATGTTCCTCGGTTCGTATCCCCTGGAACTGGGTGGAATCACCCCGGTGTTCCATGCGTTCCGGGAGCGCGAGGAGCTCCAGAACGTGATGGAGGAGATCTCCGGCGGCCGGATGCACTACATGTTCAACCGGGTCGGCGGCCTCAAGGAGGACCTCCCGGCGGGCTGGTCCACGCGCGCGCGTGCGGCCGTCGCCTCGGTCCGCTCGCGCATGGACGTGTACGACAAGCTGGTGCTCGGCAACGAGATCTTCCGGGGGCGTACCCGCGGTGTCGGAGTGCTGTCCCCGGAGGCGGTGCACGCCTACGGAGTGAGCGGTCCCATCGCCCGCGCCTCCGGAGTCGACTTCGACCTGCGCCGTGACGAGCCCTACCTCGCGTACGGGGAGCTCCAGGACACCCTGAAGGTCGTCACGCGTCAGGAGGGCGACTGCCTGGCCCGTTTCGAGTGCCTCCTGGAGCAGGCCCACAACGCGCTCGACCTCGCGGACGCCTGCCTCGACCGGCTCGCGGAGCTGCCGCGGGGGCCGATCAACCAGCGTCTTCCGAAGGTCCTGAAGGCCCCCGAGGGCCACACGTACGCGTGGACCGAGAACCCTCTCGGCATCAACGGCTACTACCTGGTCTCCAAGGGCGAGAAGACCCCGTACCGCCTGAAGCTCCGCTCGGCCTCGTACAACAACATCCAGGCGCTCGCCGAGCTGCTGCCCGGCCAGCTGGTCGCCGACATGGTGGCGATCCTGGGGTCACTGTTCTTCGTGGTCGGCGACATCGACAAGTAGATCGCCGTCGACAGGTAGATCGCCGTCGACAAGCAGTGGGCCCGGGATCGCGATCCCCACCGGCCGGATCAGCCACCCGAAGTCGCCGAGACCGCCCGTGGCGGTCAGCTCGGCCGCCTCTCCGGCACGCGTGAGGGCCTGGACGTACGCCACCGGGTCGCTGGAGGCCAGGGACAGCGGCGGGCGGCCACCGCTCACGCCCAGGGCGTGCAGGGCCGCTCGCTGGGTGAGCAGGGCGGCTCCGGGCAGCGCGCACGCGTCGAGGCACGCGTCGAGTGCCACATGGGCCGTGATGTCGCATGTGCCGTCCGGTACGGGCGCCGTCTCGCGGCCCGCGCGGAACCCGGTCAGCGTCCCGAAGGACGGGCGTTCGGTGTGGTCGTGCGCGTAGTCGACCGCGACCGCGAGGCCGCGCGTCAGCGTCCCCGCGGCCGCCGCCCACGCCTCGTCACGGGGGCGGCCGATCTCCGCGCGCAGGCCGGGCTCCGGGGGCAGGGGCCACCAGCGGGCGAGCCACGAGGCATCCGCACCCTCGACCGGGTCGCCGAGGGACTCGGTGCCGTCGTCGCGTACGAGAACGTGCCGCACCAGGCCGTCCGGGGCCGCCTCGACGACGTCCAGGGGGACGTTGTCGAGCCATTCGTTGGCGAAGAGCAGGCCGGTGACGCCGCCCGGCGCCCGGTCGCACCACTCGATGCGCGGATCGAGTCCCTCGGGGCGCTCGGCCCGCTCGACCGCGTAGGCACGCGTGCGTGCCCCCACATCCGGGGGCAGGGCGGCGAGGACGCCCGCGGTCAGCTCGCCGCGGCCCGCTCCGAGGTCGACGAAGGCCAACTCGTCCGGGTGGTCGAGCGTTTCGTCCACGCGGCACAGGAGGCGTGCCACGGCGCCCGCGAAGAGCGGCGAGGCGTGCACCGACGTACGGAAGTGTCCCGCTGGTCCTTCGGGGCGCAGATAGAAGCCGTCGGGCCCGTAGAGGGCGGCCTCCATGGCCTCCCGCCAGCCGCGTCGCACGTCTTCTTGTGCGTCTTTTTCTTCGCTCCGGACCTCGTTCGTCACGCGAGAAGGCTAAGCGGGCCTCCACCTTGGGGAGTACACGCAGGGGTTGCGGATCGGACCTCCGGTTGACCCCGGAGGGCCGTCACCCTGCCTACGCTGGGTTACGTGCAGCGCGTCTATGACTTCCTCCGCAGACACCCGACCGGGGTCGATGGCTTCTGGGCCCTCGCCCTGCTCGGGATCTCCGGCATCGGTCTGGTCTCCATGACCGAGGTGGAAGGCCACGACCCGACGGTCGCGGCGGCCCTCGTCATCGTCGGCATGTCCGTGGTGGTGGCGCTGCGCCGCAAGTACACCGAGAAGATGTTGGTGCTCGCCGCGGTCCTCGGCGCCGTCCAGCTGGTCCTCGACGTGAAGACGATGCCTGCCGACTTCGCGATGCTGGTGATCATCTACACCGCGTCGGCCGACGGCACGAAGTGGGCCTCGCGGCTCGCCCTGACAGGCGGCCTGTGCGCGGCTCCGCTGTCGTCGATGCGATGGCCTGAGGAGAGCGTGAGCGCCTTCGGCAACGTCCTCTTCACGGTCTTCCAGATGGTGCCCTTCGCCCTCGCCTGGGTGCTCGGCGACTCCATCCGCACCCGCCGCGCCTACCTGGCCCAGCTGGAAGAGCGCGCCGACCGCCTGGAGAAGGAGCGGGCGGCGCAGTCCAAGGTCGCGGTGGCGGCCGAGCGGGCCCGCATCGCGCGCGAGCTGCATGACGTCGTCGCGCACAACGTCTCGGTGATGGTCGTCCAGGCCGACGGCGCCGCGTACGTCCTGGACGCGGCCCCCGAGCAGGCCAAGCAGGCCCTCGAGACCATCTCGGGCACCGGACGGCAGGCGCTCGCCGAGATGCGCAGACTGCTCGGTGTGCTGCGCACCGGTGAGCACCAGGAGAGCGGTGAGTACGTCCCGCAGCCCGACGTCGAGCAGCTCGACGAGCTCATCGAGCAGGTGCGCACGGCCGGCCTCCCCGTCGACTTCAAGGTCGAGGGGACTCCGCGCCCGCTGCCGAGCGGCGTGGAGCTCACGGCGTACCGCATCGTGCAGGAGGCGCTCACCAACACCCGCAAGCACGGCGGCGAGAACACCGGCGCGAGCGTGCGGCTCGTCTACTTCGACGACGGCCTGGGGCTGCTCGTCGAGGACGACGGCAGGGGCGCGCCGCACGAGCTGTACGAGGACGGCGGCGCCGACGGCAGCGGGCACGGCCTGATCGGTATGCGGGAGCGCGTCGGTATGGTCGGCGGCACGCTGGACGCGGGGCCGCGTCCCGGCGGCGGCTTCCGCATCAGCGCACTTCTCCCGCTCAAGCCCGCAAACTGACACCTGTCACCGATTCGTCCACGCCATACGCTCATGAACACAGCCAGAGGAAAGGGCCTTTGATGTCGATCCGCGTCATGCTCGTCGACGACCAGGCGCTGCTGCGCACGGGGTTCCGGATGGTGCTCGCCGCACAGCCGGACATGGAGGTCGTCGCCGAGGCGGGCGACGGTGTCGAGGCTCTTCAGGTGCTGCGGTCGACCGAGGTCGACGTGGTGCTGATGGACGTACGTATGCCGAAACTGGACGGCGTGGAGACGACCCGGCGCATCTGCCAGGACGAGAACCCGCCGAAGGTCCTGATCCTGACGACCTTCGACCTCGATGAGTACGCCTTCTCGGGGCTGAAGGCGGGCGCCTCCGGCTTCATGCTGAAGGACGTGCCGCCGGGCGAGCTGCTCGCCGCGATCCGTTCCGTGCACAGCGGTGACGCGGTGGTCGCGCCGTCCACGACGCGACGCCTGCTCGACCGCTTCGCGCCGATGCTGCCGAACGCGGGCGGACAGCCGCAGCACAAGGAGCTCGAGCGGCTCACGGAGCGCGAGCGCGAGGTCATGATCCTGGTCGCCCAGGGGCTTTCGAACGGGGAGATCGCGGCGCGGCTCGTCCTGTCGGAGGCCACGGTGAAGACCCATGTGGGCCGCATCCTGACGAAGCTCGGCCTGCGGGACCGGGTGCAGGTGGTGGTTCTCGCGTACGAGACGGGTCTGGTGCGGGCGGGCGGCGGCGGGGCGGCCTGACGGGCTGCCCTGTCTCGCGGGGACGGCGTTACGGGGTGGTTGTCAGCGCAGGATGCCCTCCAGGAAGTCGCTGCCCAGGCGGGCGACCACGGTGACGTCCAGCTGATGCAGCACGTACCTGCCGCGACGCGTCGTGGTCACCAGGCCCGCCTTCTTCAGGAGGGTGAGGTGCCGCGAGACCTCCGGCGCCGTGAGCCCCGTCGCGTGGGCCAGCTCGCCGGTGCTGAACGGCGCGCGGGCCATGTCGCGGCACAGTCGCAGGCGCACGGGGTGCGCGAGAGCCGTGAGCCGCCGCTCCAGGGTCTCCACGGAGGTGGGCCTCGCCAGGTCCGGGGCGGACACGGGGTAGTGGATCACCGGGCGCCAGCCGGGCGCGTGCAGGACCATCAGGTGCGGCCAGGCGAAGTGCGACGGCACGAACGTGAGCCCCGCGCCCAGGTTGTGGTCGAGGGCCGTCGCGGAGCCCGGTACGAGCTTGTCCGCGGTGATGCGGTGGCCGTCCGCGTCCACCGAGAGCGCCGCCGAGACCGAGGCAAGCACTTCGGAGAGGCCCTTGTGGCGCAGTATCTCGGTCTTGTGCCGGGCGTCCGCGGTCAGTTGAACGCGCACCCGCCGCCAGGTGTCGGCGAAGAACGCCTCGTCGCAGTCCTCCAGCAGGCGGCGCAGCCACGCCCGGACGGTGTGCGGATCAGCCAGTAGGCGCTCGGCGAAGTCCAGTTGCCTGGTGCCCCGGGTGGCGGCGAGCTCCAGGGCGCGCGCGCCCCGGACCGGGTCGGTGAGCGGCGAAAGACCGCCTTCGTTGTACGTCGTGCCGCAGGTGAACTCCAGGGCCGCCATGACGAATCGCTCGTCGTCCAGGCGGTCGAGCAGGTCCAGCTCCTCGGCGAGCGTCGCCCCCGGTCTGCCGTCACCGTCGACAAGGCCCGCGAACGGCATGAACACGTCCGAGAACGTATTGCGCCACAGGAAGTCCGCCTCGCAGAGCCGGTCGGCCAGGTCGGGCTTGAGCGAGGCGGTGGTCGCCGTGGCCCAGCCGTGCATCCCCGGATGGTGTCCGGGCTCGGACAGCGCGTGCAGGGCGACGCCCAGCTCAGCCAGGGGTGAAGGGTCGAAGAAGATGCGCTCCTGCGGCAGGCCCGTGATCTCGATGTGCACGCTCATGGACCCATCGTGCACCGCGCCACTGACATCCCGGCCGCCGATTGACGGCGGGCGTCAATCGGCGCGACGGCGGCGTGACGGGGGGCGCAGTCTGTGGTGACCGGGCCGCACAGGGCCCTTGATGACCGGGCCGTACGGCAGTGTCGCCGCCGGACCGGATCCCACCCCAGATCCCACCCCAGATCCCGCCCCGGATCCCACCCCCTTTCGCCGACCCTGCGTTCCCGTCGACCCAAGAGTGCCCGATAAGTACCATTTGCCATGAGAGGCGAACCGTCATGAGCATCACCCAGCAGTACCTTCTCGACAGTTACCGCGCCGCCCAGCACGACGAAAAGACCCCGCCCGCCCCCGGTCAGCAGGACTGGCAGGTCATCCGCGAGGTGCGCGACTACGGCCGGTTCCGTGCCGTCGTCGAGGAGCGCCCCGCCCACGGACGGATCCGCGCCGCCCTGGCCGGACTCCTCAGCCGGGGATCCGGCGCACGAACTCCGCGACCGCTTCCTTGACGTCGTCGGCCGTCCACACCAGGCCCGCCTCGGTCACGGTGACCTCCGTGACCGAGAGGCCGGGCGGCCCGTCCGCGAACCAGCGGCCGAACAGCTGGGTCTTCGTCTCCTCGGCCTGCCCGAGGGACGTAGCGGTCAGGACTTCACAGTCGTACGGCAGCCACACCTGGAACTGATGGGTGTGCGGCTGCTCGGGGTGCACCCGCGACCAGGGCACCCCGGCGGCAGCGAAGCCTTCGCGCAGCGCCTCGGCCACCACGCGCGCGTGGGTGACGTAATCCGGCAGCCGGGGGAGCGTGTCCCGCAGGCCGAGCAGGGCGGCGACAGCGGCGGGGAACTGCTGGAAGACCTGGCCTCCGTAGCGGTGCCGCCAGGTCCGCGCCTCGTCGACGAGGGTGCGCGGGCCCGCGAGCACGGCGCCGCTCAGGCCTTCGAGCGACTTGTAGAACGACACGTACACGCTGTCCGCGAGCCCGGCGATCTCCGACAGGGAGCGGCCGAAGTGCGCGGTGCACTCCCACAGCCGCGCGCCGTCGAAGTGCACGACGGCGTCACGCTCGCGGGCCGCCTCCACGACCTCTTCGAGCTCCTCCCACGTCGGCAGGACGAAACCGGCGTCCCGGAGCGGCAGTTCGAGCATCAGCGTCCCGAAGGGCTCTTCGAAGTCCCGCACTTCTTCGGCCGTGGGCAGTCGCGGCTCCCTCGTCGGGTACACCGTGCGCAGCCCGCTCACCACGGAGAGAGCGCCCCCTTCGTGGACCTCGGGGTGGGCCTTCGGGTGCAGTGCGACCGTCGCGTTCCCCGTGCGGCCCGCCCAGCAGCGCAGGGCGACCTGCTGGGCCATCGTGCCGGTGGGGAAGAAGGCGGCGGCCTCCTTGCCGAGCAGCGAGGCGACCTCGTCCTCCAGACGGGCTACGACGGCGTTGCCGTACATGTCGATGGGCTCGTCGGGGCTCACGATGCCGGAGGCCGCCTCCGCGAGCGCCGAGAGCCGCTCGGTGAGCGGGGCGTACTGCGACCAGCGGTGCAGGATCCGGTCGGCGCCCAGGGCCGCTGCCCTGCGGCGAGCGCTCAGGTCCGGCTCTTGCTCCGCGTCCTGCTCTTGCTCGGCGTCCTGCTCTCCGTCGTGTTCTCCGTCGTGTTCTCCGTCGTGTGAAGTCATTCCCCGAGCATGGCGTGTGATCGGCCACCGGTCATACGAATACCCACAGCCTGTGGACGGCCGAGGACGCCGCACGGACCGATAGCGTTAGCATGACGAGAAATCGTCCGGTACCCCGAGCGGACTGGAACGGGAAGGCGTCATCGCGTGAACGCACCTCATATGCCAGACCCGCGTGACCGCCCTGCGAGGCTCACCGTGGGCGTCGTG
The DNA here is from genome assembly GCF_043200235.1 of Streptomyces sp. NPDC048441. Lineage (NCBI taxonomy): Bacteria > Bacillati > Actinomycetota > Actinomycetes > Kitasatosporales > Streptomycetaceae > Streptomyces > Streptomyces sp. NPDC048441. The sequence goes on from NZ_JBICXM010000003.1 coordinate 634,380, forward strand.
GGAGCGGGCCGTGTCGGCCCCGCGCTCGCCGCGGCACTCCAGCTCGCCGGGCACCGTCCGGTCGCCGCGTCCGGGGTCTCCGACGCGTCCGTACGACGCGCGGCGGTCCTGCTGCCCGATGTCCCCCTCGTCACGCCCGCCCAGGTCATGGAGCGCGCCGACCTCGTCCTCCTGACCGTGCCTGACGACGCCCTGCCGAGCCTGGTCGAGGGCCTCGCCGAGACCGGCGCCGTCCGTCCGGGACAGCTCCTGGTGCATACGTCCGGGCGGTACGGCACCAAGATCCTCGAGCCCGCGCTGCGTGCGGGCGCCCTGCCGCTCGCGCTGCACCCCGCGATGACGTTCACCGGCACCCCCATCGACGTACAGCGGCTCGCGGGCTGCTCCTTCGGCGTGACCGCCCCCGAGGAGCTGCGCCTCGCCGCCGAGGCCCTGGTCATCGAGATGGGCGGCGAGCCCGAGTGGATCGCCGAGGAGAAGCGGCCGCTCTACCACGCGGCCCTCGCGCTCGGCGCGAACCACCTGGTCACGCTGGTCGCCGAGTCCATGGAGCTGCTCAAGGACGCGGGCGTGGACGCCCCCGACCGGATGCTCGGCCCGCTGCTCGGCGCCGCCCTCGACAACGCCCTGCGGTCCGGCGACGCCGCTCTCACCGGGCCTGTCGCGCGCGGGGACGCGGGCACCGTCGCCGCCCATGTCGCCGAGCTGCGCAAGCACGCCCCGCAGACAGTCGCCGGGTATCTGGCGATGGCCCGCGCGACCGCAGACCGCGCGCTCGCCCACGGACTGCTCAAGCCCGAGCTCGCCGAGGACCTCCTGGGAGTCCTGGCCAACGGCGGGAGCGGGGCCGCGGACGCCGGGGGAGGGACGCGATGACCAGCCTCCTGCACACCGCCGAACCGCTGCACGCGCGCCCGCGCGTGGGCCGCAGGGTCGTCGTCATGACCATGGGCGCCCTGCACGAGGGCCACGCCACGCTGGTCCGCACCGCACGCCGCATAGCCGGCGACGAGGGCGAAGTCGTGGTCACCGTCTTCGTGAACCCCCTCCAGTTCGGCGCGGGCGAGGACCTCGACCGCTACCCCCGCACCCTGGACGCCGACGTCAAGATCGCCGAACAGGAAGGCGCGGACTTCGTGTTCGCCCCGTCCGTCGACGAGGTCTACCCCGGCGGCGAACCGCAGGTCCGGATCAGTGCGGGCCCCATGGGCAACCTCCTCGAAGGAGCCACGCGCCCCGGGCACTTCGACGGAATGCTCACGGTCGTCGCCAAGCTGCTGCACCTCACCCGGCCCGACGTGGCGCTGTACGGCCAGAAGGACGCCCAGCAGCTGGCCCTCATCCGCCGCATGGTGCGCGATCTGAACTTCGGCGTCGAGATCGTCGGCGTACCCACCGTGCGCGAGGACGACGGCCTGGCCCTCTCCAGCCGCAACCGCTATCTCTCCCCGGCCGAGCGGCGCACCGCCCTCGCGCTCTCCCAGGCCCTCTTCGCGGGCCGCGACCGGCACGCGGCACAAGAGGCCCTCAACGCGCGCGCGGCACTCGCCCCCGTCACGCACGCGCGCGCCGACGCCCTCAACGCCATCGGCGAGTCCCGCGCGGCAGCCGACACCCACGCCGTAGCCCGGTCCGTCACGCCGTCCGTGCCCGGCGGCCCCGCCGCCGTCCGTGCCGCGGCCCGCCAGATCCTGGACGAGGCGGCCCGCGGCCGGCCCCCGCTCAAGCTCGACTACTTGGCGCTCGTCGACCCGGCCGACTTCACGGACGTACAGCCGGGCCACACCGGCGACGCGGTCCTCGCCGTGGCGGCCAAGGTCGGCGCGACCCGGCTGATCGACAACATCCCGCTCACGTTCGGAGCCACCACATGAGTGCCACCGGAATACGACTGCACGCCCCCGCCCCCGGCTGGGCCCTCGCGGCCGACATCGTCGTCGTCGGCTCCGGAGTGGCCGGACTGACCACGGCCCTGCGCTGCTCGGCCGCGGGACTGAAGACCGTCGTGGTCACCAAGGCCCGACTGGACGACGGCTCCACGCGCTGGGCGCAGGGCGGCGTCGCCGCGGCGCTCGGCGACGGCGACACCCCCGAGCAGCACCTGGACGACACCCTCCTGGCGGGCGCCGGCCTGTGCGACGAGGAAGCGGTCCGCCTGCTCGTGACCGAGGGCCCCGACGCCGTGCGCCGCCTCATCGAGACGGGCGCCCAGTTCGACACGGGCCCCGAAGGTGTCATCGAGCTCGGCCGCGAGGGCGGCCACCACCGCCGCCGCATCGCGCACGCGGGCGGCGACGCGACCGGTGCGGAGATCTCCCGCGCCCTGGTCGAGGCGGTGCGCGCGCAGGGCATTCCGACCGTGGAGAACGCCCTGGTCCTCGACCTCCTCACCGATGCCGAAGGACGCACCGCCGGTGTCTCCCTGCACGTCATGGGAGAGGGCCAGCACGACGGCGTGGGCGCGGTCCACGCCCCCTCGGTGGTCCTCGCCACCGGCGGCATGGGCCAGGTCTTCTCGGCGACGACGAACCCGTCCGTGTCGACGGGCGACGGCGTCGCGCTCGCCCTGCGCGCGGGCGCCGAGGTGAGCGACCTGGAGTTCGTGCAGTTCCACCCCACCGTGCTCTTCCTGGGCGCCGACGCGGAGGGCCAGCAGCCGCTGGTCTCCGAGGCGGTGCGGGGCGAGGGCGCGCACCTCGTGGACGCGGACGGCGTGCGCTTCATGGTCGGCCAGCACGAGCTCGCGGAGCTCGCGCCCCGGGACATCGTCGCCAAGGGCATCATGCGCCGTATGCAGGAAACGGGCGCCGACCACATGTACTTGGACGCCGGCCACTTCGGCGCCGAGATGTGGGAGAAGCGCTTCCCGACGATCATCGCCGCCTGCCGCGCCCACGGCATCGACCCGGTGACCGAGCCCATCCCGATCGCCCCGGCCGCGCACCACGCCTCCGGCGGCGTCCGCACCGACCCGCACGGCCGCACCACGGTCCCGGGCCTGTACGCCTGCGGCGAGGTCGCCTGCACCGGCGTCCACGGCGCCAACCGCCTCGCCTCCAACTCCCTTCTGGAAGGCCTGGTCTACGCCGAGCGCATCGCCGCCGACATCGCGGCACGGCACGCGGAGAACGCCCTGCACGCGCGCGTGCCCGCACCGGTGGCCCACCCCGATGTCCCCGCGCACCCCCTGCTGCCCCCCGAGGCCCGCTTCGCCATCCAGCGCGTGATGACCGAGGGCGCCGGAGTGCTCAGGTCCGCGGACTCCCTCTCCGAAGCCGCGGCCCGGCTCGCCCGCATCCACGCGGAGGCCGCGGGCGCGCTCGCCGAGGAGGGCAAGACCGCCGAGCCCGGCGTCGACACCTGGGAGGCGACCAACCTCCTGTGCGTCGCCCGCGTCCTGGTGGCCGCCGCGCTGCGCCGCGAGGAGACCCGCGGCTGCCACTGGCGCGAGGACCACGCCGACCGCGACGACGAGGCCTGGCGGCGCCACATCGTCGTACGCCTCAACGCGGACCGCACCCTCGCGGCGCACACGACAGCGACCCCCGACTTCCCTCCCACGACCAGCCTTCAGGAGAAGTGACCGTGAGCACCCCCGACGACCTCCCTCTCGCTCCCACCGGCGGCTGCGGCGATGCCTGCGGCTGTGGCGGAGACGACGCGCACGACCCCATGGAGTGCGGTCTCGACCCCGCCCTCGCGCAGCTCCTGGCCGAGGCCGGGCTCGACCCCGTGCAGATCGAGGACATCGCCCACCTCGCCATCGAGGAGGATCTGGACGGTGGCGTGGACGTCACATCGGTCGCCACGATCCCCGAAGAGGCCGTCGCCACCGGCGACTTCACCGCGCGCGAGGCCGGCACGGTCGCCGGGCTCCGCATCGCCGAAGCCGTCATCTCCGTCGTCTGCACGGACACCTTCGAGGTCGAGCGGCACGTCGAGGACGGCGATCGCGTGTCGGCGGGCGAGAAGCTGCTCAGCGTCACCACCCGCACCCGCGACCTGCTCACCGCCGAGCGCAGCGCACTCAACCTCCTGTGCCGCCTCTCCGGCGTGGCGACGGCCACGCGCGCGTGGGCCGACGCGCTCGAGGGCACGAGCGCCAAGGTGCGCGACACCCGCAAGACGACCGTGGGCCTGCGCGCCCTGGAGAAGTACGCGGTGCGCATGGGCGGCGGCGTGAACCACCGCATGTCGCTCTCCGACGCTGCCCTTGTGAAGGACAACCACGTAGTGGCCGCCGGAGGCGTGCAGCAGGCCTTCAAGGCCGTGCGCGAGGCATTCCCGGACCTGGCCGTCGAGGTGGAGGTCGACACCCTCCACCAACTGCGCGAGGTCGTGGACGCGGGCGCCGACCTGATCCTCCTGGACAACCTCACGCCGGGCGAGACCGAGGAGGCCGTGGCCATCGTGGACGGCCGCGCGATGCTGGAGTCCTCCGGCCGCCTGACCCTGGAGAACGCCCGTACGTACGCGGAAACGGGCGTCGACTACCTCGCGGTGGGCTCCCTCACCCACTCCGCGCCGGTCCTGGACATCGGCCTCGACCTGCGCGCGGCGGAGTGACGACGACATGCTGCTGACCATCGACGTCGGAAACACCCACACCGTCCTCGGCCTCTTCGACGGCGAAGAGATCGTCGAGCACTGGCGCATCTCCACCGACGCCCGCCGCACCGCCGACGAACTCGCCGTGCTCCTCAACGGGTTGATGGGTATGCATCCGCTCCTCGGCGATGAACTCGGCGACGGCATCGACGGCATCGCCATCTGCTCGACGGTCCCTTCCGTCCTGCACGAACTGCGCGACGTCACACGGCGCTACTACGGAGACGTGCCCGCCGTCCTCGTGGAGCCCGGCATCAAGACCGGCGTACCGATCCTCATGGACAACCCCAAGGAGGTCGGCGCCGACCGCATCATCAACGCGGTCGCGGCGGTCGAGCTCTACGGAGGGCCCGCCATCGTCGTCGACTTCGGGACTGCGACGACGTTCGACGCGGTCTCCGCGCGCGGGGAGTACACCGGAGGCGTCATCGCCCCCGGCATCGAGATCTCCGTAGAGGCCCTCGGCGTACGCGGCGCCCAGCTCCGCAAGATCGAGCTGGCCCGGCCGCGCAGCGTCATCGGCAAGAACACCGTGGAGGCCATGCAGTCGGGCATCCTGTACGGCTTCGCGGGCCAGGTCGACGGCGTCGTGCAGCGCATGGCGCGCGAACTGGCGGGCCCGGGAGGCGATCCCGACGACGTGACGGTCATCGCGACCGGCGGCCTCGCCCCCATGGTGCTCGGCGAGGCCTCGGTCATCGACGAGCACGAGCCGTGGCTGACACTGATCGGACTCCGCCTGGTCTACGAGCGGAACGTGTCCCGGAGTTGAGCGCCCCGGCCGATCGCCCCGGCCGATCGCCCCGACCCCCGGCCGACGGCTCGTAACCGGCGGCTCATAAGCGGGGCTTGCGCGCACAACCCTGCGCCCCATACAAGAGTCTGCGCAGGGACGGGACTTGGGCAGAGTCGAGCGGGCGTGGAGAAAATGGGGCGTAGGGGAAGACTGACCGCGATAGCGGCGGCCGGAGTGCTGGCCGGCCTCGCAGGCCCGGCCACGGCGGCGAGCGCGGCCACGGCGGCGAGCGCGGCCACGGGGGCAGACGGCGGCCACGGGGCGCACGAGGTGGCGTACGCCGTCGCCCTCCATGAGCCGCGCGGAAGCAGCGTCGCCGATGAGGCCGATGCCCCCGGCGCCCCCGTCGGCGATCCGGGCGTGACGACCGCACCGTCAAGCACCTTCAGCCCGTCGGCCGGTGGCCGCCTCGCAGTGCATGACGTGGTGGCGTACGCCGTCGCCCTCCATGAGCCGCGCGGAAGCAGCGCCGCCGATGCGGCCGATGCCCCCGGCGCCCCCGCCAGCGACCCGGGCGTGACGACCGCACCGTCAAGCACCTCCAGCACCTCCAGCACCTCCAGCACCTCCCGCACCTCCAACACGTCGTCCGGCACGGAGGACCCCGCCCCGGGCGGCTCCATGGCCGACACCGGCGGTGGAGTTCTCTCCTGGATAGCGGCCGCCGCGGCCGGTGCGCTCGGGGTCGGGGCTGTCGTCTTCGCGATGATCCGCCGCCGCTCGGAGTGAGTGCCCGTCGCCCCCGAAAGCACAAGCCACGCCAGAGATTGGCGTTAAGCGGATTTTGTCCGTTTGGCCAGTATTGTCGGTCCATGCCCACGCCATACGGATCCCGCGGCGGCATGGCCTTCGGTGCGGAGGAGCTGCGTGTGCTCCGCCGCGCTCTGGCCCTCGCCCTGCATCCAAGCCCCGCCTCCGACGCGGACGTCCAGGACTGCCTCCGCCTAGCCGCATCGGTCGACGACGCGGTCAGCGAGGGTGCCAGGCTCCGCGCCTTCCTGCTGGCCGACCTCGCCCGCTACCGAGCGGCCCTGCCCGGCACCGCGGCCGGCTACCTCGCGCTCCTGGAGGAGGTGCTCGGCACCGGCTACCAGCCGGGCGCCGACGACCTCGCCGCCCTGCGCGCCCTCCGGGGCAACCCGGTCGCCGCAGCCCTCCTCGACCGTTGCCGGGCCGTCGCCGAACAGGCCGTACGCAACCGTCTCGCGGGCCGCGTCACCGCGGCGGCCCCCGCACCCCGCGCCCTCGTCCCCGCGTCCCGTACGCGCCTGCTGGCCCTCCCGGGCGGCCGGGGATCGGCCGACGGCCCGGCCAAGCCCAAGACGCCCGAGCGGCCCTCGCAGCCGGCCGCTCCGGAGCCACCACGCCCCGTGCCGACCCCGGCCGAGGTCTTCCCGCCCAAGCGCCGTCCGGCGACCCCGGCGGACCCGCCGCACCAGCTCGCCGCGGGCTAGCTACTCTGGGGGGCATGGACTACGTCTCCGCGCTCGTGCCCCCCGTAGTGATGGCCGTGTTCTTCACCGGTCTCATCGTGACGATCGTGAAGACCCAGGGCGGCGCCAACAAGGCCAAGGAGGACGCGGCCGCTGACGCCGCGATCCTCCGTGCCGAAGGCGCGCGGCAGATCCCCAAGACCTGAGGCGATCGAAGGTGACCCGAGGTCACCACCCGCACACCCTCGGCGTAACGCCCGGACGCCCTCGGCGTAACGCCGCACACTCTTGGCGTACGACTCACTCACATTCCGAGTCGTACGCCCTTTTTGTTGGGTAAATGACCGCTCCGCCACGTCCGTCACGTCATTAGTGACTTCTCCCACTATTGTGCTGGTGTGCCTCGCCCCTTGGGAGAACTCGAAGACTCAGTGATGACACGTGTGTGGAAGTGGAACCGCCCCGTGACCGTTCGAGAAGTCCTGGAAGACCTTCAGCAGGAACGGTCCATCGCGTACACCACTGTCATGACCGTTTTGGACAATCTTCATCAGAAGGGCTGGGTGCGCCGTGAAGCGGAAGGCCGCGCCTATCGATATGAGGCGGTCTCCACTCGGGCCGCCTACGCCGCCGCACTGATGAACGAAGCATGGTCCCGGAGCGACAACCCCGCAGCCGCTCTCGTCGCCTTCTTCGGGATGATGTCGCAGGAACAGCGCGAAGCACTCAGCGATGCGATGCGCATCGTGGCCCCGGCGGTTCAAGAAGCAGCCCCCGAGAGCCCCGGCGAGGCGGAGCCCGAAGCAGAGCGATAGCGTCCGGTTCATGCCAGCAGAACCCCCTGAACTCAGCGCTAAAGCAGTCTCCGTACGCCGGGCGCGCACAGCCGATGTGCCGGTCGTGCGCAACCTCCTCGACTCCTACACGCGTCAGGGCATCCTGCTCGACAAAGCGACGGTCGCGCTTTACGAGTCCATCCAGGAGTTCTGGGTGGCGGAACGCGACGACAACGCCGAGGTCGTCGGCTGCGGCGCCCTGCATGTGATGTGGGAAGACCTCGCGGAAGTGCGCACACTGGCGGTGAACCCCGATGTCAAGGGCGCCGGAGTGGGACATCAACTGCTGGGGAAGTTGCTGCAGACCGCGCGCTGGCTCGGAGTCCGGCGGGTTTTCTGTCTCACCTTCGAAGTCGACTTCTTCGCGAAGCACGGCTTCGTGGAGATCGGTGAGACACCTGTCGACGGAGATGTCTACAGCGAGCTGCTGCGTTCCAAAGATGAGGGTGTCGCGGAGTTCCTCGGCCTCGAACGAGTGAAACCGAACACCTTGGGCAACAGTCGGATGCTTCTGCATCTGTGATCGCGGCGGTATTTCGGACCGCCCGCTGCCCAGGTTCCCTATGTCCGAAACGCGCATGTTTCCTGGGTTCTCGGGCTCCCGGTCTCTCCCGGGGGTTTGTGTTTTCCCAGCAAAAGCGGTTTGCTTTCCGATGTACTGCAGTACTGCATATAACAGGGGGCGGCGATTCAGCGGCTCACGCCGCGCGATCCGGCCCTAAGTTATCGATGAAAGGAAATCCGGTGGCACAGAAGGTTCAGGTCCTTCTTGTCGATGACCTCGACGGTGGCGAGGCTGACGAGACCGTGACGTTTGCGCTGGACGGCAAGTCGTACGAGATCGACCTCACCACGTCGAACGCGGACAAGCTCCGTGGTCTTCTTGAGCCCTACCTCAAGGGCGGTCGTCGTACCGGTGGCCGTGGCTCGAGCGGGCGTGGCAAAGCGCGTGCCGCCGCCGCTGGTGGCGGTCAGGACACCGCTGCGATCCGTGCCTGGGCGAAGAGCAACGGCTTCGAGGTCAATGACCGCGGCCGTGTTCCCGCTTCCATTCGCGAGGCCTACGAGAAGGCCAACGGCTGACGACGGGTTCGTCGCAGCCGGACCCGGTGGCACTGAGTCGCCGCCGTGTCCACCAGTCGTACGAGACCGGAGCCCACGGCGGGGTCGCTGTGGGGCACGGTGCCACCCCCCACGCAGGACAGGGACGGCAGTGCCGGCAGCGTCGGCTCCACCTCGCACCCGGGTTCTGGGGGCCGCAGCCACACGGCGGCCCCCTGCGAGCCGGACCACCCCGGAGGCGTGGGCGCGTCGATCCGGCCGCCCGAGCCGATGGCCGTGAGGTCCAGGGGGATGCCGCCCCACTCGAGCCAGTCAAGGAGCCCCGGCAGTTCGTCGGCGCTCCCCGCGGCCACGAAGAGCCGCATCGTCTCCCCGCGCAGAGCCACCGGAGCCTTCGGCCCGAGATGCCGGAGCGCGGCGAAGCCGGCTTCCGCGGGCAGCCGCAGTACGTCGAAGCGGAGCCCCGTCAGGAGCTGCACCGGAAGGCCGGTCCTGCGCTCGGCGGTCGCCCAGCCGAGTTCGTTCTCGTACCACTGGCGCACCGGATCGCTCTGCTCGACCGGAAGGCGGGGCTGGGGAACGGTGTAGGCCATGCCCGGAGAAACCGGCCGGAGGCCCGTCGAGTTACGCAGTGTGCCCTCGCGGATGCGCAGAGTGTCCGGAAAGGGGGCGTAAAAGCGTGTTCGGCGGCGCAAGGTTGTTCGCCCGTAGCTGAGGGAACCGGCGCGCGCCGCATGGAGTGTCAGTCGTTGCGGGTAAGACATCCCTAGTGGGGAGGGGCGACATACGCGCCAGGCCGTCTCGCGTTCGCCATCGGCGTAGCTGAGGTGAGGGTAAGTGCTTGGCCTGCGGGAACATCGTCTCGCACCATCGGGTTGGAGCAGTTGTCGGCGTTCGGGGTCAGGAGGCACCTCTTGTTCTCGGCCGGGTGTCGGCAGTTGGAATGAGCGGTCCCCGCTTGCGGGACTAAGCTGCGGAAGGACAGGGAGGGGACAGCCCCCTTACTGCCTGACCGCTCTGAGGAGCGATTAACGATGTTCGAGAGGTTCACCGACCGCGCGCGGCGGGTTGTCGTCCTGGCTCAGGAAGAAGCCCGGATGCTCAACCACAACTACATCGGCACCGAGCACATCCTCCTGGGCTTGATCCACGAGGGCGAGGGTGTCGCCGCTAAGGCCCTGGAGAGCCTCGGGATTTCGCTCGAGGCGGTCCGCCAGCAGGTGGAGGAGATCATCGGTCAGGGCCAGCAGGCCCCGTCCGGCCACATCCCCTTCACTCCCCGTGCCAAGAAGGTCCTGGAGCTTTCGCTCCGCGAGGCCCTTCAGCTGGGCCACAACTACATCGGCACGGAGCACATCCTGCTCGGCCTGATCCGCGAGGGCGAGGGCGTCGCAGCCCAGGTCCTCGTGAAGCTGGGCGCCGATCTCAACCGGGTGCGGCAGCAGGTCATCCAGCTGCTCTCCGGCTACCAGGGCAAGGAGACCGCCGGCGCAAGTGGCGGTCCTGCGGAGGGCACGCCTTCCACGTCCCTGGTGCTCGACCAGTTCGGCCGGAATCTCACCCAGGCCGCTCGTGAGTCCAAGCTCGACCCGGTCATCGGGCGCGAGAAGGAGATCGAGCGGGTCATGCAGGTGCTGTCCCGCCGTACGAAGAACAACCCCGTGCTCATCGGCGAGCCCGGCGTCGGCAAGACCGCCGTCGTCGAGGGCCTGGCGCAGGCCATCGTCAAGGGCGAGGTGCCCGAGACGCTGAAGGACAAGCACCTCTACACGCTTGACCTCGGCGCGCTGGTCGCCGGCTCCCGCTACCGCGGTGACTTCGAAGAGCGCCTGAAGAAGGTTCTCAAGGAGATCCGCACCCGCGGCGACATCATCCTGTTCATCGACGAGCTCCACACCCTGGTGGGTGCGGGCGCCGCCGAGGGCGCGATCGACGCCGCGAGCATCCTCAAGCCCATGCTGGCGCGAGGCGAGCTCCAGACGATCGGTGCCACGACGCTCGACGAGTACCGCAAGCACCTGGAGAAGGACGCGGCCCTCGAGCGCCGCTTCCAGCCCATCCAGGTCGCGGAGCCGTCACTGCCGCACACCATCGAGATCCTCAAGGGTCTGCGCGACCGTTACGAGGCCCACCACAGGGTCTCCATCACGGACGAGGCGCTGGTCCAGGCCGCCACCCTGGCCGACCGGTACATCTCGGACCGCTTCCTGCCGGACAAGGCGATCGACCTGATCGACGAGGCCGGTTCCCGGATGCGCATCCGCCGGATGACCGCGCCGCCGGACCTCCGCGAGTTCGACGAGAAGATCGCGGGCGTGCGTCGCGACAAGGAGTCGGCCATCGACTCCCAGGACTTCGAGAAGGCGGCCTCTCTCCGCGACAAGGAGAAGCAGCTGCTCGCGGCGAAGGCCAAGCGCGAGAAGGAATGGAAGGCCGGCGACATGGACGTCGTCGCCGAGGTCGACGGCGAGCTCATCGCCGAGGTCCTCGCCACGGCGACGGGCATTCCGGTCTTCAAGCTGACCGAGGAGGAGTCCTCGCGTCTGCTGCGCATGGAGGACGAGCTCCACAAGCGAGTCATCGGCCAGAAGGACGCCATCAAGGCGCTTTCCCAGGCGATTCGTCGTACGCGAGCGGGTCTGAAGGACCCGAAGCGTCCCGGTGGCTCGTTCATCTTCGCCGGTCCGTCCGGTGTCGGTAAGACGGAGCTTTCCAAGACGCTCGCCGAATTCCTCTTCGGTGACGAGGACGCCCTGATCTCCCTCGACATGTCGGAGTTCAGCGAGAAGCACACGGTCTCGCGTCTCTTCGGTTCGCCGCCCGGATATGTCGGTTACGAAGAGGGCGGGCAGCTGACGGAGAAGGTCCGCCGCAAGCCGTTCTCGGTCGTCCTCTTCGACGAGGTCGAGAAGGCCCACCCGGATATCTTCAACTCGCTTCTGCAGATCCTGGAGGACGGTCGCCTGACCGACTCCCAGGGCCGGGTCGTGGACTTCAAGAACACGGTCATCATCATGACGACCAACCTCGGCACGCGTGACATCTCCAAGGGCTTCAACCTCGGATTCGCCGCCGCGGGTGACGTCAAGACCAACTACGAGCGCATGAAGACCAAGGTCAACGACGAGCTGAAGCAGCACTTCCGCCCGGAGTTCCTGAACCGTGTCGACGACACGGTGGTCTTCCACCAGCTCACCGAGGAAGACATCATCCAGATCGTCGACCTCATGATCGCCAAGGTGGACGAGCGTCTCAAGGACCGCGACATGGGCATCGAGCTCAGCGGTGACGCGAAGAAGCTCCTCGCCAAGAAGGGTTACGACCCGGTGATGGGCGCCCGGCCGCTGCGCCGGACGATCCAGCGCGAGGTCGAGGACATCCTGTCGGAGAAGATCCTCTTCGGCGAGCTCCGCCCCGGCCACATCGTGGTCGTCGGCACGGAGGGTGAGGGCGAGACCGCCAAGTTCACCTTCCGCGGCGAGGAGAAGGCGGCGTTGCCGGATGTCCCGCCGATCGAGCAGGCTGCTGGTGGCGCTGGGCCTAACCTGAGCAAGGAGGCGTAGCCTCCGGGCTCGCACAGCTCACAGGGGCTGCCTCGGACCGTTTCGTACGGTCCGGGGCAGCCCCTTTTCGCTGTGACTTTCGGCTGCGGGTGCCTCGTGGCTGGTCGCGCAGTTCCCCGCGCCCCTAAGGGGCGCAGCCCCTTAGGGGCGTCCCCCGCCGCTACGACGTGATCGTGACCCCCTCCGGCACGTTCCGCACCCGCGGCAGACGGGGATTGACCCGCAGCACGCTCAGGTTCGGGAAGCCGGAGAGCCAGGACATGTCCGGGTCGGCGAGCTCGGCGGTGACCCACAGGTGCGTCAGCTGCTCGCGCTCCAGGCCGTCGAGGAGCTCCTCGGTGCGCATCACGCCGACCACCTGGATCCACGGCCGCCCGCCCAGGCTGCGCAGTGCCGCCAGCTCCGCGGGGTCGGAGACGGGGAAGTACAGGCCGACCGGATCGAGGTGGGCGATGATCTCGCGGGCGTACCGCTCCGTGTCGAAGTGCCGCCAGGGGCGCGCGAGCTCGAGCCGGATGGCGAGCGCCGAGCGGTGGCGCAGGCGGACGAGGTAGTCGATGGCGGCATCGTCCTGGACGCGGGTCGCCGTGATGGCCAGGAGGAGTGCCTGCTGGTCGCTGGGCACCTGCTCGGGGTCGGGCAGCTGCTCCAGGACGATGGGGCCGACCCAGCCGAGGCTGCGGGCAGCCAGTTCGGTCGTCGGGCGTACGAGGTTCTTGGTGCGCTCATGGACGAGCTGCTGCACCGCGGGGTCGAGCTCGGTGACATGCTCCAGGCAGGCCGCGGCCATCAGGCGCCGGTGGTTCACGTGGGGGCGGCGCAGGTTGGGGGCGGCGGCCAGGAGGCGCTCCAGGAAGTCGGCGCACTCCTCGGGCCGTGCGTGGGCGGCGGCCATGCGGATGACCTCCTCCCACTCGGCGCGGTGCGCGTGCTCGACGAGGGTACGGAACTGGCCGCGGGCCACTATTTCCTTGGCGGCCAGGTAGTCCTGGAACGTGCGGTGGATGAAGTCCACGGAGAGACCCGCCTGTTCGCGGAGCAGCCCGGTGCGGTGCAGCAGATGACGGAAGATCTTCTCGCCGTCGCCCTCCGCGCGCGCCGAGGGAATGGCGGGCAGGGCGCCGTCCAGGATGGCGACCACGCGCTCGCGCGGCAGCTCCGACACACCCTCCTCCACCATCGCGTGGGCCAGCTTGCGCAGGAGCAGCTCCCGGGGACCCTGCTGGAGCCGCACATCATCGGCGTACAACACATCACGCTCGGGATCGCGGCGCTGGAGAAGCATCTCCAGGGCGGCGTCGTACAGCTCTTTGCGCCCCTTGGGGAGCGAGCCGGAGCGGTCGCGGTTGAGGGCGCAGATCAGGCCGCACATCAGGGGGTTGGTGGCGAGCTGGCGCAGCTCGCGATAGATGCGTACGGAGTGCAGAAGCCGCTGCTCGTACTCCCTCAGCTCGTCGCGGTCCCGCTGCTCCTTGCACTGGTCGTCGCTCATCGCCGCCGCGTGCCAGTCGTGGATGAAGCGGGTGACCTGGTCGCGTGACATCGGCGCGAGCGAGAGCTCTTTGAAGCCCTCCTCGGCGAGCCGCTCCTGGGCGAGCCAGCCGTCCTCGACGGCGGAGGGGCGGGACGTCACCAGGCAGCCGTTGCCGGAGAAGATGCGAAGGAGGCTGCGGAGTTGCTTGCGCAGTTCGCCGCGGGTGGCCTCCGGGGCCTCGTCGATGCCGTCGACGAGGAGCATGGCGCGGCCCGCGAGGAGGGTGCGTACGACCCAGCCCTCGGGAGCCTGGTCGGCCAGCGGGTGGCGGATGGCGTGCAGGAAGTCGTCCGGGGCGGGGAAGCCCTCGCGGGCGAAGCGGCGTACGGGCAGGACGAAGGGGACACGGGAGCCCTCGCGGGCCGCGGCAACGGCGAGCCACTGGACGAGGGTCGTCTTCCCTGAGCCCGCGACACCGCGGAGCAGCACCCGCTCGTGCCCCTCCAGGGCCCGGTCGGCGAGCAGCACGGTCTGCAGCTCGCCCGGTACGCCGGTGCCGCTGCTCTCCTCGGCCTCCAGGCTGAGGTAGGTGTCCTCCAGGGGCCAGCGGTCCGGCGCGTTGGCGAGGTCCACGCCGACGATGGTGAGCCAGCCGTGCTGTCGTACGACCTCTTCGGCGTAGGCGGCCTCGAAGTCCAGGTCCTCCTGGGACCGTTCGGGCTGGCGGGCCGCGGACTCGGTGTCGTTGAGGTCGATGAGCTGGCGGATACGGCTCGCGCGCTCGGCCATGTGACGCTGGAGGTGCGGGGAGCGCCGGATCAGGTGATAGAGGACGTGCAGGCACACGGCCACGAGCAGCTCGTCGTGGAACCACGCGGCGCCGGGGGACAGCGAACGGTCCGCGCCCTGCACGGCGCCCCGCAGGCGCCGGGCGTAGTCCTGCGGCCCGAGCCGTACGGCGTCCGCGTCCGTGAGGTCCAGTTCACCGATGGCGAGCAGCGTCCGCGTCAACACGTCGACCACGGAGCCGATTTCGGTCGTCGGGGTGCTGTGCGACTCGGCCGCGAGGTGGACGAGGTCGGCGGCCGTGCGGTGGACGTCGTCCGGTGTCGCCGGGGCGTCGGGGCCGCGCCAGGTGGCGAGGGCGGCGATCAGGTCCGGCGCGGTGGGTGGCTGTTCGGGATGCGTGTGGATGAGCCGTTGCACGAGGGGCGTGGCGAGGGTCGACGGGATGCGGACAACGGGCTCCATGGGCATGGGGGTCCCTGTGGGTGGGTTGTCGAGGGGCGTGGTGTAGGGGGTCAAGGGTAGGTCAACTCGGCCTGGACGGCGGGATGGTGACGCGGATCCGGTCGGGCACCTGCTGCTCCACCGCCGCGCTGAGCGTCGCCGTGACGCGGACCTCTTCGAGGCGGGGGAACGCCGAGAGCCAGGCCAGGCCCTCCACCGGGTGCGGGGCGTCGAGGCCGAGGCGGGTGAGGCGTTCGCGCACGACGAGTTCGGTCAGATCCTCGACGCGGTAGGCCCCGACGACGTTGATGTCCTGCCAGCCGCCGATGTCGCGCAGGGCGCGGAGGTCCTCGGCGCCGCGTACGTCGACCGTGCTCTGCCGGGGCAGGTGGGCAAGGATGTCGCGGGCGTAGAGATCGCGGTCGAAGCGGGACCAGGACATGGCCAGGATCTCCTGGACGGACTGGCTCGGGTGGTCACGGAAGCCGGTCAGAAAGTGCAGCGCGGCCTCGCTGCCGAGGCGGGCCGCCGCCCAGACCGCCATCTCCACCGGCGCTTCGTCGACTTCGTCGGGCCCCGGAAGCAGGGCCACCACCAGATCGCCGCCGGCCTGCGCGAGGTCGCTGGCCCGCGCGAACGTACGCGGCGGGATGAGCGAGCCCACGCACTCCTCCACGAGCGTACGCACGGTGGGCTCTACCTCGGCCGCGTACCGCAGCCCCGCGGCGGCGAGCAGCTTGCTGCGCGGAGTGTCCCGCTGGACGAGCTGCCGCAGCATCTGCTCGGCCTCCTTGGGCCGCGCATGGGCGATGGCGAGGAGGACGACGTCCTCCCACTGGTCCTGCTCCGCATGGTTCAGAAGCAGATCGAAGTCCAGCTCCTGAACGGCGAGCCGGGAGCCGAGGTAGTCCTGGAAGGTCCGGTGCAGGAAGTCCACGCGGTCGTCGGCGGGTTCGCGGAGCAGCCCGGATCGCAGAAGGAGAGATGTGTACACCTCCTCGGCGGTGCGGTCCTTCAGGTCCACGGCGGGAATGGCCTGCCCGATGATGTGCAGCGCGTCCGAACGCCCCATCTCCGACCGGCTGTTGCGGATGAGCCACCACGCGAGCTTCTGAAGAAGCTGAATCTGGATGGCGTACGGAATGCGAACCCCATCAGGATGGTCCAACTGCCTTTCCCGGTCCCGCCGTTCGAGAAGCATGGTCAGCGCGGCCTCGTACAGGGACTTCCGGTCCTGAGGCAGGAAGCCGCGACGGTCGCGGTGCAGCGCGCAGAGCATCCCGCACATCAACGGATTCGTGGCGAGCCGATTGAGCTCGGACGTGGAGCGAACGGCCTGGAGCAGCGAGGCACCGGTCTCGTCGTCGTCGCTCGCGGCGCGATGCCAACGTCGTACGAAGGTGGCGACGTCGTCCCTGGTCATGGGGGAGAGGGTGAGCTCGGAGAACCCCTGGGAGCTGAGCCACCGCTCGGGTACGGCGGAGGGCCGCGAGGTGACGAGCCACAGGTTGCCGGGGAAGGCGCGGACGAGCTCGCGCAGCCAGCGCCGGGCGGCTTCCCGCCGGTCGGCGGCGATTTCGTCTATGCCGTCGACGAGGAGCACGGCACGCCGCGCCCGCAGGACGCGCTCGGCCCAGCCGGTGGGCTGCTCGCCCGAGACGGGGCAGGCGACGGCCTTCAGGAAGTCTCCGGGGATGGGGAGTTCGGCTCCGGGGCGGACGATCCGGCGCATCGGCAGCACGAAGGGCACGCGCCCGATGAGGTGCGTGAGTCCATGCTCGTACGTCCGACTGGCCGCCGTGACGGCGAGCCACTGGACGAGGGTGGTCTTGCCGGACCCGGCGACGCCGCGCAGCAGCACTTGGTCGTGCTGGGCGAGGACTTGCTCGGCGGGAACGTGCAGGCCGCTGCCGCTACCGCTGCTGCCGCCGTAGCCGTGGCCGGTGCGTTCGCGGGTCGCTTCGAGGCTGAGGTAGGCGGTGTCGAGGGGCCACTCGCTGGTACCGGCGTCGAGGCCGTAGATGGTGAGGGTGCCGTGGCGCTCCGCGACATGGGCGGCGTAGAGCGCTTCGAACCCGGCGTCTTCGGCGGACTGGGAGGGAAGCCGTTCGAGAAGGATGTCGATGGCTTGGATGATCCGGGCCGACTGCTGGCTGTGGACGATCTGTTGGCGGGCGATGAAGGTCGAGCGCTGGGAGAAGAAGTTGAGGATGTGGAGGGCGGCGGTGAGGAGGAGCTGCTGGTAGAAGTACTCGCCGTCGCGGCCGAGGGCGAATAGTTCGTCCACGGGCGCCTGGGCGTGGAGCTTGCCGGCGAATGCCTCGGGGCCGAGGGCGACGGCTTCGTAGTCCTTGATGGTGAGGGTGCCGAGGCCGCTGAGCGTGCGGGCCAGGGCGTTCCTGACGGCGGGGGCTTCGGCCGGGTCGATGGGCTGTTCCCTCGGCCCGGCGGCTTTGAGGGCCCTCCTGACGAGCTCGTCGGCGACCTTCTCGACGTCCTTCGGGGTGACGTCGCGCTTCTCGCCGCTGAACGAGACAAGTGAGGCTATGCGTACGGGCTTGTCCACCAGGGCCGCGCCGGGCTGGTCCGCCACGAAGAGCTTCTTGATGAGCGGCGCGACGACGCTGGAGGCGATACGGGCACCTAGCGCGGTGGCTTCGACCATATGCCGAGGGTAGGTGACGGGGCGTCGGGGCGCGGGTGGTTGGGAGCGGGCGACTGCAGGAGAATCCCGCTTGGGCGGGCCTGCGCAGGGCGTGTCGCGGGACTTTCCTGCAATCCCCTTGTCAACCGATCCGCGTGCCGTACACGTTGTCGACCGTCATGGTGATCAGGACCCGGCGGTCGGAGACCATGACCTCGCGGTACTCGTCCCAGTCCGGGTGCTCGCCGCCTGAGGCCGCGCGGTAGTAGTCCACCAGGGCCTGGACCTCGGGCCCGTGCGGGTCCGTGCCGGGGCCGATGAGCGTGGCCGTGCCCTCGACGGTGGCCCAGGCGCGACCGTCGGGGCTCGTCACCTCCAGGGTGGCGCGGGGGTCGCGGCGCAGGTTCGCGATCTTCGCCGTCTTCGCGGTCGTCGATACGCGGATGACAGCGGCGGAGCGGTCGTACGACGGCATCACGGGCGAGAGCTGGGGGCGGCCGTCGGCCTTGATCGTCGCCAGCACGCCGAGGTTGCTCTGCTCGAGCAGGGGGTGCGGGTCGAAGCGTGTGTCAGTCATGTCGGCCCCAACCTGTTGCCGGGTACGGAGTATTCCAATGGAGCCCCGATGGAACTCCGTTGGAACGCATCAGAGTTCGACACCGTCGATGGCTTCCTGAACGACGCGTGACAAGTCCTCCTCCGTGGGCACGAGCTCACGGTCGGCAGGTTTGAGTGTGGAGTAGGACGTCACGGCCATCGGGTTGTTGCTGGCGTCGAGGGCGAGCTGTACGGCCGCCTTGTTGTGGCTGGCTCCGATGAGGAAACCGATGGTCGCGTCGTCGCGCTGGGAGTCGCGCACCAGCTGATCGACCACGCTGACATAGAAGTTGAGCTTGCCGATGTGCTCGGGGCGCACGTCCTTCGTCTTCAGCTCGAAGACGAAGTAGCGGTGCAGCTTCAGATGGTAGAAGAGCAGGTCGATACGGAACTCGTCGCCGCCGATGATGACGGGGTACTGGCGGCCTACGAAGGCGAATCCGACGCCGAGTTCGGTCAGGAAGCGGATCATCCCGGCGACGATGGCCTCTTCGAGCTCCCGCTCGGCGTGATGCTTGTCGAGCCCCAGGAAGTCCAGACGGTAGGGGTCGCGGGCCAGCTCTTTGAGGACGTCGGACCCGTCGGGGACGGTCGCCGCGAAGTTGTTGGCGGCGGACCCCTGGGTGAGGTGCAGCCCCTGCTGGATGAAGCGCTCCAGGATGGCGCGGGACCAGCCGTTGCGCACGGCTTCGTTGGCGTAGAAGTCCAGCTCGGGGCGGGTTTCGAGCTTGTCCAGGAGGACCATGACGTGCCCCCAAGGCAATTGTGCAGCAGGCTGCTGCACAATTGGCTCCGGCCAGCTACGGGCCATTTTGTGCATGTACATCAGGTTGCGGCGGGAGAAGCCGCGCCGGTTCGGGAAGGTGCTCTTCAGGTCGGCGGCGAGGCGGGCCACGACCTTGGTGCCCCAGCCCTCCTGCTCCTGGCGGTCGAGGATCAGCTTCCCGATCTGCCAGTACATCCGGACCAGCTCGGTGTTCACAGCACGCTGGGCACGGAGGCGTGCGCCTGCGACGGTGTCCTTGATCTCGCCCAGCAGGTCGTCGTACCAGGACGGCAGGGCGTTGCGGTGCGGCTGGGCGGGGATGGTGGCCTTGGCGTCCGGCCCGGCTCCCGATTCGGCATCGGTGATCTTGCGCATGGGGCCGAGATTTGCGTACGGGGCCTTTACGCGGGGGGAGTTGGTGTCAGTTCACCCAGACGGGTGGCCGGAGCGGACGTTCCTGGTATCAGCGCTCGCAGGTCAACGGCTGTGGCTGAGCGGTTCGGCGGGGCCCCGTGTGAGGGTGCGTATCAGGGCTGCGAGCGCGGTGGGTGTTGTGGTGAGGGTTGTCTCCGGGGTGTCGCTCTCTCGGAGGTGGATGGTCCCCGCTTCGCGCGTTGCGGCAACGTATACGCAGTTGGCCTGGTCGCCGCTGTACGACGACTTCTGCCAGTCCAGCATGGTCATGCTTGAGCTCCCTGCAGGGTGTACAGAACGTGTTGGACGAGGCCGAGCGAGTCCCGTGCCGCGTGCTTCACCGGGATCACCGTTGCGTCGATGGCGGGGAGCGCTGCGGCACGGAGTCGTTCGAACTGGCGGCGGTACTTCGCCAGAGTGCCCTCCTCGTGCAGGAACATCGACTGCGCCGGATGCTCCAGGAGTACGGTTTCCAGCGCGCTGTCGTGCGAGGCGATATGGCAGAACGGCGTTGTGAGCGCCGACACCGCGACTGCGGTGAAGGGCATGATCTGGATGTCCACATGGGGGAGTTCGGATAGTTCCACCAGCTTGAGCAACTGCTGGTGCATGACTTCCGCGCCGCCGAAGCGCATGTGGAGCGCGGCTTCGTGGATGACGGCATGAACGTAAGGCGGCCGCTCGGCCGTGAGGACGCACTGGCGCTCTTGGCGGAAGCGGACGGCGGTGTCGATCTCCGCCGCGCTGCTCACGGTGTCGCTGGCTTCGAAGATGGCTCGGGTGTAGCCCTCGACTTGGAACAGTCCCGGGAGGAACAGCGACTCGTACAAGCGGAGCCCTGAGGCTTCTGCCTCCAGCTCGGCCAGGTCCAGTGCCGAGGCCGGGAGTTGGGACTTGTGGCTGCTCCACCAGCCCTTGCCGTTCGACTCGGCGAGGCTGACCAGAGCGTCGGTAAAGGTCGAACTAGTAACCCCGTAGGTGCGGCACAGGGTCCGGATGCGCTCGGCGGAGATCGGGGTGCGGCCGTTCTCCGCGTGGGTCAGGTGGACGCGGCCCATGTCGATGACTTCTCCGGCTGCCTGCACAGTCAATCCGCTGCGCTCACGCAACGTTCGGAGCTCGAATCCGATTCGGAGCTGCCGCTCGGTGGGGGCTGTTCGCAGTGCCAACGCCGTCTCTCCTCGTGAAGGTGGGGTCAGTTTGCCCCGTGCCGGGCAGTCGGTCCACCAAAGATGGCGTTCAGGTTGAACAAGTAACCCCAATTTCGCTACGGTGAGTACCGCGACGCTCACACGCTGATGGTGGAAGCCTCGCTGCGAAAGCGAACAGCACCCCACGCCTGACCGCAGAAGCGCACTGCCCGATCCAAGTCCCCGTGCCGGACGGCGACTTGCCCGCGAGGGGCGGTAGGCCACTGCGGCTAGGCGATCAGGCGATCACCGTCACAGCGAACCCCCGACGCACGCCTTGGAGGCGTCTCATGGGCGTACCCGTGTACGACTACGCAAACGGGCCGGACACTGAACTCCCGCACACCTACACCCTGTTCGCCCCAGCTAACGCCACTTCCCCCAAGATCTGCCGCGACTTCGTACGCGGAGCCCTGGAAACCCTGGGCCTCGACCACCTCGCCGACGCCGCCGCGCTCTGCACCTCGGAGCTGGTGACCAACGTCCACCGGCACACCAAAGGCGACGTGCACCTGAGAGCCGCCGTCGCCGCGACCCACGTACGCGTCTCCGTGTACGACGGGAGTGCTCAGCTGCCCGCGCCCCGGCGGGCACCCGTCGACGACGAGGACGGGCGAGGGCTGTTTCTCGTGACCGCGCTGTCGGATCTCTGTGGGGTGACGCCTACCGGGGGCGGCAAGGGGGTGTGGTTTCAGCTCAATCGGTGAGGGGGTGGATGTCGCGTACTTCGATGTGCGGGGGGAGCGCGTCGAGGTCGGACACCTGAGGGATGGAGACCGTCAGGTGCCTCAGGGCGGAGAGGCGCGCCAAGGGGGCGACGGTGACCTTCTCCTGGCCGGTGTGCCCGTACACGGACACATGCGTGAGGCCCGGGAGGACTTCGCTGACGCGGGATGCCGCCGCCGTCCAGTCGCCGCCTTCGTGCAGCAGGGACAGCTCGGTCACGCCGGGCAGGGCCAGTCCGGACGGCGCGTCGGCGAGATAGCTGGAGGTCAGGTCCAGCCGGGTGAGGCGTGGGAGTCGTGCGAGGGCCTCCCAGACAGCGGGTGTGCGCGGACCATCCGAGCTGCCGAAGATGACCCACTCCAGCTGCGGCCATCTGTCCATGCGGTGCAGATCGTGCACCGCGCGAGTGGAGCCGGAGAGGGCCAGGGTGCGCAGCGGGGCCTCGACGGGGAACAGGTCCAGGGTCCAGGGTTCGATGATCTCCATGAGACGTAGTTGATCCAGTTCGCTCAGCGCCTGGAGGGCCTCGGGAGTGAGGTGCGAAGGCGGCACCCTGAGTGAGAGGAACGTGGGGGTGCAGGACGCCAGCAGGCGGGAGGCGGCTGCGGGGGTGACTGTTCCCCGGATGTCCAGGAGGTTCGGGCGGATTCCCAGTCGTTCGAGTTCCGTGATCTGGTCGTCGCTGCGGATCGTGAAGTAGGTCTCCCCGTTGTTGAGTTGAGCGATGACCTGTTCCGCGTATCTGCGGCAGTCGTAGCGACTCCATCCCCACATGAGCTGGCTGTGCACGGCCAGCGCCGGGTGGCGCGCGAAGCGGGCGAGGAAGGGGATCGCGGCATCGGACGGGATGCTCGTCGCGGTGATCGCGACGTGACCGGCCGCCTCGTCGTCAAGGCCGTTCGGGCCCGGCAGCAGGTCCAGGACCATGGGTCCGACCGCAGCCAGTTCGCGGGCGGCCTCCGGGCTCCGGGGTGGAATCACCTCGGCCAACCGCCGCTCCACCTGCTCCCGCACCTCCGGCGACAGCTCGGCCGCGTGCTCCAGGCAGGCCGCCGCGAGCAGATGCACTCGTACCCGGGCGCGCTCCTGGGCGTGACCGTCCCCGAAGGCGAGCAACTCCCGGAAGAATTCCACCCGTTCACGAGGCCGCGCGTGCGCCACCGCCATGCGGATGACGTCCTCCCACTGGTCGTCCGCCGCATGGCGCGCCAGCACGCCGAAGTCGCCATCGTCGACCGCAGCCCGTGCGCCGAGGAAGTCCTGGAACGTGCGGTGGATGAAGTCGACCGCGCCCGGGGCGGGTTCGCGGAGCAGGCCGCTGCGGTGGAGGAAATGCTCGAAGACCGCCTTCGCGTCGCCGAGCGTGGCTACCTCCGGGACCGACGGGAGGGCGTCCGCGATGATCGTCTCCGCCCGCGAACGGTCCATCGTCTGGCGGCCGTTGCGGATCAGCCAGTAGGCGAGGCGTTGGAGCAGTTGTAGCTGCGGCTCCTCCCGCAGGTCGGGTACGTCCATGTGCCGCTCGCGGTCACGCCGGATCAGGAGCATGGAGAGGGCTGCCGTGTAGAGGTCCTTGCGGCCGAGGGGGAGGAAGCCTCTGCGGTCGCGGTGCAGCGCGCAGATCAGTCCGCACATCAGGGGGTTGGTGGCCAGGAGGCCGAGGTCGGGCTTCGCATGGACCGCGTCGAGGAGCTGACTCTCGTACGAGGCGAGCGCGGCGTCCTCATCCGCCGCACCCGTGCGTGCGGCCACGTGCCAGCGGCTGATGAAGGCCGCCGCGTCCGTGGGACTCATCGGGGAGAGCGTGAGCTCGGTGAAGTCCTCTTCGGTGAGCCAGTCCTCGCGTACGGCCGAGGGGCGGGATGTGACCAGCCAGCGGTTTCCGGGGTAGGCGTCGATCAGGTCGCTGAGCCAGGCGCGGGTGCGGGAGCGCTCGGCGTCGGGGATCTCGTCGATGCCGTCCACCAGGACCAGGGCCCGCCCCGCTGCCAGGACGCGGGACTCCCAGCCCCTGGGCTGCGTACCGGCCAGCGGGGAGTCGACCGCCGAGAGGAAGTCCTTGGGGGCGGGGAGACGCTCGCCGTGACGGGTGAGGGTGCGCAGGGGGAGTACGTAGGGGATGCGGTCGTAGAGGTACGTCATGCGCTCGTCGTCCGGGGCGGAGCGCGCGGCGCTCACCGCCAGCCACTGGATGAGCGTGGTCTTGCCGGAACCTGCCTCGCCTCGCAGGAGGACGCGGTCGTGGGTGGCAAGCGACTGATCGGCGGGCCGAGGGGCAGAGGCGATGTGCTTCACCTCGTTCACCCACCGCTCGTGCTCGGCCCCCTCCAGTGAAAGACCGTGGGCCACCTCCCTGGCAGGCATGTGGACGAGCCAAGAGCTCCCCGTGGCCTCCAACGACATGTACGCCGCATCCAACGGCCACCGCCCCGGCGAATTGGCCAGGTCGATCCCGAAGATCGTCAGCTTCCCGTGCTTCTTCGCGACGTACGCGAGATACCGCTGCTCGAAAGCCACGTCCTCCGTGCCGGGGAGCGGGTTGCGCGCGATCAACTCGTCCATCTTGGCGATCAGTTCGGACTGGCGGCGGCTCTGCTCCACCAGCGTCCGGGCCACGAAGGCGGACCGCTGCGTGAAGAAGTGCAGGATGTGCAGGCAGGTCGTGTCGAGCAGACGGTCGTAGAAGTACGCCGCGTCCGCCGACAGGTCACGGTCCGGGTTGCCGCTCGCCCGGCGCAGGCGCAGCGCAAGGGCGTTGTGGCCGAGTTCGACCGCCTGGGCGTCCGTGAGGGTGAGGTCACCCAGGGAGTGGAGGGTGCGGGTCAGGGCGTCGGTGACGGCCTGCTCCTCGTCTGCGGGTACGGCGCGCTCGCCGGAGGCCCGTACGGTCTGGCGCACCAGCTCCGCCGCCAGCCTCGCCAGATCCTTGTCGGTCAGCTTCCGTTTCTCGCCCCGGAAGGACACGAGCCCCGAGAGCCGGACGGGGTTCTCCACCAGGCCCGCGCCCGGTCCCTCTCGTACGAACAACTTCTTGATCAGAGGAGCTACGACGCTCGAGGCGAGCCGGGCGCCTATGACCGCGGGATCCATGCGCCGCAGCGTAGCGCCGGTCACATCCCGGAGGTTGTGGATCTCGGGGCCCGGTGACATGACGCACAGGCGATATGTCCGGTACTAGGCGGAATAGTGGCCCCGTTCGGGGTAGGGGAAAGGACCTTCGGTCCGCAACCCCCGGGACCTTTGGCTCACCGGGGGGCCGGAGGGCGGACTCGGGCCTGTGCTGGCCTCGGGCACCCCTCCGAAGTGGGGTTAAACCCGGCCTTGAGGGCTAAATCGCGTAAGTAGTTGAAGGGGGAATTGTCGGGATTTGGGGGTGTCAAGGAGGAGAAAGTCAGGCGAAGAGCTACGGCTTTCGGTAGTAGATGGGGGGTTTGAGTGGGTGGCCAGGTGCGGGTTACCAAGGGATGGCCAACCCGGCGGGACGCAGAGCTGCGTATGCCGGGTCCCTTTGTGCCCGGCATGTAGACGCACCGCACTGCATGTCACACGCTCCCCATCCCGGAGGTCATCCGCCATGTCGAAGCGCGCCACGTCCCACCAGTCCGGCCTGTCCCTGCTCCGTACGCGGACGGCCGTCATCACCGTCGCGGGCCTCGGGCTCGGAGCGTCGGCAGTTCTCGGCACCGGGATCGCGGCCGCCGCGGACGCCAAGAGCGGCGCACTGCCCGGCGTCTCCGCCAGCTCGATCTCGGCGCAGGCCGACGCGCAGGCCAAGGCCGCGGGCAAGGCTCAGCAGGCCGCCGCCAAGGTCAAGCAGGCCGCCGCCAAGAAGGCCGTCTCCTGGCAGGACCCGGTCGACAAGTACACGCTCTCCGCGTCCTTCGGACTCGGCGGCAACATGTGGTCCAGCAAGCACTCCGGCCAGGACTTCGCCGTGCCGATCGGCACGTCCGTCGAGGCCGCGCACAACGGCACCGTCGTCAAGGCCGGCGGCAACGGCGCCGGTGACGGTCCCGCGTACGGCAACGCCATCGTGATCAAGCACGACAATGGCACGTTCTCGCAGTACGCGCACTTGTCCAAGATCGACGTGCGCGTCGGCCAGACCGTCGGCACCGGCCAGCACATCGCCGCTTCCGGCAACACCGGCAACTCCAGCGGCCCGCACCTGCACTTCGAGATTCGTACGACCCCGAACTACGGTTCCGCCGTCGACCCGGTCGCGTTCCTGCACTCCGTGGGCGTCACCGTCTGACGGACGGGTGTTTTTCAGGCGCCTTCGTGTGCCTGCGTCACCAGATCGATGGCGACCTCGAGGATGGCCTTGCGCTTCTCCTCGGGGTCGCCTTCGGCGTCCTTGAGCGCGAACATCCCGCCGTGCATCGTGAACAGCGCGCTGAAGCAGCGCACCTGGGTCGTCATCGGCGAGCCCGGCTCCCTGAAGATGTCGAGCAGGCTGAGCATCCGGTCCTTGAAGGTCTCGCCCGTCTTCAGATCCCGCATCGTCGCCTGGTTCTCCTGCATGAAGCGGAAGAGCGGGGCCGCGTTCGTGAGGATCTCGCTGTAGCGGGTCAGGATCGTGCGCTTGATCTCCAGCGTGCGCGGCTGCTCCTTGCCCCACTCCACCAGCGCGTCGATGGGCCTTGTCAGGTCCTCGAAGATGCTGGTGAGGATGTCTTCCTTGGTCTTGAAGTGGTAGTAGAGCGCCGCCTTCGTGACGTCCAGACGTTCCGCGATCTCGCGCAGTGACGTCTTCTCGTAGCCCTGCTCGGCGAAGAGTTCGAGGGCCACGTCCTGAATGCGCTGGCGGGTGTCCCCGCGGCGGTGCTGCTTGGCGGGGCCTGCGCCCGCGCCCGTGCCCGTGTCCGCGCTTGTGTCCGTGACCATCTCGGTGCTCCTCGGCTCCCTCGGCTCGAATCCTTGGACTCGAATTTACTTACTTGACGCCCGGCTAGTTAGGGGTCTAGTTTCCCTCAGTGTAGCCAGCTTGCCGGGCGGCAAGTAAGTGGCAGTCGTAAGTAGTAGTCGTCAGCAGCAGTCGCACGTAGTAGTCAGCGGTCGGGGAATCTGGGGAGTGGGGATCATGGTGGAGACCAAGAAGAAGCCGGACGGGCAGACACCGGCGAAACAGACGAAGGAAGCGCCACAGCCGCGCAGCGTGCGCGTCGTGATGATGGCGCTGATGGTCACGATTCTGCTCGCGATGCTCGACAACATGATCGTGAGCCCCGCGATGCCGACGATCGTCGGTGACCTCGGCGGCATGGAGCACCTGTCGTGGGTCGTCACCGCCTACATGCTGGCGACCGCGGCTTCGACCCCCATCTGGGGCAAGCTCGGCGACATGTACGGGCGCAAGGGCGTCTTCCTCACCTCCATAGTGATCTTCCTGGCCGGTTCCGCACTCAGCGGCATGGCGCAGGACATGGGCCAGCTGATCGGCTTCCGTGCCGTCCAGGGGCTCGGCGCGGGCGGTCTGATGGTCGGCGTCATGGCGATCATCGGTGAGCTCGTCTCGCCGCGGGAGCGCGGCAAGTACATGGGCATGATGACCGGTGTCATGGCGGTCGCCATGATCGGCGGGCCGCTCGTCGGCGGCACCATCACCGACCACCTCGGCTGGCGCTGGGCCTTCTACATCAACCTGCCGCTCGGCGCCGTCGCGCTCGCCATGGTGACCGCCGTGCTGCACCTGCCGAAGAAGAAGGCGAAGGGGCGCATCGACTACCTCGGTGCCGCACTGCTGACCGTCGGCATCAGCTCGCTGGTCCTCGTCACCACCTGGGGCGGCACGGAGTACGCCTGGAGCTCCACCGTGATCATGGAGCTCATCGCGATCGGCATCGTCGCGCTCATCAGCTTCGTCATCGTGCAGAAGAAGGCCGCCGAACCGATCCTGCCGCTCCACATCTTCCGCAACCTCAACTTCACCCTGATGTCGTTGATCGGCTTCATCACCGGGTTCCTGATGTTCGGCGCGATGCTGTTCCTGCCGCTCTACCAGCAGGCGGTGCAGGGCGCTTCGGCCACCAACTCCGGTCTGCTGCTCCTGCCGATGCTGCTCTCGATGATGGTCGTCTCGTTCTTCTCGGGCCGGTTCACCACCTCCACCGGCAAGTACAAGATCTTCCCGATCGCCGGCACCATCCTGATGGTCGTCGGGCTCTTCCTGCTCTCGCAGATGGACACCGAGACCACGCGGTTCACGGCCGGCGTCTACATGGCGGTGCTCGGCGCGGGCATGGGATGCCTGATGCAGATCACCATGCTGGTCGTGCAGAACAGCGTCGAGATGAAGGACATGGGCGTCGCGTCGTCCTCGGCCACGCTCTTCCGCACCCTCGGCTCCTCCTTCGGAGTCGCGATCATGGGGGCGCTCTTCAACAGCCGCGTCGAGCACACGATGTCCGAGCGCGCCGGGCAGCTGGGCGGCAAGGTCACCGAGCAGTCCGCGCAGCTGGACGCGGCGAGCCTGGCGAAGCTGCCGCTCCCGGTGCAGGACGCGTACCAGCACGCGGTGTCGGCCGGTACGCACTCGGCGTTCCTGCTGGGCGCGATCATCGGGGTCGTCGCGCTGATCGCGGCGTTCTTCGTCAAGGAGGTGGCGCTGCGGGGGGCGGCGCCCAAGGACTCCGAGCCCAAGGGCACTGAGTCGAAGGGCACTGAGTCGAGCGACTCCGAGCCGAAGGACTCCGGCTCCGAGTCCGAGAAGCTGGCCGAGGGTGCGGCTGGGGACGCCGCACCCGGAGCGCGGGAACCGGTTGCAGAGGCCGTTTGACCTGCGATCCGCCTCCCTCGGCCGAGCGGGGCCCCCCCCCCCGCCCGGGGGGGGGGGCCCCCGGGGGGGGGGGGGGGCCCCGGGGGGGGCGGGGGGGGGGGCCCCCGCGGTTACCGGCCCGGCAGCTGCAGCATCGGGAAGCTGCCCGTGTTCGTCGGGGCGTGTTCCGGGAGCCAGAGGACTGCGACCGCACCCTCCGCCGGGTCCTCAGGGGCCGCGCCCGCCGGGGAGACATTGCGGAAGGTGAGCCTCGCGCCGAGCACCCGCGCCTGGCCCGCCGCGATCGTGAGGCCAAGGCCGTGGCCGACGCCCGCGCGGTCCGTGCTGCCGGTGCGGAAGCGGCTCGGGCCTTCCTCCAGGAGCCCCGGAGGGAAGCCGGGGCCATGGTCGCGCACCCGCACCACACGGCCCTCGACGCTCACCTCGACCGGCGGCTTCCCGTGCTTGGCGGCGTTGGCGAGGAGGTTGCCCAGGATGCGTTCGAGGCGGCGCGGGTCGGTGGTGACCTCCGACTCGTGGACCACCGTCACGCTCACGTCCGAGTTCAGCACCGCGATCCGCCGCGTCACGAACTCGCCGAGGAGCAGGTCCTGCAACTCGGCCCGCTCGGCCGCGCTGTCGAGACGGGCCACTTCGAGGACGTCCTCGACGAGCGTGCGCATCGCCTGCGCCCGGTCCCTGACCAGCTCGGTCGGGCGGCCTGGCGGAAGGAGTTCGGCCGCCGTGAGCAGGCCCGTCACCGGCGTACGCAGCTCGTGCGCGATGTCCGCAGTCACTCGCCGCTCGGCCTCGAGCCGCTGCTTCAGCGCGTCCGCCATCGCGTCCACCGACCGCGCGAGATCGTCGGTCTCATCGCGTACGACCCCGCCGATGGCATCTCGTACGCTGACGTCCGTCTGCCCCTGCGCGACCTCCCGGGCCGCGGCTGCCGCCTTGCGCAGCCGCCGCGAGAGCTGGCCGCCGATGAGTACGCCGATCGCGCACCCGCCGAAGACGACCGAGATGGAGCCGATGACCAGGGCCTGGTCGAGATCCTTCATGATCGTGGCGCTGCGGTCGGTGAAGCGGGTGTGCAGCGAGAGGACGTGGCCGTCGCTCAGCGGCACGGCCGCCCAGATGTCCGGCACCTCGCCCTTGTGGTCCTCCACGAAGGTGGCGCGCCGCCCGGCGAGCACCTTCGCGAGGAGCTCCTTGGGCATCTCCGAGTCGTCGACCTTCATGCCGAACTGACCTGCCCGCCCGGACGTCTCGTAGATGCGCTGGGCGTACTGGATCCGCTCGTCCTGCACATCGCGCGCGTTGTCGAGCATCGAGACGCGCGCCGCGTTGTGTACGACGAGACTCAGCGCCACCGCGACAAGCGCGCCGACCAGCGCGATCGCCGCGCTGATCTTCCAGCGCACGCCGGTGCGCAGGCGGGGGCCGAGCCTCACGAGGACGCGGGCACGCAGCCCGGCCACCGTCCTCCTGCTCATATACGTCCCCCGAGATGTGCCGCGGCGAAGAGCCGCGTCGTGCAGTTCAGTTCAGCTGCCATGTCAGCTGCCATGTCAGCAGTCATGTCGTCGCGGCTCACGCCTTGAGCTTGTAGCCGAAGCCGCGGACCGTCTCGATGCGGTCCTGGCCCACCTTCGTACGAAGCCGCTGCACATGGACGTCGACGACCCGTGTGTCACCGCCCCAGCCGTAGTCCCACACGCGCTCCAGGAGCTTGTCGCGGGAGAGGACAGTGCCGGGCGCGGACGAGAATTCGAGCAGCAGGCGCATCTCGGTCGGCGTCAGGGCCACCGGGGTGCCGTCCTTGCGGACCTCCATGCCCTCCGTGTCGATCTCCAGATCGCCGAAGTGCAGCACGCCACCGTCCGGTGAGCCGGCCTCACCTCCGGCGGGCGCCGCCGAGTTGGGGCCGCTCGCATGACCGAAGCGACGCAGTACGGCGCGGATCCTGGCCACCAGGACGGCGCCGTCGAACGGCTTCGTCACGTAGTCGTCGGCCCCCGCCTCCAGGCCCAGTACGACATCGATGGAGTCGGCACGCGCGGAGAGCATGATCACCGGAACCGTGGACTCGTCACGGATGCGGCGGCACAGCGAGACGCCGTCGAGGCCGGGCACCATCACGTCGAGCAGGGCGATGTCCGGGCGGTCGGCGCGGAACGCCTCCAGGCCGAGCAGGCCGTCGGGCATCGCGGTGACCACGAAGCCGTCCCGTTCGAGCGCGAGCTGCGTCGCTTCGCGGATGACGTCGTCGTCCTCGACGAACAGGACGTGGGTGTGCTCTGCCATCGGCTGCTCTCAGTCCTCCGTCGGAGCGGGCGCTTCGCCGCCCACCGCGCTGCTGTAGTGATTGCGGATGCGGTCCGTCTCCCTGAAGTGGTTCGCGGTCCACGTGTACGTGATGACGTCCTCGCCGGACGGGTACGACACCGGGTCGCCCTTCTCGTACAGCTGCTTGGTGACCACCAGGTCGCCCCGGTCGATCTCCGCGTAGACGGGTGGCTCCTCGTCCTGGAAGACATTCTCGTACTTCCTGCCCTCGGCGCGATACACGTAAGTGCTGGTACCGACCGCATCGCCGCAGGTCATGATGTTCACTACGACATCGGAGGCGCTGCCTCCGGTCAGGTTGCCGTACGAGACGTCCACCGGATACTCGTCGGCGGCGCAGGGCTTCAGCTCGCGCTTGACCGTCCGGCTCACCTTCGGGTCGTCCTTGACCAGCTTCACCGCTTCACTGTCGGTGGGCGGCGTGGGCGCGGAAGGAGTCGTCGCCGATGGCGAAGGGGATGCCGACGGGGACACCACCGCTTCGCCGCGGTTCGCAGGGCCCTCGTCCCGTGCGCCGGAGCCGCCGGTGGAGCAGGCGGTGAGCAAAAGGCCGACGGCGGCGAGCGCGATCGCTCCCGCGCTCCCCGCCCGCACCGTCCTGCAAGCCCAGCTGCTCAGGCCGCGCAACGCTCCCGCTCCTCACGTTCGAGCACGCCGGTGGCGGGCCTCTCGTGGTCCCGGCTCTCCAGCTCCTGGCGGAGCCGGGCGAGCGCCCGGTGCAGCGTGCTCTTGACCGTTCCCGCGGACATGCCGAGTGCGGCGGCGGTCTCCTCTGTGGACATCTGCTCCCAGTGTCGCAGCACGACGACACTGCGCTGCTTGGGTGCGAGCACCTTCATGATGTCCATCAGGAGGGCGCGGTCCGCGTGCTGTTCGGTGGAGTCTTCCACGCTCGCGTCGGGCAGCTGCTCGGTGGGGACCTCTTCGAGCTTGCGGGCCCGCCACCACTCCGTACGCGTGTTGATCATGACGCGGCGCAGGTACGCGTCCGCGAGCCGCTTGTCGGCTATGCCGTCCCAGCGGCCGTACGTCCGTACGAGCGCGGTCTGCAACAGGTCCTGGGCGTCGACGGGGTCGGGGACCAGGCGCCGGGCACTGCGCAGCAGGGCGTCCTGCCGAGTGCGGACGTACTCTTCGAACTCGAGCACCTCACCGTGCGCCATACCCAACCGCCTCCGTTACGACCAACCACCGCTTGTGCGGTACGTGTTAGAAGCTACGGAGCGCTTGTCACGGGGCTGTGCGGAGCAGCCACCGGAGGGCGCACGGCCTTCCGTCGGTTGTGTAACAGAAGTAGGCGGGACGTAAAGGTGGGGCCCGGCCGGGTCTGGAGTCGGCTTCGGACCCGGCTTCGGAGTCGGCTAAGGGCCCTAGGTCAGGGGGAGTCGGTAGAGGCCCTCGGGGAGCGGTTCCACGAGGCCGTCGGAGACGAGCCCGTCCAGTGCGCGGGCCCGCTGCACGGGCTCGTCCCACACCCGGTCGAGCGTCGCCTGCGGCACGGGAGCCACCGCCTCGCGAAGGACCGCGAGCAGTTTGCCGCGGACCTGGCGGTCCGTTCCCGCGTACGTCTGGCCCCGGCGGGCCGGTCCTTGGTGCGCGGGCTTCCCCGCCGCCTGCCATGCGCACTGCTGCGCGATGGGGCAGCGGGCACAGGACTCGTTCTTGGCGGTGCAGACGAGGGCGCCGAGCTCCATGGAGGCGGCGGCCCAGCGTGCCGCCGTGCCGTCGTCGGCGGGCAGCAGGGCGCGCGCCAGCTTGCGCTCGGCGGCGGTGGTGGCGTTCGGCGGGTACTGGACGCCGGTGACGGCGCGGGCGAAGACGCGGCGCACGTTCGTGTCGAGTACGGCGTGCCGCTGGCCGTAGGCGAAGGAAGCGACGGCCGCGGCGGTGTACTCGCCGATGCCGGGCAGGGCGAGCAGCTGGGAGTGGCGGGTGGGTACGTCGCCGCCGTGCCGTTCCGTTATGGCGACGGCGGCGCCGTGCAGCCGGAGCGCGCGACGGGGGTAGCCGAGCCGGCCCCAGGCGCGGACCGCTTCGCCCGGTGCCTCCTTGGCCAGGTCGGCGGGGCGGGGCCAGCGGGCGATCCACTGCTCGTACACGGGCAGGACGCGGCTGACCGGCGTCTGCTGCAGCATGAATTCGCTGACCATCACGCCCCAGGGCCCCGCGTCGGGCCGACGCCACGGCAGGTCGCGCGCGTTCGCGTCGAACCAGGCGATGACGGGGCTGTGCAGGGCCTCGCCGGCGGGCTCGTGCTCTTGCTCGTGCTCTCGCTCGTGCTCTTGCTCGAGGGGGGACGGCTCTGTCATTGGCGTGGGCTTCGTGGGCGCAGTCATGGCAGGACGATCCTGCCACGGGGGCGGCGGGGGTTGGGCGAGGCGGGGCATGGCGGTGGGGGTGCGTCTGAATCCGCCTTGGCCCCGCGGGTACTCGGTCGCGGGGGAGCGTGCCGTGGAACGTGATTGCAGAAATACCCCCAGGGGTATTCCTGTTACGGTGGACATCAGATACCCCCCGGGGTAAATAACCCGGCAGGGATGCATCGCTTGCAGGGATACATCGCTTGAGAGGAGTCGCAGCCGTGTTCTTCGTCGACACCCTGGAGTTCGAAGGCCTGGGCAACCGCAGCTACCTGGCAGGAGGGGCCAACGCCGCTGTCGTGGTGGACCCTCCGCGCGACATCGACCAGGTCATCGCCGCGGCGGCACGGCGCGGGGTGCGCATCGCTTACGTGGCCGAGACCCACGTCCACAACGACTACGTCACGGGCGGGCTGGAACTGGCCCGTCTCACCGGAGCCCACTACTTGGTGCCCGCCGGGGCTTCGGTGTCGTTCGCCCGTACCCCCGTCGCCGACGGTGACTCCGTCACGGTGGACGAGGGCCTGGAGCTCCGCGCGATCGCCACCCCCGGGCACACACCGCACCACACCTCGTACGCCCTCCAGGAGGACGGGCGGGGGGTGGCCGCGTTCACCGGCGGGTCGCTCCTGATCGGCACGGTCGGCCGCCCGGACCTGGTCGAGCCGCGGCTGACCGAGCGCCTTGCACGCGCCCAGCACGCCTCCGCCCACCGCCTGGCCGCCGAGCTGGCCGACGAGGTGCGGGTGCTGCCCACCCATGGGTTCGGCAGCTTCTGCTCGTCTTCCTCTCCTTCGCGGGTCGACGGCGGCGCGACGACGATCGGCGACGAGCGCAGGAACAACGCCGCGCTGACCGAGGACGTGGACTCCTTCGTCGCCGGGATGCTCGCCGCCCTGGACGACGTGCCCGCGTACTACGCACACATGGGCCCCGCCAACGCCGAGGGCCCCGCCCCCGTCGACCTCACCCCGCCCGAGCCCGCGGACGCCGCGGAGATCGCCGTCCGCCTCGCGGCGGGGGAGTGGGTGGTGGACCTGCGCAACCGGGTCGCCTTCGCCGATGGCCACGTCGCGGGGTCGTTCAACTTCGAGGGCGAGGGCAAGCTCGCCACCTACCTGGCCTGGCTGATCCCGTGGGGCAAGCCGGTCACCCTCCTCGCCGGGACGCCCGAGCAGATAGCCGCCGCGCAGCGCGAGCTGACCCGGGTGGGCATCGACCGCCCGGCCGCGGCGGCCACCGGCGACCCGGCCGACTGGATCCGCGAGGGCGAGCGCCCCGCCTCCTTCCCGCGCGCCCGCTTCGCCGATCTCGCCGATGTGCGGCGGCGTGGCGAGCGGGTGGTGGTCCTCGACGTCCGCCGGGATTCCGAGCGTGCGGGCGGCGGCTTCATCGACGGCTCGGTCCACATCCCGATCCACGAGCTGCCAGGCCGCATCGGGGACGTACCGCCGGGGACGGTGTGGGTGCACTGCGCGGGCGGGATGCGGGCGGCGATCGCCGCGTCCCTGCTCGATGCGGCGGGGCGCGAGGTGGTGGGGGTCGACGACGGGTTCGAGGCGGCAGCGGATGCGGGCCTCACCTCCTCCGCCTCCTCCGCCTCCTCCTCCACCTCCTCCACCTCGTCCAACTCCACCTCCACCGGGCCGAACGGCGGGAGCGGCGTAGGCAGTCGCAGCAGCAGGGGTCCCATAGCGTGAGCGCGCTCATCCTGGCCCTCGTCGCCGGAGGCGTCGTCGGGCTCGCGCTCGGTGCCCTCGGTGGGGGCGGCAGTGTCCTGGCGGTGCCCGCGTTGATCTACCTGCTCGGCTTCACCCCGGCCGCGGCCACCACCGCGAGCCTGACCATCGTCACCGTCACTTCGCTGACCGCCCTGTACGCCCACGCCCGTACCGGCAACGTGCGCTGGAAAGCCGGTGCGCTCTTCGCCGCGGCCGGACTCCTGCCCGCCGCCGCTGCCGGAGCCGCCGCGTCCCGGCTGCCCCAACCGGTGCTCACCGCCGCCTTCGCGGCCGTCGCCGCGCTCGCCGCCGTCACCATGCTGCGCCCCACCCGTGCCGCCACAGGACCGGCAGCCGGGGTGCGGCCCGCGAAGGCCGCCGGTACGGGTGCGGGGCTGGGCGCGCTGACCGGGCTGCTCGGGGTCGGCGGCGGCTTCCTCGCTGTCCCGGCCCTGGTCACCGTGCTCGCGTTCGAGATGCGGGCTGCCGTCGGCACCAGCCTGCTGGTCATATCGGCGAACTCACTGGCCTCCCTGGCCACCCGCGGCGCCACCACCCCCGGCGTCGACTGGGCAGTGATCGGCCCCTTCGCCGGGGCCGCGATCCTCGGCGCCTGGGACGGCAAGAGGCTGGCCGCCAAGGTCACCGGCAAGCTGCTGCGGCGGACCTTCGCGATCGTGCTCCTCGCCGTGGCCGCCCTCATGCTCATCGACGCTGTTGTCTGACGTTGTCTGACTTTCTATGACTCCCCGTCTTTGTACGACTTCCCGTTCAGGCCAGCGAGAGGAACAGCTTCTCCAAGCGGGCCCGCATCTGTTCCCTGTCCCCGGAAGCCGCCATGTCCGTGTCGGTCAGACAGTGCTGGAGACCGGTGGCGATGATGGCGAAACCCGCCTTGTCCAGCGCCCGGGACGCCGCCGCGAGCTGCGTCACCACGTCCTCGCAGTCCCGGCCCTCCTCGATCATCTTGATCACACCGGCGATCTGCCCCTGCGCCCGGCGCAGCCGGTTGATCACCGTCTTCAGTTCCTCAGCTGCCATCGCCAGTTCCACGATCCACACTCCTCAGTTCCATGACCCACACCCCTTCGAGATACCTCGAGATACCCCCGTGGGTATCCTAACGAAGGGGGAACCGCAACAGAGCAAAGGAAAGTCCACGTGGCACCCATCGAGCTCACCGATCTCACCCTCACCGCCGACCAGGCCGTCGCCCGGCTCCACGAGCTGACCGTCATCGACGTACGCACCCCCGGCGAGTACGCCTCCGGCCACCTGCCCGACGCCCACAACATCCCCCTCGACCGGCTCGACGTGGCCCTGCCCGCCCTGAAGACCGCCGCGGCCCGTGGCGACCTCCTCGTCGTGTGCGCCTCCGGTGCCCGCTCCGCGACCGCCTGCCGGAGCCTGGCCGAGAGCGGCATCACCGCCACCAGCCTCACCGGCGGCACCACCGCCTGGACCCGGCTCGGCCACGACACCCACCGCCCCGCCGGCGCCCGCACCGCCTGGTCGATGGAACGCCAGGTCCGCCTCGCCGCCGGAGCCCTCGTCCTGACCGGCCTCCTCGCCGGACGGCGCTGGAAGGCAACCCGCCTGCTCTCCGCGGGCGTCGCCTCCGGCCTGGTCTTCTCCGCCGTCACCGACACCTGCGGCATGGCCAGGGTCCTCGCCAAGCTCCCCCACAACCAGCCCAAGGCCACCGACCTGGACGCCACCCTCGCCGCCCTGACCGGCTGAACCGGCTGAATCGGCTGACATGAGCTGAAGCCGCAAGGACCTGACGATCGGCAGGGGTGGCGGCGGGGGCCCGGCACGTCATCGACGGCTACGGAGCACTGCGCATGGGCCGCGCCGCCGACGCCCGCGCGAGGACCGAGGCCCTCACCCCGCGCGAGAGGGAAGTGCTCGGGCTCGTCGGGGAGGGGCTCTCCAACCCGGAGATCGCCGCCCGGCTCCATCTGGTCGAGGGCACGGTCAAGGCGTACGTGAGCGCGGTCCTCGACCGGCTCGGGGTCAAGAACCGCGTCCAGGCGGCGATCGTGGCTTACGAGGCGGGACTTGTGGGGGGCTAGCTTCAGCGGTGCTGCTTTCAGTTCAGCGGCGGTGCGTCGGCCGGTGGTGCCGTGCCGCGTACGGCTCGGGGCCGGGGTGCGGGTGGGGGATTCCCGGTCCCGCGAACCACCGGACCATGCCGGTCGACGAACCGCGCATCGCCTCACCCACACGTGCCACAGGGCGTGTTGCGAGTCGTACGAGGACGAAAGCGAGCGCGGCTCCGAGCAGCAGGCCCACCAGCACGTCATGCGGATAGTGCACGCCCACGAAGACCCGCGAGAACGCCATGAGCACCGCCATCGGCAGCGTGAGCGCCGCGATTCGCGGCCAGGCGAGCGCGAGGCCGACGGCTGCGGCGCCCGCGATCGTCGAGTGGTTGCTGGGGAAGGACCAGTCGCCGTGCGGCGGGCACTCGACGAGTGAGGTGAGCGCGCCGGAGACGGCCCGGCACGGGCGCTCCTCGTCGATCGCGGACTTGGCCAACTCGCTGCACACGTACGCCACCGCCGTGGCGAGGGGAGCGAGCACCGCTATGGCGAGGGCACGCGCGGTACCGCGTCTCGCCCGCCACCAGGCGACGATGAAGAGCACGCCGAAGAGCAGCAGGCCGAGTTCCGTCCACACTTCGGCGAGATGCTGGAACCAGGCAGGGGTGTCGTGGGCGAAATCGGTGATGTCGCGGTAGAGCTCGTCGTCCATGGTGTCCATGATTACGGACGGTACGGAGTGGGTCCGAATCGTCACACCCGGCGATCGTCCCGTCACGACCCCTGACGAAAGACAGGGGTACGGAGCAGGGGTACGGAGCAGGTACGGAAGCGGAGTGGATCATTCCGGGATGATGATCCGCAAACTTTGTCACTCAGGGCGGCGGGTGGGGCAGGAGAAGGCGCTGATCTCTCGTAAGGTTTGGGCCGTGGGATCTATGCGCAATCCGGTCGGGCCGCTTCCCTCCACCATTTACTGGCGTCGGAGGGCCATTCTGCTGTCCCTGATCGGGGCGCTGGCACTTCTGATCGTGTGGGTGCTCACCCTCGGGGGAGGGGGCGGAGGGAGCAACGCCGACGGTCCTTCGGGTTCAGGACCCGCCACCTCCATCACGCCCGGCCCCTCCGGCTCCGGGCCCGCCATCAGTGAAAAACCGGGCGGGCGTGACGAGTCGGGCGACGGCGGCTCCGGCTCGGGCGGCTCCGGTGGCTCGGGCGGTGACTCCGGCTCCGGCGACTCCGAAGGGTCCGGCGGCAGCGGTGACGGCAGTGGTGACGGCAGCGGCTCGGACGACGGCGCCAAGGGCGGCGGCGGTGCGGGCGGACAGCTGCCCGCGGGGTCGAAGCTGCCCAACTGCGTGAGCGGCGACGTGAAGCTGAAGCTGCGGAGCATCCACAACCGGTACGAGATCGGTGAGAAGCCGAAGTTCGAGATCGTCGCCCAGAACAGTGCGGGCAGCGCCTGCAAGGTGGATCTCGGCGGCAAGGGAACGGTCCTGACGATCACTCAGGCCGACAGCGACAAGGAAATCTGGTCCTCGGCGGATTGCCCTGCGGGCGGCGGCAGCCTGCTGCTCCGGGTGCCGGGTGACGGGCGCGTCACGCACACGGTGGAGTGGGACCGCCACGGGAGCGAGCCCAAGTGCGCTACGCCTCCGGCGGGGAGCGCGTCCCCCGGTACGTATCTTGTCGAGGCCAAGTCGCCTGGGCTGGGGTCGGCGAAGACGTCGTTCGTCCTGGAGGACAGCTGACCGCCGGGTAATGGGTGTAATGGGTGGGTGGCCGGGAAACCACCACCCACTCACCCGCACCCGCTAGACGTACCGCTCCAGGATCGACGACTCGGCGAGGCGAGAGAGGCCTTCCCGCACGCTCCGGGCCCGCGCCTCCCCCACTCCGTCCACCGTCTGCAAATCATCGACGCTCGCAGCGAGCAGCTTCTGGAGCCCTCCGAAGTGCTCGACAAGACGGTCGATGATCGCGCCGGGCAGTCGCGGCACCTTCGCCAGGAGGCGGAAGCCGCGCGGTGAGACCGCGGAGTCCAGGGCCTCCGGAGAGCCCGTGTAACCCAAGGCCCGCGCCACGATGGGCAGTTCGAGCAGCTCCGCATGCGAAAGCGCGTCCAGTTCGAAGAGGGCCTGGTCGACCGTGCGGGAGCGCTTCGCGGTCGGTTCCGGCACGTAGTCCCGGACGACCAGCTCGCGCTCGGGCTCGACGCCCGCGATCAACTCGTCCAGCTGGAGGGCGAGGAGACGGCCGTCCGTGCCCAGCTCCACCACGTACTCGGCGATCTCCGTGGCGATGCGGCGCACCATCTCCAGGCGCTGGGCGACGGCGGTGACGTCCCGCACCGTCACCAAGTCCTCGATCTCCAGGGCGGACAGCGTGCCCGCCACCTCGTCGAGGCGCAGTTTGTAGCGCTCGAGGGTGGCCAGGGCCTGGTTCGCGCGGGACAGGATCGCCGCCGAGTCCTCGAGGACCTTGCGCTGCCCGTCCACGTAGAGCGCGATGAGGCGCATCGACTGGGAGACGGAGACGATGGGGAAGCCCACCTGCTTGGACACGCGGTCCGCGGTGCGGTGCCGGGTGCCCGTCTCCTCGGTGGGGATCGTCGGGTCGGGGACGAGCTGCACGCCCGCCCGCAGGATCTTGGTGATGTCCTTGTCGACGACGATGCCGCCGTCGAGCTTGCAGAGCTCGCGCAGGCGCGTCGCCGTGAACTCGACGTCCAGGATGAAGCCGCCCGTACACATCGACTCGACGGTCTTGTCCCAGCCGAGGACGATGAGCCCTCCGGTGTTGCCGCGGAGGATGCGCTCGAGTCCGTCGCGCAGGCCTGTACCGGGCGCGACCGCGCTCAGGGAGGCGCGCATCAGCCCGTCGGCACCGGAGCTTCCGCCGGGCTTGCCGGGAGCTGACGCCCGGTCGTTGGCTGCCACTGCACTCCTCGGGTCGCGGATTGTTCAGGCCCAGGCTGTACGTCTACTTCGTACGGATGGGCGAGACCAGGGCAAAGTCTACCGGCGGTCTTCGTCCTTCCGTGGGGCCTCTCTGCGACGCGACGTCGGAAGAGCACGCAGCGCGTCCCCCATGTCGGCGACTTCGATGACCTTCATACCGGGCGGGACCTTGCCCGGGTCGGCGGGAACGAGGGCGTGGGTGAAGCCAAGACGGTGCGCTTCGGACAGTCTGCGCTGCACTCCCGTGACCCGTCTGACCTCGCCCGCCAGGCCCACTTCACCGATCGCCACCAGGTTTTTCGGCAGCGGGGTGTCGCTCGCCGCGCTGGCCAGGGCGAGGGCGATCGCGAGGTCCGCGGCGGGCTCGGAGAGCTTCACGCCGCCGACCGTCGCGCTGTAGATGTCGCGCTTGCCGAGTGCCGTGATCCGGCCGCGCTGCTCCAGGACGGCAAGCATCATCGAGACGCGGGAGGTCTCGAGGCCGGATGTGGTGCGGCGCGGGGAGGGGATCTGGGAGTCGACGGTGAGCGCCTGGACCTCGGCCACCAGGGGGCGGCGCCCTTCGAGCGTGACCGTCAGACAGGTGCCGGGGACGGCCTCCGCGCGGCGGGTGAGGAAGAGGCCGCTGGGGTCGGTGAGGCCGGTGATGCCCTCGTCGTGCAGTTCGAAGCAGCCGACCTCGTCCGTCGTCCCGTACCGGTTCTTGACGCCCCGTACGAGACGGAGGCGCGCGTGGCGGTCACCCTCGAAGGACAGGACGACGTCCACGAGGTGCTCCAGGAGGCGGGGGCCCGCGATCGCGCCGTCCTTGGTGACATGGCCGACCAGGAGCGTCGACATGCCGCGCTCCTTGGAGGCGCGGATCAGCGCGCCCGCGACCTCGCGGACCTGGGCCATGCCGCCCGGCGCCCCGTCGATCTCCGGAGAGGCGATCGTCTGGACCGAGTCGAGGATCAAGAGGGACGGCTTCACCGCGTCCAAGTGACCGAGGACGGCGGCGAGATCGGTCTCCGCCGCCAGATAGAGATGGTCGTCGATGGCCTTGATGCGGTCGGCGCGCAGGCGGACCTGGCTCGCCGACTCCTCGCCGGTGACATAGAGGGTGCGGTGCTCTTCGCTCGCCGACTTCGCCGCGACGTCCAGGAGCAGCGTGGACTTGCCGACGCCTGGCTCGCCCGCGAGGAGCGCCACCGCGCCGGGGACGAGGCCGCCGCCGAGGACGCGGTCGAACTCGGGCACTCCGGTGGAGCGCGCGGTGGCCTGGCGGCCGTCGACCTCGCCGATGGGCAGGGCGGACGAGGTGACACGGCCGGGGGCCGTGGTGCGGACCGCGGGCACGCCGTACTCCTCGACCGTCCCCCAGGCCTGGCACTCGGGGCAGCGGCCGAGCCACTTGGCCGTCTGCCAGCCGCACTCGGTGCAGCGATAGGACGGGCGTTGCTTCCCGGTGTTGCCGGTCTTCGTGCGGGTGGCCATGAACCGAACCGTAGCGGGCAGGACTGACAACGCCGCACGTGAGCCGCTTCCACCTCGTACGCGATCCGGCTCGCTCGGGGCGCGGGTCACGGAATCAGGGGTTCCTGTCCCCTTTTGAGGGATCTGTTCACCCGTAAGGATTAAATGTGCTCGAGACGGAGGAGGGACCCGGCATCATCCGCCTAACTTCGCACGGGTGATGAGCAGCAGGCCGGAAACCCCCACGCAAGCAACCGGCGCACACCGGGCGCATCGTGACGCGCGCCAGCGCGTTGTGCCCCGCTCGGTGCCGCAAGCGCCGCCCGCACGCTATGAGCCCTGTCTGGATGGCCTGTTCACGTACTGCCTGTCCGTGCTCTGCGATCACGATGTCGCGACCGCCGCCTTGG
The DNA here is from genome assembly GCF_043200235.1 of Streptomyces sp. NPDC048441. Classification (NCBI taxonomy): domain Bacteria; kingdom Bacillati; phylum Actinomycetota; class Actinomycetes; order Kitasatosporales; family Streptomycetaceae; genus Streptomyces; species Streptomyces sp. NPDC048441. The sequence continues at coordinate 675,776 of NZ_JBICXM010000003.1, forward strand.
GCGACGTGCTCGCCATCGCCGAGCGCCGCGGCTCCCGCGGCCCCGCCACCGAGGCCGAACTGAAGCCCTGGCTGTACGCGCTCGCCCGCTGGGTCTGCCTGCGCGCTCTCGCCGACGCCAAGCGCAAGCGGCAGGGCGCGCACGGCTCCGGATCGGGTGCCTCCCGCGCCGCTGCTCCGAAGGCCGCCGCTCACGCCGCGCAGCCGGACTCCGCGCAGCCGGACGCCGAGACCGAGCGGCAGCGCCGCCGCGAACTCGCCCAGCTGGCCTGGCCGGAGGCCGCGGGGACGACGCCCGAGCAGCGTGAGGCCCTGGAGCTCGCCGTACGCCACCAGCTGACCCCGCAGGAAGTCGCCGCGGTCGTCGGCATGGACGTCGGCAGGACCCGCGACCTCCTCGCGTCCGCCGCCTGCGAGGTGGAGCGCACCCGTGCCGCGCTCGCCGTCGTGGAGACCGGCACCTGCCCGATCGTCGCCCGCCTCACCGGCGACAACCAACTCCTCCTCGGCACGGCCCTGCGCCGCGAGCTCGTCCGGCACGTCGACGACTGCCCGCGCTGCCGCCGCACCGCCGAGCGCGCGGGCTCCGGAGCCTGGCCGGGCACGGCGGCGTCCCCGGCCGCCCTGCCCGTCATCGAGGCCCCGCGGGCCGCCGTGCACGTGGCGATGGCGCATGTCCCGCGCGCGCGGGGCGGCGGTCCGCGCTTCGACCGGCGCGGCTTCCCGATGGACCCCAAGGACCACGCCGCCCGCCGTGACCGGATGCGCGCGCGCGTCGTGACGACGACGGTCGTCGCCACCGTGGTGGCCGCTCCGGTGCTCGCGCTCTGGGCGGCGTACCGGGGAGCGCCGCTGACCGGCGAGGGCCAGGACGGCCGCTCGGTCAGCGCGAGCGAGGCCCAGGACCCCGACGGGATGAACGGCGACCGCAGGCGCGAGGACTACGAGAACGCGGGCAACGCGCAGACCCCGCCCGACCCCCGCTTCACCGCGGGCAGCCACTCACCGGACGTCTCCGTAGAGGTCATCAGCGCCGGATCGCCCCCGTCCCGCTCCGGGACCGGGGCCGGCCGCCTCACCGTCTCGGCGCAGCCGAGCGGCGGCACGACGCTGATCACGCTCTCCGCGTCCGGAGGTGAGCCGGTCCGCTGGTCGGCGAGTGCGGGGGCGTCCTGGCTCTACCTGAGCCGGTCGTCCGGGACGCTTTCGCCGGGGGAGAGGCTCACCATCCGGGTGTACGTCGATCACAGCAGGGAGCCTGCGGGGCACTGGAGTGCGCGGGTCTCCGTCGCTCCCGCGGGGGCGATCGTCTCGATCGAGGGGTACGGCAGCGGGTCGGGGCGCCCGACGACTCCCGGCCCCAGGCCGACCCCGACCCCGACGCCGCCCAGGCCGACGCCGACTCCCTCGACCCCGGACCCGACGCCTACGCCGTCGACCCCGGACCCCACTCCAACGTCCCCGGATCCGACCCCGACCCCGTCGGACCCGGGGACGTCGTCACCGCCGCCGAGCGACAGCGGCGGGCCGAGTCCTGGTGAGGGGTGATTTCCCCTACCGCGAAGGATCCGCCGGATGCGGCGCGAGCAACGGCAGCTGAGCCGCCAGGCGTTCCTCGCACAGGGCGGCGAGCCTGTCGTAGCCCTCCTTGCCCATCAGCTCCGTCAGCTCGGGCCGGTAGGACACGTACACCGGGTCCCCCGCGCCGTGCGCCGACGTCGCGGACGTGCACCACCAGTGCAGATCGTGGCCCCCTGGGCCCCAGCCCCGCCGGTCGTACTCGCCGATGGACACCTGGAGGATCCGCGTGTCATCGGGCCGGTCGATCCAGTCGTACGTCCGCCGGACCGGCAACTGCCAGCAGACGTCCGGCTTCGTCTCCAGCGGCTCGCGGCCCTCCTTCAGGGCCAGGATGTGCAGCGAGCACCCCGCGCCCCCGGCGAAACCGGGGCGGTTCTGGAAGATGCACGAGCCGTTGTACGGGCGGGTCTGGCGCTCGCCGTCGTCGTCCGTCGAGACCCAGCCGGTCTCCGTACCGATGTCGTGGTGCTGCCAGATGTCCGGCGTGAGCCGCGCCACGGACTCCGCGACCCGCTTCTCGTCGTCCTCGTCGGAGAAGTGGGCGCCCAGAGTGCAGCAGCCGTCGTCCGCCCGGCCCGCCTGGATGCCCTGGCAGCCACTGCCGAAGATGCAGCTCCACCGAGAGGTCAGCCATGTCAGATCGCAGCGGAAGACCTGCTCGTCGTCCGCGGGATCCGGGAACTCCACCCAGGCACGGGCGAAGTCGAGGCCCTTCTCGTCCGGCCGTGACTTCGGGGACTTCGGGGACTTCTGCACCTTCTCCGGCTTCCCCGACTTCTGCTTCGACTTCGTTTTGTCGGTCTTCGCCTTTTTCGTCTTTGGCACGTCTCCAGGGTATGCGCGCGGTACCCGGTCCGAGGACCAGCGACAGCTCTGGGCGCAGTAGCGTTCCGTATATGAGACTCGGTGTCCTCGACGTAGGTTCGAACACGGTGCATCTGCTGGTGGTGGATGCCCACCCCGGCGCACGCCCGCTGCCCGCCTACTCCCACAAGGCGGATCTGCGCCTCGCCCAACTCCTCGACGAGGCGGGAGCGATCGGCCCCGAAGGCGTCGACCGGCTCGTCGCGACCGTGCGCGAGGCGATGGAGGCGGCCGAGGACAAGGGCGTGGAGGATCTGCTGCCGTTCGCGACCTCCGCGGTCCGCGAGGCCGGCAACGCCGATCAGGTCCTCGCCCGGGTCAGGGAGGAGACGGGCGTCGATCTGCAGGTCCTCACCGGCGCCGAGGAGGCCCGGCTCACCTTTCTCGCTGCCCGCCGCTGGTTCGGCTGGTCGGCGGGAAAGCTCCTGGTCATCGACATCGGCGGCGGCTCGCTCGAGATCGCGTACGGCATCGACGAGGAGCCGGACGCCGCGGTGAGCCTGCCGCTCGGCGCGGGACGCCTCACCGGGGCCTGGCTGGCCCAGGATCCGCCGGACCCGGCCGACGTGAAGGTGCTGCGGCGGCATGTGCGGGCCCAGATCGCCCGCACGGTGGGGGAGTTCGCCCGGTTCGGTGCCCCGGATCATGTCGTGGCCACGTCGAAGACCTTCAAGCAGCTGGCCAGGCTCGCGGGCGCGGCGCGCTCCGCCGAGGGCCTCTACGTACAGCGTGAGCTGAAGCGGAAGTCCCTGGAGGACTGGGTTCCGCAGCTTGGCGCGATGACCGCCGACGAGCGCGCCGAGCTGCCGGGAGTCTCCGAAGGGCGGGCCGGACAGCTGCTCGCCGGGGCGCTCGTCGCGGAGGGTGCGATGGATCTCTTCGGGGTCGAGACCCTGGAGATCTGCCCGTGGGCGCTGCGCGAGGGCGTGATCCTGCGCAGGCTCGACCACCTTCCGGCGACGACGGTCACGCCGGGGGGCGGCCGCGCGTAGACGTACGTCACAAAGGCCCCAGGTGTGTCGGAGACCACCTCCCCCGTGCCCACGCGAGGCCCGTACGCTGTCCCTCGTGGCAGAACCAGTGGTGCGCATCCCGGATGCGAAGGTCGCCCTGTCGACGGCCTCGGTCTATCCGGAGTCGACGGCGACGGCCTTCGAGATCGCCGCGCGCCTCGGTTACGACGGCGTCGAGGTCATGGTCTGGACCGACCCCGTCAGCCAGGACATCGAGGCCCTGCGCAGGCTGAGCGACTACCACCGGATCCCGATCCTCGCCGTCCACGCGCCCTGCCTCCTGATCACGCAGCGCGTGTGGTCCACGGACCCCTGGATCAAGCTCCAGCGCGCCCAGGCAGCCGCGGAGAAGCTGGGCGCGTCGACCGTCGTCGTGCATCCGCCCTTCCGCTGGCAGCGGGGGTACGCGAACGACTTCGTAGAGGGCATCTGGCGGATGGCGGACGAGACGGACGTCCGGTTCGCCGTCGAGAACATGTACCCGTGGCGCTACCGCGACCGCGAGATGCTCGCCTACGCCCCCGACTGGGACGTCACCAAGGACGACTACCGCCACTTCACGGTCGACCTCAGCCACACCGCGACCGCCCGCACGGACGCGATGCAGATGATCGACCGCATGGGCGACCGCCTCGGGCACGTCCACCTCGCCGACGGCAAGGGCTCCGCCAAGGACGAGCACCTGGTGCCGGGACGCGGCACACAGCCGTGCGCCGAGCTCCTGGAGCGCCTCGCGACGAGCGGCTTCGACGGGCACGTCGTCATCGAGGTCAATACGCGCCGGGCGATGTCCAGCGCCGAACGTGAGGCCGACCTCGCCGAAGCCCTCGCCTATACGCGGCTCCATCTGGCGTCCGCGGTGAAGGTGCCCCGCTCGTGACATCGGCACCACAGGGCGGTGCGGCTCCGCGCCGCAGGGGACGTCCTTCTCGTACGGAGTCGGCCGAGGGCCCTGCGATGCGGGACCGCATCCTGGAAGCGGCCCGCGCCGAGTTCTCCGCGCGTGGGTACGAGAAGACCTCCGTACGCGGGATCGCCAAGGCCGCCGGGGTGGACTCGGCGCTGGTACACCACTACTTCGGTACGAAGGAGCAGGTTTTCGCGTCGGCGATCGAGGTGGCCTTCGCGCCCGCCCTCGACGCACCGGCGGCGATCGAGGACGGCCCGCTCGACAGCGTTGGCGAGCGTCTGACCCGCTTCGTCTTCGGTGTCTGGGAGAACCCCGCGACCCGCGTCCCCCTCCTCGCGATCGTGCGCTCGGCGGTGAACAACGACACCGCGGCGGCCGTCTTCCGCCGCCTCATCGGGGCGCAGCTCCTGAGCAGGATGGCGCGCCGCATCGACCAGCCGGACGCGGAACTGCGGGCGGAACTGGCCGCCGCGCAGCTCGTGGGTACGGCGATGCTGCGGTACGTGATCCAGGTGGAGCCGCTGGCTTCGGCGGACCCGGAGGTGATCATCGCGCGGCTCGCGCCGGTGGTGCAGGGGCATCTGACCGGGCCCTGAGGGATGGGGCGGGCAGCCGCTCTCCGAGACGACTGTTCCGCCATCCGGACAGCCTGTCCAGATCGTGGAGCGTCGGCGTACGCTCGAGAACAGTCGATTCTTATGTCTCTGAGTCCCTGAAGGAGCGAGCGACGATGCCCGAGCTCAGGTCCCGCACAGTCACCCACGGCCGAAACATGGCGGGGGCACGCGCTCTTATGCGCGCCTCCGGTGTACCCGGCGCGGACATCGGGCGGAAGCCGATCATCGCCGTAGCCAACTCCTTCACCGAGTTCGTGCCCGGCCACACCCACCTCCAGCCGGTCGGCCGGATCGTCTCCGAGGCGATCACGGCGGCGGGCGGCATCCCGCGCGAGTTCAACACGATCGCCGTCGACGACGGCATCGCGATGGGCCACGGCGGAATGCTGTACTCGCTGCCCTCCCGCGACCTGATCGCGGACTCGGTGGAGTACATGGTGGAGGCGCACTGCGCCGACGCCCTGATCTGCATCTCCAACTGCGACAAGATCACCCCCGGCATGTTGAACGCGGCCCTGCGCCTCAACATCCCGACGGTCTTCGTCTCCGGCGGACCGATGGAGGCGGGCAAGGCCACGCTGGTCGACGGCACGGTCCGGAAACTGGACCTGGTCAACGCGATCAGCGACGCGGTCGACGAGAGCGTCTCGGACGAGGACATCCTCCGCATCGAGGAGAACGCCTGCCCGACCTGCGGCAGCTGTTCCGGCATGTTCACGGCCAACTCCATGAACTGCCTGACCGAGGCCATCGGCCTCTCCCTCCCCGGCAACGGCTCGGTGCTCGCCACGCACACCGCCCGCAAGGCGCTGTACGAGCGGGCGGGCGAAACGGTCGTCGAGATCACCAAGCGCTATTACGACGGCGACGACGAGTCGGTCCTGCCGCGCAACATCGCCACGCGCGCCGCCTTCGACAACGCCATGGCGCTCGACATCTCCATGGGCGGCTCCACGAACACGATCCTGCACCTGCTGGCGGCAGCGCAGGAAGCGGAACTCGAGTACACCCTGGCCGACATGGACGCCGTCTCGCGCCGCGTCCCCTGCCTGGCCAAGGTCGCCCCGAACGTGGCACCCGGCGGCACGTACTACATGGAGGACATCCACCGCGCGGGCGGCATCCCCGCGATCCTCGGCGAGCTGTACCGCGGTGGCCTCCTGAACGAGGACGTGCACACGGTCCACTCCAAGTCCATCAAGGACTGGCTCGACGCGTGGGACGTGCGCGGCGGTTCGCCCTCCGCCGAAGCGGTCGAACTGTGGCACGCGGCCCCCGGCTGCGAGCGCTCGGCGACCGCCTTCTCGCAGTCGAAGCGCTGGGACACCCTGGACACGGACGCCGCGGGCGGCTGCATCAGGGACGCGGCCCACGCGTACTCGGAGGACGGTGGCCTCGCGGTCCTCAAGGGCAACATCGCGGTGGACGGCTGCGTCGTGAAGACGGCGGGCGTCGACGAGTCGATCTGGACGTTCGAGGGCCCCGCGGTGGTCTGCGATTCGCAGGAAGAGGCCGTCGACAAGATCCTCAAGAAGCAGGTGAAGCCGGGCGACGTGGTCGTCATCCGCTACGAGGGCCCCAAGGGCGGCCCCGGTATGCAGGAGATGCTCTACCCCACGTCCTTCCTGAAGGGCCGCGGCCTCGGCAAGGTCTGCGCCCTGGTCACGGACGGCCGCTTCTCCGGCGGCACATCGGGCCTGTCGATCGGCCACGCGTCCCCCGAGGCGGCATCCGGCGGCACGATCGCCCTGGTCGAGGACGGCGACCGCATCCGCATCGACATCCCGAACCGAGGCATCGAACTCCTCGTCGACGACACGGAACTGACCCGCCGCCGCGAGGCCCTGGGCGGCGTCTACGCCCCCAAGTCCCGCGAACGCAAGGTCTCGGCGGCGCTGCGGGCATACGCGGCGATGGCCACGAGCGCGGACCGCGGCGCGGTGCGGGACGTGTCGAAGCTGGGCTAGGTATTTTGAGCCTGTCCGGCGATTGAGGACGAACTCGGCGGAGCCGGTGATCGACCGAGCCAGGAGCCCGGCGGAGCCGGAAGATTCGGGAAGGGGCAGGGTTGGGGAAAGTGAACCAACCACCGCAACCACCCCACCCCACCCCCGCGTCTCCCCAGTGACGAACATGCCAAAGGGTGGCCCCAGGCCACCGCTTCATGGGGGAGAGAAGCATGAGCGACAACGTCATAGCACCGGAGTCCGCGGAAGCCATCGAGGCCGCGGCGGCGAAAACGTACCCGATCGCCGCGGACGTCAACGTCCGCTCAGGACCCGGCACGTCGTACGGCAAGGTCGGCCGCCTCTCGGCAGGAACCCGAGTGACGATCCACTGCCAGAAGCCGGGCGAGAAGGTCACGGGCCCGACCGGCACCTCGAAGCTCTGGGACCGCATCGGAAGCGGCCGATACGTCTCGGACACGTACGTCCGCACGGGAAGCGACGGCTACGTGGCACCCCGCTGCTGAGCTACACAGGCAAGAGGCGGACGAAGCCGCCGAAGTTCACCCGGACTTCGGCGGCTTCGTCGCGTCGAACGCGAACACCGTGTTCTTGGCCGCGGCCACCACCACCGCACGCCCCGCGACAGTCACCCGCGCACTGGCGCCCGACTCGCCCGTCAGGCCCTCGGCCCGGGGATCCGTCGTCCACAGCGGATGGCCGTCCCGCGGCGAAAGCGCCACGACCCGGCCGGTGGCCGAGCTGAGGTACAGCGCCCCACCGTTCGCCCCACCGCCCGCCGCGGGACCCGCCACAGGCCCCGAAGCGCCCTCCACGTTCGTCTGCCGCGACCACTTCTTCCTGGCGGTCGCGGGGTCGATCGCGGTGACGAGACCGGTCTGCCCGCTCACATAGAGGGTGCCGCCGGCCATGCCGGGCGTTCCCGCGTACGTCTTCGCAAGCCGCGTGTACGACACCTTCCGCGAGACCGGGTCGACCCGCGACACCCCGTCGAAGCCGACCGCGGCCGGCCCCTCCATGCGCTGATGAAGGAGTACGAGATCGCCGGCGGCGACGCCCATCGGCACGGCGGGCCCCTTGACGGCGACGGCCTCGCCCAGCGTCCCCGATGAGCGGTCGACGGCGCGCAGACTCTGGCTGCGCACCTCGGTCGCGGCGAACTCGGCGTCCGGCGCGCACATCGCGTACAGCCGTGGGCCCGCGGGGACCGGGGCGCACTTGGAGCCCGTCGGGAACGGCGTCTTCCAGACGACCCTGCCGCTGTGCGCGTCCCTGGCCTCGAAGCGTGAGTTGGCCGCGTCGACCGTGACGACGGTGGAGCCGAACACCACGGCGTCGCGCGAGCGGCCCGTGACGGCCATCGACTGGGCGCCGGACGGCTCGGACCACAGCTCGGTGCCCGAGTCCGCGTCGATGGCCACCACTTCGGTCTGGGGGTCCTGCGGTCGGTCCTCGGCGGCGAAGCGGTAGCCGAGGACCGTGTCCTGCGTGGCGCCCACCAGGTGCATGCCCTGGACGGGAACGCCGGGGCTGTTCTCCTTCCAGACACGGGAGCCGTCGGCGGGCCTGATCCGGGTCGCGACGACGCCACCGCCCCCACAGAACACGGCGTCCTTGCGGGCCACGCACCGGAGCTCGTCCGGGATGTCCTTGCGGCCGCCCGGCACCGTCTTCCGCCACGGCTCGAACCCGGTCGGCAGCTCGGCGGCCGCCGCGACCCTGCGGTCCGTGCCGCCGTTTCCGGGGCCGCCGTCCGGCCCGTCGGACGTACTGGACGTCACGGCCGCGACACCGCCGCCGATCGCGGCCACGGCGACGGCGGCGGCAAGCACCGGGCGCCAGCGGCGGCGCAGCTGCCGCCCTATGAGAGTGCCCCCGGGCTTCGTAACCGCCGGATCGCCCGTGCCAGCGCCACCACTCACGCCACTGCCCGTGTCATCGACCCCGACACGGTGATGCTGGGTATCCGTATCCCGTGTACGACCACCACCGCCCGCCCCGGAGCCGACCGCACCCCCCAGCTCCGTCGGCAGATCCCGCAACCGCACAAGAAGCTCGTCGGCGGACGGCCGCTCCTCCGGATTCTTCGCGAGGCACGGCTCGACGACCGCCCGCAACGCACCCGGCACAGCGCCCAACGAGGGCGCCTCATGCACCACTTGGTACGCCGACATATAAGGGCTGTCCGCATCGAACGGCCCCTGCCCCGTCGCCGCGTACACCAGCAACGTACCCAGCGAGAAGACGTCGGACCGAGGCCCGACCCCACGCGGCGCCTGCAACTGCTCCGGCGACATGAACGGCGGCGTACCGATGACCCGCCCCGTCATGGTCAGCGTCTGCTGGTCGGCGGCGCGCGAGATGCCGAAGTCGATGACGCGCGGGCCCTCGGGCGAGAGCACGACATTGGACGGCTTCAGGTCGCGGTGGACGACGCCCACGCGGTGGATGTCACGCAGCGCCTCCGTCAGACCGATGGCGAGCGTGCGCAGGTCAGCGCCGGTCAGCGGGCCCTTCTTGGCGATGTGCTGGGCGAGGGTGTGCCCCTCTATATAGGACGTCGCCATCCACGGGTGCTCGGCCTCGGGATCGGCGTCGACCACGGCGGCGGTGAACGCGCCGCTCACCCGCCGAGCCGCCGCCACCTCCTGCCGGAAGCGGATGCGGAACTCCTCGTCCCCCGCGTACTGCTGATGGATCAGCTTGATCGCGACGGGGCGCCCCGAAGCCGTACGCCCCAGATAGACCGTGCCCATGCCGCCAGAGCCGAGGCGCGCCTCGAGCGGGTAGCCGCCGATCTCAGCCGGGTCACCTCCGCGGAGCGACACTTCCCACGACCTCTCTGTCCCCTGCTTGTCTGTGGCCCCTGTTTATCCGTCCTGCCACACAAACTAGCGGCCGGGTGGTACGGCAGGGCAAGGCGGGGGACGAATAGGGCGCGCCCGCCATACTCGACGGGTGAGCGAAACTCGACGTGTGAGTGAAGATTCCAGCACCCCCGAAGCCACGGACGCGACGCCTCCCGCCGTCACAGGTGCGACGCCCTCCGCGGCCGCGGGTGCGACGCCTCCCGGCCCGCAGCCCGAGCCCATCCGCTTCTTCGGCACGACGTGGGTCGACCACCGGGGTGGCCTCACCGGCTACGGCGCGCGCCGCGCCGGTGTCGCCGCCGGGTCGCTGCTCGCAGCCGCGGCAGGCTGCTTCGTGCTGCGTTTCGCGTACGAGGGCATGGCGGTCGCGTCCGTAGGCACGTTCGTGAACTTCCTGGTCCTCATCATGTTCTCGATCTGTAGCGCGATCGCCTTCCGGCGCACCTGGGAGGGGTTCACCCGCCGCCACGACCCCGCGTCCCAGTCGTCGATGCGCGGCCTCATGACCATCGGCTTCGTCGGCGCACTCCTCGCGCACTTCTTCCGCGCCCTCACGGAGGCCCCCGGCGAGAAGCTCCACCGCGAGGAGTACGAGGAGGCGTGCGAGCAGTACGCGAAGCGCACGTCACGGCGGACGGGCAACCCCTCCCGGAAGAAGAAGAGGAAGCCCTGAGCCTCACCCCGCGCTTCAACCTGCGCTTCAACCTGCGCTTCAAGGGGTGACGGCGTCCGGGGCCGCGGGGAGAGGATGAACCGCATGACTGCGAACCGCACGACCGCGAACCGCATGACTACAACCCCGCCGACCCCGCCGACCCTGTCGCGCCGTGCGCACTCCTTCAACGAAGCCGCCGCTCAGTACGCGGCGAACCGCCCCTCCTATCCGTCCGCCCTCTTCGACGCCGTCGAGAAGCTGGCCGGGCGGTCCCTCGCCGGCGCGCGAGTGATCGACGTCGGCGCGGGCACGGGGATCGCGACCGCCCTCCTCGCCGACCGTGGCGCGCGGGTCGTCGGGGTGGAGCCGGGGGAGGGGATGGCGCGGGAGTTCCGCCGTACGCTGCCGACCGCGCCCCTCGTGCGGGGCGACGGCGACAGGCTGCCGTTCGCGGACGGCTCGGCCGACTTCCTCACCTACGCCCAGGCCTGGCACTGGACGCACCAGGAACGCTCCGTCCCGGAGGCCCTGCGCGTGCTGCGCCCAGGCGGCGCGCTCGCCCTGTGGTGGAACATCACGGATCACGCCCTGCCCTGGCTCGCCGAGCAGAACGCCCGGATCAAGCGCTACCTGGCAGCAGGCGACGGCGCCCATGGAACCGGCGACCGGACCGCGGACCTGACGGAACGTCTTGCCTTCAGGCGCGACCGGGTCCGCTGGAGCCGCCGCATCCCCCTCGACACCCACCTGGCCAACCTCGGCAGCCACTCCGCCTTCCTGGTCCTGGGCGTCGAACGCACAGCCGCGTTCCTCACGCAGGAGCGCGCAGAGCTCTTGAAGGTCTTCCCGGACGGAATAGTCGAGGAGAGCTACGTCGTCGACTTGCTGGTAGCAACCCGCCCCGACGCCTGAGCCACCCGCACCCGCACCCGCACCCGCGCGGCAGCGACGCCACGCCACGCCCCCACGAGCGCGTCCCCCCTTGACGCCCCCAGCGCCGAAGGCGCCATAATCATCACATGATGAATATTCTCGCGCCGCCCGCCATCGAGGCGAGGAACCTGACCGTCGTCCGAGGCCCCCGCACCGTCCTCCGCTCCCTGGACTTCACCGTCCCGAAGGGACAGATCACCGGACTCCTCGGCCCCTCAGGCTGCGGCAAATCCACCCTCATGCGCGCAGCGGTCGGTACCCAGGCCAAGGTCACCGGCACCCTGAAGGTCCTGGACCAGCCGGCCGGATCACCCAGCCTCCGCTCCCGCATCGGCTACGTCACCCAGGACCCCTCCGTCTACGACGACCTGACCGTCCGCCAGAACCTGGACTACTTCGCCGCCGTCCTCGACCCCGGCCGCGGCCCCGCCGCCCAACGCCGCCACGACCACGTCGACCGAGCCATCACCGACGTCGACCTGACGACCCACGCCGACTCCCTCGCGGGCAACCTCTCCGGAGGACAACGCAGCCGCGTCTCCCTCGCCGTAGCCCTGCTCGGCGCCCCGGAACTCCTCGTGCTCGACGAACCCACCGTCGGCCTCGACCCCGTACTCCGCCGCGACCTGTGGAACCTCTTCCACACCATCGCCGCCGACCGGGGCGCCACGATCCTCGTCTCCTCGCACGTCATGGACGAGGCCGAACGCTGCCACCGCCTCCTCCTCATGCGCGAAGGCGAAATCCTGGCCGACGACACCCCGGATGCCCTGCGCACCCGCACAGCCCGCGCAACCGTCGAAGAGGCCTTCCTCCGCCTGGTGGACGAGGCAAACGCAGGCCGGCACAGCACCGGCCCCGAGACCCCCACCAGGAGCCCCCGATGAACGCCCACCGCACCCTCGCCACCGCGGCCCGCGTCCTGCGGCAGCTCCGCCACGACCCCCGCTCCATCGCGCTGATGCTGCTCGTCCCCTGCGTGATGCTGCTGCTCCTGCGCTACGTGTTCGATGGCAGCCCGGCGACCTTCGACTCCATCGGCGCCTCGCTCCTCGGCATCTTCCCCCTCATCACGATGTTCCTGGTGACCTCCATCGCCACCCTCCGCGAACGCACATCCGGCACCCTCGAACGCCTCCTCGCGATGCCCCTCGCCAAGGGCGACCTCATCGCGGGCTACGCCCTCGCCTTCGGCTTCCTCGCCGTCATCCAGTCCATCCTCGCCACCGGCCTCGCCCTGTGGGCCCTCGGCCTCGACGTCACAGGCTCCGCCTGGCTGCTGCTCCTGGTCGCCCTCCTCGACGCCCTGCTCGGCACGGCACTGGGCCTCTTCGTCTCCGCCTTCGCGGCCTCCGAGTACCAGGCCGTCCAGTTCATGCCGGCCGTGATCTTCCCCCAGCTCCTCCTCTGCGGCCTGTTCACCCCGCGCGACCAGATGCAGCCCGTCCTCGAATCGATCTCGAACGTCCTCCCCATGTCGTACGCCGTCGACGGCATGAACGAGGTCCTCCGCAACCCCTCCATCACCGGCGACTTCGTACGCGACGCCGTCATCGTCGCCGCCTGTGCCGTACTCGTCCTCGCCCTGGGCGCCGCCACCCTCCGCCGCCGCACGGCCTGACCCACCAATGCGAGGATGACCAGACCAGAACGACCCCCGCAGAACCGCACCCGGAGGGTGACCCACACATGCCCCAGCCCGTCGCAGTCCTCGGCACCGGCAAGATCGGCGAAGCCCTCCTCAGCGGAATGATCCGGGCCGGCTGGGCCCCCGCCGACCTCCTGGTCACCACCCGCCGCTCCGAGCGCGCCGCGGAACTCCGCACCCGCTACGGCGTCGACCCCGTCAGCAACGCCGAAGCCGCCAAGCAGGCCGACACCCTCATCCTCGCCGTCAAGCCGCAGGACATGGGCCGCCTCCTCGACGAGCTCGCCCCGCACGTCGCCCCCGACCGCCTGGTCATCAGCGCCGCCGCCGGCATCACCACCTCCTTCATCGAGGAACGCCTCGCCGACGGCACCCCTGTCGTCCGCGTCATGCCCAACACCCCGGTCCTCGTGGACGAAGGCATGTCCGTCATCTCCGCGGGCAGCAAGGCCACAGCCGCCCACCTCGCCCACGCCGAGGCGATCTTCGGCGCCGTCGGCAAGACCCTGCGCGTTCCCGAGACGCAGCAGGACGCCTGCACGGCCCTCTCCGGCTCAGGACCGGCGTACTTCTTCTACCTGGTCGAGGCCATGACCGACGCGGGCATCCTCCTCGGCCTGCCCCGCGACAAGGCCCACGACCTGATCGTCCAGGCCGCGATCGGCGCAGCCGTGATGCTCCGCGACAGCGGCGAACACCCGGTCAAGCTCCGCGAGAACGTCACGTCCCCGGCAGGCACCACCATCAACGCCATCCGCGAACTCGAGAACCACGGCGTACGAGCAGCCCTCATCGCCGCCCTCGAAGCCGCCCGCGACCGCAGCCGCGAACTGGCCTCCGGCAACAACACCTGACCCCGCCGCCGGGGGCGTGTGGCCCCCGGCCCTCTCTTCCTCTCCCCCTACCCGGCCTCGTTCACCGGCGGCAGCAGACCGATCGCGCGATAGGCGATGTCCACCGTGGGCTTCGCCATCTCCCTGGCCCGCTCGGCGCCCTGCCGCAACACCTCCTCCACATACGCGGGATCGGCAACCAGCTCCTTGTGCTTCTCCTGCATGGGCCTGAGCACCTCCACCACGGCGTCAGCGGTGTCCTTCTTCAAAGCTCCGTACGATTCATACGCACCGCCCAAGCTCTCTGGGTTCCCATCCTCACAAGACGCGAGGATCTCCAGCAGATTCGAGATCCCCGGCTTGGCCTCGCGGTCGTACTCGACCTCGCTCCCGCTGTCGGTGACAGCGCGCATGATCTTCTTCCGCACCACGTCCGGCTCGTCGAGCAGATAGACGATCCCCGCCCCGGCATCGCCGGACTTCCCCATCTTCGACGTCGGATCCTGCAGATCCATGACTCTGGCCGCCACCTTCGGATACGTGGCCCGCGGCACCACGAACGTATGGCCGTACCGCTGGTTGAACCGCACCGCCAGATCCCGGGTGAGCTCGACGTGCTGCACCTGGTCGTCCCCGACCGGCACCTGGTCCGCCCCGTACGCGAGGATGTCCGCCGCCATCAGCACGGGATAGGTGAGCAGCGAGAGCCGCACACTGCCGCCCCGGGCCCGCTCCCGCGCGGACTTCTCCTTGTACTGCACCATCCGCCGCATCTCGCCGTCCGTCGCGACGCACTCGAGCAGATACGAGAGCCGGGCGTGTTCGTCCACATGACTCTGGACGAACACGGTGGCCCGCTCCGGATCGATCCCCGACGCAAGCAACAGCGTCGCCGCCTGCCGACTGAGCCTGCGCACCCGACCGGGATCGTGATCCACGGTCAGGGCATGCAGATCGACGATGCTGAACAGCGACTCGGCGCGGTGCTGATCAACTTCTGCCCACTGGCGTACGGCGCCCAGGTAGTTCCCCAGGGTCAGATGCCCTGTCGGCTTGATCCCGCTGAAGATCCTCGTCATCTCTCCGCCTCCTGATCAGACCCGCCGGCCCGACGACCGGGTCCGGATCCTCCAGGGGGAGAAACAAGAAACGGCCGCCGAGTCGGCGGCCGTTGAGTACATGCGTATGTACGGCCGCCGTCAGGCGGCCCACCACAGCTGGGTGTGCGCATGCGTAGTCACGCCTCCTACAGTAGCTCTCAGAGGGCAGCCTGTACCCGGGTTGACACGCCCTGAGCCCGTACGTAGTGTTCTCCGAGTTGCCCGACGTGAGCGTCGACCCCTGGTCGGTCCCCGGGCAGCCATTCCGCAAGAACCATTCAAACGATCGAAGCCGTGTCATCTCCGATGACCCGTCATCAGCTCGTTTTCATGCGCATTTGCGAAATGAGGAATCCGCGTTCGAAAGAACGCCCCGATTAGGTCGGGAGCGAGGATTCCGCTAAAGTCTCACTCGTCGGAACGGCCCAACAGCCGGGAAGACAAGCCCCGCTGACTGGGAATCAGGCCCGAAAGGATCTGGTAGAGTCGGGCTCGCCGGAAAGGGAAACGCGAAAGTCGAAAGGCCGGAGCGGGAACCGGAAAGGCACCGAGGAAATCGGACACGAAAGAGTCTGATAGAGTCGGAAACGCAAGAACGAAACACAGAAACACAGTATAAAAGAAACA